>NZ_FMUL01000004.1:0-398009 GCF_900101215.1 Pseudomonas sp. NFACC32-1
TCGTTTTTGTTGCCTTTGACGAACGGCTTAACGTATTGCGGGGCAATCAGTTTTACCTCGTGGCCCAATGCCTCAACCTGTCGAGCCAGCCAGTGGGCACCGCCACACGACTCCATCACCACCGTGCAGGCCGGCAGTTGGGCCAATGTGCCGAGCAATTGGCTGCGGCTGGTTTTCTTGCGCAAAACCTGATGACCTTTGGCGTCCTGGCCGTGCAGATGGAAACTGTGTTTACCAATGTCGATGCCGAGAAGCGTCATCGTGTTCATGAGAGATCCTCCGCCGAAAACGAGAAAAGCCCTGCAAGCGTAAACCTGCAGGGCTTCTCGGTCAGGCTGACCATCTCATTAAACCCGGCATGCCGGGTTTTTTATTTTGATGCGGTTTATTGCGGCGACGTGTCCAGTGGCTCCGGTGTCGGGACCGGTACGGTCTCGACGCTGTCGACGTCCTTCTGGATCTGGTCCAGCAACGAGCCTGGCTTGGCCGGTTTTTCCGATTCCTGCTGCTCGGTGTTCTTGGTCGGATCGGTGACGGTAGTACCGCTTTCCTTGCCCATGATGGCTTCGTCACGGCTTACGCCAGGCATGAAATCGCCCGACAGGCTGACGAGTTGGTCATTGGCATTGAAGATAACGCTGATGCGTTCCTGCTGGCGCTCACCGCCGCCAGGCTGCAAGCTGTAGAGATAATCCCAGCGATCGGCGTGGAACGTGTCGGTCAACAGGGGGTTACCCATGATAAACCGTACTTGCCGACGGGTCATTCCGGGGCGTAACTGGTCTATCATGTCCTGCGTGACGACATTGCCCTGCTGGATGTCGATTTTGTAAACCCCGGGGAATGAACAACCGGCGAGTGCGAGCAGTCCCACGAAGGTGAAACTGGTTAGCAAGAGCTTGGTGTTTTGCATCGGTGGGCGACTTCCACTATCTTGGCTGGGACAACGTAAACGCCGATCATACCCGCATTAAGAGAAGCTGCGAAGCAGCATCGCGAGAAAGCTGACCATGGTTGAAAATAGCGAACTACGCAAAGCAGGCCTCAAGGTGACCTTGCCAAGGGTCAAGATTCTGCAAATGCTCGACTCCGCCGAGCAGCGGCACATGAGTGCCGAAGACGTCTACAAGGCCCTCATGGAAGCTGGCGAGGACGTCGGTCTGGCCACGGTTTACCGTGTACTGACTCAATTCGAGGCTGCCGGGCTTGTGGCTCGTCATAATTTCGATGGCGGTCATGCGGTTTTCGAACTGGCTGACGGGGAACATCACGATCACATGGTGGACGTGGAAAGCCGTGAGGTCATCGAATTCGTCAGTCCTGAAATCGAAAAGCTGCAAAAAGCAATTGCTGAAGACTATGGTTTCGAGCTGATCGATCACCATCTCGTCTTGCACGTACGTAAAAAGAAATAAGCTTTCGAAATGTAAAAAGGCGACCCTGGGGTCGCCTTTTTACATTTCAGCTCTTCAGATTTTTGTCGCGACGACCATTTTCTTCGCGTGAGCCAAGGACTCCTTGGTCAGGTCGATGCCCCCGAGCATGCGCGCCACTTCTTCGACTCGCTCGCTCTTGTTGAGCTTGGACACGGCGGTACGAGTGTCTTCCTCGCCCCTTACCTTGTGGACAAACAGGTGCTGATGCCCCTGTGCGGCAACCTGGGGCAGGTGGGTCACCGTCAGGACCTGGCCGCGTTCGCCTAAACGGCGTAGCAGCTGACCGACAATTTCCGCCGTGGGACCGCCAATGCCCACGTCCACCTCGTCGAATACCAGGGTCGGTACGCGTGAGGTCTGCGCGGTGATGACCTGGATGGCCAGGCTGATCCGAGACAATTCGCCGCCGGATGCGACTTTTGCCAACGCCTTGAGCGGTTGTCCCGGGTTGGCGCTGACCAGTAACTCCACCTGCTCCAGTCCGTTGGGCTGCAGTTCGTCGCCGGCGTTGGGGTGCAATTCGATGGTGAAACGGCCGCCTGGCATGCCCAGGCGCTGGATTTCCTGCTCCACGGCGCTGGCCAGCTTCGTCGCGGCCTGGTGGCGCAGCTCGCTGAGCTCCTTGGCCTTTTCCTGATAGTGGCGGGCATAGGAGGCCAGTTCGTCGCCCAGGCGTTCGATGGATTCATCGTTAGCGTTCAGGGTTTCGAGTTCCTCGAGCAGGCGCTGTTGCAGCTCGATGACGTCGGTCGGCTGGACACGGTGCTTGCGGGCCAGCGTATAGATCGTGTCCAGGCGTTCTTCCAGGTATTGCAGGCGCGCCGGGTCGGCGTCGAAGTGATCGAGGAACCGGTTCAGTTCTCCGACGGCTTCCTCGACCTGGATCTGGGCGCTGGTCAGCAGGTTGGTCGCTTCGCTCAGCGAGCCGACGGAATTGTTCACGCTGGTGAGCCGGTTCAGGCTGGCGGTCAGGGCGCTGAGGACGTTGCCCGAATCGCTTTCGCTGCATTGCTCGACCACTTGCCGACAGATGCCCAGCAGGGTTTCGGCATTGGTCAGGTTCTTGTGTTCCTGCTCCAGCTCCTCCAGCTCGTTTTCACCCAGCGCCAGGTTTTCCAGCTCTTCGAGCTGGTAGCTCAGCAATTGATGGCGGGCACGTTGTTCGTCGCCGGAGTTGGAGAGCCGGTCCAGTTCCTGCCGGGTCTGGCGCCAGCGCTGGGCGGCCAGCTGGACCTGGCGGGCCAGGTCGGTGGCGCCGGCGTATTCATCAAGCAGGCGGCGATGGGTATCGGTCTTGAGCAGGGACTGGTGTTCGTGCTGGCTATGAATGTCGATCAGCAGCTCGCCAAGGGCCTTGAGATCACCCAGGGGGCAGGGCGTGCCATTGATGTAGCCCCGGGAACGCCCCTCCGCGGTGATGACCCGGCGCAGGATGCACAGACCGTCGGTATCCAGGTCGCGCTCGGCCAGCCAGGCGCTGGCCTCGGGGATATCCACCAGGTCGAAGGTGGCCAGGATGTCTGCCTTGTCCGCCCCGGGCCGCACGACGCCGCTGTCGGCGCGGTCGCCCAGGGTCAGGCCCAGGGCGTCCAGCATGATGGACTTGCCGGCGCCGGTTTCACCGGTGATCACGCTCATGCCTCGATCGAGTTCAAGGTCGAGGTGTTCGACGATGGCGTAATTGTGTACGGACAGGTGAACCAGCATAAAGGCCGCTCCCAGGCTTCAGGTCTGGTTATTTATACAGTGTTTTGTTTTGGGCTGACAATGCCTTCGCTTAGCTCGATTTGCTTAGGTGGTGGGATTTCTTAGCGCGACCGGTAATAGATATGCAGCTGTTTTTTGTAAGGTCAATTCGTCGGTCGGCCCTTGAAGCTGGAAAACCCGGCCCCATATACGGGGGCAGAAGCGCGAGTCGAGCCTCGCGGACGAAATTGAAAGGAGAAATCTATGGCTGACGAACAGACACCGGATACGCAAAATCTAGACGCCAATCAGGCTCCCCAGGATTCGGGCGAAGACCTGGCGGCACGTGTGCAAGTGCTCGAGGAGCAACTGGCGGGTGCGCAGGATCAGGCGTTGCGTGTCGCAGCCGACCTGCAGAACGTTCGCCGTCGCGCCGAGCAGGATGTTGAAAAGGCTCACAAATTCGCCTTGGAGCGGTTCGCCGGCGACCTGCTGCCGATCATCGACAGCCTGGAGCGCGGCCTGGAACTGTCCAGCCCGGACGACGAGAACATTCGTCCGATGCGCGAAGGCATCGAGCTGACCCTGAAGATGTTCCAGGACACCCTCAAGCGTTATCAGCTGGAAGCCATCGATCCTCACGGCGAACCCTTCAACGCCGAGCACCACCAGGCCATGGCGATGCAGGAAAGTGCCGACGTCGAGCCGAACAGCGTGCTGAAAGTTTTCCAGAAAGGCTACCTGCTCAACGGCCGCCTGTTGCGTCCGGCCATGGTCGTGGTCAGCAAGGCGCCGGCACCGGTTTCACCTTCTATTGACGAGCAGGCTTGAAATCGGGCGCAGCGGCCCCATTTAAGAAGTCAAGCGTTTAAGTGCTACCGCAGTTAGCCACCACTGCTGCGGCAACAAAATCCAAGTTCCGGGAGAGTTAACATGGGCAAGATCATCGGTATTGACCTGGGGACCACCAACTCGTGCGTCTCCGTATTGGAAAACGGCAAGGCCAAGGTTATCGAAAACGCTGAAGGCGCGCGTACCACGCCGTCGATTATCGCGTACGCCAACGACGGCGAAATCCTGGTGGGCCAGTCGGCCAAGCGCCAGGCAGTGACCAATCCGCACAACACCCTGTACGCGGTGAAGCGTCTGATCGGTCGCAAGTTCGACGAAGAAGTCGTTCAGAAAGACATCAAGATGGTGCCGTACAAGATCGCCAAGGCCGACAACGGTGACGCCTGGGTCGAAGTGAACAGCCAGAAAATGGCTCCGCCACAGATCTCGGCTGAAATCCTGAAGAAAATGAAGAAGACCGCCGAAGATTACCTCGGCGAGGCTGTGACCGAGGCGGTCATCACCGTACCGGCCTACTTCAACGACAGCCAGCGTCAGGCTACCAAGGACGCCGGCCGCATCGCGGGCCTGGACGTAAAACGTATCATCAACGAACCGACTGCCGCCGCCCTGGCGTACGGCATGGACAAGGCCAAGGGCGATCACACCGTGATCGTGTATGACCTGGGTGGTGGTACCTTCGACGTTTCCGTGATCGAAATCGCGGAAGTCGATGGCGAGCACCAGTTCGAAGTATTGGCCACCAACGGTGACACCTTCCTCGGTGGCGAGGACTTCGACATCCGCCTGATCGACTACCTGGTCGACGAGTTCAAGAAAGAAACCGGCATGAACCTCAAGGGTGACCCGCTGGCGATGCAGCGTCTGAAGGAAGCTGCCGAGAAAGCCAAGATCGAGCTGTCTTCGAGCCAGTCGACCGACGTGAACCTGCCGTACATCACCGCAGACGCCACCGGTCCTAAGCACCTGAACGTGAAAATCTCCCGTGCCAAGCTCGAAGCACTGGTTGAAGACCTGGTTCAGCGCACCATCGAACCTTGCCGCATTGCGATGAAGGATGCCGGTATCGACGTTGGCGCGATCAACGACGTGATCCTCGTCGGCGGTCAGACCCGTATGCCGCTGGTCCAGAAGCTGGTTACCGATTTCTTCGGCAAGGAGCCACGCAAGGACGTTAACCCGGACGAAGCCGTTGCCATGGGTGCTGCCATCCAGGGCGCCGTTCTGGCCGGTGACGTGAAGGACGTTCTGCTGCTCGACGTCAGCCCGCTGACCCTGGGTATCGAAACCATGGGCGGTGTGATGACTGCGCTGATCGAGAAGAACACCACGATTCCTACCAAGAAATCCCAGGTGTTCTCGACTGCCGACGACAACCAGAGCGCGGTGACCATCCACGTGCTGCAAGGTGAGCGCAAGCAGGCTGCCCAGAACAAGTCCCTGGGCAAGTTCGACCTGGCCGAGATTCCACCGGCTCCACGTGGCGTGCCGCAAATCGAAGTGACCTTCGACATCGACGCCAACGGCATTCTGCACGTAGGTGCGAAGGACAAGGCTACCGGCAAGACTCAGTCGATCGTGATCAAGGCCAACTCCGGTCTTTCCGAGGAAGAAATCCAGCAGATGGTTCGCGATGCCGAGGTCAACGCCGAGGAAGACCGCAAGTTCGAAGAGCTGGCCAGTGCCCGTAACCAGGGTGATGCGCTGGTGCACTCGACTCGCAAGATGGTGGCGGATGCCGGCGACAAAGTGACCGCTGAAGAGAAGACTGCGATCGAAGCGGCCGTGGTTGCCCTGGAAGCTGCCGTCAAGGGCGACGACAAGGCTGCCATCGAAGCGAAGATCGAGGAGCTGTCCAAAGTCTCCGCTCCAGTGGCCCAGAAGATGTACGCCGAACAGGCTCAGCCGGCTGAAGGTGCTGCGCAGCAAGGCGAGTCGGCTGGCAAGGCTGACGATGTCGTCGATGCCGAGTTCGAAGAAGTGAAAGAAAACAAGTAACTGCTTGTTGGTCGGCCGGTTGACTGCGTTTGTGCGGTGACTGGTAGGATGTCGCCGCGCGGGGGCTTGCTCCCGCGTTGGCGTGTCTGGAGCCAACGAATTTTTACAGCATGCGACAGCGTTCGGGTGCTGGCGGCGTGATCGGGAATGCTCCTGCTTTCCGAACGACAGACGCTGCGTTTTGGCCGGGTACCTGGCTGAAAGATTTAAGACCAGGATCGTTGAATCGGCGTTGGGTCCGAGCCTGTTTTGGGGGCTCAACGAGTTGGGCGAGGCTCAGGAGAGTTTTGCCGGACGTCCTATAAGAGTGCAAAGACTAATGGCGAAGCGTGATTTTTACGAAGTATTGGGTGTAGAGCGGGGGGCCAGCGAGGCGGAGCTGAAAAAGGCTTATCGTCGCCTGGCAATGAAGCATCACCCGGACCGTAATCCCGGCGATAAAGCGTCGGAGGAGCTGTTCAAGGAAGCCAACGAAGCGTACGAAGTGCTGTCCGACTCCAGCAAGCGTGCGGCTTACGACCAGTATGGCCATGCCGGTATCGATCCGAGCATGGGCGGTGGCGGTGCCGGGTTCGGCGGTCAGAACTTCTCCGATATCTTCGGCGACGTGTTCAGTGATTTCTTCGGTGGCGGTCGCGGCGGTGCCCGGGGCGGCGCCCAGCGTGGCAGCGACTTGCGCTACACGCTGGAATTGAACCTGGAAGAAGCGGTGCGCGGCACCACCGTCAACATCCGCGTGCCGACGCTGGTCAATTGCAAGCCGTGCGACGGTTCGGGGGCCAAGAAAGGGTCCTCGCCGGTTACCTGCCCGACCTGCGGCGGTATCGGTCAGGTTCGCATGCAGCAAGGCTTCTTCTCGGTGCAGCAGACCTGCCCGCGTTGCCATGGCCAAGGCAGAATCATTTCCGACCCGTGCGATTCCTGCCATGGCGAAGGCCGTGTCGAAGAATACAAGACGCTGTCGGTCAAGGTGCCGGCCGGTGTCGATACCGGTGACCGCATCCGCCTGTCCGGTGAAGGCGAAGCGGGTGCCCAGGGTGGCCCGACTGGCGACCTGTATGTGGTGATCAACGTGCGTGAGCACTCGATCTTCCAGCGCGACGGCAAGCATCTGTTCTGTGAGGTGCCGATCAGCTTCGTCGACGCAGCGCTGGGTGGCGAACTCGAGATCCCGACCCTGGATGGCCGGGTGAAGCTGAAGATCCCCGAGGGGACGCAGACCGGCAAGCAGTTCCGGATTCGCGGCAAGGGCGTCGCTCCCGTGCGTGGCGGCGGTGCCGGTGACCTGATGTGTCGTGTCGCGGTAGAGACGCCGGTGAATCTGAGTCGTCGTCAGCGCGAATTGCTGGAAGAGTTCCGCAGCTCGCTGGCCGACGACAACAGTCACTCACCGAAAACCACCGGTTGGTTCGAAGGCGTGAAGCGCTTCTTCGGCGATCTGTAAGGAGGTCGCATGCGACGTATAGCTGTGATGGGCGCTGCAGGGCGCATGGGCAAGGCGTTGGTCGAGGCCGTGCAGCAGCGTTCGCCGCTCTCGGGGCTGACGGCGGCCATCGTTCGGCCTGACAGCACCCTGGTGGGGGCTGATGCCGGTGAACTGGCCTCCCTTGGACGTATCGGTGTCCCGATGTCCGGTGGCCTGGAAAAGGTGCTGGACGAGTTCGATGTCCTGATCGATTTCACGCTGCCGGATGTCATGCTGAAGAACCTCGCCGTCTGCCGCAAGCACGGTAAGGCCATGGTCATCGGTACCACTGGCCTGGATGCCGCGCAGAAGCAATTGCTCGCGGATGCTGGCAAGGATATTCCGATCGTGTTCGCGGCGAACTTCAGCGTCGGCGTGAACCTGTCGCTGAAATTGCTCGACCTGACCGCTCGCGTGCTGGGGGATGATGCGGATATCGAAATCATCGAGGCGCATCACCGGCACAAGATCGATGCACCATCGGGCACCGCCTTGCGCATGGGGGAAGTGATTGCCGATGCGCTGGGGCGTGACCTGCAGGAAGTGGCGGTCTATGGGCGCCAGGGGCACACCGGCGCGCGGGAGCGGGACACCATCGGTTTCGCGACCGTGCGTGGCGGGGATGTGGTAGGTGACCATACCGTGCTGTTCGCCACCGAAGGCGAACGCCTGGAAATCACCCATAAGGCTTCCAGTCGGATGACATTCGCCAAGGGCGCCGTGCGTGCCGCGCTGTGGCTGGATGGGCGCGAGCCTGGGCTGTACGACATGCAGGACGTCCTCGACCTGCGTTGATGTCTTCGAGGCGGGGTTCGGGTTACACTGAGCCCCGTTTTGCACCGCTTCGCGACGCCCTGTCGCATTCCCCTGCCTTTAAGGCTCATTAGCGGTGGACCAAAAAAGCCTTTTTCTGTAAGCTACAGCTTTAGTGTGTCCACTAAAAGCGCGCAGAATAATTCAGTGTAAAGAAGCGGGGTGACGTGTCCATACGTCACTCCGCTTTTTTACAACCTGCGATCGCCCTTTCAGGCTTTATTTACGGGAGGTCTTCTTGACTAAGCCAGCCATACTCGCCCTTGCTGATGGCAGCATTTTTCGCGGCGAAGCCATTGGAGCCGACGGTCAGACCGTTGGTGAGGTGGTGTTTAACACCGCAATGACCGGCTATCAGGAAATTCTTACCGATCCTTCCTACGCCCAGCAGATCGTTACCCTGACTTACCCGCACATCGGCAACACCGGCACCACGCCGGAAGACGCCGAGTCCGATCGTGTCTGGTCCGCCGGCCTGGTCATCCGTGACCTGCCGCTGGTAGCGAGCAACTGGCGTAACACCATGTCCCTGTCCGACTACCTGAAAGCCAACAACGTCGTGGCGATCGCTGGAATCGACACCCGTCGCCTGACTCGCATCCTCCGGGAAAAAGGCGCGCAGGACGGCTGCATCATGGCCGGAGACAACATTTGCGAAGAAGCGGCCATCGCCGCCGCCCAAGGCTTCCCTGGCCTGAAGGGCATGGACCTGGCCAAGGTGGTCAGCACCAAGCAGCAGTACGAGTGGCGCTCCTCGGTCTGGGACCTGAAGATCGACGGCCATCCGACGATCGAAGCGTCCGAATTGCCGTACCACGTCGTTGCATACGACTACGGCGTCAAGCTGAACATCCTGCGCATGCTCGTGGCGCGCGGCTGCCGTGTGACCGTGGTCCCGGCGCAGACCCCGGCGGCCGACGTCCTGGCCCTAAAGCCCGACGGTGTGTTCCTGTCCAACGGCCCGGGCGACCCCGAGCCTTGCGACTATGCAATCCAGGCGATCAAGGATGTGCTGGAAACCGAGATTCCGGTCTTCGGCATCTGCCTCGGTCACCAGTTGCTGGCCCTGGCCTCGGGCGCCAAGACGCTGAAGATGGGCCACGGCCATCATGGCGCCAACCACCCGGTCCAGGATCTGGATACCGGTGTCGTGATGATCACCAGCCAGAACCACGGCTTCGCCGTGGACGAAGCGACCCTGCCGGCCAATGTGCGGGCAATCCACAAGTCGCTGTTCGATGGCACGCTGCAAGGCATCGAGCGAACCGACAAGAGCGCCTTCAGCTTCCAGGGCCACCCTGAAGCCAGCCCGGGCCCGAACGATGTGGCTCCGCTGTTCGATCGCTTCATCAATGAAATGGCCAAGCGACGCTGACCGCGTGAAGCCCGAGGGCGGCCCCGCATGCGGAGGCCCCCACGGGCGCTTCAAAGATTGTTCGACGGCCTAGCCGACAGACCTGCGGATTTGAGTGACAAACCCATGCCAAAACGTACAGACATAAAAAGCATCCTGATTCTCGGCGCTGGCCCGATCGTCATCGGCCAGGCCTGCGAGTTCGACTATTCCGGCGCCCAGGCCTGCAAGGCCCTGCGCGAGGAGGGCTACCGCGTCATCCTGGTGAACTCCAACCCGGCCACCATCATGACCGACCCGGCCATGGCCGACGCCACCTATATCGAGCCGATCAAGTGGCAGACCGTTGCCAAGATCATCGAAAAGGAGCGCCCGGACGCGCTGTTGCCGACCATGGGTGGCCAGACCGCGCTGAACTGCGCCCTGGACCTCGAGCGTGAAGGCGTCCTGGAGAAGTTCGGTGTGGAAATGATCGGCGCCAATGCCGACACCATCGACAAGGCCGAAGACCGCTCGCGTTTCGACAAGGCGATGAAGTCCATCGGCCTGGAGTGCCCGCGCTCGGGCATCGCCCACAGCATGGAAGAAGCCAACGCCGTGCTGGAGCGTCTCGGTTTCCCTTGCATCATCCGTCCCTCCTTCACCATGGGTGGCACCGGTGGTGGCATCGCTTACAACCGTGAAGAATTCGAAGAGATCTGCTCCCGTGGCCTGGACCTGTCGCCGACCAAGGAACTGCTGATCGACGAATCGCTGATCGGCTGGAAAGAGTACGAGATGGAAGTGGTCCGCGACAAAAAGGACAACTGCATCATCGTCTGCTCCATCGAAAACTTCGACCCGATGGGTGTGCACACCGGTGACTCGATCACCGTCGCGCCGGCCCAGACCCTGACCGACAAGGAATACCAGATCCTGCGTAACGCCTCCCTGGCGGTACTGCGCGAGATCGGCGTGGAAACCGGCGGTTCCAACGTCCAGTTCGGCATCTGCCCGAACACAGGCCGGATGGTGGTCATCGAAATGAACCCGCGGGTGTCCCGTTCGTCGGCCCTGGCCTCCAAGGCGACCGGCTTCCCGATCGCCAAGGTCGCCGCCAAGCTGGCCGTCGGCTACACCCTGGACGAGTTGTCGAACGACATCACCGGCGGCAAGACCCCGGCATCCTTCGAACCGTCCATCGACTACGTCGTTACCAAGCTGCCACGTTTCGCCTTCGAGAAATTCGCCAAGGCCGACGCCCGCCTGACGACCCAGATGAAGTCGGTGGGTGAAGTCATGGCCATCGGCCGGACGTTCCAGGAATCCCTGCAGAAAGCGCTTCGTGGCCTGGAAGTGGGTGTTTGCGGTCTCGATCCGAAGGTCGACCTGAACAACCCGGAAAGCATGAGCGAGCTCAAGCGCGAGCTGACCGTGCCGGGTGCCGAGCGTATCTGGTACGTGGCCGACGCCTTCCGTGCCGGCATGACCGTCGAGCAGATCTTCGGCATGAACATGATCGATCCATGGTTCCTGGTGCAGATCGAAGATCTGGTCAAGGAAGAGGAGAAGGTCAAGACCCTGGGCATGTCCAGTATCGACCGCGATACCATGTTCCGCCTCAAGCGCAAGGGTTTCTCCGACATGCGCCTGGCCAAGCTGCTGGGTGTGACCGAGAAGAGCCTGCGTGCGCATCGCCACAAGCTCGAAGTGTTCCCGGTCTACAAGCGCGTCGACACTTGCGCCGCCGAATTCGCCACCGACACCGCCTACCTGTACTCCACGTACGAGGAAGAGTGCGAGGCGGCGCCATCGGGCCGTGACAAGATCATGATCCTGGGCGGCGGTCCGAACCGGATCGGCCAGGGTATCGAGTTCGACTATTGCTGCGTACACGCCGCACTGGCCCTGCGCGACGACGGGTATGAGACCATCATGGTCAACTGCAACCCGGAAACCGTATCCACCGACTACGACACCTCCGATCGCCTGTACTTCGAGCCAGTGACCCTGGAAGACGTGCTGGAAATCGTTCGCGTCGAGAAGCCAAAGGGCGTGATCGTCCAGTATGGCGGCCAGACGCCGCTGAAACTGGCCCGTGCCCTGGAGGCCGCCGGCGTGCCGATCATCGGTACCAGCCCGGATGCGATCGACCGCGCCGAAGACCGTGAGCGCTTCCAGCAGATGGTCGAGCGCCTGAACCTGCGTCAGCCACCTAACGCCACCGTGCGCAGCGAAGACGAAGCGATTCGTGCCGCCGCCAAGATCGGTTATCCGCTGGTGGTGCGTCCATCCTATGTACTGGGCGGTCGGGCGATGGAAATCGTCTATCAAGAGGAAGAGCTCAAGCGCTACCTGCGCGAAGCGGTCCAGGTGTCCAACGACAGCCCGGTGCTGCTGGACCATTTCCTCAACTGCGCCATCGAAATGGACGTGGATGCGGTCTGTGACGGCAAGGACGTGGTGATCGGCGCGATCATGCAGCACATCGAGCAGGCTGGCGTTCACTCCGGCGACTCGGCCTGTTCGCTGCCGCCGTACTCGTTGCCGGCGCACCTGCAGGACGAAATGCGCGAGCAGGTCAAGAAAATGGCCCTGGAACTGGGTGTGGTCGGCCTGATGAACGTGCAGCTGGCGCTTCAGGGCGAAGACATCTACGTCATCGAGGTCAACCCGCGCGCGTCCCGTACCGTGCCGTTCGTGTCCAAGTGCATCGGTGTTTCCCTGGCGATGATCGCGGCGCGCGTCATGGCCGGCAAGACCCTGGCCGAACTGAACTTCACCAAGGAAATCATTCCGAACTTCTACAGCGTGAAAGAGGCGGTGTTCCCATTCGCCAAATTCCCTGGTGTGGACCCGATCCTCGGCCCGGAAATGAAGTCCACCGGTGAAGTGATGGGGGTGGGCGACACCTTCGGCGAGGCTTTCGCCAAGGCCCAGATGGGCGCCAGCGAAGTCCTGCCAACAGGCGGCACGGCGTTCATCAGCGTGCGTAATGACGACAAGCCACTGGTTGCAGGCGTGGCCCGTGATCTGATCAACTTGGGCTTCGAAGTGGTTGCCACTGCCGGTACCGCCAAAGTGATCGAGGCGGCGGGCCTGAAAGTGCGCCGCGTGAACAAGGTGACCGAAGGGCGTCCGCATGTGGTCGACATGATCAAGAATGACGAAGTCACGCTGATCATCAACACCACTGAGGGTCGCCAGTCGATCGCCGATTCCTATTCCATTCGTCGCAATGCACTGCAGCACAAGATCTATTGCACAACGACCATTGCTGCGGGCGAAGCGATCTGCGAAGCGCTCAAGTTCGGTCCCGAGAAGACCGTGCGCCGCTTGCAGGATCTACATGCAGGATTGAAGGCATGAGCATAACCAAGTACCCCATGACCGTTCAGGGCGCTCGCGCCCTGGAAGCCGAGCTGGCCCACCTGACCAAGGTCGAGCGTCCGCGCTTGAGCCAGGCTATCGGTGAGGCCCGCGAATTGGGCGATCTCAAGGAAAACGCCGAATACCATGCCGCCCGCGAGGAACAGGGCATGGTCGAGGCGCGTATCCGGGATATCGAAGGCCGCATGCAGAACGCCGTGATCATCGACGTCACGACGATTGAGCATACGGGCAAGGTGATTTTCGGTACCACCGTGGAAATCGCCAACGTCGAGACCGATGAAAGCGTGACCTACCAGATCGTTGGTGAGGACGAAGCAGACATCAAGCTCGGCAAGATATCCGTTGGTTCGCCCATCGCCCGCGCCTTGATTGCCAAGGAGGAAGGGGATGTGGTCGCGGTAAAGACGCCGGGTGGCGTCATCGAGTACGAGATTGTCGAAGTCCGCCACATCTGAGCGAGGCCGCCTGCTGAAAGCGGGCGCCATGCTTTGGCAGCTGACCCAGATGTTATGGGTGGGCGGCCTCTGGTTGCTACACATCGGTATGCTGCCGGTGCTGGGTCGGATCGGCCTGGCGCCGCTGCTGATCGATGAAATAGCTGGCATGCTGACGCTGCTGCTGGTCATCTTCTCGGCAGTGTGTGTCGTATTCCAGGCCTTGGTACTGGTTCAGGTCGAGGGCCTTTCGAGCCTATGGCGCGACATGCGTGGGCAGTTGCTGCTCATGGCGCTGTATGCGTGCGGGATGTTCTTCGCGGTTCGTCTCGGCTGGCCGGATGCGAGTCGGTGGCAGGTATTCAGTTACCTGGTGCTGGGTTTCTCTGGCTTGGTGCTGGTGCTGCAGCCGGTTCCGGGGTGGAGCGGCAGGGTACGCGAAGCGCACCCTTGAGCTTTGATTGGCGTTACTTGAAGCGGTGAACGTTCGACAGTTGTTTGTTGACGCTGAAATTCTTGCGATAAATCAACGCCATCTTGCCGATGACCTGCACCAGGTCGGCCTTGCCGGCCTTGCACAGTTCAGCGATGGCAGCCAGGCGGGCTTCGCGATCGAGGATGTTGAGCTTGATCTTGATCAGCTCATGATCGCTCAGGGCGCGTTCCAGCTCGGCCAGTACACCTTCAGTCAAACCGTTGTCAGCCACAGTCAAAACCGGTTTCAGATGGTGGCCAATGGATTTGTATTGTTTCTTCTGCTCTTGAGTGAGCGGCATAATCTGACCCCTGCGTCTGATCTTGTAAAAAAGCGGCGGCCAGTTTACCCGAGCGCGTCCGGGACCGCCCACTTAATCACGACCCGTTTTTATTCAGAGGTGGCCTGTGGCCCGTTCCAAGACTAGCCAGAACTGGCTCAAAGAGCATTTCAACGATCCATACGTCAAGATGGCGCAGAAAGACGGCTATCGCTCGCGTGCCAGCTACAAGCTGCTGGAGATCCAGGAAAAGGACCGGCTCATCCGTCCCGGCATGACCGTGATCGATCTCGGCGCGGCGCCTGGTGGGTGGTCCCAGGTGACCAGTCGTCTGATTGGCGGGCAAGGTCGCTTGATCGCTTCCGACATCCTGGAGATGGACAGCATCCCCGATGTGACCTTCATCCAGGGCGATTTCACAGAAGACGCCGTGCTGGCGAAAATCCTGGAGGCCGTCGGAAATACGCAGGTGGACCTTGTGATTTCCGATATGGCCCCCAATATGAGTGGATTGGCGGCTGTCGACATGCCCCGTGCGATGTTTCTCAGCGAACTGGCCCTGGATCTCGCCGGGCGGGTTCTGCGTCCAGGCGGTGATTTTCTGATCAAGGTCTTCCAGGGCGAAGGCTTCGACGAATACCACAAGGGCATCCGCAAGTTGTTCGACAAGGTGCAGATGCGCAAGCCATTGTCGTCTCGCGACCGCTCCCGCGAACAGTATCTGTTGGCGCGTGGCTTCCGCGGGATCGAGGGTTCGGCCAGCGATGAGCGTCTTTGAAAGGGTCGATAGGTTTTTTTATTTCGCATTGCAAACGTCGCGTAACGAAAATTATGCGGTCAAAGTTTCACAAAGGGTTACAGACGGCGCCTGCCAGGGTCGTAGGTAATGTAGTAAGTTAGGCCGGTGAATATCATGCGAGGCGCGCGCCGTCAGCGGAGCCAGCTTCAGAGGGTAGTTAATTGAACGACATGGCAAAGAATCTGATCCTGTGGTTGATCATCGCCGCTGTCCTTGTGACGGTGATGAACAACTTCTCCAGCCCTAACGAGCCGCAGACCCTCAACTATTCCGACTTCATTCAGCAGGTCAAGGATGGCAAGGTCGAGCGCGTTGCCGTCGATGGCTATGTGATCACCGGCAAGCGTACCGATGGCGACAGCTTCAAGACCATTCGTCCGGCCATCCAGGACAATGGCCTGATCGGCGACCTGGTGGACAACCATGTCGTGGTCGAAGGCAAGCAGCCTGAGCAGCAAAGCATCTGGACCCAGCTCCTGGTGGCCAGCTTCCCGATCCTGGTGATCATCGCGGTGTTCATGTTCTTCATGCGCCAGATGCAGGGCGGTGCCGGAGGCAAGGGCGGGCCGATGAGCTTTGGCAAGAGCAAGGCGCGCCTGCTTTCCGAAGACCAGGTCAAGACCACGCTGGCTGACGTCGCTGGTTGTGACGAAGCCAAGGAAGAAGTCGGCGAGCTGGTGGAATTCCTTCGTGATCCGGGCAAGTTCCAGCGCCTGGGTGGCCGCATCCCTCGTGGCGTGCTGATGGTCGGCCCGCCCGGTACCGGCAAGACCTTGCTGGCCAAGGCGATTGCCGGCGAAGCCAAGGTGCCGTTCTTCACGATTTCCGGCTCCGACTTCGTCGAGATGTTCGTCGGCGTGGGTGCCAGCCGTGTTCGCGACATGTTCGAACAGGCCAAGAAGCATGCGCCATGCATCATCTTCATCGACGAAATCGACGCCGTTGGTCGCCACCGTGGCGCCGGCATGGGTGGCGGTCACGATGAGCGCGAGCAGACCCTCAACCAGTTGCTGGTGGAGATGGATGGCTTCGAAATGAACGACGGCATCATCGTGATTGCCGCGACCAACCGTCCTGACGTGCTCGACCCCGCACTGTTGCGTCCAGGCCGCTTCGACCGCCAGGTCGTGGTAGGGCTGCCGGATATTCGTGGTCGGGAGCAGATCCTCAAGGTTCACATGCGCAAGGTGCCAATGGGTGACGACGTTGCTCCTGCGGTCATCGCTCGCGGCACGCCGGGCTTCTCCGGTGCCGACCTGGCCAACCTGGTGAACGAGGCGTCGTTGTTCGCCGCCCGCTCCGGCAAGCGCGTCGTGGAAATGAAGGAATTCGAGCTGGCCAAGGACAAGATCATGATGGGCGCCGAGCGCAAGACCATGGTCATGTCGGAAAAGGAAAAGCGCAACACCGCGTATCACGAGGCGGGGCATGCCATCGTGGGCCGGGTGGTGCCTGAGCACGATCCCGTCTACAAGGTTTCGATCATCCCCCGTGGTCGTGCGCTGGGCGTGACCATGTTCCTGCCGGAAGAGGATCGCTACAGCCTGTCCAAGCGTGCCTTGATCAGCCAGATCTGTTCGTTGTACGGCGGTCGTATCGCCGAGGAAATGACCCTGGGCTTCGATGGTGTGACCACCGGGGCGTCCAACGACATCATGCGTGCCAGCCAGATTGCCCGGAACATGGTCACCAAGTGGGGCCTGTCCGAAAAGCTGGGGCCTCTGATGTATGCGGAAGAAGAGGGCGAGGTGTTCCTCGGTCGTGGTGGTACCGGCCAGCACGCCAGTTTCTCGGGTGATACCGCTAAGCTGATCGACTCCGAAGTACGCAGCATCATCGACCAGTGCTACGGCACCGCCAAGCAGATCCTTACGGACAACCGTGACAAGCTCGATGCCATGGCCGATGCGTTGATGAAATATGAAACCATCGATGCCGAGCAGATCGACGACATCATGGCGGGCCGTCCTCCTCGTGAACCTCGCGACTGGTCGGGTGGTACCGGTACTCCAGGTACTCCTCCAGCGGTACAGGGCGAGCGCCCGGAAACACCGATCGGTGGTCCGGCTGCTGATGTCTAAGGCTTGAAATGACTTCTGTACAGTCCTCGACCCGGTTGCTTTGCGGCAACCGGGTTCTTGATTTGGCCCGCGTGCATGTCATGGGCATTCTCAATGTCACCCCCGATTCCTTTTCCGATGGTGGCCGATACAGCCAGCTCGATGCTGCGCTGCGGCATGCCGAAGGCATGGTGGCGGCCGGCGCGACGCTGATCGATGTTGGCGGCGAATCGACCCGGCCGGGCGCACGAGCCGTCTCGCCCGTCGAAGAGCTGGAGCGGGTGGCGCCGATTGTCGAACGCATCCATCGCGAACTTGATGTCATAATTTCGGTCGATACGTCCACGCCGGCGGTCATGCGCGAAAGCGCGCGACTTGGGGCGGGGCTGATCAATGACGTCCGCGCCTTGCGGCGCGATGGAGCCCTGGATGCCGCGGCGGCTACCGGCCTGCCGGTGTGTCTGATGCATATGCTCGGCGAGCCCGGAACCATGCAGGACGATCCTCGTTATGGTGACGTGACCCGGGAGGTGGGCGAGTTCCTCGCGGAACGCCTGAAGCAGTGCGTCGCGGCGGGTATCCCTGCCGAAAAGATCGTGCTGGATCCCGGGTTCGGTTTTGCCAAGACCTTGGCTCACAACCTGAGCCTGTTCAAGCACATGGAGGCATTGCATGCCCTGGGGCGGCCGTTGTTGGTCGGCGTCTCGCGAAAGAGCATGATAGGCAATGCCCTGGGTCGACCGGTGGGAGAGCGCCTGTATGGCGGTCTTGCGCTCGCGGCCCTGGCTGTTACAAAAGGCGCGCGCCTGCTGCGGGTGCATGATGTGGCCGAAACGATGGATATCGTACGGATGATCGCAGCGGTGGAATCAGCCGAATAAGAATGACGGAGCACTTATGAGCAAGAAATACTTTGGCACCGACGGCATTCGTGGTCGGGTCGGCGAGTACCCCATTACACCTGATTTCATGCTCAAGCTCGGCTGGGCCGCTGGCATGGCGTTCCGCAAGATGGGCGCCTGCAAGGTGCTGGTCGGCAAGGACACGCGCATTTCCGGCTACATGTTCGAGTCGGCTCTTGAGGCTGGTCTGACCTCGGCGGGTGCCGATGTGATGCTGCTGGGGCCGATGCCGACGCCGGCCATTGCCTACCTGACGCGTACCTTCCATGCGCAGGCGGGTATCGTCATCAGTGCTTCTCATAATCCCCATGATGACAACGGCATCAAGTTTTTCTCCGGCAAGGGCACCAAGCTGCCGGACGAAGTCGAGCTGATGATCGAAGAGCTGCTGGATACCCCGATGACGGTGGTCGAGTCGAGCAAGATCGGCAAGGTATCGCGGATCAACGACGCATCGGGTCGCTATATCGAATTCTGCAAGGGCAGCGTGCCCACCGGTACCAGCTTCTCCGGGCTGAAAGTCGTCGTCGATTGCGCTCATGGCGCCACCTATAAAGTCGCACCGAGTGTATTCCGCGAATTGGGTGCCGATGTCGTGGTGCTTTCTGCCCAGCCGAACGGGCTGAACATCAACCACAACTGTGGCTCCACCCATACCGACGCCTTGCAGGCTGCGGTCCTGGCAGAGCAGGCCGATATCGGGATCGCCTTCGATGGCGATGGCGATCGGGTCCTGATGGTCGATCACACCGGCACGGTCGTGGATGGGGACGAGCTGCTGTTCATCATCGCTCGCGATCTGCATGAGCGCGGCAAGCTGAAGGGCGGTGTGGTCGGTACTCTGATGAGCAATCTCGGGCTCGAGCTGGCCCTGGCGGACCTGGATATCCCGTTCGTGCGAGCCAACGTCGGCGACCGTTATGTCATTTCGGAGCTGCTGGAGCGCGAGTGGGTCATCGGTGGTGAAAACTCCGGCCATATCGTGTGCTTCGACCACACCACGACCGGCGACGCGATCATCGCCGCCTTGCAGGTGTTGATGGCGCTCAAGGCGCGCAATGAAAGTCTGGCCCAATCGCGTCAAGCGTTGCGCAAATGCCCGCAAGTGCTGATCAATGTGCGTTTCGGTGGTGGTGCGAACCCGCTCGAGCATGAGACGGTCAAGCAGGCCAGCGAGCGCGTGACCCAGGCGATGGCGGGACGTGGGCGCGTGTTGCTGCGCAAGTCCGGTACGGAGCCCCTGGTGCGCGTCATGGTCGAAGGCGAGGATGAAGCACAGGTCCGCGGTTATGCCGAAGAGCTGGCGAAGCTTGTTAGTGAAGTTTCTGCCTGAATTCGGCTTGCCAGTCATGAATCGGTTGGGTAACATCTGCGCCCACTTTGACCGACGAGGTACAGCATGCGTCGCCCTATGGTAGCTGGTAACTGGAAGATGCACGGTACCCGCGCCAGCGTCGCTGAGCTGATCAACGGCCTTCGTCATCTGGCCTTGCCAAGCGGTGTTGATGTCGCGGTATTCCCGCCTTGCTTGTATATCAACCAAGTGGTTGATGGCTTGAAAGGCAAGTCGATCTCGGTCGGCGCGCAGAACTCTGCGGTGGAATCCATGCAGGGTGCGTTGACGGGCGAGATTGCGCCGAGTCAGTTGGTGGATGCAGGTTGCTCCCTGGTCCTGGTTGGGCATTCCGAGCGTCGCCAGATCATGGGCGAGCAGGACAAGACCTTGATCCGCAAGTTTGCTGCAGCTCAGGCCTGTGGTCTGATCCCGGTGTTGTGCGTAGGGGAAACCCTCGCGCATCGTGAGGCCGGCAGGACCATTGAGGTTGTCGGGCGTCAGCTCGGCAGCATCATCGAAGACCTGGGTGTCGGTGCTTTTGCAAAGGCAGTCATTGCCTACGAGCCTGTCTGGGCCATTGGTACCGGGCTGACGGCTTCGCCGCAACAGGCGCAGGATGTGCACGCCGCCATCCGCGCGCAGTTGGCGGAAGAGAATTCTGAAGTGGCACGAGGTGTGCGGCTTCTATACGGCGGCAGCGTGAAGGCGGCCAATGCGGCCGAACTGTTCGGCATGCCGGATATCGATGGGGGGCTCATTGGTGGAGCGTCCCTGAATGCAGATGAGTTCGGTGCGATCTGTCGCGCCGCGGGAAACTGAAAAAATGCTGGAAACAGTCGTAGTCGTTTTTCATCTGCTGGGTGCACTGGGTGTAGTTGCTCTCGTACTGCTGCAGCAGGGTAAAGGTGCGGATGCTGGTGCGTCTTTCGGTGCAGGTGCTTCAAATACTGTATTCGGAAGCCAAGGTTCCTCTACCTTTCTTAGTAAGTTTACTGCTATACTCGCCGCCGGTTTCTTCTTGACCAGCTTAGGGTTAGGTTACTTTGCTAAAGAGAAAGCTCAAGAGCTGACTCAAGTAGGTTTGCCAAACCCGGCAGTACTGGAAGTGCCAAAGCAACAACCGGCTTCTGATGATGTCCCGGTGCTTCAAGAGCAAAAGTCGGCCAACTCGGCGACTGACGTGCCTCCAGCTCAAGAGCAGAAGTAAGAAGGTTTCAAGCGCTGTATTTGCCGAGGTGGTGGAATTGGTAGACACGCAACCTTGAGGTGGTTGTGCCCATAGGGTGTAGGGGTTCGAGTCCCCTTCTCGGTACCAATTGAACAGGAGAGCCCGCAGTTGCGGGCTTTCTTGTAGGTGGAAGGTTACATTGACCCTATAAGGGATCGGTCGTATACTTTTGCCCCAGCTTTGTCGCGGGATGGAGCAGCCTGGTAGCTCGTCGGGCTCATAACCCGAAGGTCGTCGGTTCAAATCCGGCTCCCGCAACCAGTTTCAGGGCCCCTTCCAAGGGGCTTTTTGTTAGCTGGACACTTTACAACGCCGCTGTTCAACGGCGTTTCAGGGATGGGCGATTCGCCCATTTTTTTTTATTTGCACAGCATGCACAAACATGCACGAGGGGGTTCAGGTGTCGAGCAAGCTAGAACAGTTGCAGGCCTTGTTGGCCCCGGTGGTCGTGGCCCTTGGCTATGAATGCTGGGGTATTGAGTTTTCGGCTCAAGGTCGCCACTCACTGTTGCGCGTTTATATCGATAAGGAAGGCGGCGTGCTGGTGGACGACTGTGCCATCGTCAGCCGTCAGATCAGCGGTGTACTGGATGTTGAAGATCCTATCAGCAGCGAATACACCCTTGAAGTTTCCTCGCCTGGCATGGAGCGCCCTCTGTTCACTCTCGAACAGTTTGCCTCGTTTGCCGGGGAACAAGTAAAGATCAAGCTGCGCTCGCCTTTTGAAGGACGACGCAACTTTCAAGGCCTTCTGCGCGGTGTAGAAGAGCAGGACGTCGTGGTGCAGGTAGATGACCATGAGTTCCTGTTGCCGATCGATATGATCGACAAGGCCAACATTATTCCCAGTTTTGACTGATACGTGCCAGATACTGCGGATCCCGCGGATCCAATGGCTTGCGAAAGGCGAGGCGTACGATGAGCAAAGAAGTACTGCTGGTTGTTGAGTCGGTATCCAATGAAAAGGGCGTACCGGCTGGCGTGATTTTTGAAGCGCTGGAGTTGGCTCTGGCCACTGCTACCAAGAAGCGGTTTGAAGACGAAGTTGACTTGCGTGTGGAGATCAATCGCCACACCGGTGCCTACGAGACGTTCCGTCGTTGGACGGTAGTCGAGGAAGCCGACCTGGATGACCCGGCGATCGAAACCTGGCCGAGCAAGGTTGCGCAAACGCATCCTGGCGCCAAGGTGGGTGACGTGGTCGAGGAAAAGATCGAATCCATCGAGTTCGGTCGCATCGCTGCACAGACTGCCAAGCAGGTCATTGTGCAGAAAGTTCGCGAAGCCGAGCGTGCGCAAGTCGTCGACGCCTATCGCGAGAAGCTGGGTGAAATCATCTCCGGCACCGTGAAGAAGGTTACCCGCGACAACGTGATCGTCGACCTGGGCAACAATGCCGAGGCGCTGCTGGCTCGCGAAGACATCATTTCCCGCGAGACTTTCCGGGTGGGGGTGCGTCTGCGTGCGCTGCTCAAGGAAATCCGCACCGAGAACCGCGGCCCGCAGTTGATCCTGTCGCGTACCGCGCCGGAAATGCTGATCGAGTTGTTCCGCATCGAAGTGCCGGAAATCGCCGAAGGCCTGATCGAAGTCATGGGCGCCTCCCGGGATCCGGGCTCGCGTGCCAAGATCGCGGTCCGTTCCAAGGACAAGCGTATCGACCCGCAAGGTGCCTGCATCGGCATGCGCGGTTCGCGTGTCCAGGCCGTATCCGGCGAGTTGGGCGGCGAGCGCGTGGACATCGTGCTGTGGGACGATAACCCGGCCCAGTTCGTGATCAATGCCATGTCGCCTGCCGAAGTGGCGGCAATTATCGTCGACGAAGATGCCCATGCCATGGACATCGCCGTTGGCGCAGACAATCTGGCCCAGGCCATCGGTCGCGGTGGTCAGAACGTACGTCTGGCCAGCCAACTGACAGGCTGGACCTTGAACGTGATGACCGAATCGGACATCCAGGCCAAACAGCAAGCTGAAACCGGCGACATCCTGCGCAATTTCATCGAAGAGCTCGAAGTCGATGAAGAGTTGGCGCAGGTGCTGGTGGATGAAGGCTTTACCAGCCTGGAAGAGATTGCCTACGTGCCGGTGGAAGAGATGCTCAACATCGATGGCTTTGACGAAGATATCGTCACCGAGCTTCGCGCTCGGGCCAAGGATCGTTTGTTGACCAAAGCCATCGCTACTGAGGAAAAGCTGGCAGACGCCCATCCGGCCGAAGACCTGCTCTCGCTTGAGGGTATGGACAAGGATTTGGCGATGGAACTGGCGGTGCGCGGCGTAATTACCCGCGAAGACCTGGCCGAGCAGTCTATTGACGATCTGCTCGACATCGACGGCATTGACGATGATCGTGCCGGCAAGTTGATCATGGCCGCCCGAGCCCACTGGTTCGAGTAATTAGGCGCGGCCTGAGGAGAGAAGTGCATGACGCAAGTCACGGTGAAACAACTGGCCGATGAGGTCAAAACACCGGTAGAGCGCCTGTTGCAGCAGATGCGTGAGGCAGGTCTGCCGCACACCGCCGCCGAGGAACATGTGACCGACAGTGAGAAGCAGTCCCTGCTGACTCACTTGAAGAGCAGTCACAAGGCAAAAGTGGAAGAACCGCGCAAGATCACGCTGCAGCGTAAAACTACCAGCACCCTGCGTGTTGCCGGTAGCAAGAGCATCAGCGTAGAAGTGCGCAAGAAGAAAGTTTTCGTGCAGCGCAGCCCGGAAGAAATCGAAGCCGAGCGCAAACGCGAGCTGGAAGAACGTCGTGCAGCGGAAAATGCTGCGCGCCAGAAGGCTGAAGAAGAAGCCAAGCGCCGCGCCGAAGAAGAAGCGCGTCGCCAGCCTCCTGCGGAGCAAGCCGCTCCGGTCGAAGCGGTCGCGGAACCTGCCGAGGTTGTCGAGCCTGTGCGTGAAAGCGCGCCGGTACTGGCTCCGGCTCCAGCCCCTGTGGCGGATACCCGCAAGCGTGACGAACAGCGTCGCCCGGACAAGTCGCGTGCCGACGAAAACCGTCGTGGTGGTGATGGCGAGCGCAAGAATGCTCCTCATCGCGCGTCGGTCAAGGAAAAGGCACCGGCCCCGCGGGTTGCTCCACGCACCACCGACGAAGAAAGCGATGGCTTCCGTCGCGGCGGTCGTGGCAAGGCCAAGCTGAAGAAGCGCAACGCCCACGGTTTCCAGAGCCCTACCGGTCCTGTCGTGCGCGAAGTGAAGATCGGCGAGACCATCACCGTGGGCGACCTGGCCCAGCAGATGTCGGTCAAGGCTGCTGAAATCATCAAGTTCATGTTCAAGCTGGGTACCCCGGCCACCATCAACCAGGTACTGGACCAGGAAACTGCCCAACTGGTTGCCGAAGAGCTGGGCCACAAAGTGACCCTGATCAGCGACACCGCCCTGGAAGATTCCCTGGCCGAGTCCCTGAAGTTCGAAGGTGAAGCGGTTCCTCGTGCACCGGTCGTGACCGTCATGGGCCACGTCGACCACGGTAAGACCTCGTTGCTCGACTACATCCGTCGCGCCAAGGTAGCGGCTGGCGAAGCCGGCGGCATTACCCAGCACATCGGTGCGTACCACGTTGAAACCGAACGTGGCATGGTCACCTTCCTCGATACCCCGGGCCACGCCGCGTTTACCGCAATGCGTGCCCGTGGTGCCAAGGCGACCGACATCGTGATCCTGGTGGTCGCGGCGGACGACGGCGTGATGCCTCAGACTGTCGAGGCTGTCCAGCACGCCCAGGCGGCCGGTGTTCCGCTGGTGGTGGCGGTGAACAAGATCGACAAGCCGGGTGCCGACCTCGATCGCATCCGCAGCGAACTGTCGGTTCACGGCGTGACCTCCGAAGACTGGGGTGGCGACACGCCATTCGTCCCGGTTTCCGCGAAGATGGGTACTGGCGTCGACGAGTTGCTCGAAGCGGTATTGCTGCAGGCTGAAGTGCTCGAACTGACCGCCACGCCATCGGCTCCTGGCCGTGGTGTCGTAGTCGAATCGCGCCTGGACAAGGGCCGCGGTCCGGTGGCAACGGTTCTGGTTCAGGACGGTACGCTGCGTCAGGGTGACATGGTGCTGGTCGGTTCGAACTATGGCCGTGTGCGTGCCATGCTCGACGAGAACGGCAAGGCCATCAAGGAGGCCGGTCCGGCCATTCCGGTCGAAATCCTCGGCCTGGACGGTACCCCGGACGCTGGCGACGAGATGAGCGTTGTGGCCGACGAGAAGAAAGCCCGTGAAGTGGCTCTGTTCCGTCAAGGCAAGTTCCGCGAAGTCAAATTGGCTCGCGCTCACGCCGGCAAGCTGGAAAACATCTTCGAAAGCATGGGCCAGGAAGAGAAGAAGACGCTCAACATCGTCCTCAAGTCCGACGTCCGTGGCTCGCTGGAAGCCTTGCAGGGCGCATTGAACGGCCTGGGCAACGACGAAGTGCAGGTGCGTGTGGTCGGCGGCGGCGTCGGTGGTATCACCGAAAGCGACGCCAACCTGGCACTGGCTTCCAACGCTGTACTGTTCGGCTTCAACGTGCGTGCCGATGCCGGCGCTCGCAAGATCGTCGAGCAGGAAGGTCTGGATATGCGTTACTACAACGTGATCTACGACATCATCGAAGACGTCAAGAAAGCCCTCACCGGCATGCTGGGCAGCGACGTGCGGGAAAACATCCTGGGCGTGGCCGAAGTACGCGATGTGTTCCGTTCGCCGAAGTTCGGCGCGATCGCCGGTTGCATGGTGATCGAAGGTGTCGTTCACCGTAACCGTCCGATCCGTGTACTGCGTGAAGACATCGTGATCTTCGAAGGCGAGCTGGAATCCCTGCGTCGCTTCAAGGATGACGCTTCCGAAGTACGTGCCGGCATGGAATGCGGTATTGGCGTCAAGAGCTACAACGACGTCAAGGTTGGCGACAAGATCGAAGTCTTCGAGAAGGTCCAGGTTGCTCGCAGCCTCTGACTCGCGCACTTCAAGAGCCCTGGTGGCTGGCCGCATGCACATGCGCGCCGTCGCCGGCGGACTCTAAACGCAACGCCCGGTCCGGCTTTTTGCCAGGCCGGGCGTTTGCCGCTTTCAGACCTTGCGGGTTTCACCGTGGGGCAGTAACAGGTAACAAGACATGGCAAAAGAATATAGCCGTACCCAACGCATCGGCGACCAGATGCAGCGTGAGCTGGCGCAGTTGATCCGTCGCGAAGTCAAGGATCCACGTGTCGGCCTGGTGACCATCACCGCGGTAGAAGTCAGTCGTGACGTCGGTCATGCGAAGATCTTCATCACCGTGATGGGCCAGGACAATGCTGAAGACATCGGCCAGAGCATCAAGGTGCTCAACTCGGCCGCCGGTTTCCTACGCATGCAGCTGGCCCGCGAAATGAAGTTGCGCAGCGTTCCACAGTTGCATTTCCACTACGACGAAAGCGTCGCGCGCGGGGCGCATCTGTCGGCCCTGATCGAGCGCGCCGTGGCTGAAGACAGTCAGCACGCGGCTGAACCCGAAGACACCAAGGAGTAACCGGTGGCTCAGGTCAAACGTATCCGTCGTAACGTGAGCGGCATCATCCTGCTCGACAAACCGCTGGGGTTTACCTCCAACGCGGCATTGCAGAAGGTTCGCTGGTTGCTCAATGCCGAGAAGGCGGGACATACCGGTAGCCTCGATCCGCTTGCCACCGGCGTGCTGCCGTTGTGCTTCGGCGAGGCGACCAAGTTCTCCCAGTACCTGCTCGATTCCGACAAGGGCTATGAAACCCTGGCGCAACTGGGCAAGACCACCACCACGGCAGATGCCGAAGGCGAGGTTTTGCGCGAGCGCCCGGTGACCGTTGGTCAGGCGGATATCGAAGCGGTACTGCCGCGTTTCCGCGGGCAAATCAGTCAGATACCGCCGATGTACTCCGCGCTCAAGCGGGACGGACAGCCGCTGTACAAGCTGGCTCGTGCAGGCGAAGTAGTGGAGCGTGAACCGCGTTCTGTTACTATTGCGCGCTTGGAATTGCTGGCTTTTGACGGTAATACTGTCCGGCTTGCCGTGGATTGCAGCAAAGGCACCTATATCCGTACCCTGGTGGAGGATATCGGTGAGCAGCTCGGCTGTGGTGCGTACGTGGCAGAACTGCGACGGACCCAGGCCGGTCCTTTCGCGCTGGCCCAGACGGTCACGTTGCAAGAGCTGGAAGCGGCACATGCCGAAGGTGGCAACGAAGCGGTGGACCGTTTCCTGATGCCATCGGACAGTGGCTTGCTGGATTGGCCGCTGCTGCAGTTCTCCGAACACAGCGCTTTCTACTGGCTCAACGGCCAGCCGGTACGCGCCCCGGACGCGCCGAAATTCGGCATGGTACGGGTACAGGATCACAACGGTCGCTTCATCGGTATCGGTGAAGTGAGCGAAGACGGGCGCATTGCGCCACGTCGATTGATTCGGTCGGAATGACCGGAACCCGTCTGTGTAACAGCAGGCGGGCGAGTGTGGCTGTCAACAGGCACGGTCATCACTCATTTATAGATACAGGGATCTGTCCCTGGCCTGTTGGTGCGGTTTCCTCGGAAACGGTACCTTGAACAAGAGGAAAGCCACATGGCACTCAGCGTTGAAGAAA
Organism: Pseudomonas sp. NFACC32-1; assembly: GCF_900101215.1. Classification (NCBI taxonomy): domain Bacteria; kingdom Pseudomonadati; phylum Pseudomonadota; class Gammaproteobacteria; order Pseudomonadales; family Pseudomonadaceae; genus Pseudomonas; species Pseudomonas sp. NFACC32-1. Next base: position 27,081 of record NZ_FMUL01000004.1, read on the forward strand.
AAGCTCAGATCGTGACCGACTACCAGCAAGCTGTTGGTGACACTGGTTCGCCAGAAGTGCAAGTTGCACTGCTGACCGCCAACATCAACAAACTGCAAGGTCACTTCAAGGCCAACGGTAAAGATCACCACTCCCGTCGTGGTCTGATCCGCATGGTAAACCAGCGTCGCAAGCTGCTGGACTACCTCAAGGGCAAGGACGTCAATCGTTACAGCACCTTGATCGGCCGCCTGGGCCTGCGTCGCTAATCAGCGATTGCGCTATGAGGTTGGTTGTCTGCCAGTTGCCCGCGTTCGCGTCGGCGACCGGCAGGCTCCCAGCCTCAAGTTTTATCTGGACAGTCGTTGGGCCGATTCCCGGCACTGCCCAAGAATTTCGCAAGAAGACAAGTTTCCCCAAGAGCCACAAAGAAGGTAGGACACCGTGAACCCGGTAATCAAGAAATTCCAGTTCGGTCAGTCGACCGTTACCCTCGAGACTGGCCGTATCGCCCGTCAGGCATCCGGCGCAGTGCTGGTCACCGTTGACGACGACGTCAGCGTATTGGTGACCGTTGTCGGTGCCAAGCAGGCCGATCCAGGCAAGGGCTTCTTCCCTCTGTCTGTCCACTATCAGGAAAAGACCTACGCCGCCGGTAAGATCCCGGGTGGTTTCTTCAAGCGCGAAGGCCGTCCTTCCGAGAAGGAAACCCTGACTTCCCGCCTGATCGACCGTCCGATCCGTCCGCTTTTCCCTGAAGGTTTCATGAACGAAGTGCAGGTGGTCTGCACCGTCGTTTCCACCAGCAAGAAAACCGATCCGGACATCGCTGCGATGATCGGTACCTCGGCCGCGCTGGCGATCTCCGGCATTCCTTTCGACGGTCCTATCGGCGCTGCCCGCGTGGCCTTCCACGAAAGCACCGGCTACCTGCTGAACCCGACCTACGAGCAACTGAAGGCATCGAGCCTGGACATGGTCGTGGCCGGTACTTCCGAAGCCGTGCTGATGGTTGAATCCGAAGCCAAGGAACTGACCGAAGACCAGATGCTGGGCGCCGTACTGTTCGCCCATGACGAGTTCCAGGTCGTGATCAACGCCGTCAAGGAACTGGCCGCCGAAGCTGCCAAGCCAACCTGGACCTGGGCGCCGCAACCGGAAGCCACCGAGCTGCTGGGCGCGATCCGTGCCGAGTTCGGCGAAGCGATTTCCCAGGCCTATACCATCACCATCAAGGCCGACCGTTATGCGCGCCTGGGCGAGCTGCGTGACCAGGTAGTGGCGCGGTTCTCCGGCGAAGAAGGCCAGCCATCGGCCAGCGACGTCAAGGCGGCTTTCGGCGAAATCGAATACCGCACCGTTCGCGAAAACATCGTCAACGGCAAGCCACGTATCGACGGTCGCGACACCCGCACCGTACGTCCGCTGAACATCGAAGTCGGCGTGCTGCCGAAGACCCACGGTTCGGCGTTGTTCACCCGTGGTGAAACCCAGGCCCTGGTCGTTGCAACCCTGGGCACCGCCCGTGACGCGCAACTGCTGGACACCCTGGAAGGCGAAAAGAAAGACCCGTTCATGCTGCACTACAACTTCCCGCCGTTCTCGGTGGGCGAGTGTGGCCGCATGGGTGGCGCCGGTCGTCGCGAAATCGGTCACGGCCGCCTGGCCCGCCGTTCCGTCCAGGCCATGCTGCCGGACACCGATTCGTTCCCGTACACCATCCGCGTGGTTTCGGAAATCACCGAGTCCAACGGTTCGAGCTCCATGGCTTCGGTCTGCGGCGCTTCCCTGGCACTGATGGACGCAGGCGTTCCGATGAAGGCGCCGGTTGCCGGTATCGCCATGGGCCTGGTGAAGGAAGGTGAGAAGTTCGCCGTCCTGACCGACATCCTGGGCGACGAAGACCACCTGGGCGACATGGACTTCAAAGTAGCCGGTACCGCCAAGGGCGTGACCGCGCTGCAGATGGACATCAAGATCAAGGGCATCACCGAAGAGATCATGGAGATCGCCCTGGGCCAGGCCCTGGAAGCGCGCCTGAACATCCTCGGTCAGATGAACCAGGTCATCGGTCAGTCCCGTACCGAACTGTCGGAAAACGCTCCGACCATGATCGCGATGAAGATCGACACCGACAAGATCCGTGACGTCATCGGTAAAGGCGGCGCGACCATCCGTGCGATCTGCGAGGAAACCAAGGCTTCGATCGACATCGAGGACGACGGTTCGATCAAGATCTTCGGCGAAACCAAGGAAGCGGCAGAGGCTGCACGCCAGCGCGTCCTGGGCATCACTGCCGAAGCCGAGATCGGCAAGATCTACGTCGGCAAGGTCGAGCGCATCGTCGACTTCGGCGCCTTCGTCAACATCCTGCCGGGCAAGGACGGTCTGGTTCACATCTCCATGCTGAGCGATGCTCGCGTCGAGAAAGTGACCGACATCCTCAAGGAAGGCCAGGAAGTGGAAGTGCTGGTACTGGACGTGGACAACCGCGGCCGTATCAAGCTGTCCATCAAGGACGTCGCAGCAGCCAAGGCATCGGGCGTTTAATCACCCCCGCGCCTGACCGCTGAACAAGCAAACGCCCCGACTGGTTCGGGGCGTTTTGCTGTGTGGCGAAAATCCTTTTGTCGCGGGTTGCCTGGCCACAGGCGACGATGCTAGGTTTAGCCACCGCCCGTGTAGCTCAGCCGGTAGAGCAGCGCACTCGTAACGCGAAGGTCGCAGGTTCGATTCCTGTCTCGGGCACCATCATCCCTCCGCTACTTCACCTTCCGGCTCAATTCCTCGACTGTGCGTTTGAGCTGATCCATCTCGCGATCCTGGTTGCCGAGTTCCTGTTTCAGCGAGGAAATTTCGCTGTTGCTCGCACTCGCACTGGACCCGCCATTGCGCTTGAGTTCCTCCACTTGCTTGCCGAGGTCGCTCAGTTCGCGTTCCTGTTCCTTGATGGTGCGCTTGAGATCGTCAATCTCCCTGCTGCTGGAGGTGGAGCTCGAGCCGCTGTTGCGCTTGAGCTGCTCGATCTGGCGGGCCTGCTCGGCGAGGGTGCGCTTCTGGTTTTCCAGTTCGTCGGCATTGTCCTTCACGGTTTTTGGCAGGTTTTCCAAGGCACTGGCGCTGATGTTGGTCCTGACGAGTGTGTACTTATCAAACGCCTCATGATGAAGGGCAGGAATGACGTCGGAGTAAGACGGCCCGTTGGAAGAAACTTCAACCGCCGCGTGAGCGATGTCGGCCAGGGCCAGGCTGCCGAGCAGCAAAGTTGCGGTAGCCAGTTGGATTGACGAACGTTTCGCAAAGCTGCGCATCGCTGGGGTCCTTGTGATTTGCCGGTATGGCACATGGCTATGACTGGTTGTTTTGACAGATGTTCCAGGGCCCGCTCGATTTCTTCTGCACAGGTTTTTTTGTGGGATAGATGTAAAGAGCCGTGTAAATCGTCGGTAAAACAACCTATATTCGTGCTGCATGTGTATCGCCCAGCAGTTTTCAGATGATCCCCGAATGGTTCCGAAGGCCAGGTAAACCGGGCTTGTTAACGGTTTTCTGCGTCAGAGAGATCCTTGATGATCCAGACCCATCCCCATTCCTCCGATCAGCGAGAACGACATGACGGCTAAAGAACTGACGCAAGAAGCCAGACACGAAGAAGCCCTGCGCAAATACGCCCTGGATACGCCTCAGTTAATGGAAGAAATCAAGGACCTGAGCGCCGACGATCAGAAAGACCAGATCCAGTGGGCGTTCGAGGACGAAGCCGAAGCCCAGGGGCTGCAGCCTTGGGAACTGACGCTCAAGTACACCAGCACGCCTGAGGAGTTCGAGGCGCAGCGCCTGGCCCTGCACAAGGAAGCGGCCGAGGTGTTGGGCGTGGAGTGGGAAGAGTACTGCGAGATGAATAATCTGGTGGTCTGAGAAAAACGCCAGCCTCTTCGGGGCTGGCGTTTTTTCGTATCAAAGGCTCAGTCGCATCGACAGATCCACGGCTTTCACATCCTTGGTCATTGCACCGATCGAGATGTAGTCCACGCCGGTCTCGGCAATCGGACGCAAGGTACTTTCGTTGATGCCACCGCTGGCCTCCAGCTTCGCCTTCCCGGCGTTCAGGCGTACGGCCTCGCGCATGTCGTCCAGGCTCAGTTCGTCGAGCATGATGATGTCGGCATCGGCCGCCAGGGCTTCCTTCAATTCCGTCAGGCTTTCGACCTCGACCTCCACCGGTTTGCCCGGTGCGATCTTGTGGGCGGCGGCAATGGCCTGGGTGATGCCGCCGCAGGCCGCGATGTGGTTTTCCTTGATCAGGAAGGCATCGTAGAGGCCGATGCGGTGGTTGTGGCAGCCGCCACAGGTCACTGCGTACTTCTGGGCCAGGCGCAGCCCGGGCAAGGTCTTGCGGGTGTCCAGCAGCTTGACCTGGGTGCCGGCGACAAAGTCCGCCAGGTAGCGAGCCCGGGTGGCCACGCCCGAGAGCATCTGCAGGAAATTCAGCGCACTGCGTTCGCCGGTCAGCAGCGAGCGGGCCGGGCCCTCGAGGTGAAACAGCGCCTGGTCGGGGCTGACCCGGTCGCCGTCGCGCACCTGCCAATGTACCGCCACGCGCGGATCCAGTTGCCGGAACACGGCATCGACCCAGGCGGTGCCACTGATGGTCGCGGCTTCCCGGGTAATGATGGTGGCCTTGGCCAGGCGTTCGGCGGGGATCAGTTGCGCGGTGATGTCGCCGCTGCCGACGTCTTCGAGCAACGCGCGGCGCACATTGGCTTCGATTTCAGCGGTCAGGTCGGCGAGACGTAGGTTCGGCATAACGGGCTCCACAGACAAAGTGGCCCGATTATAGGGCCAGTGTCCTGTCCCACAAGCATTGTTCCTTCCCGACGGCGCCCCTGATTGTCATGTCGTCCTGGGGCTGGCGACCTGCATTTGGTCGCCTGCGCGCAACATTTTCCCGATTTTCCGGTCACTTATTTCGATGTATTTCGAGCTGGGTCACAGAGTCCTCTGGTGCGACGGGGTTCTTTTACCAGATAATCCGCCTTTCGATTGACGTCATGGCTTTGACGTTTACGACCGAAGAACACCGTTCCAGGAGGCCAGGATGCACAACGACGGGAATGTAGTGCCTTTGCACAAGGTTTCTACCGATCAGGCGAATCGTTCGCCGCTCGCCCGTTTGCCTGTGATTCTGCTTCAGGTCCGCGACAAGGCCGCCCAGCAACTGCGCCTGGGCTTGCAAGGGTTGTTCGATAACGCCGACGACACATTGTTCGAAATGGCCGACCGGGCGCGCAACGATGTCGAACAGAACCTGTACTTCGAAGCCATGCGCGACTTGCGCCTGAAACGCAAAAGCATCGAGCGCGAGTTCATCGAGCAGTTTTTCGAGGCGTTCGTCAGCCTGGCCCAGTACGACCTGACCCAGGCTACGTTGACGCCGGCCCTGGCCCAGGCGCGATCGAGCCGCGACGACCTGGAGCGCCACCTGGCGGTGGAGGCCATGGTCACTCGGGTGCTGAGCCGCGACGGAGCTTCCCTGGATCAGTTGACGGCACGCCTCAGCGTGCTGCTGGCCCGGCCCATGGCCAATTCGCAGAATCCTCTGAGCCCCGCACTGCTGTGTGAAAACTTCCTGCAGGCCGGGCGCAACCTGGGGGTGGGAATCAAGGTCAAGCTGATCCTGCTCAAGCTGTTCGAGCGTTATGTGCTCAGCGAATGCGACCAGCTCTATGCCGAGGCCAACCAGTTGCTGGCCGCCACGGGCATTCTGCCGGACCTCAAGATTTCGCCCTCCCGGCGGGCGTCGGATCGCATCGAGGAGCCCACCCGATCCTTGCCGGAAAGGGCAGCCAGGCCGACGGTCGCTGAAGTCGATGACAGCGTGCAGGAGGTGTTCGCCGCGTTGCAGAAGCTGCTGGCGCAGGTGCGAGGCAGCGTGGCGCCGACCCTGGAGCCCAGTGCGCCGGCCCAGCCGATTTCCACTCGGGACCTGCTGCGTCTGCTGTCCCACCTGCAGCAGTATGTGCCAGCACCCACCCAGCAGGATGAGTTCGACCTGCGCAGCCAGCTCGAGCAACTGCTCACCCGTGTCAGCGTCAAGAGTGGCAAGTCTCGGGTGGTCGAAGGTGCTGATGAAGATGTGATCAACCTGATCTCGATGATGTTCGAGTTCATTCTCGACGACCATAACCTGCCCGAGACCCTCAAGGCGCTGATCGGCCGCCTGCAGATCCCGATGCTCAAGGTGGCGGTGCTGGACAAGAGTTTCTTCAGCCGCGGCAATCATCCGGCTCGACGGTTGCTCAATGAAATTGCCGACGCAGCCATGGGCTGGGGCGATTGCGACGATCATCAGCGGGACAATCTCTACGTGCGTATCGAACAGGTGGTCCAGCGCTTGCTGAACGACTTCATCGATGACCCGGCGATCTTTTCCGAAGTGCTGGCGGATTTCCTGGCCTTTACCAGCGACGAGCGGCGTCGCTGTGAGCTGCTCGAACAGCGCATTCGTGACGCCGAAGAGGGGCGGGCGAAGGCCGAGCTGGCGCGTTTACGGGTCGAAGGCGTATTGAACCAGGTGATGCTGGGCAAGACCCTGCCCCTGGCCGTGGTGGAGTTTGTGCAGCAGGCCTGGAGCCAGGTGCTGCTGTTGACCGGCTTCAAGCATGGCGAGGAGTCCGCCGAGTGGCGCGCCGATGTCCTGACCCTGGAGCAACTGATCTGGAGCGTCCAGTACCACGACGAATCCGATGCCGGCCTGCGCTTGCTGGCGATGGTGCCGGAGTTGCTCAAGGCGCTGCGCGAGGGCCTGAGCCGTTCGGCGTTCGATCCGTTCGCCACCAGCGAGTTTTTCAGCGAGTTGGAGCTCCTGCATGTGCAGGCGCTGCAGCGCATGGGCCAGGCCACGGAGCAGGCCCAGGCGTCCGATTCGCCGGAAATGATCGAAGTGAAGGAAAGAATTGTCTTGCGGCCTCCGCACAAGGCGCCAGCCGACAGCGCGGCGGTTCGCTTGCCGGCCGATGACGTAGGGCTGCGCCAGGTCGACCAGTTGCGCCTGGGAAGCTGGGTGGAATTCCAGGAGGATGAAGACAACAGCCTGCGTTGCAAGCTGGCGGCGATCATCGAGAGCACCGGCAAATACGTTTTCGTCAACCGCACCGGGCTCAAGGTGCAGGAGCACAGCCGTACCAGCCTGGCCCTGGAGTTCCGTCGCGGAGCGGCACGGGTACTGGACGACACCCTGCTGTTCGACAGGGCCCTGGAATCCGTGCTGGGCAACCTGCGACAACTCAATCGCGGCAAGTGATCGCGCTGGCGAGGCCGATCACGGCATACTGGCGGCATTGATCGTCGTCATCGAAGGAACCTGTATGCAGCTGGACCCCGCGAGCGGTTGGTGCCACGGCGTGCGTCATTGCCCGTCGCCCAACTTCAATGCGCGCCCCGAGGGCGAGATTTCCCTGCTGGTGATCCATAACATCAGTTTGCCGCCTGCCCAGTTCGCCACGGGCAAGGTCCAGGAATTTTTCCAGAATCGCCTGGATGTCACGGAACATCCCTATTTTGCCGGTATCGCCGACCTGCGCGTTTCCGCGCATTTCCTGATCGAGCGTGATGGCGCCATAACCCAGTTCGTCTCTTGTCTAGAGCGTGCGTGGCACGCCGGGGTTTCGTGCTTCGAAGGCCGGGAGACCTGCAATGATTTCTCCATAGGCATCGAGCTGGAGGGCACCGACGACCTGCCTTTCACCGACGCGCAATATGCCGCCCTGGTGGACCTGACACGGCAGTTGCAGGCGGCGTTCAGCTCGATCACTGTAGAGCGCATCTGCGGGCACAGCGACATTGCGCCGGGCCGCAAGACTGACCCGGGGCCGGCATTCGACTGGGCACGCTACCGTGCGGCCCTGACAGAAGGGGAAGGACAATGAGTTTTCTGGTGTTGCTGCTGGCGGTGTGGATCGAGAAGTTCTCGGCCTTGCGCCAGCGGATCCAGCGCGACGGCGGATGGCTGCGTGAGCTGAACAGGATCGAAGCGAGCCCTCGCTGGGTGAATCGGCCGTGGCTGGTGCTGGGAGTGATGGTACTGGCCCCCGTGGCGTTGCTGGCCTTGTTGCTGTGGGTGCTGGAGCCGGTGGCCTATGGTCTGCTGGCATTGCCGGTGCACCTGCTGGTGGTGATCTACAGCCTGGGACGCGGTGACCTGCTGGCCGAGCTGGGCCCCTTTCGCGATGCCTGGCGACGCGAAGACCTGCAGGCGGCGACTCATGTGGCCAAGCGCGACCTGGCTATCGAAGCCAACAATGGCGAGCAATTGCTGGGCAGGGTCCAGGGCCATCTGCTGTGGCAGGCCTACCAGAGCTTTTTTGCGGTGATCTTCTGGTACTTCCTCTTGGGGCCGGTGGCGGCCCTGAGTTATCGCTTGCTGGCGCTGGCTGCCGAACATAGCCAGAACCCTGGCGTGGCGGAGCGGGCGGCGCAATTGCGCCATGCCTTCGACTGGGTGCCGGTCCGGCTGCTGGCGGCCAGTTTCGCCTTGGTGGGCAACTTCGTCGGGGTCAGCCGGATCATGCTGCATGAACTGCTGAACTGGAACATCAGTGCTGCGCAACTGATCGATAAGGTTGGCCTGGCGGCTGGGGAAATTTCCGCTCCCCTGGCAGGGCCCGAGGGCATCAATAACCTGGATCGGCTCTGGGAGTTGCTGCTGCGTGCGGCGGTGCTCTGGTACGCCGGGTTTGCGGTGTGGACCGTACTGGCCTGACGGGCGCGAGACCACGCCGCCAGGCCTGTGACCCGAGGGCTTGCCTGCGCCCGGTTGCGGGCAATCGCGAACGTGCGTGGGCATTTCCTGAAGCGCCCCGGGATCTGCTTCGCAGGCCGGCTGCAGCAAGCCCCCGGCACGCGGGATCGCCTCACGATCGTTCCCGTTAACCTTAAGTTACAAATCTTCCTTCCGATTTAGGCTATACAGGGACAGCACCACCAATGGTGGCTTTCTGCTGTCGCTGTGCGCGTGCTCATAAAAATAAAAACACTACCGGGAGGCTTTCCTGTGAAGAGTTTGCTCTGGCCCGCCGTCGCCCTGATGAACCGTCTGAGCTTTGGCATGAAGTTCAGCCTGATCAGTGTGTTGTTTCTAGTGCCGATGCTGGTGACCAACTTCTTTCTGGTGCGCGAGTCCTATCGGGAATTGCAGGGCACCCATGTGGAGTTGCAGAGCCTCGACCTGCTGGGCAGCAGCCTGAGCCTGCGCCGCGACCTGGAAACCCTGAACAACCTGGTGCAGATCAATGCCAGCCTGGGCCAATCCGGCAAGGCCGGCGATGTGGAAGCGAAGATCGGCACGCTCGAACAACAGGTCCTCGCCCGCCTGCAGGGCATGACCGCCATGGCCGTGGAACCCGAGCAGGCAGAGGCCTTCGTTGCCAAGCGCGACGAAATGGTCGCTGCGTTCAAGGCCCAGCAGGCCGAGAGTTCCCTGCAAAGCAAAAGCGCCTTGATCGGCAAGCTGCTCAATAGCGCGCAAATGCTGAGCCAGATCATCGCCAGCCAGGCAGGCCTGAGCCGCGATGGGCAGGGTGATATCCGTCAACTCAGCGAACTGATCACCGCTGTGACTCCCAACGTGACCCAGATCCTGGGTGAAGGCCGCGCGTTGGGCGCGTCATCCCTGGGGCTGGGGTTTCTCAACTCCTCGTCGAGCACCCGGTTCGACGAGTGGCTGGCACAGGTCGAAAAGCTTCAGGGCGAATACGATCTGAAATTGCAGGACGCCCTGGGCTCGAGCAAGGCGGCCGGGCAGGCGTTGGCCGAGCCGGCGGCCAGCAGCAAGAACACCCTCAGGCAAGCGGCGGAACTGATCGAAGAACAAGTGGTGATGGCCGACACCCTCGATGCACCCTGGTCGGCCTTCTACGATCAGGTCAGTGGGCTGATGGCCCAGACCTACCGGTTGAACGAATCGACCCTGGGCTTTCTCGGCGCCCAACTGCAGCATCGCCTGGAGCAGAATCGCAGCCACATGGTGCTGCAAGCCGTGGCGCTGGCGGCGGTATTCCTGCTGATTTTCTACCTGTACGCCGGCTTCTATGCCTCGACCCGTACGACGCTCCAGCGCCTGGGGCAGATGATGGACAAGGTGGCGGCCGGGGACATGACGGTCAACTTCGTGGCCAGCAGCAAGGATGAGCTGGGCGAATTGGGCGCGGTGTTCAATGGCACGGTGGCGAAGATCCACGACCTGATCGAACAGGTGGGCCGCACGGTCGCCGAGGTGGAGCGCCAGGCCGGGCAGGTGGAAACCGTCTCGGCCCGCAGCAACCAGGCGGTTGCCGGCCAGCGGAGCCAGATCGAGCTGGTGGCCACGGCCATGAACCAGATGTCGGCCACCGCCCAGGAAGTGGCTCGCAGTGCCGCGGCGGCGGTCAGCAGCGCCCACAGCGTCAACGACGAAACCCTCAGCGGCCGAGGCCTGGTGGAATCCCAGCAGGGCAGCATTGCCCGCTTGGCCAGCGAGATCGACCAGTCGGTACAGGTCATCAATCAACTGGCGACCGACAGCCAGGCCATCAGCCGCGTGCTGGACGTGATCAAGAGCATCGCCGAGCAGACCAACCTGCTGGCCCTCAACGCCGCCATCGAAGCGGCCCGGGCCGGTGAGCAGGGGCGCGGCTTCGCGGTGGTGGCCGACGAAGTGCGGACGCTGGCCAAGCGCACCCAGCAATCGACCGAAGAAATCGAAGCGATGATCAGTCGCCTGCACGGCGGCGTGGGGGCTGCGGTCCGGGCCATGGGCACCAGTCATGAAATGGCCAGCGGCACGGTAGGCCAATCGGAACAGGTCCAGCAGGCCCTGGAAAATATCCTCGGCGCCGTGGGCATGATCGTCGACCAGAACCAGCAGATCGCCGCCGCCGTGGAACAGCAGACGGCCGTGGCCCATGACATCGACCAGAACATCGTCGAGATCAACCGCGCCGGCGAACGCACCGCCGAAGGTGCACACCAGACCGAGGATGCCAGCCGGGCATTGTCAGCCCAGGTGGTGCAGCTCAAGCAATTGATCAATGCGTTTCGGGTGTAGACCGTTGTGGGAGCGAGCCTGCTCGCGCCCACAGGTTTTACCAGTTGAAGAGTTGGCGGGCGTTGGCGGTGCTGGCCTCGGCCAGTCGCTCAGGCGTCACCGCCATGATCCCGGCCAGTGCCTCGCAGATAGCCGGTAGATGCGCAGGGCTGTTGCGCTGACCGGGGAACATCGCCGGCGCCATGTCCGGTGAGTCGGTCTCCAGCACGACGGCGTCCAGGGGCAGTTTCGCCAGCACGCGGTGCATGCGCAGGGCCTGGGGCCAGGTCGCGGCACCGCCCAGGCCAAGCTTGAAGCCTAGCTTGATGTATTCGCGTGCCTCTTCGTAGCTGCCGGCGAAGGCGTGGATGATGCCTGTGCGTTCCAGGGCGAAGCGCTTGAGGGTCGCGATCACGGCGGCGTGGCTGCGGCGTACATGGATCAGCGCCGGCAGGCGGAATTGCGCCGCCAGTTGCAACTGCGCCTCGAACAGCGTCTGCTGGCGCTCGCGGTCGAGGGTTTCGATGTAGTAATCCAGGCCGATTTCACCTACCGCGCACAGTTGCCGATGCCCGGCCAGGCGGTCCAGCCAGTCGTGCAGTTGCGTCACGTCGTCGGCGCGATGCTGGTCCAGGTAGACCGGGTGCAGGCCCAGCGCGGCGTGCAGGTCCGGGTCGCTCTGCACCAGGTCCCAGACGCGCTGCCAATTGTCCCGATGCACCCCCAGCACCACCATCTCCCGGACGCCCAGCGCGCGGCTATTGGCCAGCAGCGCCGGCCGGTCCGCGTCGAAGTCGGGAAAGTCCAGGTGGGTGTGGGTGTCGATCAGCTCCATGTTCCGGCCCTGAAATGCTCAACCCTGGTGGATGCGCTGTTTGAATGTCCGCGCGATGGCTTGCACACCCGGCTGGTATTCATCGTTTTCGATGGCTGCCAGGGCCAGTTCCAGTGCCTTGTCGGCAATCAGTTGATGTTGCTGGGACATGGCGTTGACCGGCAGTGGCAGGAAGTCCAGCAGTTGTGTGTCGCCGAACGTACCCAGGCGCAGCGGGCGCGCCTTGAGCGGGAAGTCGTGCAGGGCGTCGAACACCCCTTGCAGCAGGACGTAGGACGTGGTGATCAGTGCATCGGGCAAGTGACCGAGGCGTTCGAGCAACTCCTCCATCAACTGGCGACCGCATTCCCGGCTGAACGACTCGCCGTGTTCGATCAATACCTGGCCGTCGAACCCGGCCAGTGCCTGGCGAAAACCGGCGGCCCGTTCCTGGCTGATGCTCAGCTCTGGGCGAGCGCCGATCAGCGCGATCTGCCGGGGCTGTGTTTCCAGCAGGCTGCGGGTCAATTGCAGGCTGGCCTGGCGATCGTCGCTGATCACCGAGCAGAAGTGGGCCGGTTCCATTACCCGGTCGATGGCGATGATCGGGATGCCCTTGGCCTGCAGCTGGCGATAACTGTCATCGCCGGCGGGCAGGCAGCTGGCGACGATCAGCGCATCGCAGCGGCGGGCGCGGAACAGCTGCAAGAGCTGGCGCTCGCTGTCGGGCGCGTCGTCGGAGCTGGCGATCAGCAACTGATAGCCCTGGGCCCGGGCGCCTTGTTCCAGCAGCTTGGCGATGCGGGCGTAACTGGGGTTTTCCAGATCCGGCAGGATGAAGCCCAGGGTACGGGTGTGCCGGCTGCGCAGCCCGGCGGCCTGGGGGTTGGGCGTGAAGCCGTGTTCTTCGACCACCGCGCGCACCCGCTCGACGGTCGCGTTGCTGATGCGTTGCTGTTCGGCCTTGCCGTTGATGACATAACTGGCGGTGGTGACGGACACACCGGCCAGTTGGGCGATATCACTGAGTTTCAACCCGGTTTTCCTTGTTTTTTCGAGGTTGCCCCGACAATGAGCAGCCATCCTACCCGATTGTGGGTGACGGACGCTTTCGACAAGTTGCACTTCAAGGATGAAAGATTATCGAGTAACGTGCCAATCTTTCTAGATTAAACGTTTCAGCAAGCGTATTTTCAAGGCTGACAGAAATTTTGGCGACTCTGCCGCGATCCCGCCAAATGCTGTCCTGTCGCGTTAGGGTACAAAGCCTAAGCTGATTCATTCAAAACAATACCTGGCGACCACCGGACGCCAAAAAGGAGAAAGCATGCTCGAGCTCAATCCAGAGCAGATATCCATGGCCCAGACGGCTGTGGATAAAGCCGCCGCGCTGCAATTGCTCGCTGACAAACTGGTTGCCGATGGCCTGGTGGCCGAAGGTTATCTCGCCGGCTTGCAGGCCCGCGAAGCACAGGGCTCGACCTTTCTTGGCCAAGGTATCGCCATTCCCCACGGTACGCCGCAGACCCGCGACCTGGTTCACTCCACGGGCGTGCGCTTGCTGCAGTTCCCCGACGGGGTGGATTGGGGCGATGGACAGATCGTCTACCTGGCGATCGGCATCGCGGCCAAATCCGACGAACACCTGCGTTTGCTGCAATTGCTGACCCGGGCCCTGGGCGAGACCGACCTGGGCCAGGCCCTGCGCCGTGCCAGTTCTGCCGAGGCGCTGTTGAAGCTGCTGCAAGGGGCGCCACAGGAACTGGCCCTGGACGCACAGATGATCGGCCTGGGTGTGTCGGCCGATGATTTCGAAGAACTGGTCTGGCGTGGCGCCCGCCTGCTGCGCCAGGCCGATTGCGTCAGCAATGGGTTTGCCGGGGTCTTGCAGCAAGTCGATGCGCTGCCCCTGGGCGATGGCCTGTGGTGGTTGCACAGCGAACAGACGGTCAAGCGTCCGGGCCTGGCGTTCGTGACGCCGGACAAACCCATCCGTTATCTCGGCCAGCCCCTGAGCGGGTTGTTCTGCCTGGCCAGTCTCGGCGAGGCGCACCAGGCGCTGCTCGAACGCCTGTGTGCGTTGTTGATCGAAGGGCGCGGCCACGAACTGGGGCGGGCCACCAGCAGTCGCAAGGTACTGGAAGTGCTGGGCGGCGAGTTGCCCGCCGACTGGCCCAGCGCCCGCATCGGCCTGGCCAATGCCCATGGCTTGCATGCGCGTCCGGCCAAGATCCTCGCGCAACTGGCCAAGAGCTTCGAAGGCGAGATTCGCGTGCGGATCGTCGATGGCCAGGACAGCGCCGTGTCGGCCAAGAGCCTGAGCAAGCTGCTGAGCCTGGGCGCCCGGCGCGGCCAGATCCTGGAGTTCATTGCCGAACCGAGCATTGCCAACGATGCGTTGCCGGCACTGCTGGCGGCCATTGAAGAAGGCCTGGGCGAAGAGGTCGAACCGTTGCCGCCACCGAGTGCGCCACGGGAAACCGTGATGGCCGAGGTCGCGACCGTCATGCTGGCGCCTGAATCCGGCAGCCTGATCCAGGCCGTCGCCGCCGCCCCGGGCATCGCCATCGGCCCGGCCCATATCCAGGTACTGCAGGCCATCGACTATCCGCTGCGCGGTGAATCGGCGGCCATCGAGCGCGAGCGCCTGCAGAACGCCTTGAGCCAGGTGCGGCGCGACATCCAGGGCCTGATCGAACGCGCCAAGGCCAAGGCTGTTCGCGAGATCTTCATCACCCACCAGGAAATGCTCGACGACCCGGAGCTGACCGACGAAGTCGACACCCGCTTGAAGCTGGGCGAGAGTGCGCAGGCGGCGTGGATGGGCGTGATCGAAGCCGCCGCCAAAGAGCAGGAGGCCTTGCAGGATGCCTTGCTGGCCGAGCGGGCCGCCGACCTGCGGGACGTTGGCCGTCGGGTGCTGGCGCAACTGTGTGGCGTCGAAACCCCGAACGAACCCGAGCAGCCGTACATCCTGGTGATGGACGAAGTGGGGCCGTCCGATGTGGCTCGTCTGGATCCGAGCCGCGTGGCCGGGATCCTCACCGCCCGGGGCGGCGCCACTGCCCATAGCGCTATCGTCGCCCGTGCCCTGGGCATCCCGGCGCTGGTGGGGGCCGGCGCCGCGGTGTTGCTGCTGGCGCCGGGCACGCCATTGTTGCTGGACGGGCAGCGCGGCCGCCTGCATGTCGATCCGGACGCCGCCACTTTGCAACGCGCTGTCGAGGAGCGCGACACCCGCGAACAGCGCCTCAAGGTCGCCGCCCAACAGCGTCACCAACCGGCATTGACCCGTGATGGCCACGCGGTGGAAGTGTTCGCCAACATCGGCGAAAGCGCCGGGGTCGCCAGCGCTGTGGAGCAGGGCGCCGAGGGCATCGGCCTGTTGCGCACCGAGCTGATTTTCATGGCCCACACCCAGGCGCCGGACGAGGCCATCCAGGAAGCCGAATACCGCAAGGTGCTCGACGGCCTGGCCGGTCGACCACTGGTGGTGCGCACCCTCGATGTGGGGGGCGACAAGCCGCTGCCGTACTGGCCGATAGCCAAAGAGGAAAACCCTTTCCTCGGCGTACGGGGCATTCGTCTGACCCTGCAGCGTCCGCAGATCATGGAGGCGCAATTGCGGGCCTTGCTGCGTTCGGCGGACAACCGTCCGCTACGGATCATGTTTCCCATGGTGGGCAGCGTCGAAGAGTGGCGCCAGGCCCGGGACATGACCGAGCGCCTGCGCCGGGAAATCCCTGTGGCGGACCTGCAGCTGGGGATCATGATCGAAGTGCCGTCCGCTGCGCTGCTGGCCCCGGTACTCGCCAAGGAAGTGGATTTCTTCAGCGTCGGCACCAACGACCTGACCCAGTACACCCTGGCCATCGACCGTGGCCACCCGAGCCTCTCGGCCCAGGCCGATGGCCTGCACCCGGCGGTGCTGCAACTGATCGACATCACCGTGCGCGCCGCGCATGCCCACGGCAAGTGGGTCGGTGTGTGCGGTGAGCTGGCGGCCGACCCGCTGGCGGTGCCGGTGCTGGTAGGCCTGGGTGTGGACGAACTGAGTGTTTCAGCCCGTAGCATCGCCGAGGTCAAGGCACGGGTACGCGAATTGACCCTCGAACAGGCCAAGGCCCTCGCCCAGGAGGCGCTGGCCGTGGGCAGCGCCAATGACGTGCGCACATTAGTGGAGGCGCTGTAATGGCGAAGATTCTTACCCTGACCCTCAATCCGGCGCTCGACCTCACGGTGGAACTGGCGCGTCTGGAGCCGGGGCAGGTCAACCGCAGCGATGCCATGCACAGCCACGCCGCCGGTAAAGGCGTGAACGTGGCCCAGGTCCTGGCCGACCTGGGGCATACGCTGACCGTCAGCGGTTTTCTCGGCGAAGACAACGCCCAGGCGTTCGAGACGCTGTTCGCCCAGCGCGGCTTTACCGATGCCTTTATCCGGGTGCCCGGTGAAACCCGCAGCAACATCAAGCTGGCCGAGCAGGATGGGCGCATCACGGACCTCAACGGTCCGGGCCCGAAGGTCGATGACGCCGCGCAACAGGCATTGCTCGAGCGGCTGGAACGGATCGCCCCCGGTCACGATGCCGTGGTGGTGGCGGGCAGCTTGCCCCGTGGGGTCAGCCCGCAATGGTTGCAAGCCCTGATCACGCGCTTGAAGACACTCGGCCTGAAAGTGGCCCTGGACACCAGCGGCGAAGCCTTGCGCGTCGCACTGGCGGCCGGCCCCTGGCTGATCAAGCCGAACACCGAGGAGCTGGCCGATGCGCTGGGGTGTGATGTAGTGAGCGAATCGGCCCAGGTCGAGGCTGCGCAGCGCCTGCACGCACAGGGCGTCGAGCAGGTGGTGATTTCCCATGGCGCCGACGGGGTGAACTGGTTCAGTGCCGGATCGGCGCTACATGCCTCGCCGCCCCGGGTCACCGTCGCCAGCACCGTGGGCGCCGGGGACTCGCTGTTGGCGGGCATGCTCCACGGCCTGCTGGGCGCGCACACCCCCGAGCAGACCCTGCGCACCGCCACGGCCATCGCCGCCATGGCCGTGACGCAGATCGGTTTCGGCATCCGTGACACCGCGTTGCTGGCGTCGCTTGAACAGGGCGTGCGCGTGCGCCCCCTGACAGAACAATAAGAGGGTTCGCAAGTATGAAACTAGCCATTGTGACGGCCTGCCCGAACGGCATGGTCACCAGTGTGTTGTGCGCCCGCCTGCTGGACGCGGCGGCCCAGCGCCAGGGATGGAGCACCCGCGTCGAGGTGCATGACGCGACCCATCCGGAACGCCAGTTGTCGACGGCGACCCTTGAAGCCGCCGAATGGATCTTGCTGGTTGCCAGCGGCCCGGTGGATCTGTCGCGATTCGTCGGCAAGCGGGTATTTCGCAGCACACCGGCCCAGGCCCTGCAGGACGTTGATGCGGTGCTGCGTCGTGGCGCCGTAGAAGCTGAGGTTCTGGGCGAGGCCGACGCGTTCGCACAAGAACCGGCGGCGTCGGCCGAGCGTGCCCCGCGCCTGGTTGCCATCACCGCATGCCCAACGGGCGTTGCCCATACCTTCATGGCCGCCGAAGCCTTGCAGCAGGCGGCGACGAAACTGGGCTACGACCTGCAGGTGGAAACCCAGGGCTCGGTCGGTGCGCGCAATCCGTTGAGCGCCGAGGCCATCGCCGAAGCGGACGTGGTGCTGCTGGCGACCGACATTGAAGTCGCCACCGAGCGGTTTGCTGGCAAGAAGATCTATCGTTGCAGCACTGGCGTGGCCTTGAAACAGGCCGAAGCGACGCTGAACAAAGCGCTGGTCGAAGGTCGCCAGGAAAGCGCCTCGAGCGGCGCCAGCGCCCCGGCCAAGTCGGAAAAGACCGGCGCCTACAAGCACCTGCTGACCGGCGTATCGTTCATGCTGCCGATGGTGGTGGCCGGTGGTTTGATGATCGCCTTGTCGTTCGTGTTCGGCATCGAGGCCTTCAAGGAGCCTGGCACCCTGGCGGCCGCGCTGATGCAGATTGGCGGCGACACGGCGTTCAAGCTGATGGTGCCGCTGCTGGCCGGCTACATCGCCTATTCCATCGCCGACCGTCCGGGCCTGGCGCCGGGAATGATCGGGGGAATGCTGGCAAGCACCCTGGGGGCCGGCTTCATCGGCGGCATCATCGCCGGTTTCCTGGCCGGTTATGCGGCCAAGGCGATCAATCGCTACGCCCGACTGCCCCAGAGCCTGGAAGCGCTCAAGCCGATCCTGATCATCCCGCTGCTGGCGAGCCTGTTCACTGGCCTGGTGATGATCTACGTGGTGGGCAAGCCAGTGGCGGGCATGCTGGATGCCCTGACCCATTTCCTCGATAGCATGGGCACCGCCAATGCCATTTTGCTGGGCGTGCTGCTGGGCGCGATGATGTGCATCGACCTGGGTGGGCCCATCAACAAGGCCGCCTACGCGTTTTCGGTGGGCCTGCTGGCTTCCCAGAGTTACGCACCGATGGCCGCGACCATGGCCGCCGGCATGGTGCCGCCGATTGGCCTGGGTATCGCCACCTTCATCGCCCGGCGCAAGTTCGCCCGGACCGAACGCGAGGCCGGCAAGGCGGCCCTGGTGCTGGGGCTGTGCTTCATCTCCGAAGGCGCCATTCCATTCGCCGCCAAGGACCCGTTGCGGGTGATTCCGGCCAGCATTGCCGGTGGTGCGCTGACCGGTGCGTTGTCGATGTACTTCGGCTGCAAACTCATGGCACCCCACGGCGGTCTGTTCGTGATGCTGATCCCCAATGCCATCAATCATGCGCTGCTGTACCTGCTGGCGATCGTGGCGGGTAGCTTGCTGACGGCGGTGGTGTATGCGTTGCTCAAGCGGCCTGAGGGGGTGGAAATGACGTTGGAGCCGGCCAAGGCCTGATCGCTTCTTTGAAACAATGAAATTCCCCTGTGGGAGCGAGCTTGCTCGCGATAGCGGTGTATCGGTGGACAACTGGGTTGCCTGACACTCCGCCATCGCGAGCACGCTAGCTCCCACATTGCTTTTGGGGCGGGCATGAATTCCCTGTCACACCCACTTCACACACCCATGCTTTAGTTTTCCCATTTCAAGGGAGAACACCATGAGCGAATTCGACCGGGGCCGTCGTCGTGTGATTCAAGCCGTGGGGGCGGGGTTGTTATTGCCGGGGCTGGCACCGGCAGTGATCGCTTCGGTGAAGGATCGTCCGCTGATCACCGACGGCGTGCAGTCCGGCGACTTGCGCGGTGACCGGGCGATGATCTGGAGCCGTTGCGATCGTCCGGCACGGATGGTGGTGCAATGGGATACCCGCAGCCGGTTCCACAACCCCCGGCAGGTCGTTTCGCCTGTGGTGGACAGCCGCAGCGATTTCACGGCGCGGGTGGAGCTCAGCGGATTGCCGCCCGACCAGGCTGTGTTCTATCGCGTGCGTTTCGAAGACGCCCAATACGGCGTTGCCAGCGAACCCTGGCTCGGTCACTTGCGCAGCGTGCCGCAATTCAAGCGCAACATCCGCTTTGTCTGGAGCGGCGATACCGTCGGCCAGGGCTTTGGTATCAACCCGGATATCGGTGGCATGCGGATCTACGAGGCCATGCGCCTGCGCCTGCCGGATTTTTTCATCCACAGCGGCGACACCATCTATGCCGACGGTCCGGTCCCGGCGCAGATCACCACCGAAGGCGGTCGTATCTGGCGCAACCTCACCACCGAAGCCAAGAGCAAGGTCGCCGAGACCCTGGATGAATACCGTGGCAACTATCGTTACAACCTGATGGACGAGAACCTGCGGCGCTTCAATGCCGAGGTGCCGCAGATCTGGCAATGGGACGACCACGAAGTGGTGAACAACTGGTCACCCGGTAAACAGCTGGATGAGCGCTACCAGACCAAGGACATCCACACCCTGGTGGGGCGTGCACGGCAGGCCTGGCTGGAATACGCGCCGATGCGCCTGCAGAAGGCCGACGGCGGCGGGCGGATCTACCGCAAGCTCGGCTATGGGCCGATGCTGGATGTCTTCGTGCTGGACATGCGCAGTTACCGCGAAGCCAACGACGCCAACCTGGGCGCAGCCAAACCGTTCCTTGGCCGCGAGCAGCTGAACTGGCTCAAGCGCGAATTGAAGCAGTCCCGTGCCCAATGGAAAGTCATCGCCGCCGACATGCCCATCGGCCTGGGTGTGCCTGACGGGGAGGTCAGCCCCGGTGTACCGCGCTGGGAGGCGGTTGCCAATGGTGACCCGGGCCAGGCCCAGGGGCGCGAGGTGGAAATCGCCGAGCTGCTCGGCTACTTGCGCAAGCATCAAGTGCGCAACTACGTCTGGCTGACCGCCGATGTCCATTATTGCGCCGCCCACCATTACCACCCGGAGCAGGCCGCATTCCAGGACTTCGAGCCGTTCTGGGAGTTTGTCGCCGGGCCCTTGAATGCTGGCAGCTTCGGACCCAACGCCCTGGACAAGACCTTCGGGCCCGAGGTGGTGTTCCAGAAGGCCCCGCCAGCGCAGAACACCTCGCCGTTCGCCGGCTACCAGTTCTTCGGTGAGGTGAACATCGACGGGCAGAGCGGGGAGATGAGCGTGGTGCTGCGGGATCTGCAAGGGGTGGCGGTGTTCGAGAAGAAGTTGCAGCCGGTTTGAATGTCAGCCATGCAACGCCCCCTGTGGGAGCGAGCTTGCTCGCGATGGCAGTGTGTCAGTCAATGAGGCGTTGACTGAAGCTGCGCTATCGCGAGCAAGCTCGCTCCCACAGGGTCGATGTTGCGGCCAGGATCAGTAGACGTCCCGCCGATACCGCCCCTGCTCGATCAGCCGTTCCACGTCCTCGCGGCCCAGCACCAGGTTGAGCACGTGATCCACCCCTGACGCCATGCCTTGCAAGCTGCCGCAGACATAGATCACCGCGCCGTCGGCCATCCATTGCTTGAGCAGCGCGGCCGATTCCAGCAGGCGGTCCTGGACGTAGATTTTCTGTTCCTGATCCCGGGAAAAGGCCAGGTCCAGGCGCTCCAGGTCGCCGGAGGTCACCCATTCCTGCAACTCGTCGCGGCAGTGGAAATCGTGTTCGCGGTTGCGTTCGCCAAACAGCAACCAATTGCGCTGCATGCCCTCGGCGACCCGGGCCTTGAGCAGGCTGCGCAGGCCCGCCAGGCCCGTGCCATTGCCCAGCAGAATCATCGGTACGCCCTGAGGCGGCAGATGGAAACCGCTGTTGCGGCGCACGCGCAGGGTGATGGCGCTGCCCAGCGGGGCGTGTTCGGTGAGCCAGCCGGAGCCGATGCCCAGGCTGCCATCGGCGTGGCGTTCCTGGCGTACGATCAGCTCCAGCGAGCCATCGGCCGGGATCGAGGCGATGGAATATTCGCGTATGGCCAGGGGCGCCAATGCATCGAACAGGGCCTGGGCATGCAGTCCCACCAGGTGAGCGCGGTTGGCCGGCAACTGACGGGTGGCCAGGGCCTGTTCCAGGCTGTGCGGCAGGCCGTCGACCTGCACCTTGGCATTGCCGGCGATGCCCAGGCCATCGAGGAACTGCTCGATGGCCCAGCGGTCGTTGCGTGGCAACACCTGCACCAGGTCGCCGGCCAGCCAACTGCTCGGGCCAGGGGCGGTGAGCCCCAACAGGTACACGCCCGAGCCGCTGCTGTCGGGGTTGAGCAGAGTGCGCTGGTTCAACGTCCAGTTTTCGAAGTCGGGGGCTTTCCAGGTATCGGCCGGCGCCTGGCCGGTCAGTTCGGCCAATTGCTGCTGCCAGTGACGCAGGGCGTACGGGTCGCCGCTGTCGACTTCCACCGGGGCGAACAACGTCTTGCCGCCGTGCTCGGCCAACCAGGCGTGCAGGCGCCGGGCGAAGCCACAGAAGTTCTCGTACTGTCGATCCCCAAGGCCCAGCACCGAGTAGTGCAGGCGTTCCAGGCTCAGGGTCTGGCCCAGCACCTTGCGCTCGAACCCACGGGCGCTGTCCGGTCCTTCACCGTCGCCAAAGGTACTGACCACGAACAAGGCATGGGTGGAGTGGCTCAGGTCCTGTTCGCTGACGCCGGCCAGCGGCCGGACATTCACCGGCACCCCGGCGGCCTGGAGTTGACCGGCGGTCTGCCAGGCCAGTTGTTCGGCGAAGCCGCTCTGGCTGGCGAACCCGATCAGCCAGGCCGGCGCATCGCCGTGCTGGCTGGACAGCGCCTGGCGCGCCTGCCTGGCCTGGCGTTTCTTGCGACGACGGTCCAGGTACAGCAACCAGCCGGTAATGAAGAACAGTGGCATGGCCAGCGCGGCAACCGTCACCAGGATCCGCCCGGGCAGGCCGAAATAACTGCCGACATGCAGGGCATAGACGCTGGTCAGCAGTTGTGCCTTGAGGCTCTTGTCGCTGTAGCGGCTGTGTCGGGTGATGGCGCCGGTGGCCGGGTCGAGCATGATCTGGTTCAACGCGCGATCATGAGGCGAATTCTTCAGCAGGTAGAACACCGTCGCCGGTTGCCCGGCCACCGGTGGCATGCGTACGTTATAGGCGGACAGGTCCGGCCCTGCGAGGCTGTAGATGCTGCTCCACATGGCCCGGTAGTCGGCCACCGGCGGCGGGCCTTCCGGTGCCGGCCCCCGGTTGCGCACCCTTTCGTCCTTGGGTGAGTCGGAGAGCAGACGTGTCACGCCTTTGTTGTACCACTCGTACGACCAGGTCAGGCCGGTCAGGGCGGCCAGCAGGTAGAACACCAGGCACCAGGTGCCGGCCACCGAGTGCAGGTCCCAATTGAAGCCGCGGCCTTTCTTCGCCCAGTCGAGGGTCAGCCAGGCGCGCCAGTTCTTCCATTGCCTCGGCCAGCGCAGATAAAGCCCGGACAGGCAGAAGAACACCAGGATCAGCGTGCACGCCCCGGTGATCTGCCGGCCCACGTCATCCAGGGCCAGGATGCGATGCAGCTTGAGCACCAGGACAAAGAAGTCCTGGCCCACCACGTCGCCCATGAACTGGGCGTTGTAGGGATTGAAATAACGCATGGCCCCGCGTTTTTCCCCGGGCGGGGCGGTGAAGATCACCCGCGCGGCATTGCCGCTGTCGGTCTCGACCCAGAGCATGTTCACGGTCTTGCCGGAGGCGGCTTCGATCTGTTCCACCAGTTCGGCCGGCGGCAGGACGCCGGCCGGCTGTTTCGGGACCACCAGCACATGGGGGTTCAATGCCCTCAGGATCTCATCCTGGAACGACACCGCCGCACCGGTAATGCCCATGAATGCCAGGACCAGGCCGGCACTGATGCCAAAGAACCAGTGCAACTGGAACAGGGTTTTCTTCAACACATCGCTCGCCTTGTTCATGTATTACGTTTCATCACGGCGCGTATTATGCCGTGTGTTATCGAGAAGCATTCATAAACACGTATAAAAGCCCCGATCATTCGTATGAACGGGGCTCGGGCACGCTGTTGGCCGGCTGTTGGAAACATGTGGCGAGAGCAGGCTGCCTCGCCACGAGCCGTATGGCTGCCGGTCAGAAATGGAAGTTGGTGCTCACCAACGCGGTCCGTCCGGCTGCCTGGTTGGCGAAGTGGTTGCCCAGTGCCTTGTCGTAGTAGGTTTCGTCCGTCAGGTTCTGCACGTTGAGTTGCAGGTCCAGGTGCTTGCTGACCTTGTAGCTGGCCATGGCGTCGTAGCGCACATAGGAATCGACCATGGTGGTGTTGGCGACGTTGCCGAACACGTCGTCGACATAGAAGGCGCCGCCACCGAGGGTCAGCTTCGGTGTGACCGCATAGGTGGTCCAGACGCTGGCACTGTTTTTCGGCGTGTTGGGTAGCTGGTTGCCGTCGGTGACGCTCAAGGGGCCACCATCGACCTGTTCACTGTCCAGGTAGCTGTAGCCGGCGAACACCTGCCATTTATCCGTGATCTTGCCGCTGGCCGAAAGCTCGATGCCATCGACACGGGTCTTGCCAGCGTTCTCGTACGTGGTGGTATCGACCTGGACCCGCGCGTTTTCCTTCTCGGTGCGGAACACCGCGGCGGTCAACGACAGGCGGCTGCCCAGCAGGTCCCACTTGGTGCCGATCTCGTAGTTCTTGGTGGTTTCCGGCTCCATGTCGCTCTTGAGCAGGTTGCCGTTGCGGTCCGGCGTACCGCCCAGCGGATTGCCTTCCTGGCCTTCGCCAACCATGTTGCCCGGCGGTGTGGCCGAGGTGGCGTAGGAGACATAGAGGCTGGCGTTGTCCGCGGGTTTCCACACCAGGCCCAACTGACCGGTGACGAATTCGCTCACGTCATCGCCCTTGGACGTGGTGGTGCCGGCGGCGTTGTAGGTTTTGTATTTCGTGTCGAAGTGGTCGTAGCGCAGGCCCATGTTCAGCAGCCATTGCGGTGACAGCTCCAGGGTGTCGAATGCGTAGATCGCACGGGTGACGCTGGTGGTGTCGGTGCCGGCATAGTTGCGGGCAATCCTGCCGTTCCATGGATCGTCCGGGTTCGGGTTGGACAGCGACGTACAGTTGTAGCCGCTCGGTGCCCCGATCGTCGATGGCGTGCAGTTGGTGTTCGCGGCAGTCGTGCCGGGCACGGTGTCGGTGTTGACGGTATAGGAGGATTTCTCGCCTTTCTCGCGGCTCAGCTCGATGCCGGTGGAGAAACTGTTCTTGAAACCGGCGATGTAGAAATCCCCGAACAGGTCGGTCTGGTTGGTGGTGGTATCGACATTGCTGACCCGGGTATTGGCCCGGCGCCAGACGCTGCCGTTGTTGACATTGCCCTTGCTGTCGTCGGGCTGGGTCAGGATGTAATCCTGCATGCTGGAGCCGTGGCGCAGGGTGTTCTTGACGGTCAGCGCATCGTTCAGGTCGTGCTCGATGGCGAAGGTCGCCGTGTCGGTCCGGGTCTTGCGCATGTCACGGTCGGTCAGGCCGTAGAAGTTGCTGCTGTCGCCGCCGTCGTTGGGCTTGTCCGGATTGGACTTGTTGCGATCGGCCGTCCTGCCCGATGCGGGCATGGAGTAGGGGATGCCAGCATCCGGCAGATCATTGCTTTCCAAGTGGTAGTAGTCGAGGTTGACCCGGGTGTCGGTGCCCAGGCCGAACGCCAGCGAAGGGGCAACGCCCCAGCGGTCGTAGTTGATCTTGTCGCGGCCGGCGACGTTGCTTTCGTGGCTCATCAGGTTCAGGCGGCCGGCGGCGGTGTCGCTGAACTGGTAGTTGCCATCCAGGGTATAGCGCTGGGTCTGGTCGGTTCCCCAGGTGAAGCCACCGTCGAAGGAATTCCCCAGGTGCGCTTTTTTACTCACCAGGTTGATGGTGCCACCTGCGGCGCCGCGTCCGCCAATGGCCGAATTCGGGCCCTTGCTGACTTCAATGGACTCCACGGCAAAGATTTCACGGCTTTGCGAACCGGTGTCGCGCACGCCGTCCAGGTAAGTGTCGCCCTGGGCATCGAAACCCCGGATGAACGGACGGTCGCCCTGGGGGTTGCCGCCTTCCCCGGCACCGAACGTAATGCCCGGCACTGTGCGCAATGCGTCCTGCATGTTGAGCGCGCCGGTGTCCTTGAGGACCTGCTGCGGGATGACCGTCACCGAGCGCGGCGTATCCACTAGCGGGGCGGTGTACTTGGGCGACGAGGCTTTCTCGACCTGATAGGAAGTGTTGTCCTGAATCTCGCCGGTGATGCTGGTGGCTTCCAGGGAAATGGCCTCGCGCGGGGCCTGCTCATCGTTGTTTTGTGCCGCTTGAACCATTTGTGTCACGGATGTCGCACTGAGGGCGACGCCGATGGCGGACGCCAGCAAACGCGGCGAATTGGCTGGTAATTGTATCGATTGACGCGACATGAAATTCCCCTCCCCAGGGTTTCGAGGCGGCGGAATATAGGGTAAATGGTTTTATATATCAATTGAGATACATTGCTATTTGAGATGGCTTTACATTTTATTTACACAGATTTCATACGGTTTTGAGTTCTGATACGTCATGGGGGTTGTGCACAGTCAATAAGAATCACTATCATTTGCGCCCAATTTTATCCACAGGGCCCGATGTCATGTTGCTGCACATTCCCGGCGTGTTTTCTCCACAAGAAGTGCAGCGCATCCGCGAGGCGCTGGAGCACACCGAGTGGGCGGATGGAAAGATCACCGCCGGCTATCAATCGGCCAAGGCCAAGCACAATCTGCAACTGCCCGAAGGCCATCCTCTGGCCAAGGAGATTGGCGCGGCCATGATCGAGCGGCTGTGGCAGAACCCTCTGTTCATGTCGGCGGCGATACCCCACAAAGTGTTTCCACCGCTGGTGAATTGCTACACCGCCGGCGGCAGTTTCGACTTTCACATCGACAACGCGGTGCGTCAGCCCAAGGGCAGCGCCGAGCGGGTCCGGACCGATCTTTCCGCCACGCTGTTTTTCAGTGATCCGCAGGACTACGACGGCGGCGAGCTGGAAATCCAGGACACCTATGGCACCCAGCGGGTCAAGCTGCCGGCGGGGGACATGGTGCTTTACCCAGGCACCAGCCTGCACAAGGTCAACCCGGTCACTCGCGGCGCGCGTTATGCCTCCTTCTTCTGGACCCAGAGCCTGGTACGCGAAGACAGCCAGCGAGCGTTGCTTTTCGAAATGGACGGGGCGATCCAGGAGCTGACCCGCGACATGCCCGACCACCCCTCGCTGATCCGCCTGACTGGCACCTACCACAATCTGCTGCGTCGCTGGGTAGAGGTATAGGGCATGGATTTGCGTCTGCGCCGCCAGCAGGTGCTCGACGCTAACGACTGGGCTGCCATGCTCGACGACAGCCCTTCGCGAGCGGCCCAGGCGATTCTGCTCGCCGCC
The DNA here is from genome assembly GCF_900101215.1 of Pseudomonas sp. NFACC32-1. Lineage (NCBI taxonomy): Bacteria > Pseudomonadati > Pseudomonadota > Gammaproteobacteria > Pseudomonadales > Pseudomonadaceae > Pseudomonas > Pseudomonas sp. NFACC32-1. The sequence continues at coordinate 53,735 of NZ_FMUL01000004.1, forward strand.
GGCCAGGGCGTGCTCGATGCCCAGGCTTTGCTGGGGCAGATTCTGCTCGACGGCCGTGGCATCGCCCAAGACCAACCGCTGGCGGTGCGCTGGTTCGGCATCGCGGCCCGACGCGGACACCTGATGGCGCGCAATATGCTGGGGCGCTGTCATGAACACGGTTGGGGGTGCGCCAGCGATGCCGCCACCGCCGCAGCGCACTATCGCCTGGCCGCCGAGGCGGGGTTGGACTGGGCGATGTACAACTACGCCAACCTGCTGGCCACCGGGCGCGGCGTGATGCAAGACCAGGCTCAAGCCCTGGCCCTCTATCGGCGAGCCGCGGAGTTGGGCCATGCCAAGTCGATGAATCTCTTGGGGCGTTATCTGGAAGACGGTCGCCACTGTCCGGCGGATCCGTCGGCGGCAGCATACTGGTACCGGTGTTCGGCCGAGGCCGGCGATTTTCGTGGGCAGTTCAGCCACGGTTGCGTGCTGTTGGCGCAAGGACAGTTCGAAGAGGGCCTGGTGTGGTTGTGGCGTGCGCTGCACGCCGGCAATCTGAACTTCCTTCGCCGCGCCACGCCCATCCTGCAGGGCGCCCGGTTGCCCGGCCTGGAGTCACTCATCGAGGCCTACCAGGCGCGGCTGGATGTATTGGAAGATTCGGCTCGCGCTTGAGCGCCAGGGGGGACATCGACCGGATCGCAGGCATGAAAAAAGCCCGTGACAACCGTCACGGGCTTTTTCAGCTCAGGCGAGCGACGCGTTATACGTAGTACGACTTCAGCGGCGGGAAGCCATTGAATTCCACGGCGCTGTAGCTGGTGGTGTAGGCACCGGTCGAGAGCCAGTACAGGCGGTCGCCGATGGCCAGGTTCAGTGGCAGGCCATACTTGTAGTTCTCGTACATGATATCGGCGCTGTCGCAGGTCGGGCCGGCGATGACCACTTCTTCCATCTCGCCTTTCTTCTCGGTCCAGATCGGGAACTTGATGGCTTCGTCCATGGTTTCGATCAGGCCGGAGAACTTGCCCACGTCCGTGTACACCCAACGCTCCACCGCGGTGCGGGACTTGCGCGCCACCAGCACCACTTCACTCACCAGGATGCCAGCGTTGGCGATCAGCGAGCGGCCTGGCTCGAGGATGATTTCCGGCAGATCTTCGCCGAAGTCTTCCTTGAGGAAGCGGATGATTTCCTCGGCATAGGTTTCCAGGCTGTTGGTGCGGGTGATGTAGTTGGCCGGGAAGCCACCGCCCATGTTGATCAGCTTCAGGACGATGCCATCTTCTTCCTTCAGACGCTCGAAGATCACCTTGACCTTGGCGATCGCCGCGTCCCAGACGCTGATATCGCGCTGTTGCGAGCCGACGTGGAACGAGATGCCGTACGGTTCCAGGCCCAGGTCACGGGCCAGGATCAGCAGGTCCATGGCCATGTCGGTCTGGCAACCGAACTTGCGCGACAGCGGCCAGTCTGCGGTGGTCGAGCCTTCGGTGAGGATGCGGACATAGACTTTCGAGCCCGGCGCGGCCTTGGCGATGTTGCGCAGGTCGGCTTCGGAGTCGGTGGCGTACAGGCGCACGCCCTTGTCGTAGAAGTAGCGGATGTCCCGGGATTTCTTGATGGTGTTGCCGTAGCTGATCTGCTCGGGTCCCACACCGCGGCTCAAGACCTTGTCCAGCTCGTAGATCGAGGCGATGTCGAAGTTCGAACCCTTTTCCTTGAGCAGGTCGATGATTTCCACCGCCGGGTTGGCCTTGACGGCGTAGTAGACCTTGGCGAATTCGAAACCGGCGCGCAGGTCGTCATAGGCCTGGGCGATCATCGCGGTGTCGATCACTACGAACGGGGTTTCCTGCTTGTCGGCGAAAGCCTTCATTTTCTGAAAGGTTTCGCGCGCGAAATAATCTTCGACCTGGATCGACATACGTTGGGACTCCTACTGGCAAACATCAGGATCAATGGGTTTGAGGGCTGGCAGCCCTCGTGAACGTCCTCCGTATCCCCACTTTGGTTCGCCTACTTCCCAAGGCATGTCGCCGAAAGCAAAAAGGCCATGGGACGCATGTTCCCTTGGCCTTGCTGTCTCGTCGTCAGTACTTGAGCCGGATGGATCGTTTCCAGCATGGACGTTCGGCGCGAACTTTAGGGCGTGAGGGGCCTGAGATCAACTAAAAATGTCGCGTTTTTGCACGCGTCTGTCGTGCGGCGCGCGACAGCTCCTGATGTAACCGACCTGTGTGACGGATTGATGTTCCCGCTGGATGGATAATCGGTGCGTTTCGGGCAGAGACACCATTTTGGTGACCGCCCCGGAAACTGTGGGTTCGTTGGGGTGATCAGACCTGCGCAATCTCCGCCGGCGAAACGATGCTGGTCTTGCCCCCACGGGACTTACCGGAACTCAGGTACTCGGCGATGGATTCCTGGGTCACTTCTCCGAGGAACACCCGCTCGGCGTCCATGACCGGCAGCCACGAGCGGTTGAACTCGTACATGCGCGACAGCAGGATCCGCAGGTGCTCGTCATACGCCGCCGTGGCATTGAACTCACGCAGGAACTGGGCGCAGGTGCCGGTCTGGCGATGCAGGTCGCGACGTCGGACATAACCCAGGGCCTTGTTCTGGGCACAGGTGACCACCACGTAGCGGCGGTCGTGCTCGTCCATCAGCTCCAGCGCTTCGGCCACCGGCGTTTGCGGGCTGACCGACGGCGCGTTGTCCGCCGCGTCCTCGGCCTTGACCAGCAGCAGGCGCTTGAGGGTGCTGTCCTGGCCGACGAAGTTGCTGACAAACTCATCCGCCGGATGTGCCAGCAGGGTGTCCGGGTGATCGCACTGGATCAGCTTGCCGGCACGGAAGATCGCAATCTTGTCCCCCAGCTTGAGGGCTTCGTCGATGTCGTGGCTGACCATGATCACGGTCTTGTTCAGTGCCCGCTGCATCTCGAAGAACTCGTTCTGGATCATCTCGCGGTTGATCGGGTCCACCGCGCCGAAGGGTTCGTCCATCAGCAGCAACGGCGCATCGGCCGCCAGGGCGCGGATCACCCCGATCCGCTGCTGCTGGCCACCCGACAGTTCACGGGGATAACGATGCAGGTACTGCTTGGGCTCGAGCTTGATCATGCTCATCAGCTCGCGGGCGCGGTCGTGACATTTGTGCTTGTCCCAGCCCAGCAGGCGCGGGACCACGGTGATGTTTTCCTCGATGGTCATGTTCGGGAACAGGCCGATCTGCTGGATCACGTAGCCGATGTTGCGGCGCAGGGTCACTTCGTCCAGGTTGGTGGTGTCTTCGCCGTTGATCAATACCTTGCCCGAGGTGGGCGGGATCAGGCGATTGATCATCTTCAAGGTGGTGCTCTTGCCACAGCCCGACGGCCCGAGGAACACGCAGATCTCGCCTTCGTTGACGGTCAGGTTCACCGAGTCCACGGCCTTGACGTCCTTGCCGTTGCTCTTGAAGGTTTTGCTGAGGTTTTGAAGTTCGATCATTTGAGGAGTCCTGTATAGGGGGTGTTCGCCGCAAATGACGGGCGCGTTGGAGCCGAGCCCCACAAAGCGCAATCCGTCGTTGCTCGTCGTTCATTTGAAAAAACCAAACTTCTCTCCTCGCGCCTAGTCTTGCGCTTTGTGGGGCGTCGGCGCGCCCGTCATTTGCGGCGAACACCCCCTACTTGTCAGCGAGCGTTGCAGCCATTGCAGGAGCAGGTCGGCGAAGATGGCCAGGAGACTGACCAGCACGGCGCCGACGATCAGCATCGACATGTCGCTGCGGCTGATGGAAGCGAGGATGAGCACGCCCAGGCCACCGGCGCCGATGGTGGCGGCGATGGTCATGACGCCGATGTTCATGACCACGGCGGTGCGCACACCGGCCAGGATCACTGGCACGGCGATGGGCAGTTCGACCATGCGCAGGCGCTGGCCAAAGGTCATGCCGATGCCTCGGGCGGCTTCACGGATGCCCGGCTCCACGCCCGTGAGGGCCAGGTAGGTGTTGCGCATGATGGGCAACAGGGAATAAAGGAACACTGCGGTGATCGCCGGCAGCGGTCCCAGGCCCTGGCCGAAAGTGGAATAGAACGGCAGCAGCAGGCCGAACAGGGCAATCGACGGAATCGTCAGCAGTACGGTGGCGCTGGCCTGCAACGGGCCGGCGAGGGCAGGGAAACGGGTCATGAAAATGCCCAGCGGTACGCCGATGACGATCGCCAGGGTCACGGCAATGCCGACCAGGGTGATGTGTTGCCAGGTCAGGTGCAGGACCTGTTGCCAGTCGAGATGGGAAAAGGCGTTCAATAATTCCATGACTTTTCCTCCTCAGTCGATTGGGTGTTGGCGCAGGAAATCGGCCGCGACAGCGGAAGGGCTCTCGTGGTCGACGTCCACACGGGCGTTGAGCTGGCGCATGGTCTGGTCATCGAACAGTTCGGCCAGTGGCTTGAGCTGGGCAGCCAGTTGCGGATGCGCGTCAAGGAAGGCTTGGCGCACCACCGGCGCGGCGGTGTAGTCGGGGAAGTAGTGCCTGTCGTCTTCCAGCAGTTTCAGCTTGAAGGCGTTCAGCCGGCCATCGGTGGTGTAGACCAGCCCGGCGAATACCTGGCTGTTGCGCAGCGCGGTATAGACCAGGCCCGCATCCATCTGCCGAATGTTCTTGCGGGTCAGGTTCATGCCGTACTGTTCCACCATGCCCGCCAGACCGTCGGAGCGGTTGGCGAATTCGGTATCCAGCGCCACCAGGTGATTGTCGTCGGCTTCGGCCTGCAGCACGGCGTTGAGCTGACTGATGTTGTTGATCTGCGGGTACTGCCGGGCGACTTTCTCGGGCAAGGCCAGTGCGTAGGTGTTGCTGAATTTCGACGGCGAAAGCCAGACCAGGCCTTTTTTCGCATCGAGTTCTTTCACCCGGGAATAGGACTGGGCGCTGTCGAGTTTTTCCGTGACATGGTTGTAGGACACCAGTGACACCCCGGTGTATTCCCAAAGCAGGTCCAGTTGCCCGGTCTCATGGGCGCTGCGGGCCAGGTTGCTGCCCAGGCCGCCGGTGATCTGCGCGTCGTAGCCTTTGGCGCGCAGGTACTGGGCAGTAATTTCCGCCAGCAGGGTCTGTTCGGTGAACACCCGGGCGCCGAGGCGGATCAGTGGTTTTTCCGCGCCCTGGGCTATCCCTGCGAACAGCAGCAGGCAGCCCAGCAACAAGCTTGTCTTCTTCATCACGATTCCTTTATCCAACCCGGTTTATGACGGGCGCAGGCCGCGTTCCAGCCAGAGGCGGCTGGCCAGTGTCACCAGGCCGTCGAGCAGCAGCGCCAACAGGGCGGTGCAGGCCGCGCCGAGCAGCAGTTGCGGCTGGTTGTTCAAGGCGATGCCGGGGAAGATCAGGCTGCCGAGGCTGTTGGCGCCGATCAGGAAGGCCAGCGGTGCGGTGCCGACGTTGATGGCCAGTGCCACGCGCACGCCGCCGACGATGATCGGCACGGCGTTGGGCAGCTCGACTTTCCACAGCACCTGGCGCGGGGTCATGCCGATGCCGGTGGCGGCTTCCTTGAGAGAACCCTGGACGTTCTTCAGACCCTCATAGGTGTTGCGCACGATGGGCAGCAGCGAGGCGAGGAACAGGGCGAAGATGGCGGGCCCGCTGCCGATGCCCAGGATGCCCAGGGCGATGGCCAGTACGGCCAGGGGCGGCACGGTGTTGCCGATGTTGAACAGTTGCATGAAGCGCTCGGCGCGCCCGGCCATGGCGGGACGGCTGAGGACGACGCCGGCGGGAAGGCCGACGACCAGGGCCGCCAGCATGGAAACCACGACCAGCATCAGGTGAGCCTGGAGATAGAACAGCAAGTCGTCGCGATAATGTTGGATCGTATCGATGCCGATCCAGTGGACCAACAGGGCCAGGAGCGCGACGACGACCACGCCTCCTGTCAGCCCTTTGCCATAGCGGATAGCCACAGGCGGACTCCTTTTTCTTTCGGTCGGCACCCGCTTTCCCTGGCGGCAGCCCCATGAGGGGTGTCGGGAAAAGGGGCGCGAGAAGCGGCTCTGCCAATGCCGGCGAACGGCAGGTCATTGGAGCCATGAGCGCAGCCTCGCCAGGCTAACGTGCTGATTTTTCAGGCCCTGGCGAAGCCGTAACAGGGGAGTGGACGTGCGTGCTGTCGAAAAGGTTCCCTCCCGGGATGTCGTCGGGCTCCGGCAGATTGGGCGTCCGGGCGGGGGCTGCCCTTACGTACGGTGGTCCAGGGCAGTGGTTTTGGGCTATACTCGCCGCCCTTTTTTGAACCACCTGCCAGGCGATTTCCCATGACCAAACAGGCCGCCGAAGTCGCGAAACGCCGCACTTTCGCCATTATTTCCCACCCCGACGCGGGTAAGACCACCATCACCGAAAAGCTCTTGCTGATGGGCAAGGCCATTGCGGTCGCCGGCACGGTGAAATCCCGCAAGTCCGACCGTCATGCCACCTCCGACTGGATGGAGATGGAAAAGCAGCGGGGTATCTCGATTACCACGTCGGTGATGCAGTTCCCGTATCGCGATCACATGATCAACCTGCTCGACACCCCGGGCCACGAAGACTTCTCCGAGGATACCTACCGCACCCTGACGGCGGTGGACTCGGCGCTGATGGTCCTCGACGGCGGTAAGGGCGTCGAGCCGCGGACCATCGCCCTGATGGACGTCTGCCGCCTTCGCGATACCCCGATCGTCAGCTTCATCAACAAGCTCGACCGCGACATCCGTGATCCGATCGAGCTGCTCGACGAGATCGAAGCGGTGCTCAAGATCAAGGCGGCGCCGATCACCTGGCCGATCGGCTGCTACCGCGACTTCAAGGGCGTGTACCACCTGGCTGGCGACTACATCATCGTCTACACCGCCGGTCACGGCCACGAGCGCACTGAAACCAAGATCATCGAACGCCTGGACTCCGACGAGGCGCGCGCACACCTGGGGGACGAGTACGAACGCTTCATCGAGCAACTGGAGCTGGTGCAGGGCGCCTGCCACGAATTCGACCAGCAGGCCTTCATCGACGGCCAGATGACGCCGGTGTTCTTCGGCACCGCCCTGGGCAACTTCGGCGTGGACCATGTGCTCGATGCCGTGGTGGACTGGGCCCCGCGTCCACTGCCACGGGTTGCCAACGAGCGCACCGTGGAACCGGTGGAGGAGAAGTTCTCGGGCTTCATCTTCAAGATCCAGGCGAACATGGACCCCAAGCACCGCGACCGTATCGCGTTCATGCGCATCTGCTCGGGCAAATACGAGAAAGGCATGAAGATGCGCCACGTGCGCACCGGCAAGGACGTGCGCATCGGCGACGCCCTGACCTTCTTCTCCTCGGAACGCGAGCAGCTGGAAGAAGCCTTCGCCGGTGACATCATCGGTTTGCACAACCATGGCACCATCCAGATCGGCGACACCTTCACCGAAGGCGAAACCCTGGGCTTCACCGGCATCCCGCACTTCGCCCCGGAGCTGTTCCGCCGCGTACGCCTGAAGGACCCGCTCAAGTCCAAGCAGCTGCGCCAGGGCTTGCAGCAACTGGCCGAAGAGGGTGCCACCCAGGTGTTCTTCCCGGAGCGCAGCAACGACATCATCCTCGGCGCCGTGGGTGTGCTGCAGTTCGATGTGGTCGCCAGTCGCTTGAAAGAGGAATACAAGGTCGAATGTTCCTATGAGCCGATCACCGTGTACTCGGCCCGCTGGGTCGATTGCAGCGACAAGAAGAAGCTCGAGGAATTTTCCAACAAGGCCGTGGAAAACCTGGCATTGGACGGTGGCGGTCACCTGACCTACCTGGCACCGACCCGGGTCAACCTGGCGCTGATGGAAGAGCGCTGGCCGGATGTGAAATTCCGCGCGACCCGCGAGCATCACTAAACGTCAAAGCGGCAAAAAAATGGGGGGCTGGCCTGGCTCCCCCATTCCAAGTCATCCAGGCGATACCGTCGAATCGCCGAAAAATCCCATCAGATCCGAATCTGCGCGTCATAGGGGCCTGCCTCCGTGGCTTGCCTCCCCTGCGGCGTTTGTTCGCCAACCGTTTGAAAATCTTCATCGCCCTCCGGCAAGCCGTTTTTCTGCCTAGACTCAGATTGTTTCGCCGTGCACCGCGTTTTGAATGAGCCGTACGAAAAAAATAAAACCAAGAGGAAGTCCTGCCATGTTCAAACCTGTATGGAAAGCGCTCGTCTGCATGTTGGCCCTCAGTGCGTTGAGCACGGTCATGGCCGCAGATCCGGTGGTCATCAAGTTTTCCCATGTGGTCGCCGAGCAGACGCCCAAAGGCCAAGGCGCGCTGATGTTCAAGAAACTCGTGGAAGAGCGGCTGCCAGGCAAGGTGAAGGTGGAGGTCTACCCCAACTCCTCGCTGTTCGGCGACGGCAAGGAAATGGAAGCCCTGCTGTTGGGGGACGTGCAGATGATTGCGCCCTCGCTGGCCAAGTTCGAGCAGTACACCAAGACGGTGCAGTTGTTCGACCTGCCGTTCCTGTTCGATGACATTGCCGCGGTGGACCGTTTTCAGTTGAGCCCCGAGGGGCAGAAGTTGCTCAAGTCCATGGAGAGCAAGAACATCACGGGTCTGGCTTATTGGCACAACGGGATGAAACAGTTGTCGGCCAACAAACCGCTGCGCGAACCCAAGGATGCGCGTGGCCTGAAATTCAGGGTACAGGCTTCGGCTGTTCTGGAGGAGCAGTTCAAGGCCGTCAATGCCAACCCGCGCAAGATGAGTTTTGCCGAGGTGTACCAAGGGTTGCAGACCGGTGTGGTCAACGGTGCGGAAAACCCGTACTCGAACATCTACAGCCAGAAAATGCATGAAGTGCAGAAGTACATCACCGAGTCCAACCACGGCTTACTCGACTACATGCTGATCACCAACACCAAGTTCTGGAACGACCTGCCGGCTGACATCCGCACTGAGCTGGACAAGATCCTGGTCGAAGTCACTGCCCACGTGAACAAGGAAGCGGCGCAACTGAACGAGCACGACAAGCAGCGCATCCTCGACGCCAAGACCACCGAGATCATTACGCTCACCCCGCAAGAGCGCAACGCATGGCGCGACAAGATGAAGCCGGTGTGGAAAAAGTTCGAAAGCGATATCGGCGCTGACCTGATCAAGGCGGCCGAAGCCTCCAACAAGGCCCAGTGATTGGTTGGCCGCGCTGCCGTCCGGCAGCGTCGGCCTGTCGTCGTCTTCCACAGCAGAGGTCACGCCATGAACGCCCTTCGGCGCACCTGGGAACATTTCGAGGAAGGGTTCATCGCCTTCCTCCTCGCCGCCATGACGCTGGTTACCTTCGTCTATGTGGTGCTCAACAATCTCTACAGCGTCTTCTACAGCCTGGGTGACCGTTGGCCGGGCGCCAGTGAGCTGCTGTTCGCCACGGGCGATTCCATCATGGCCATGGCTCAGGCCATGACCTGGAGCACGTCCCTGACCAAGGCACTGTTTGGTTGGCTGATTTTTTTCGGGCTGTCCTACGGTGTCCGCACCGCCGGGCACATCGGTGTCGATGCGTTGGTGAAACTGGCCAGCAAGCCGGTGCAACGCTTCATCGGTGTCATCGCTTGCCTGTGCTGCCTCGCTTACGCCGGGTTGCTGGCGGTGGCGAGCTTCGAATGGATCAACACCCTGATGATTGCCCAGATCGGCGCCGAGGACCTGGGCCATTTCGGCATCATGCAATGGCACATCGGCCTGATCGTGCCGGTCGGCTTCGCCCTGGTGTTCATCCGGTTCGCCGAAATTCTTGTCCGGATCCTGGGCAATCGCCAGACGGGCCTGGGCCTGGCCGATGAAGCGGCCGAAGCCGTCAAGCTGACCGAACACGAGGAAGACAGACCATGACCATTGCCTTCCTGTTCGTGGCGCTGTTCGTGCTGATGTTCATCGGCGTGCCCATTGCGATTTCGTTGGGGTTGGCCGGTTCGCTGACCATCATCTTCTTCAGCCCCGACTCGGTGCGTTCGCTGGCGATCAAGCTGTTCGAAACGTCCGAACACTATACGTTGCTGGCGATTCCATTCTTCCTGCTGGCGGGTGCGTTCATGACCACGGGCGGCGTGGCACGAAGGCTGATCGATTTCGCCAACGCCTGCGTCGGACATATCCGTGGCGGGCTGGCGATCGCGGCGGTGCTGGCGTGCATGCTGTTTGCGGCACTCTCGGGCTCCAGCCCGGCAACCGTGGCGGCGGTTGGCTCCATCGCCATTGCGGGGATGGTGCGCTCGGGTTATCCACAGGCGTTTGGTGCGGGCATCGTGTGCAATGCCGGCACCCTGGGGATATTGATCCCGCCATCGATCGTCATGGTGGTCTATGCCGCCGCGACAGAAACGTCGGTGGGCAAGCTGTTCATGGCCGGTGTCGTCCCAGGCCTGCTGCTGGGGTTTGCATTGATGGTGGCGATCTACATCGTCGCGGTGAAGAAAAACCTGCCGGCCATGCCCAGGGCGACACTGCGGGAGTGGCTGAGCACCGCGCGCCAGGCGATCTGGGGCCTGTTGCTGATGGTCATCATTCTTGGCGGGATCTATTCAGGAATGTTCACACCGACCGAGGCGGCCGCCGTGGCTGCGGTGTACTCGGCGTTCATCGCATTGTTCGTCTACAAGGACCTCTCGTTCCGCGAGACGCCCAAGGTGCTGCTGGAATCGGCCAAGTTGAGCATCATGCTGATGTTCATCATCGCCAACGCCATGCTCTTCGCTCATGTGCTGACCACCGAGCAATTGCCGCAGCAAATCACCGCGTGGGTGCTCGATGCCGGCCTGACCCCCGTGACGTTCCTGCTGGTGGTGAACATCGTGCTGCTGATTGCCGGTGCGTTCATGGAGCCTTCGGCGATCATCCTGATCCTGGCACCGATCCTGTTTCCCATCGCCATGAAGCTGGGCATAGATCCGATCCACCTGGGCATCATCATGGTCGTGAACCTGGAAATCGGCTTGATCACGCCGCCGGTGGGGCTGAACCTGTTCGTCACGTCGGCCGTGACCGGCATGTCCCTGCCCGCCACCATTCGGGCGGCCATGCCCTGGTTGATGATTCTGCTGGCGTTCCTGGTCCTGATTACCTATGTGCCGTGGATTTCCCTGGTGCTGCCTAACTGGATGGGCATGAGCTGAGCCTGATTCTGTCGGGAGACCGGCCTGCGGGCCGCTACACAGCATAACGCTTGGAAATAAGCGTTATTCGAAAGTGGTCTGTAGGTTCAGGGCATTCTGCCTCGGGTTGCGCGTCCTAATCCTTAGGAGCCAGCCTCTAGGGGAGTGGTATCCCGGATGCCGTCGGGTCACGGCTTCATTTCAGACAAGAGGAATCGGCTATGAACAGGTTTCTGCACATGATGTTCGTATTGAAAGTGCTGGTGATGCTGTCCCTCGGTTCATCGCTCGCCTGGGCCGAGTGCGATGAACATGACAAGCAGGCGCTCAATGGCCAGGTGACGCAGGGCGCGATGATGATCGCGACGAATGACGAAGGGACATCCGGCGATACGGACGATGACGACTCGTCCATCGATACGGATGAAGAGGGCGATAGCCAGACCTGATCCAGGCGTCGCGGTTCGCTGCTTTCAATAAAAAACGCCCTGGTAACAGGGCGTTTTTTATGTGTGCGTCCGGGTAAACCCATCATTCACTGTCAGGTCTGACAGTAGACGCTTGTGCGGTTGGCTCTTATAACTCGAATGCGATTCAGCTGGGAGTGGAGAGCAGAAAAATGAGCATCAACGACCAATCAGCACAAGCGATGGGATACTTGAAGGGATGGGTAGGCGGCGTCGCGTTTGATTCAACTTCGCTCACGTTGATGGCTGACGAGAGCAGTGAGGATTTTGTGATCCAGGCCAGTTGGAGAGGCGGCGATGGGCGTCAGAGAGAGCTGATCTTCTATATTCCCGAGCGCGGTCGGGAGCCGAAGGTCTATCGGTTTCCTTCTATTGAAGGCGCGGGCGCCTACTATGAGATCGCGGGAGAGCGAACCATGGACTGGCAGGGCGGTTCCATTACCCGGGAGCGGGTGGATTTTACGTCGTCCGACTCAGCGCAATGGCAGGTGCTGCTGGGGTTCAATTTTGAAGTCAATCTCGATGGGCAGGCTGTGTGGATTAAAGGAGAGGGGCAGGCCATTGGGGCATCGCCCTGGGGTAAGAGCATGCGTCAGCGGTTTGCCTTGGCCTGAACCCTGTGGCGAGGGGATTCATCCCCGCTGGGCTGCAAAGCAGCCCCCAAAACTTCAGACATGATTTTTGTCTGGAACATTGAATGGTCAGTTTTCAGGGGGGCTGCGCAGCCCAACGGGGATGAATCCCCTCGCCACAAGGGCGGTGTGTCATTGATAGACAATACCGCCCTTCCAATCAGGCTCTTATGCCGCACCGCCGAGGAACTGCTCGGCGTAGTGACACGCTACCTGACGGTTATCCAGCAGGCGCAGGGCCGGCTCTTCGGTCTTGCAGCGCTCGGTGGCGTAAGGGCAGCGCTTGTGGAAGGCGCAGCCGGGTGGCGGGTTGAGCGGGTTGGGCAGCTCGCCGACGATCTTGATCTTCGGCTTGTTCGGGTCCGGATGGATGGTCGGGGTAGCCGACAGCAGCGCCTGGGTATACGGGTGCAGCGGGCGGCTGTAGATGGCTTCCTTGGGGCCCATTTCCACCGGACGGCCGAGGTACATCACCATCACATCGTCAGCGACGTGCTGCACCACCGCCAGGTTGTGGGAAATGAACACATAGGCGGTGTTGAATTCCTGCTGCAGGTCCATGAACAGGTTCAGCACCTGGGCCTGGATCGACACGTCCAGGGCCGAAGTCGGTTCGTCCGCCACCAGTACCTTAGGCTGCAGCATCATGGCGCGGGCCAGGGCGATGCGCTGGCGCTGGCCGCCGGAGAACATGTGCGGATAGCGCTGGTAATGCTCGGGGCGCAGGCCCACCTGCTTCATCATCGCCTGGACTTTTTCCCGCCGTTCGGAAGCCGACAGGCTGGTGTTGATCAACAACGGCTCGGCCAGCTGATCGCCGATCTTCTGCCGTGGGTTGAGGGACGCATAGGGGCTCTGGAACACCATCTGCACGTCCTTGCGCAACTGCTTGCGCTCGGCCTTGTTGGCGCCGGCCACTTCCTGCCCGGCGATTTTCAGGGAACCGGCGGTCGGCTCCTCGATCAGCGTCAGGGCCCGGGCGAGGGTGGATTTGCCGCAACCGGATTCGCCCACCACGGCCAGGGTCTTGCCGGCCTCCAGTTCGAACGACACGCCATTGAGGGCGCGCACGGTGGCGTGGCCCTTGAACATGCCGCGGGACACTTCGTAGTGACGGGTCAGGTCACGGGCGGTAAGTACGACGGCCATCACGCCACCTCCTGGTTCAACGGGTAGAAGCAGCGGGCGAGGCTGTTGGTTTTCGGGTCGAGGGCGGGACGTTGCTGGCGGCAGTTATCCTGCACGTACGGACAGCGCGGCGACAGCAGGCAGCCCTGGGGACGGTCGTAGCGACCGGGGACGATGCCCGGCAGTGTGGCCAGGCGCTCGGCACCCATGCTGTGTTCCGGAATCGCCGCCAGCAACGCTTCGCTGTACGGGTGGGCGGGAATGTCGAACAACTGCGGGACCTTGCCCACTTCCACGGCCTGCCCGGCATACATCACGCACACGCGCTGGGCGGTTTCGGCCACCACGGCTAGGTCGTGGGTAATCAGCACGAGACCCATGTTCTGCTCTTTCTGCAACGCCAGCAGCAGGTCCATGATCTGGGCCTGGATGGTCACGTCCAGGGCGGTGGTGGGTTCGTCGGCGATCAGCAGCTTCGGTTCGCCGGCGATGGCCATGGCAATCGCCACGCGCTGGCTCATGCCACCGGACAGTTGGTGAGGGTAGGCGTCCATGCGGTTGGCGGCGCCGGGGATCTCGACTTTTTCCAGCAGTTCGATGGCGCGCTTGCGGGCCGCCTTGCCGGTCATCTTCAGGTGCAGGCGCAGCACTTCCTCGATCTGGAAACCCACGGTATAGCTGGGGTTGAGCGCGGTCATCGGGTCCTGGAACACCATCGCCAGGTCCTTGCCGACAATCTGCCGACGCTGGCGGCTGTTGAGCTTGAGCATGTTCTTGCCGTCGAAGTTCAGCGCGTCGGCCGTGACGATACCGGGATGATCGATCAGACCCATCAACGCCATCATGGTCACGGACTTGCCGGATCCCGACTCGCCGACGATGGCCAGCACTTCACCCTTTTCCACGGTCAGGTCCAGGCCGTCGACCACTGGAACGGCGTTGGCATCGCCGAAGCGGACGTTGAGATTCTTGATTTCTAGCAGTGACATGGGAATCTCCTCAGGCGGCATTCTTGAGTTTCGGGTCCAGCGCATCGCGCAGGCCGTCGCCCATCAGGTTGATTGCCAGCACGCTGAGCAAAATGGTCAAACCGGGCAGGCTCACCACCCACCAGGCGCGTTCGATGTAGTCGCGGGCCGAAGCCAGCATGGTGCCCCACTCCGGGGTGGGCGGCTGGACGCCAAGGCCGAGGAAGCCCAGGGCGGCGGCGTCGAGGATCGCCGAGGAGAAGCTCAGGGTGGCCTGGACGATCAGCGGCGCCATGCAGTTGGGCAGCACGGTGATGAACATCAGGCGCGGCAGGCCGGCACCGGCCAGGCGTGCGGCGGTCACGTAGTCGCGGTTCAGTTCGCCCATCACCGCGGCGCGGGTCAGGCGCACGTAGGACGGCAGGGAAACGATGGCGATGGCGATCACGGTGTTGATCAGGCCTGGGCCGAGGATGGCGACGATGGCCACGGCCAGCAGCAGCGAAGGCAGGGCCAGCATGATGTCCATCAGGCGCATGATGGTCGGGCCGAGGACCCGCGGGAAGAACCCGGCGAACAGCCCCAGCAGGATGCCCGGGATCAGCGACATCACCACCGACGACAAACCGATCAGCAGCGACAGGCGCGAACCCTGGATCAGGCGCGACAGCAGGTCGCGACCCAGTTCGTCGGTGCCCAGCAGGAACTGGATCTGCCCGCCTTCGAGCCAGGCCGGCGGAGTCAGCAGGAAGTCGCGGTACTGCTCGCTCGGGTCATGGGGGGCGACCCAAGGCGCGAAGATCGCGCAGAACACCACCAGGATCATGAACATCAGCCCGGCCACGGCGCCCTTGTTGCGGGAAAACGCCTGCCAGAACTCTTTGTAGGGGGACGGGTACAGCAGGCTTTGATCGACTGCTACCGAGGTAGTTGGAGTACTCATTGATTTGATCTCAGCGCTGGTGACGGATACGTGGGTTGGCAAAGCCGTAGAGGATGTCCACGACGAAGTTGACCAGAATCACCAGGCAGGCGATTAACAGGATGCCGTTCTGCACCACGGGATAATCCCGGGCGCCGATGGCTTCGATCAGCCACTTGCCGATGCCCGGCCAGGAGAAGATCGTTTCGGTCAGGACCGCGCCGGCCAGCAGGGTGCCGACTTGCAGGCCGACCACGGTCAGTACCGGGATCAGCGCGTTGCGCAGGCCGTGGACGAATACCACGCGCGCCGGCGAAAGGCCTTTGGCCCGGGCGGTACGGATGTAGTCCTCGCGCAGCACTTCCAGCATCGAGGAGCGGGTCATCCGGGCGATCACCGCCAGCGGAATGGTGCCCAGCACGATGGCCGGCAGGATCAGGTGGTGCAAGGCATCGAGGAAGGCGCCCGGCTCATCGGCCAGCAAGGTGTCGATCAGCATGAAGCCGGTTTTCGGCTCGATGTCGTAGAGCAGGTCGATCCGTCCGGACACCGGGGTCCAGCCCAGGGACACCGAGAAGAACATGATCAGGATCAGGCCCCACCAGAAGATCGGCATGGAATAACCCGCCAGGGAGACGCCCATCACCCCATGGTCGAACAGGGACCCTCGCTTGAGTGCCGCGATCACCCCGGCCAGCAGGCCCAGGATACCGGCGAACAACAGGGCGGCCATGGACAGTTCCAGGGTCGCGGGAAACAGGGAGCTGAACTCGGTCCATACGCTTTCACGGGTGCGCAGCGATTCGCCGAGATCGCCGTGGGCCAGTTTGCCGATGTAGTCCAGGTACTGGGCGTACAGCGGCTTGTTCAGGCCAAGGCGTTCCATTGCCTGAGCATGCATTTCGGGATCGACCCGACGTTCGCCCATCATCACTTCCACGGGGTCGCCGGGGATCATGCGAATCAACGCGAAGGTCAGCAAGGTGATGCCGAAGAACGTGGGGATCAATAATCCCAGTCGGCGGGCAATAAAACTAAACATCTTCAGGTGTACCTCATCAGCCGGTTAGGCGTGCCCGGCAGCCCTGGGGTCAGGGATGCCGGGGCATCTTCTTATCTACTTCACCTGGGTGGTGGCGAAGTTATTGGTGGTGAGCGGGCTAATGGAGTAGCCCTCTACGTTCTTGCGCATTGCCGTGAACATCCGGGTGTGGGCCATGCTGATCCATGGCTGGTCCTGGTTGAAAATCACCTGGGCCTGTTCATAGAGCTTGATCCGCTCTTCGGGGTTCACTGTGGCGCGGGCCTGGTCGATCAGCGCCTGGAATTTCTCGTTGCACCAGCGGGCGTAGTTTTCGCCGTTCTTGGCCGCCTCGCAACTGAGCATAGGCGTCAGGAAGTTATCCGGGTCGCCGTTGTCGCCCGCCCATCCGGCGGACACCATGTCGTGCTCGCCGTTTTTCGCGCGCTTGAGCATTTCGCCCCATTCCATCACACGGATGTCCACCTTGAGCCCGATCTTGGCCAGGTCGGCCTGCATCATCTGTGCGCCGAGCATCGGGTTGGGGTTGGTCGGGCCGCCACCGTTGCGGGTGAACAGGGTCAGCACGGTGCCTTCCGGCACGCCGGCTTCCTTGAGCAACTGGCGGGCCTTGTCCAGGTCCCGCGGCGGGTTCTTCAGCTCATGATTGAAGCCCAGCAGTGTCGGCGGGTACGGGTTGACGCCGACGGTGGCGTTGCCTTTGCCGAACAGGGCATTGACGTAGGCTTCCTTGTCGAAGGCGATGTCGATGGCCTTGCGGACCCGGACGTCGCTCAGGTACTTGTGCTGGGTGTTCATGGCAACGTAGGACACGGTCATGGCGTCCAGTTCATCGACTTTCAGGTTGGGGTCTTTCTTGATGCTTGGAATGTCATCGGGCTTGGGATACAGCGCGACCTGGCATTCGTTGGCCTTGAGTTTCTGCAGGCGGACGTTGTTGTCGGTGGCGATGGCCAGTACCAGGGCATCGGCCGGCGGCTTGCCGCGGAAATAATCCGGGTTGGCCTTGAAGCGTACCTGGGCATCCTTGTTGTAGCGCTGGAAGACGAACGGCCCGGTGCCCACCGGCTTGCTGTTGAGATCGCCGGTCTTGCCGGACTTGAGCAACTGATCGGCGTATTCGGCCGGGTAGATCGAGGAGAAGGCCATGGCGATGTCGGCCAGGAACGGCGCTTCGCGACGGGTCAGGCTGAACTTGACCGTGTGTTCGTCGACTTTCTCGACGCTTTTGAGCAGCTCTTTGAAACCCATGCTTTCAAAGTAGGGGAAGCCCACGCTCGACAGCTTGTGCCACGGGTGGTTCGGGTCCAGCTGGCGCTGGAAACTCCAGACCACGTCGTCGGCGTTCATGTCGCGGGTCGGCTTGAAGTATTCGGTGGTGTGGAACTTGACGCCCTTGCGCAGGTGGAAGGTGTACGTCAGGCCATCGTCACTGATGTCCCAGGATTCGGCCAGGGCCGGAATCACTTCGGTGGTGCCGGGCTTGAAGTCGGCCAGGCGGTTGAAAATGGTTTCTGCCACGGCGTCGGCAGTGACTGCAGTCGTGTACTGGACCATGTCGAAGCCTTCCGGGCTGGCTTCTGTGCAAACCACGAGGGGCTTGGCCGTGGCGCCAACGGCGACACTCAGCAACGCGGCGGCGATGGCTGCGCGTAGGGGAATCATGTTCATCGTCAAATCCTCTGCAATCGATGTAACGGTAAAGCCGGGCGGCCGACCTCGTGAGTCGACCGCCCGGCGCAGGGTTTACAGAATGTTGAACGGGATGGTGGTGACCAGGCGGAACTCGTTGAGGCTGCCGTCGGCCTGGTTTTCACTGGCGCGGTGGGCAGTATAGGTCGCTCGGATAGCAGTGGCTTTCAGAGGGCCGCTCTGCACGGCATAGGACGCGCCGATGCCGTATTCGTAGTGGTGTTCACCGTCCATCGCCCGCACATCGCTATATCCGGTGCTGTTGTAGTGGGTACCGTCGATACCCCAGCCGCGCGCCTGGTAGATGTTGAACTTCAGGCCAGGCACGCCGTACTCGGCCATGTTCAGGCCGTAGGCGATCTGGAAGGATTTCTCGTTCGGGCCGTTGAAGTCCGACAGCAGGGAGTTGGCCAGGTAGATGCCGTTGGTCTCGTGCAGGTAGTCGAAGTACTCGTTGCCGTTCACTTCCTGGTAGGAGAACGTCAGGCTGTGGGCCTGGTGGGTCAGTCCGAACGACAGGGAGTAGGTGTCGTTGTCGATCTCGCCCAGCTTGCTTTTGCCCGAGTCCACGGTCTTGTAGTAGTTCAGGCCGGTGGTCAGGCTCAGCACCGAGCTGTCCCCCAGCTCATGGGTGGCGCCAAAGTAGTACTGGTTCCACATGTCCTCGGCTTCGGTTGCCCAGAGACTGGTCTTCAGGCTGGCCAGTGGCTGGTAGGTGATACCGGCGGTGTTGACGTGATCGGTCTCGACACTGCTGTCGCCGTATTCGGAGCGGAACTTGCGCTGGCTCTGTTCGGTACGTGGCGAGTTACGGTCGAAGGTGGCGATATCGAAAGCCAGGTTCTCGAACTCTTCACTGTGCAGGCTCACACCCTGGAAGCTGGAGGGCAGTGCACGGTTGCCGATGACGTCGACCATCGGGCTGCTGAAGTTCTGGCGGCCGGCGGTCAGGGTGGTATTGGAAACGCGCGCCTTGACGTTGGCCAGGCCCAGTTTGCTCCATTGGCCGACGGCGTCGCCGCCTTCACGGGTCAGCGTACGGTTGTTGCCGGCGCCAGGACGGGTGGTCGGGGCACCGCCGTTGTTGGACGCCAGGTCCTTGCGGTCCTGGTCCAGGGCGATGGCGTTGTAGGCCGCCAATTCGGTGCTGAAGCCCACGGTACCTTCGGTGAAACCGGAGTTGTACTTGACGATGGTGCCTTGTACCCAGTTGATGCGGCGGTCGGTCTCACGGGCTTCGCCGTTCTTGCGATAGGTGAGTTTCGTACCGCGCTTGAACTGCTCGTTGGCATACCAGTTACGGGTAGTGCCGGTCACCGATTGCCCTTCGATGAAACCAGTGGCTTCACTTTGCGCGCTGGTGGTCTTGAGGGTCACGGGAGTGACCGCCTGGCTCTGCGACTCCGCATAGGCGGTCGCGGTAACGCTGCTGATGGCCAGGGCCAGTAACGCGCTGCTGCTTAATTTCATTGTGAAGCTCCTTTTTCTTTCTTTATTTAACGCCGGTCTTTTTTGGTGATACGGCTTTGGTTTTACAACTCATCACAGTTCGCAAACGTTTGCTGGGTGTCTGAATGGCGAATTCAGGCAAAACGGCTGCATGAGGGTCCCGCAAGGGACCCCCGCCAATGCATGGTTGGGTTATGGCGCCAGGCTGACGCCGGAGAACACGTTGCGCCCGAAGGGGCTGACCTTGAATCCTTCGACTTTGGCGCTCAACGGCTGGTTGACCGTCGAGTGAGCGACAGGGGTGATCGGCACTTGCTGCTTGAGCAACTGCTGGGCCTGTTTGTAGAGCACGGTGCGCTGGTCGCGGTCGGTGACGACCTTGGCCTGCTTGATCAGCTTGTCGTAGTCCTGGTCGCACCACATGGAGTAGTTGTTGCCACCGATGGCATCACAGCTGTACAGCGTGCCGAGCCAGTTGTCCGGGTCCCCGTTGTCGCCCGTCCAGCCGATCAGGCTGATGTCGTGTTCGCCGTTCTTGGTGCGCTTGATGTACTCGCCCCATTCGTAGCTGACGATCTTCACTTTCAAGCCGATCTTCGCCCAGTCGGCCTGGAGCATCTCGGCCATCAGCTTGGCGTTGGGGTTGTAGGGGCGCTGCACGGGCATGGCCCACAGGGTGATTTCGGTGCCTTCCTTGACCCCGGCGGCCTTGAGCAGCTCCTTGGCTTTTTCCGGGTTGTAGGGCGCGTCCTTGATGGTGTCGTCGTAGGACCACTGGGTCGGTGGCATGGCGTTCTGTGCCAGTTGCCCCGCGCCCTGGTACACGGCATTGAGGATGCCCTGCTTGTTCACCGCCATGTCCAGTGCCCGGCGTACTTCGACCTGGTCGAACGGTTTGTGGCGAGTGTTATAGGCGATATAGCCAAGGTTGAAGCCGGGTCGTTCGATCAACTGCAGCTTGGGGTCGTTCTTCAGCGCCGGCACGTCGGCCGGGCGCGGATGCAGGGTGACCTGGCATTCGTTGGCCTTGAGCTTCTGCACCCGCACCGAAGCGTCGGTGTTGATGGAGAAGATCAGGTTGTTCAGCTTGACCCGCTCCGGCGCCCAGTACTGCTTGTTGGCCACGTAGCGGATGTTGGAATCCTTCTGGTAGCTCTTGAACTCGAAAGGCCCGGTGCCGATGGGTTTCTGGTTGATGTCGCTCGGCTTGCCGTTCTTGAGCAACTGGTCGGCGTACTCGGCCGACAGGATCGAGGCGAAGCTCATGGCGATGTTCTGGATGAACGCGGCGTCCACGCTGTTGAGGGTCATGACCACCGTCAACGGCCCGGTCTTTTCCACCTTGGCGATGTTCTTGTTCAGGCTCATGCCGTTGAAATAGGGGAACTCGGTGGGGTAGGCCTTGCGGAACGGGTGCTGCGGATCGAGCATGCGGGTGAAGGTGAACACCACGTCGTCGGCGTTGAAATCCCGGGTCGGGGTGAAGTAGTCGGTGGTATGGAATTTCACGCCTTCGCGCAGGTGGAAGGTGTATTTCAAGCCGTCTTCGGAAATGTCCCAGCTCGTCGCCAGGCCTGGGACGACATTGGTCGCGCCCTTTTCAAACTCGGCCAGGCGGTTGTACAGCGGTTCGGCGGCATCGTTGTCGGTGGCGGTGGTGTATTGCGCCGTGTCGAAGCCGGCGGGACTGCCTTCGGAGCAGAACACCAGGCTGCCGTTGGCGGCCAGGGCCGCGGATGTCGTGGCCAGCAGGCCGGTACTCAGCAATGCGGATAAAACCAGGGTATGGCGCATGACGCTCCCTCTCTCGTTCGGGGTGTTTGACAGTGAGGCGGCAACCTTCCGAAGGGCCGGGTCACTGGGTTCATTCCATTGCGTGCAGCGATGACACAGGTGCCGGCAGATCGACCAGGATTCGACGGTATGAGTCGCGAGCCGGGTCGTAAATGCGTAACGCCTGAAAGACTTGTAAGAAAGGGCGATAGTCCTGGTCTTGCTGTCAGGCTTGCAAAAGTGCAGCCTGGGACAGGGCCTGAGGGACGTAGGCGATTTCCTGGGTCTCGGCAGATAAAGCAACGGCGACGTCAAGAAACGTCGCCGTTGCATACCTTATTTGTCGACGCTGACACCGTAGAAGGAGTTCAAGCCAAACGGGCTGATCTTGAAGTCCTGCACATTGGTGCGCATGGGTTGGAACACCGTAGAGTGAGCGATAGGTGTCATCGGCACCGCATCCTTGAGGATGTGTTGTGCCTGTTTGTACAGCTCGGTGCGCTTGGACTGGTCCGAAGTGCGCTTGGCCTGCTTGACGATGTCGTCGAACTTCTTGTCGCACCACTTGGAGAAGTTGTTGCCCTGCAGCGAGTCGCAACCGAACAGCACGTTGAGCCAGTTGTCCGGGTCACCGTTGTCGCCACTCCAGCCGATCAGCATCGCGCCGTTCTCGCCGCCCTTGGAACGCTTGATGTACTCGCCCCACTCGTAGGTCACGATCTTGGCCTTGATGCCGATCTTGGCCCAGTCGGACTGCAGCATTTCGGCCATCAGCTTGGCGTTCGGGTTGTAGGGGCGCTGGACCGGCATCGCCCACAGGGTGATCTCGGTGCCTTCCTTGATGCCCGCTTCCTTGAGCAGTTCCTTGGCTTTCTCGGGGTTGTACTGCGCATCCTTGATGGTGGTGTCGTAGGACCACTGGGTAGGCGGCATGGCATTGACGGCCAGTTGGCCGGCGCCCTGGTACACCGAATCGATGATCTGCTGCTTGTTGACGGCCATGTCCAGTGCCTGGCGCACCTTCAGCTGGGCCATCGGGTTGGGCTGGTCGCTGCCCTTGATCTTGTCCATCACGTTGTAGGCGATGTAGCCCAGGTTGAAGCCCGGTTGGTCCGGCATCTTCAGGTTCTTGTCTTCACGGATGGCCTTGAGATCGGCCGGACGCGGGAAGAGGGTGACCTGGCATTCGTTTTTCTTCAGCTTCTGGATACGCACCGACGGGTCGGTGGTGATGGCGAAGATCAGGTTGTCGATCTTCACGTCATCCGGGTTCCAGTATTCCTTGTTGCCGGTGAAGCGGATGTTCGAGTCTTTCTGGTAGCTCTTGAAGACGAACGGACCAGTGCCGATGGGCTTCTGGTTGATGTCGGCGGGCTTGCCTTCCTTGAGCAGCTGGGCGGCGTATTCGGCCGACTGGATGGAGGCGAAGTGCATGGCCATGTTCTGGATGAACGCAGCGTCGACGGCATTGAGGGTGAACCTGACGGTCTTGTCGTCCAGCTTCTCGACCTTGGCGATGTTGGTGTCCATGCCCATGTCGGTGAAGTACGGGAATTCGGTCGGGTACGCCTTACGGAACGGATCGTCCTTGCTGATCATGCGGTTGAAGGTGAACAGCACGTCATCGGCGTTGAAGGTACGGGTCGGCTTGAAGTACGGGGTCGTATGGAACTTGACGCCTTCACGCAGGTGGAAGGTGTAGGTCAGGCCATCTTCGGAAATGTCCCACTTGGTCGCCAGGCCCGGGATCACGGCGGTACCGCCACGCTCGAACTGGGTCAGACGGTTGAAGATGGTTTCGGCTGAGGCGTCGAAGTCGGTTCCGGTGGTGTATTGACCCGGGTCGAAACCGGCCGGGCTGCCCTCGGAGCAGAACACCAGGTTAGCCGCCGCTTGGGCGAAGGGTGCGCTGGCTAATAAGCTGGCGCCGACTAAAAACGGAATGACCGCGTGTTTAAGCATGTTGGCCTCATGATTTGTTGTCATTTTTGGATTTGAGGGCGACCTCGTGAGTCGTCCTGCGGATACTTATGCAGGCCCCATACCCAATGCAAGATCCAGAGCGGTTGCAAATCTGAAACAGTGGCACGAACGTACCTTAATGTCGCATCTGTGTAACTTCTGACGCGGTTGATCGTTTGCGCGGGTTTTTTCGGTGCAAAACGCGCCCTTTATCGGTGCGCGGCGGCGTGGCCGGGCACCGGTTCGGGGCGGGTTTTACTTGTGCAAACCCACGCCGTAGAAGGGTGTCAGGCCAAACGGACTGAGCTTGAAATCCACCACCTGTTTGTTTATCGGTTGGAACACCGTGGAGTTGGCAATGGGGGTGATGGGCACCTGTTGCTTGAGGATCTGCTGCGCCTGGCGATACAGGTCGATCCGTCGCTGGCGGTCGGTGGAGACCTTGGCTTGCTGGACCAGGCGGTCATAGGCCGGGTCGCACCACTTGGCGTAGTTGCTGCCCTTGACCGCCGCGCAACTGTAGAGCACCCCCAGCCAGTTGTCGGGGTCGCCGTTGTCGCCGGTCCAGCCGTAGATCATCGCGTCGTGCTCGCCGTTCTTGGCGCGCTTGATGTACTCGCCCCACTCATAGCTGACGATGTTGGCCTTGATGCCGATCCTGGCCCAATCCTGTTGGATCATCTGCGCCGACATCCGGGCGTTGGGGTTGGAGGCGCGCTGCACCGTCATCGCCCATAAATCGATGGTAGTACCTGGCGCAACCCCGGCCTCCTCGAGGAGCGCCTTGGCCTTGGTCACGTCATGGGGCGCATCGCGTATGGCCGGATCGAACGACCATTGCGCCGGCGGCAAGGCGTTCTGCGCCAGTTGGCCGGCGCCCTGGTAGACAGCCTTGATGATCGCCGGCTTATCGATGGCCATGTCCAGTGCCTGGCGGACCTTGAGCTGGTCCAGGGGCGGGTGCGTGACGTTGTAGGCCAGGAAGCCCAGGTTGAATCCCGGCTGCTTGAGCACTTGCAGGTTGGGGTCCTGTTCCATCACTTCGATGTCGGCCGGACGCGGGTAGCCGCTGACCTGGCATTCGTTGCGCTTGAGCTTCTGCAGGCGCACGGCGGCGTCGGGGGTGATGGAGAAGATCAGGTTGTCGATCCTCACATCCTCGGGTTTCCAGTAGGCCTTGTTGCCGGCGTAGCGGATCTGCGAGTCCTTCTGGTAGCGCTTGAACACGAACGGGCCGGTGCCGACCGGTTTCTGGTTGAGGTCGCCGGCCTTGCCTTCCTTCAATAGCTGCGCGGCGTATTCGGCGGACTGGACCGAGGCGAAACTCATCGCCAGGTTCTGCACGAAGGCCGCATCGACGTTGTTCAAGTCGAAGCGTACGGTGTGCTGGTCGATTTTCTCGACGCGCTTGATCGTGGTGTTCAGGCCCATGTCGGTGAAGTACGGCGACTCGGTGGGGTAGGCCTGGCGGAACGGATGCTGCGGGTCGAGCAGGCGCTGGAAGGTGAACACCACGTCGTCTGCGTTGAACTCGCGGGTGGGGGTGAAATAGTCGGTGGTGTGGAACTTGACGCCCTCGCGCAGGTGGAAGGTGTAGGCCAGGCCGTCGGCCGACACCTCCCAGCTTGTCGCCAGCCCCGGTTCCACCTCGGTGCCACCGCGTCTGAATTGGGTGAGGCGGTTGAAGACGGTTTCGGCCGAGGCGTCGAAGTCGGTACCGCTGGTGTACTGGCTGGGGTCGAATCCGGCGGGGCTGGCTTCGGAGCAGTAGACCAGGGTGGTGGCGGCCTGGGCCATTGGAATGCTGCCGATCAGGGCGAGGGTGAGTAGGAGTGGTTTGAAGGTGGTTCTGTCCATGAAATCCCTTAGCGGTGGTGACGATTTTCCTGAGGGTAGCGGTTGGGGTGGGACGGGGGAAATAGCCAAAAGTGCGAGGGACTGGTGGATTTGGATATACCGTGCAGTGCTTGAAGGCATTTCGTACGAGTCGAGTTGTCCGGCGCAGAGTTTTGAAATTGTACAGAACGTTGTACTATGTGCGCGCTCGGCCGTCATCGCTTTTGCTGGACGACTGAGAAGGCATCGAGGTTTAGCCAAGTGCCAGATTTACCTTGATACCCCCGCTTGCGGCGTGGATTCAAGGACTCCGCTTCTCAGCGGAGGAGACAAGTGCCCCGCTGTTGTTCCGCGGGAAACTCTCAAACCACCAGGGCGGTCCTGGTTTCGCCTGAGCTGGCCTCAGGAGGGAATTAGACGATGCATGTAATAACTTTCAGCCAGGCTCGTGCCGCCCTGAAGCAGACGATGGACGATGTATGCCGAGATCATGAGCCGACGGTCATCACCCGTCAGCGTGGTGATCATGTAGTGATCCTCTCCTTGGAGGACTACAACTCTATGGCCGAGACGATGTATCTGTTAGGTACAGAGTCGAATGCCACGCGCTTACGCCGTTCTGTTGCGCTGCACAAAGCCGGGAAAGCCTTTGCCAGGGAGCTTCCTTTAAATGTCGGCAAAACAGAAACAGAAGAACAAAGCTAACGCCCGCGAGAACGTGGTAATTGCATTTGTGCCAGACGGTTGGGAAGACTACCAATACTGGGACGCAAACGATCCAACCAAACACGCGACGGTAGATGAGCTTATCGAGGCCTGTCTTCGCGACCCATTCAAGGGGGTTGGTCGACCTGAACCGTTGAAAGGGGATTTAACGGGCTATTGGTCACGCCGTATCGACAAAGAGCATCGCTTTGTCTACGCCTATGAGAATGACACGCTGACAGTCATTTCATGTCGCTTCCACTACACGAAGTAATGCCCGACAAAAAGCCCGCGGTTGCGGGCTTTTGTATTTGTGGTGCCTTGAGCGGTGGAGCTCTTGCAGAGGCCCTGCTGCCATTCATCTGACACATTGCGGTGTCAGGGGGGCTGATTGCAGCCCAGCGGGATAAATCCCCTCGCCACAAGGGCTTCTCTGGGCTGATGGCACAGTCAGTCCATCGATTACTGCATCAACACCTCAATCGCCCCATCCGCCGTCATGCTCACTTGACTGGTACCGGGTGCCACTTCCGGCGTCACGGACTCCGCATCCATGGACGCGCCTTTCATCATCATTTGCGGGCGCATGAAGGGTTGTGGATAACCGTTGGTGTTGAGGTTCAGGTTGACGATTTTGTAACCCTTGCCGCCCAAGGCCTCGGTGGCCAGTTGGGCGCGGGCCTTGAAGGCGTTGACCGCGTCCTTGAGCAGGGCGTCTTCGCTGCTCTGGCGGGTGGCGGTGGAGATGGCGAAGTCCATGCCGCCCATTTTCATGTCGGTGAGCAACTCGCCGGTGAGCTTGGACAGGGCGGCGAAGTCGGCGCTTTCCAGGCGCAGTTCGGCGCGTTCGCGCCAGCCGGTGATTTTCTGGCCTTTGCTGTCGTAGATCGGGTAGCTGTTGCGGCTGCCCTGGCGCAGGGTGATGTCCTTGACCTGCTTGGCCTGGCCGATGGCCTTGTTCAGCGTCGTGCTGACGGCGGCGGCGAGCTTGGCCGGGTCGGCGTTCTGGTCCTCGGTGTAGAGGGTGACGATCATCAGGTCACGGGCCACTTCCTGGCTGGCTTCGGCGCGCAGGGAAATCTGGTTGTAGTGAAGCTCGTCGGCGGCCATGGCCGGCAGGCTGGCGACGGTGCCGAGGCTGACGGCGAGCAGGGCGGCGTGGCGACTGAACGTGTGCATGAAAGCTCCTTGGAATGAGGCGCAGGGGTGAGGTCCGGGCCTGCGTGAAGGATAAGACTCTAGCTTTTATGGGCGGGTTCGCACAGTTACAACTTCTATACAGATACCTGCCAGAGTGGGCAGTGTGTCATTTCGAAGCTGTGGCGCTTTGCCGCATAGCTGTCTGTGCCGCCCATGCCTTGGTTATACTCCGTGCGATTCGCCTGGAGCGCTCATCAGGAGAGCTCATGCTCGTCCCTTTGCAAATGACTTCCGCCTCTCGCCAGAACCTCTGGCGCCTGACGTTCATCCGGATCCTGGTCCTGGCCGCCCAGGCCGGCTCGGTAGGGCTTGCCTACTGGTTCGACCTGCTGCCGTTGCCCTGGCTGCAACTGGGGATCACCCTGGCCTGTTCCATGGGGCTGTGCGTGTTGACGGTCATCCGCCTGCGCACGTCCTGGCCGGTGACCGAGTTGGAATACGCGGTGCAACTGGCCTTCGACCTGTTTATCCACAGTGCGCTGCTCTACTTCTCCGGCGGTTCCACCAACCCGTTCGTGTCCTATTACCTGGTGCCGCTGACCATCGCCGCGGTGACCCTGCCGTGGCGTTATTCGCTGATTCTCTCCGGCATCGCCCTGGCGCTGTACACCTTGCTGCTGGCGCGCTTCTATCCGTTGGAAACCTTCCCCATCGCCCGGGAAAACCTGCAGATCTATGGCATGTGGCTGAGTTTCGCCCTGGCCGCGGCGGTCATCACGTTTTTTGCCGCGCGCATGGCCGAAGAACTGCGCCGTCAGGAAGAGCTGCGGGCCATTCGTCGTGAAGAAGGCCTGCGGGACGAACAACTGCTGGCCGTGGCCACCCAGGCGGCTGGCGCTGCCCATGAGCTGGGAACACCGCTGGCGACCATGAGCGTGTTGCTCAAGGAAATGCGCCAGGACCATCCCGACCCGGCCCTGCAGGACGACCTCGGCGTGCTGCAGGACCAGGTCAAGCTCTGCAAGGAAACCCTGCAGTACCTGGTGCGCGCCGCCGAGGCGAACCGCCGGTTGGACATCGACATGCAGGCGGTGACTTTCTGGCTCGACGAGGCCCTGAACCGCTGGCACCTGATGCGTCCGGAAGCCAGTTATCGCTTGCAACACCTGGGCAAGGGCGTGGTACCGCGCATGGCGCCGCCGCCGGACCTGACCCAGGCGTTGCTGAACCTGTTGAACAATGCCGCCGATGCCTGTCCCGACAACCTGGAAGTGGCGCTGGACTGGAACGCCTACGAGATGACCATCTGCATCCGCGACCACGGCGCCGGCGTGCCGCTGGCGATTGCCGAACAGATCGGCAAGCCATTCTTTACCACCAAGGGCAAAGGTTTGGGCCTGGGCCTGTTTTTGAGCAAAGCCAGCGTGACACGCGCCGGCGGCTCGGTGAAACTCTACCCCCATGAGGGAGGCGGCACGCTCACCGAGCTGCGCCTGCCCCGTGCCGACCGAGGAGACGAACATGAGTGACGAGATCCAAGTCGACGGCGAAGAGCTGCCGCACCTGTTGCTGGTTGATGATGACGCCACGTTCACCCGCGTCATGGCCCGCGCCATGTCCCGTCGCGGGTTTCGCGTCAGCACCGCCGGTTCCGCTGAAGAAGGCCTGGCCATCGCCCAGGCCGACCTGCCGGACTATGCGGCCCTGGACCTGAAGATGGACGGCGACTCGGGCCTGGTGCTGCTGCCCAAGCTGCTGGAGCTGGACCCGGAAATGCGCGTGGTGATCCTCACCGGCTATTCGAGCATCGCCACGGCGGTCGAAGCCATCAAGCGCGGCGCCTGCAACTACCTGTGCAAGCCGGCGGACGCCGATGACGTGCTGGCCGCGCTGCTGTCCGAGCATGCCGACCTCGACACCCTGGTGCCGGAAAACCCGATGTCGGTGGATCGCCTGCAATGGGAGCACATCCAGCGGGTGCTGACCGAGCACGAAGGCAATATCTCCGCCACCGCTCGCGCCCTGGGCATGCACCGGCGCACCTTGCAGCGCAAATTGCAGAAGCGTCCGGTGCGCCGCTGAACCAGCGCTGAACGGATGTTCTCCCTCTCGCGATAAATCGGGCCGATGCTCTATGATCGGCCCGATTCTTTTGATCGGGCTTTAAACCATGAATCAGAACGCTGAATATTCCGCGGTCAACGATGCGGTGCGCGGACAGTTTTTCCGTCGTGTCTGGCAAATGACCACTCCGTACTGGCGTAGCGAGGAGAAGGGAAAGGCCTGGACGCTGCTGATCGCCGTCATCGCGCTGTCGCTGTTCAGCGTGGCGATCTCGGTGTGGGTCAACAGTTGGTACAAGGATTTCTACAATGCCCTGCAAGAGAAGAACGACACGGCATTCTGGCAACTGATCCTGTATTTCTGCGGCATTGCCGCCGTGGCGATCCTGGGGGCGGTATACCGGCTATATCTGACGCAGATGCTCACCATCCGTTGGCGGGCCTGGCTCACCGAACAGCATTTCGCCCGCTGGCTGAACAACAAGAATTACTACCGACTGGAGCAGGGCGGCTATACCGACAACCCGGACCAGCGGATTTCCGAAGACCTCAACAGTTTCACCACCAACACCCTGGGCCTGGGGTTGGGCCTGCTGCGCACCGTGGTCAGCCTGGTGTCGTTCTCGATCATTTTGTGGGGCGTGTCGGGCAGCATCGAAGTGTTCGGCTACACCATCCCTGGCTACATGTTCTGGTGCGCCCTGGTGTATGCCGCGGTGGGCAGCTGGCTGACGCACCTGATCGGTCGCCGGCTGATCGGCTTGAACAACAACCAGCAACGCTTCGAGGCGGACCTGCGTTTTTCCATGGTGCGGGTGCGCGAAAACGCCGAGAGCATTGCGCTCTATAACGGCGAGCCCAACGAGAACCGACGCCTGAGCGGGCGTTTCGGCCTGGTCTGGCATAACTTCTGGGACATCATGCGGGTGTCCAAGCGGCTGACCTTCTTCACTTCCGGCTATGGTCAGATCGCGATCATCTTCCCATTCATGGTTGCTGCACCGCGTTACTTCGCCGGCAAGATCCAACTGGGCGAGCTCATGCAGATCAACTCGGCGTTCGGCAATGTGCAGGAGAATTTCAGCTGGTTCATCGATGCCTACGCCCAGCTCGCCGAGTGGCGCGCCACGTGCGATCGTCTGCTGAGCTTCCGCCAGGCCATGAGCGACAACGAAGAGCGGGTGCCGGCCATCGAAGTGGAGAACCAGGGCAGCCTGCTGAAGGTGGAGAACCTGGGGCTGGATGTGGCCGACGGTCGGCATCTGCTCAGCAACGCCGCCATGACCGTCGAACCCGGCGAGCGGGTGATGCTCAGCGGCCGCTCCGGGAGCGGTAAATCCACGCTGTTCCGGGCGATGGGACACCTGTGGCCCACCGGGCACGGGCGCATCCTGTTGCCGGCGGCGCGTTACCTGTTCCTGCCGCAGAAACCCTATCTGCCGATCGGCAGCCTGCGCGAAGTGCTCAGTTATCCACAGCCCGGGGATGTATACCCCAACGAGCGTTATGCACAGGTGCTGGAAACCTGTCGTCTGCCACACCTGGTTTCTCGACTGGACGAAAGCAATCACTGGCAGCGCATGCTCTCGCCGGGTGAACAGCAGCGTCTGGCCTTTGCCCGGGCATTGCTCTATGCCCCGCTGTGGTTGTACATGGACGAGGCCACGTCGGCCATGGACGAGGAAGACGAAGCGACGCTGTACCAGGCGCTCATCGATCAGTTGCCGGGATTGAGCATTGTCAGCGTCGGCCACCGAAGCAGTTTGAAACGTTTCCACCCACGACAGGTGCGCATCGAAAATGGCCAACTGGTGGAGCACACCGTGACCGCTTGATGACCATGCCGAACATTACTGTGGCGAGGGGATTTATCCCCGCCGGGCTGCGCAGCAGCCCTTGCTCTACCTATATACGCCACGGTGTTGCGCTTGATTTGATAGGGGCGCTTCGCGCCCCGGTGGGGACAATCCCCTCGCCACAACGACAATTCCCAACGAGGGCTGTACGGTAGGACGGTGATCGTACAACCACGTTGCGCTATGATGATGACCATTAGCCGCCTGCCGAGACACTGACCCATGGAAAACCCCATCGATTTACCACGCCTCCCCCGCAAGCGCCGCAGCCTGGCGCAGGAGCTGGTGACGGTGTTGTCCGAGCAGATCCGCGACGGCGTGCTCAAGCGGGGCGATAAACTGCCCACCGAGTCGGCGATCATGGAGGCCCACGGTGTAAGTCGTACCGTGGTTCGCGAGGCGATTTCCCGCTTGCAGGCGGCCGGCCAGGTGGAAACCCGCCATGGCATCGGCACGTTCGTGCTGGACACGCCCAGCCCGAGCGGTTTCCGTATCGATCCGGCCACGGTGGTCACGTTGCGTGATGTGCTGGCGATCCTGGAATTGCGCATCAGCCTGGAGGTGGAGTCGGCCGGGCTCGCCGCCCAGCGTCGCACCGACGAGCAATTGGCAACGATGCGCGCCGCCCTCGATGCCTTGAGCGAGAGCGCGGCCCACGCCACCGATGCGGTGGCCTCGGACTTCGCCTTCCACCTGGAAATCGCCCTGTCCACCGGCAACCGTTATTTCACCGACATCATGACCCACCTGGGCACCAGCATCATCCCGCGCACCCGCGTGAACTCGGCGCGCCTGGCCCATGACGACCAGCAACACTACATGGACCGCCTGAGCCGTGAGCACGAGGAAATCTACGAGGCCATCGCCCGCCAGGACTCCGACGCCGCCCGTGCCGCGATGCGCTTGCACCTGACCAACAGCCGCGAGCGGTTGCGCCAGGCCCATGAAGAGGCCCAGGCGCAGGGCTAGCTGAAAGTTGAACGATACCGACCGTCGCAACTGTCAGTCCTGACAGTTCGATCGCTGTCCCTATTTGCCCTTGACTGGCGGTGCGAATGAACGCGCCTCCCCATTGATGGGGCAAGAGGACAACGCAATGGTCAACTCCAACGATAAGCAGGTTCAGCGGCTCCCCGCACAACGGGGCTGGCGTAAGGGGACGCAGAAAGCCCCTACAGCACCAACGAAAGCTCCAGGATTTCAGAGCGTGTTGGGTTGCCAGTATTGTAGTTAATAACGGTGTACTGCATTTTGGCTGTCGCTCCAGCCGTCAGCCCTTTCTCGAACGTCGATTTTGGAATTGCGAAGCCCAGTGGGAAGCGCTGGTCAGCGGTTAAAGCAACACTGTCAGTCCAGGTATTACCGGTGCTGGTCGTCACGGTGAATCTAACCTCGTCGCCTGCCCGATGGTTTTCGTATTGTCGAACCTCTGCCTTCGCAGGGTCGGGGAGTTTGGGTACGTCAACCACACCCTCTGTGGCATGTGAGAAGTAAGGTTTTTCCAGTTGTCTCGACGTTTTCATGATGGTTTCCTTTACAGGAATGGATTGGCGCGCAGCTCGTACCATGGCCTTAGGGTACGATTTTCAACGTGATCGGCTTGGAGTTATCCGGGTCATAGCTCTCGTTCGAACACCGGTAGCGCAGCTTCACCGATGTGCCGATGTAGGCTTTCAATACATCGTTGGATACGCTCATCAACACATCCTTTCGGGGCGAAGGCACGTCGAAATCATCCGGATGAGTCTCCGGATCCTTGTCGTAGACACCCATCGCTTCAGCGTGGGTGTCTTCCCATCCAGGGTGCGTCTCGGACTCCAGGACCAACCGACACGATGAGGTGACCGAGATCTTGTTCGGATACGGAATCCGGACCGTTAGCCCATCGCCAAGCTTCGACAGGCTGACCGTCACTTCTTCGCAGAGCTGTTCGGCAGGAAATTGCGTGAGAATGGGTTTCTCGAATCTCTCTTGGGTCTTTGCACTGTCATTGTCGTCCGACATGGGGTCTCTCCTTAAGGAGTCGCCTTTGCATCGAGGGGGCGACTCACTTCCAGCTTCATTTCGAATGCAGGAAGGAACCTGACCACGCGCGACCAGCTGCTTCACACAGGCTCTTCCTAAGAGGGCTTGCTCACGCCTTACCCGTCGGCGCTGAACAGCCACAGCTGCGTTATCCCCCCATCCCATGACGACGCCTACTGACAGAGTTGACAGTGACGACCAACGGTCTTCACCTCGGGCGGCTCCAGGAATCTTCACCTTCGTAGCTGTCACCTGGACCACGCTCAAAAGCGCGGTCTACAAGGCCCCTGATGGATTCCGAGCAGTGGCGCTCCACACAAAAGATGAAATGCAGTTGACGTTCTCATTTTAAGTTGTACGATGACTTACAACTTCTGACAGAAGCTTACCTTTCATACACACACAACTTGCGTCCCAGGGTGTTCGAATAATGAATCCACAAGAACTGAAGTCCATCCTCTCGTCTGGCCTGCTGTCGTTCCCGGTCACCGATTTCACTGTCCAAGGCGATTTCAATCGCGACAGCTACATCAAGCGCCTCGAGTGGCTGGCCCCGTACGGCGCTTCTGCGCTGTTCGCAGCAGGCGGCACCGGTGAATTCTTCTCCCTGGCCGCCAGCGAGTATTCGCAAGTCATCAAGACCGCCGTCGACACTTGCGCCACCAGCGTGCCAATCCTTGCCGGTGTTGGCGGTGCCACCCGCCAGGCCATCGAATACGCTCAAGAAGCCGAGCGCCTGGGCGCCAAGGGCCTGTTGCTGCTGCCGCACTACCTGACCGAAGCCAGCCAGGACGGCGTCGCCGCCCACGTTGAAGCCGTGTGCAAATCGGTGAAGATCGGCGTGGTGGTGTACAACCGCAACGTTTGCCGCCTGAACGCCGTTCAGCTGGAACGCCTGGCCGAGCGCTGCCCGAACCTGATCGGCTACAAGGATGGCCTGGGCGATATCGAGTTGATGGTGTCGATCCGTCGTCGCCTGGGCGACCGTTTCAGCTACCTGGGCGGCCTGCCGACCGCCGAAGTCTACGCCGCGGCCTACAAGGCCCTGGGCGTGCCGGTCTATTCCTCGGCGGTGTTCAACTTCATTCCGAAGACCGCCATGGACTTCTACAACGCCATCGCTCGTGACGATCACGCAACCGTCGGCAAGATCATCGACGACTTCTTCCTGCCTTACCTGGACATCCGCAACCGCAAGGCCGGTTACGCAGTGAGCATCGTCAAGGCCGGCGCGAAGATCGTTGGCTACGACGCGGGCCCTGTGCGCACGCCGCTGACCGACCTGCTGCCAGAAGAATACGAAGCCCTGGCCGCGCTGATCGACAAGCAAGGCAAGCAATAACAGACCGACAAGGCCGCTGAGCAATCAGCGGCTTTTTGCGTAAGGCTTGAGCGTTCCCATGCCCGGCGTGGGAGTGCAGCCAGGGACGCTCTGCGTTCCCAGACAGCTTTGTAAGAGGAGTAGCTACGTGGCAGATTCAAAGCGTTTCGATCACTACATCAACGGTCAGTGGGTAGCCGGTGCCGACTATTGCGCCAACATCAACCCGTCCGACCTGTCCGATGTCATCGGTGAATACGCCAAGGCTGACGCCGCCCAAGTCAACGCCGCCATCGACGCGGCACGCGCCGCATTCCCGGCCTGGTCGACTTCGGGTATCCAGGCGCGTCACGATGCGCTGGACAAGGTCGGCACCGAGATCCTCGCCCGCCGTGAGGAACTCGGCCAATTGCTGGCCCGGGAGGAGGGCAAGACCCTGCCCGAAGCCATCGGCGAGGTGACTCGCGCCGGCAATATCTTCAAATTCTTCGCCGGTGAATGCCTGCGCCTGTCCGGCGATTACCTGCCGTCGGTGCGTCCGGGCGTCAACGTCGAAGTCACCCGTGAGGCCCTCGGTGTGGTCGGCCTGATCACCCCGTGGAACTTCCCGATCGCGATTCCGGCCTGGAAAATCGCCCCCGCCCTGGCCTACGGCAACTGCGTGGTGATCAAGCCCGCCGAACTGGTGCCAGGATGTGCCTGGGCCCTGGCCGAAATCATTTCCCGCGCCGGCTTCCCTGCCGGTGTGTTCAACCTGGTGATGGGCAGCGGTCGCGTAGTCGGCGACGTCCTGGTCAACAGCCCGAAAGTCGATGGCATCAGCTTCACCGGTTCCGTGGGCGTAGGTCGGCAGATCGCGGTCAACTGTGTATCGCGCCAGGCCAAGGTGCAGTTGGAAATGGGCGGCAAGAACCCGCAGATCATCCTCGACGATGCCGACCTCAAGCAGGCTGTCGAACTGGCGGTGCAGAGCGCGTTCTACTCCACCGGCCAGCGTTGCACCGCCTCGAGCCGCCTGATCGTGACCGCCGGCATCCACGACAAGTTCGTCGCGGCCATGGCCGAGCGCATGCAGTCGATCAAGGTTGGCCATGCGTTGAAGGCCGGCACCGATATCGGCCCGGTGGTTTCCGAAGCCCAGCTCAGCCAGGACCTGAAATACATCGACATCGGCCAGAGCGAAGGTGCGCGGCTGGTCAGCGGCGGCGGCCTGGTAACCTGCGACACCGAAGGTTATTTCCTGGCGCCGACGCTGTTTGCCGACAGCGAGGCCTCGATGCGCATCAGCCGTGAAGAAATCTTTGGCCCGGTGGCCAACATTGTGCGTGTGGCGGATTACGAGGCGGCGCTGGCCATGGCCAATGACACCGAGTTCGGCCTGTCGGCGGGTATCGCCACCACGTCGTTGAAATACGCCAATCACTTCAAGCGCCATTCCCAGGCGGGCATGGTGATGGTCAACCTGCCAACCGCCGGCGTGGATTACCACGTGCCGTTCGGCGGCCGCAAAGGGTCGTCCTATGGTTCGCGCGAGCAGGGTCGCTATGCGCAAGAGTTCTACACCGTGGTGAAAACTTCTTACATCGGTTCCTGACTGCAACACCGTCCGGGCTGGTCTTCCAGCCCGGACGTACAATCTGCTGACCCGCATAAAAATAAATAGTGGGAGTACCTCTAGATGCAAGCGACCAAGCCGACACACGTCCGCTATTTGATCCTGCTCATGCTGTTCCTGGTGACGACGATCAACTATGCCGACCGTGCCACCATCGCCATTGCAGGCTCCAGCCTGCAGAAAGACCTCGGCATCGATGCCGTCACCCTCGGTTATATCTTCTCCGCTTTCGGCTGGGCCTACGTGGCCGGGCAGATCCCCGGCGGCTGGCTGCTCGACCGGTTCGGGTCGAAGAAAGTCTATGCCCTGAGCATCTTCACCTGGTCGCTGTTCACCGTGCTGCAAGGCTACGTCGGTGAATTCGGCCTCTCCACCGCCGTGGTCGCCCTGTTCATGCTGCGCTTCCTGGTAGGACTGGCCGAAGCCCCATCGTTCCCGGGGAACGCGCGCATTGTCGCGGCCTGGTTCCCTACCGCCGAGCGCGGTACGGCATCGGCGATCTTCAACTCGGCCCAATACTTCGCCACCGTACTGTTCGCGCCGCTGATGGGCTGGATCGTCTATCGCTTCGGCTGGCAGCACGTGTTCATCGTGATGGGCCTGATTGGCATCGTGTTCTCGCTGATCTGGCTGAAAGTGATCTACAGCCCGCGCCAGCACCCGATGATCAACGAAGCCGAGTTCAATCACATCGCATCCAATGGGGCGATGGTCGACATGGACCAGGACAAGGGCAAGGACAAGAAAACCGAAGGCCCGAAGTGGGACTACATCCGCCAACTGCTGACCAACCGCATGATGCTTGGCGTGTACCTGGGCCAGTACTGCATCAACGGCATCACCTACTTCTTCCTCACCTGGTTCCCGGTGTACCTGGTTCAAGAGCGTGGCATGACCATCCTCAAGGCCGGTTTCATCGCCTCCTTGCCGGCCATCTGCGGTTTCATCGGTGGTGTGCTGGGTGGGGTGATTTCCGATTACCTGCTGCGCAAGGGGCACTCGCTGACCTTCGCCCGCAAGACGCCGATCATCGCCGGCCTGCTGGTGTCCAGCAGCATCGTGGCGTGCAACTACGTGGACATCGAATGGATGGTGGTGGGTTTCATGGCGCTGGCCTTCTTCGGCAAAGGCGTGGGCGCGCTGGGCTGGGCCGTAGTGTCCGACACATCGCCCAAGCAGATTGCCGGCTTGAGCGGTGGCCTGTTCAATACCTTCGGTAACCTGGCATCGATCACCACGCCGATCGTCATCGGCTACATCATCAGCTCCACCGGTTCGTTCAAGTGGGCGCTGGTGTTCGTGGGTTGCAACGCGCTGATGGCGGTCTTCAGCTACCTGGTCATCGTCGGGCCGATCAAGCGCGTGGTGCTCAAGGAGCCTGCTGCCAAGGATGCCGGCCTTTCCAGCCTGTCCGAAGCCAAATCCTGAAGGAGCCGTGTCGATGCAACTGATTGAACATGCCGACTCGCCTCGTTACATCCGCCTGCATGAGCGGGACAACGTGGTAATCGTCGTCAACGACCAGGGCGTACCGGCCGGGACCGAGTTCCCGGACGGCCTGGTTACCGTGGACTTCGTGCCCCAGAGCCACAAGGTCACTCTGGAGGACATCCCCGAGGGTGGCGAGGTGATCCGCTACGGCCAAGTGATTGGCTATGCGCTGCAACCGATCCCCCGTGGCAGCTGGGTCAAGGAAGACCAGCTGCGCATGCCCACCGCGCCGCCGCTGGAAAGCCTGCCGCTGTCCACCGACGTGCCGGCGGCCGATGCACCACTGCAAGGCTATACCTTCGAAGGTTATCGCAACGCCGACGGTACCGTCGGCACGCGCAACATCCTGGGCATCACCACCACCGTGCAGTGCGTGACCGGGGTGCTGGATCATGCGGTCAAGCGCATCAAGGATGAGCTGCTGCCCAAGTACCCGAACGTCGATGACGTGGTGGCGCTGACCCACAGCTACGGCTGTGGCGTGGCGATCACCGCCACCGACGCTTACATCCCGATTCGTACCGTGCGCAACCTGGCACGCAACCCGAACCTGGGGGGAGAAGCGCTGGTGATCAGCCTGGGCTGCGAGAAATTGCAGGCCGGGCAGGTGATGCACGAGAACGACACTTCGGTGGACTTGAGCGAGCCGTGGTTGTATCGCCTGCAGGATTCCAGCCACGGCTTCACCGAAATGATCGAGCAGATCATGGAACTGGCCGAGACCCGCCTGAAAAAACTCGACCAGCGCCGTCGCGAGACCGTGCCGGCTTCGGAGTTGATCCTGGGCATGCAGTGCGGCGGCAGCGATGCGTTTTCCGGCATCACCGCCAACCCCGCGCTGGGCTATGCCTCGGACCTGCTGCTGCGTGCCGGGGCGACGGTGATGTTTTCCGAAGTCACCGAAGTGCGCGATGCGATCTACCTGCTGACCTCCCGGGCGCAGACCCGAGAAGTTGCTCAAGAGCTGGTGCGGGAAATGGACTGGTACGACCGTTACCTGGCCAAGGGCGAGGCCGACCGCAGTGCCAACACCACGCCGGGGAACAAGAAGGGCGGGTTGTCGAACATCGTCGAGAAATCCCTGGGGTCGATCGTCAAGTCCGGCAGCAGTGCGATCAACGGCGTGCTCGGCCCGGGCGAGCGCTTCAAGCAAAAGGGCCTGATCTTCTGTGCCACACCGGCCAGTGATTTTGTCTGTGGCACCTTGCAACTGGCGGCGGGGATGAACCTGCATGTGTTCACCACCGGCCGGGGCACGCCATACGGCTTGGCCATGGCCCCCGTGGTGAAGGTCTCGACCCGCACCGAACTGGCCCAGCGCTGGCCGGACCTGATCGACATCGATGCCGGACGGATCGCCACCGGCCGGGCCTCCATCGAAGAGCTGGGGTGGGAGCTGTTCCACTACTACCTGGACGTGGCCAGCGGCAAGAAGCAGACCTGGGCCGAGCGGCACAAGCTGTACAACGACATTACCTTGTTCAACCCGGCGCCGATTACCTGATGATTTGGTGATCGCCGCAGACCCGGTGTGGGAGCGAGCTTGCTCGCGATGGCGGTGGCTTGCTCCCACAGGGGATTTGTGGCGAATACAGGTTCTGTATTCACCCAAAAACAGGGAAGCGAGCCTGCTCGCGATAGCGCTTCACCAGACGCCAACGTCGTTAGTGGCTTATCATTAGCCTCCTAACGACACCCCTCTCAAGGTCCCCCGGCATGCTGGCAATTTTCCTCGAAACCCTGAACGTCACCGCGCCGGTGTTCGCCATGCTGTTTCTGGGGGTGTTGCTCAAGCGCATCGACTGGATCAACGACAATTTCATCCACATCGCCTCGTCCCTGGTATTCAACGTCACCATGCCGGCGCTGTTGTTTCTCGGCATCCTGCACGCGGATCTGCATGCAGCGCTGCAGCCGGATCTGTTGATCTACTTTTGCATCGCGACCCTGTTGAGTTTCGCGATGGCCTGGGGCTGGGCGATCTGGCGTTGCCCGCGGGAAGATCGCGGCATCTACACCCAGGGTGCATTTCGCGGCAACAACGGTGTCATCGGCCTGGCGCTGGCGGCGAGCATGTACGGCGACTACGGGATTTCCCTGGGCGCGATCCTCGCGGCGCTGGTGATCCTGTTCTACAACACCCTGTCGACCATCGTGCTGGCGGTCTACAGCCCGGTGATCAAGTCCGATCCGTGGAGCATCTGCAAGAGCGTGATCAGCAATCCGCTGATCATCAGCGTGATCGTCGCCGCGCCGTTCGCCTATTGGCAGATCGGCGTGCCGAACTGGTTCGAGACCTCGGCCAAATACCTGTCGCAAATGACCTTGCCCCTGGCGCTGATTTGCATCGGCGGCACGCTATCGCTGGCGGCCCTGCGCAAGAGCGGCAAGATGGCCCTGAGTTCGAGCCTGGTGAAGATGGTCGGCCTACCGCTGGTGACCACCCTCGGGGCCTGGCTCTGGGGCTTTCGCGGCGCGGAACTGGGGATCCTGTTCCTGTACTTCGGCAGCCCCACCGCGGCCGCCAGCTTCGTCATGGCCCGGGCCGCCGACGGCAACCATGAACTGGCGGCGGCGATCATCGTCATCACCACCTTGATGGCGGCGATTACCACCAACGTGGGGATCTTTGTGTTGCAGTGGGGTGGCTGGATCTAGCCCACGATCTTCTGAATGGTTAAGAGTGATGGCTCATTGGTATCATTGTGTTGGGACTTAATCAGAACGACACAA
The DNA here is from genome assembly GCF_900101215.1 of Pseudomonas sp. NFACC32-1. Classification (NCBI taxonomy): domain Bacteria; kingdom Pseudomonadati; phylum Pseudomonadota; class Gammaproteobacteria; order Pseudomonadales; family Pseudomonadaceae; genus Pseudomonas; species Pseudomonas sp. NFACC32-1. The sequence goes on from NZ_FMUL01000004.1 coordinate 93,672, forward strand.
GGAAGACTATATGATCACTTTCGAAGAAGCTTTTTCCTTCGATTACAGCTGCCAGCGTTCCATTTTATTGGCGAATGGGTTTTCTCAAGCCTGGAACAAAGATGTTTTCAGTTACAAGAGTCTGTTTTCCAGTGCGCACTTCGGTGAAAGGCATCGGGTGATCCGACGTATCTTCGATACGTTCAAAACATATGATTTTGAGAAGGTCATGAAACGGCTGATCGCCGCAGAAGACATCCTCAGGATCTACAATGCCGACCAGGGGCTGATTGAAGAGATCAAGGCCGATCAGGAAGCCATCAAAAACGCCCTGATTGAGGTGATATCGGCAACCCACCCGGAGTTGCCTCGTGAAGTGACGGATGAGCAATATGTTTCGGTGAGGAAATTTCTCAAGCCCTTCAGCAATGTGTTCACGCTCAATTATGACTTGTTGTTTTATTGGGCGAGAAACCAGTTTGGTCTTGAGCCGGAATATTACACGGACGATGGGTTTCGAGGCGGGCCGTGGGAGGGCCCTGAAACCCAGAATGTTCATTTCCTCCATGGCGGGCTGCACATCTATGACACCCAGGGCGGTATCAGAAAGCACGCATGTTCGGATCAGGGCGAGTCGATCATTGAGCAAGTGAAACGGAACATGGAACACAGAAAGTTCCCCACCTTTGTCTCAGAACCTACACATGAGCGAAAGAAGGTAAGAATTCAGCACAACCCCTATCTCAATTATTGTTTTGAACGATTGGGCCGGTTGCAAGGGGTGTTGTTTATCTATGGACATTCGTTCGATGACAATGACCGACACATCTTCGATCAGATAAAACAGAGCTCGGTAAGCAAGGTTTTTGTGAGTGTCTACGGCGATAAGGACAGTGAAGACAATGTCTTGCTCAAAGGACGCGCTCAAGCTTACCTGGGAGCGCACCGGGTGGAGTTCTTCCAGGCTGAGAGCGCTCGGATCTGGGGTTAACGGCCGGGCCTCAGGCCCGGATTCGCGAGCAGGTTCGCCTCCACATTATCATTGGCCGTGCGCGTTTTTAATGTGGGGGCAAGCCCGCTCCCACATTGGATTTCAGTAGACACAGAACGCATGTGCACCCTGCTGTGGGAGCGAGCCTGCTCGCGATAGCGATCTGACGGTCACTCCGGTTTTTGATAACTATCGATCACTTCCTGCGCCGCCCGAAACGCATCGATCGCCGCCGGCACGCCGGCGTACACCGCGCAATGCAGCAATGCCTCGCGAATCTCTTGCACCGTACAGCCGTTGTTCAGCGCGCCGCGAACATGCCCCTTGAGTTCCTGCGGGCACTTGAGGGCGGTGAGGGCGGCGAGAGTGATCAGGCTGCGGGTTTTCAGCGGCAGGCCTTCGCGGCTCCAGACGCTGCCCCACGCATGTTCGTTGACGAAGTCTTGCAGCGGCTGGGTGAATTCAGTGGCGTTGCCCAGGGCGCGGTCGACGAATGCATCGCCCATCACCTGGCGTCGCATGTCCAGGCCTGTCTTTGGAGAGTCGGTCATGGCAAATCCCTCTTGTGGTGTTGGCGGCGCCAGGCGCGCACGGAGGTGTAGAGCAAAAAGGCGAGCAGCGCCGGCAGGACATAGAACAGCATCAAGCGTTCCAGCTGGCCGGCCAGGGGCATGCCGGTAGTGAACGACACCACGTGCAGCCCATAGGCCAGGTACAGGCCCAGGAACAACAGGCCTTCGGCGCGGGTGACGCGGTAGCCGGAATAGAACACCGGCAGGCACAGCACTGCCACACCGAGCATCACTGGCAGGTCGAAGTCCAGGGCGTTGGGGGAGACCGAAAGCGGCGAGGGCGCGACGAGGGCCGTCACCCCCAGGACCCCCAGCAGGTTGAACAGGTTGCTGCCGATCACGTTGCCCACGGCGATGTCCCGCTGGCCCCGCAGGGCGGCGATCAGCGAAGTGGCGAGCTCCGGCAACGAGGTGCTGACGGCCACGATGGTCAGGCCGATGATGCGTTCCGACAGCCCGAGATCGGTGGCCACTTCCACCGCCGCGCCCAGTAGCAGGTGCCCGGCGAAGATCAACATGGCCAGCCCCAGCACGATCATCGACAGGCTCTTGAACCAGGACGCCGGGGTCACATCGACCGCCACCGCATGGGGGCGCCCCGAATGCCGAGACTGGCGCAACAGCAGGCCGAGATAGATCGCCAGGGCCACCAGCAGCAGGACGCCGTCCAGCTGCGTCAGTGTCTCGTTCCACGCCAGCACGAAAACCAGCAGGCTGGCGCCGATCATCAATGGAATATCCAGGCGCACCAACTGGCGCGAGACGCGCAGCGGAATGATCAGCGCCGACAGCCCGAGGGTAACGAGAATATTGAAGATGCCGCTGCCGATCACGCTGCCCACGGCGATATCGGCGTTCTGCGCCAGGGTCGCCTGCAGGCTGACGGCCATCTGCGGCGCGCTGCTGCCGAAGGCGACGACCGTCAGGCCGATGATCAGTGGACGCACCTGCAGGCGTGCCGCCAGGCCGACGGCGGCTCGCACCAGCAGCTCGGCGCCGGTGATCAGCAACAGCAAGCCGCCGGACAGTTCGAGCAGGCTGAGCAGGGGCAGGGCAGTCAGTAGGGAAATGGCCAGGCTCCGTCTATCAATCGTCGAGGGCTTGCACACGCACCCGGGCGGTGCCGCTGCGCAGCATGCCCAGTTGCTCGGCCGCTGCGCGGGATACGTCGATCAGGCGCCCGCGGGAATACGGACCGCGGTCGTTGATGCGCACCACGACGCTGTCGTTGTTACCCAGGTTGGTGATTTTCACCCGTGTGCCGAACGGCAACTGGCGATGGGCGGCGGTCAGGCCATGCTGGTCGAAACGCTCGCCGCTGGCGGTGCGTTTGCCATGGTGGCGAGCACCGTAATAAGAGGCAACGCCGGTCTGGTCGTAGCCGTGTGGATCGACCGTCCCGCTCTGGCTGGCACAGCCGGCCAGCAGGGACAGCAGCGCGCAGGCGCCGAGGAGACGCTTCATGTAGGGTTTTCCAGATCCAGATGTGGGAGCGAGCTGGCTCGCGAAGAGGCCATCACTTTCAACATCTGTGTTGACTGTCATGCCGCTATCGCGCGCCAGCTCGCTCCCACAGGGAATTGAGCCAGACAGCAAGACTGGCTCCATGTCCATCAGCCCTCGAGCTTGCTTTTCAGCAGTTCGTTGACCTGTTGCGGGTTGGCCTTGCCCTTGGAGGCTTTCATGGCCTGGCCGACGAAGAAGCCGAACATCTTGGCGCGCTTGGCTTCGTCCGCCGCACGGTACTGTTCGACCTGCTCGGCATTGGCCGCGAGCATTTCATCGAGCACGGCAGAGATGGCGCCGGTATCGGTGACCTGCTTCAAGCCGCGCTTCTCGATGATCTCGTCGGCGCTGCCTTCACCATTGGCCATGGCTTCGAAGACCATCTTGGCGATCTTGCCGGAAATGGTGTTGTCCTTGATCCGCAGCAGCATGCCGCCCAGTTGCTCGGCCGAGACCGGCGACTCGTCGATCTCCAGCCCCTGCTTGTTCAACAGGCTGCCCAGTTCGACCATCACCCAGTTGGCCGCCAGCTTGGCGTCGCCACCGATGCTCACGACTTTCTCGAAGTAGTCGGCCTGCTCGCGGCTGCTGGCCAGGACGTTGGCGTCATAGCTCGACAACCCGAACTGCGCCTGGAAGCGCTCGCGCTTCTGGGGTGGCAGTTCCGGCAGGGTGGCGCGCACGTCGTTGAGGAACGAGTCCTCGATGACCACCGGCAACAGGTCCGGGTCGGGGAAGTAACGGTAGTCGTTGGCTTCCTCTTTGCTGCGCATCGGACGGGTCTCGTCCTTGTTCGGATCGTACAGACGGGTCTGCTGGATGACCTTGCCGCCGTCCTCGATCAGTTCGATCTGGCGTTGGATCTCGCTGTTGATCGCCTTCTCGATGAAGCGGAACGAGTTGACGTTCTTGATCTCGCAGCGCGTGCCGAACTCGACCTGGCCCTTGGGGCGGACCGACACGTTGCAGTCGCAGCGCAACGAGCCTTCGGCCATGTTGCCGTCGCAGATGCCCAGGTAGCGTACCAGTGCATGGATCGCCTTGACGTAGGCCACGGCTTCCTTGGCGCTGCGCATGTCCGGCTCGGAAACGATTTCCAGCAGCGGGGTGCCGGCACGGTTCAGGTCGATGCCGGAAGCGCCGTTGAATTCCTCGTGCAGGCTCTTGCCGGCGTCTTCTTCCAGGTGGGCACGAGTGATGCCGACCCGCTTGACCGTGCCGTCTTCCAGGGCGATATCCAGGTGGCCCTTGCCGACAATCGGCAGCTCCATCTGGCTGATCTGGTAGCCCTTGGGCAGGTCCGGGTAGAAGTAGTTCTTGCGGGCAAACACGTTGTGCTGGCCGATCTCGGCATCAATGGCCAGGCCGAACATCACCGCCATGCGCACCGCTTCAGCGTTGAGCACCGGCAGTACGCCGGGCATGCCCAGGTCGACCAGGCTGGCCTGGGTGTTGGGCTCGGAGCCGAACGTGGTGGCGCTACCGGAAAAGATTTTCGATCGGGTGGCGAGCTGGGTATGAATCTCCAGCCCGATCACGACTTCCCATTGCATGTGTTTCTCCTCAGAAGCCGGTTGGGGGGCGGGTGTGCCAGTCGGTATTGAGCTGGTACTGGTGCGCCACATTGAGCAGGCGACCTTCCTGGAAATACGGCGCGAGCAGTTGCACGCCCACCGGCAGGCCATCGACGAAGCCGGCCGGCATGGACAGGCCCGGCAAACCGGCGAGGTTGGCAGTGATGGTGTAGACGTCTTCCAGGTACGCGGCGACCGGGTCGCTGTTCTTGGCGCCGAGTTTCCAGGCCGGGTTCGGCGTGGTCGGGCCGAGGATGACGTCGACTTCGTCGAAGGCGGCCATGAAGTCGTTTTTCACCAGGCGGCGGATTTTCTGCGCCTTGAGGTAGTAGGCGTCGTAGTAGCCAGCGGACAGCGCGTAGGTGCCGACCATGATCCGGCGCTGCACTTCGGCGCCGAAGCCTTCGCCACGGGAGCGCTTGTACAGGTCCACCAGGTTCTGCGGGTTCTCGCAGCGGTAGCCGAAACGCACGCCGTCGAAGCGCGACAGGTTCGAGGAGGCTTCCGCCGGGGCGATGACATAGTAGGCAGGAATGGCGTGCTGCATGTTCGGCAGGCTGATTTGCTTGACCACCGCGCCGAGCTTTTCCAGTTCCTTGATGCTGTTGTGGATCAGCTCGGCGATGCGCGGGTCGAGGCCGGCGCCGAAGTATTCCTTCGGCACGCCGATGCGCAGGCCTTGCAGCGAGCCGTTGAGGCTGGCGCTGTAGTCGGGCACTGGCTCATCGATGCTGGTGGAATCGTTCGGGTCGAAGCCGGCCATGCCTTGCAGCAGGATCGCGCAGTCTTCGGCGGTACGGGCCAGCGGGCCGCCCTGGTCGAGGCTGGAAGCGTAGGCGATCATGCCCCAGCGCGAAACCCGGCCGTAGGTGGGCTTGAGGCCGGTGAGGTTGGTGAAGGCCGCAGGTTGGCGAATCGAGCCGCCGGTGTCGGTGGCGGTGGCGGCCGGCAGCAGGCGCGCGGCCACGGCGGCGGCGGAACCACCGGATGAACCGCCCGGCACGTGTTCCAGGTTCCACGGGTTCTTCACGGCGCCGTAGTGGCTCGACTCGTTGGCCGAGCCCATGGCGAATTCGTCCATGTTGGTCTTGCCCAGGGTCACGGCCCCGGCGGCGGCCAGCTTCGCGACCACGGTGGCGTCATAGGGCGCCTTGAAGTTGTCCAGCATCTTCGAGCCGCAGCTGGTGCGGATGCCCTGGGTGCAGAACAGGTCCTTGTGGGCAATCGGCGCGCCGAGCAGGGCACCGCTTTCACCGTTGGCGCGACGGGCATCGGCGGCCTTGGCCTGGCTCAAGGCCAATTCTTCGGTAAGGCTGATGAAGCTGTTGATCTGTGGGTCGAGCTGGGCGATACGCGCCAGCAGGGCCTTGGTCAGCTCTTCGGAGGAAAACTTTTTATCGGCGAGTCCGCGGGCGATCTCGGCCAGTGTCATGTGATGCATGAGAGGCTCTTTCCCTTTAGTCGATGACTTTCGGAACCAGGTACAGGCCGTTTTCGACCGCTGGTGCGATGGACTGATAGGCCTCGCGGTTATCGGATTCGGTCACGACGTCGGCGCGCAGGCGCTGGCTGGCTTCCAGTGGATGGGCCAGGGGTTCGATACCGTCGGTATCGACGGCCTGCATCTCGTCGACCAGCCCCAGAATGCTGTTCAGGGCGGAAGTGATGTGTGGAAGATCGGCTTCATTGAGGCCCAGGCAGGCCAGATGAGCGATTTTTTCCACGTCGGAGCGTTCAAGCGCCATGGGTTTCTCCAGTGGAAAACAAAACGGACGCAGTCTGTCCGTGTGTTAGATTGTCGGAACACTACCGCATTTCTACGGTCCAGTGCCCTGTATCACGAATTCTGTCCCTTTTTTGACGGCGTCTGTTGCCATCATGCTGCGTTGCCGCTTCTCGCCTTGGCGGGCGATGACTCTTCGCGGCGTCTTGCCTGCCGACAATAGCCGCTCGTCAAAAAGGAACGTATCTGCAAAACAGGGCACTGGCCGCGATCGTGGGGTTTGGTGCATAGAAAAGCGGCCAATTTAACATATTGGCGCCTTGCCCAAAATCCCTGTCGTTGTTAGAGTTTGCCGCACTTTTTTACCCACGCGTTGCCTAGGGTCCCTTTCCCATGTTCAAGAAACTGCGTGGCATGTTTTCCAGCGATCTCTCCATCGACCTGGGCACTGCCAACACCCTTATTTACGTGCGCGAGCGCGGTATCGTCCTGAATGAACCCTCGGTCGTGGCTATCCGCACCCACGGCAACCAGAAGAGTGTCGTGGCTGTCGGTACGGAAGCCAAGCGCATGCTGGGCCGTACACCGGGCAACATCGCAGCCATTCGTCCCATGAAAGACGGCGTGATCGCCGATTTCAGCGTCTGCGAAAAGATGCTGCAGTATTTCATCAACAAGGTTCACGAAAACAGTTTTCTGCAGCCCAGCCCTCGTGTGCTGATCTGCGTTCCATGCAAGTCTACCCAGGTAGAGCGTCGGGCCATCCGTGAGTCGGCCCTCGGCGCCGGTGCCCGCGAAGTGTTCCTGATCGAAGAACCGATGGCCGCGGCCATCGGTGCCGGCCTGCCGGTGGAAGAGGCCCGTGGTTCGATGGTCGTCGACATCGGCGGCGGTACCACCGAAATCGCGTTGATCTCCCTCAACGGGGTGGTCTACGCCGAATCCGTGCGTGTGGGCGGCGACCGTTTCGACGAAGCGATCATCACCTACGTGCGTCGCAACTACGGCAGCCTGATCGGTGAGTCCACCGCCGAGCGCATCAAGCAGGAAATCGGTACGGCCTACCCGGGCGGCGAAGTTCGCGAAGTCGACGTTCGTGGCCGTAACCTGGCAGAAGGCGTTCCACGGGCCTTCACCCTGAACTCCAACGAAGTTCTGGAAGCGCTGCAGGAATCCCTGGCCACTATCGTTCAGGCCGTCAAGAGCGCCCTGGAGCAGTCGCCGCCGGAACTGGCGTCGGACATCGCCGAGCGCGGCCTGGTGCTGACCGGTGGTGGTGCGCTGCTGCGTGACCTCGACAAGCTGCTGGCCCAGGAAACAGGCCTGCCGGTGATCGTGGCCGAAGACCCGCTGACTTGCGTTGCCCGCGGCGGTGGCCGTGCCTTGGAGATGATGGACAAGCACACCATGGACCTGCTCTCCAGCGAATAATCGCCGGATTGCGTTACATGGGGGCGCGCACAGGCAGCACTTTGCAGTGCTGCCTGTTGGCGTTTATCTTCTGTCATTCGTATCCAGGCCGGTTCGATACCGTATGAATAAAGAGAACGTTTGCCTGGGAGGAGCGGCTTATTAAACCGCTTTTTGCCAAAGGCCCCTCGCTGGGTGTGCGCCTGCTGGTGCTGGCCGTGCTATCGGTCGCGCTGATGGTGGTCGATGCCCGCTTCACGCTGCTCAAGCCCGTGCGCAGCCAGATGTCCCTGGTCCTGATGGAGTCGTACTGGATCACCGACCTGCCGCAACGGTTGTGGCAAGGTGTGGCCAGCCAGTTCGGCAGCCGCACCGAGCTGGTCGCCGAAAACGAGAAACTCAAGACTGAAAACCTGCTGCTGCAGGGGCGCATGCAAAAGCTGGCAGCCCTCACCGAGCAGAACGTGCGGCTGCGCGAGTTGCTCAATTCTTCCGCGTTGGTCAACGAAAAGGTCGAAGTGGCCGAGTTGATCGGCATGGACCCCAACCCCTTCACCCATCGCATCATCATCAACAAGGGTGAGCGCGACGGCGTGGTCCTTGGCCAGCCGGTGCTCGACGCCCGTGGCCTGATGGGCCAGGTGGTGGAGTTGATGCCCTACACATCCCGTGTGCTGCTGCTGACCGACACCACCCACAGCATTCCCGTGCAGGTCAACCGCAACGGCTTGCGGGCGATTGCCAGCGGCACCGGCAACCCCGAGCGACTGGAGTTGCGGCACGTGGCTGATACCGCCGATATCAAGGAAGGCGACCTGCTGGTCAGCTCCGGCCTCGGCCAGCGGTTCCCGGCCGGTTATCCGGTGGCGACGGTCAAGGAAGTCATCCATGACTCCGGCCAGCCATTCGCCATCGTTCGTGCGGTACCGACGGCCGCGCTGAACCGCAGTCGCTACCTGCTGCTGGTGTTCAGCGACAACCGTACGCCGGAAGAGCGCGCCAACGACGCTGCCGTGGCCCAGGAAGCCCAGGACCGGCAGGGTGGTGACGCCGCGACTCCTGGCGGCGCGACCCCGGCCGCGACGCCGAGCCCATCGACACCCGCACCAGCCGCGCCTGCCTCGCCAACCCCACCGGCCGCTGCACCCGCGGCCACACCGGCCAGGCCTGCCGCCCATGCGCCGGCGCCCCGTCCCGCGACCAAGCCACCTGCCGCCACGCCGGCCACCAGGGGAGCACGAGAAGAATGAGCAGTACTCAATCCGGTAACGGCTGGATGGTCTGGCTGACCTTTGCCCTCGGCCTGTTGCTCAGCGTTTCGCCCTTGCCGCAGTTCATGGAAATCCTGCGCCCGCTGTGGCTGGCGCTGCTGCTGGCCTTCTGGGCCCTGGCGCTGCCGCACAAGGTGGGCATGGTCACCGCTTGGTGCCTGGGGCTGGCCGAGGATGTGCTCTACGGCACGCTGCTGGGCCAGAACGCGCTGATCCTCACCCTGATCACCTTTCTGGTGCTGTCGTTGCAGCAACGCCTGCGGATGTTCCCGATGTGGCAGCAAAGCCTGGTGATCCTGGTGATCTTCGGCCTGGCGCAACTGGTGCAACTATGGCTCAGCGCCCTGACCGGCAATCGCCAGCCGACCCTGGCGCTGGTATTGCCCGCCCTGGTCAGTGCGTTGCTCTGGCCATGGATCAGCTTCGGTTTGCGCGGCCTGCGCCTGCGTTTCAAAATCAACTGATTCGTTCGGGCATTTGAGAGGAAAGTGTCTTGATGAAATCGCTTTACCTCGCCTCCGGCTCACCGCGCCGACGTGAACTGCTCACGCAGATCGGCGTGACCTTTACCGCTATCGCAGCGGATATCGACGAAACTCCCCAGGACAACGAAAGCCCATCGGCCTATGTCGAACGCCTTGCGCGCGGCAAGGCCGAGGCCGGGCGACGGGCCATGCCCGTCGGCGATGACGGCTGTGTGCTGGGAGCCGATACCGCCGTGGTACTGGATGGGCGGATCCTCGGCAAACCGCTGGATCAGGCGGATTCCCTGGCCATGCTGATGGCCTTGTCCGGTCGCGACCACCAGGTGTTGACGGCCATCGCCGTGCTGGACGGGCAGCGCTGCGAGTCTCGTGTCGTCGGCAGTCGGGTGCGTTTTCGCACGATCACTAAACGGGAGGCCCTTGCCTATTGGGCCAGCGGTGAACCCCGGGACAAGGCCGGCAGCTATGGTATCCAGGGGCTGGGAGCGGTGTTCGTCGCCGGGCTCGAGGGCAGCTATTCGGCGGTGGTCGGCCTGCCGCTGTGCGAAACCGCAGAACTGTTGGGCCATTTCGGCATACCCTGTTGGCAAACCTTCAATGCGCGTTGAGCGCCGTCCGACCTAATGCGGCCATTATCGTGAACATGCCTGAACGAGACCCTGCCATGAGTGAAGAGATCCTGATCAACATCACGCCGATGGAATCGCGCGTGGCGGTGGTTGAAAACGGTGTGTTGCAAGAGGTTCATGTCGAGCGCACGCAGAAGCGCGGCATTGTCGGCAATATCTACAAGGGCAAGGTGGTGCGGGTGTTGCCGGGCATGCAGGCGGCATTCGTCGATATCGGCCTGGACCGCGCAGCGTTCATCCATGCCTCGGAAATCTCCATGCGCGAGGGGCCGGCGGTGGAAAGCATCGGCGCCCTGGTCCATGAAGGCCAGAGCCTGGTGGTGCAGGTCACCAAGGACCCCATCGGCTCCAAGGGCGCGCGCCTGACCACGCAACTGTCCATTCCGTCGCGCTACCTGGTGTACATGCCGCGTACCGCCCACGTCGGGATTTCCCTGAAGATCGAGGACGAAGCCGAGCGCGAGCGCCTCAAGCAGGTGGTCAGCGACTGTGTGGAAAAAGAAGGCATCAAGGAGACCGGCGGCTTTATCCTGCGCACCGCCGCCGAAGGGGCCGGGGCCGATGAGATCCTCATGGATATCCGCTACCTGCGCAGGCTCTGGGACCAGATTGCCGCCCAGATCAAGACCATCGCCACTCCCAGCGTGATCTACGAGGACCTGGGCCTGGCACTGCGGACCCTGCGGGACCTGGTCAGCCCCAAGATCGAGAAAATCCGCATCGATTCCCGGGAAACCTTCCAGAAGACCACTCAGTTCGTGGCCGAGCTGATGCCGGAAATCGCCGACCGTCTCGAGCATTACCCCGGCGAGCGGCCGATATTCGACCTGTACGGCGTCGAGGACGAGATCCAGAAAGCCCTCGAGCGCAAGGTGCCGCTCAAGTCCGGCGGGTACCTGGTGGTGGACCCGGCCGAAGCCATGAGCACCATCGACGTCAATACCGGTGCCTTCGTCGGCCACCGCAACCTCGAAGAAACCATCTTCAAGACCAACCTCGAGGCGGCCACGGCCATTGCCCGGCAATTGCGCCTGCGCAACCTGGGCGGGATCATCATCATCGACTTCATCGACATGGAAGACGAAGAGCATCAGCGCCAGGTGTTGAGGACGCTGGAGAAACAACTCGAGCGCGATCACGCCAAGACCAACATCATCGGTATCACCGAGCTGGGCCTGGTGCAGATGACCCGCAAGCGCACTCGTGAAAGCCTCGAGCAAGTGCTGTGCGAACCATGCAGCAGCTGCCAGGGGCGGGGCAAGCTCAAGACCCCGGAAACCGTGTGTTACGAAATCTTCCGGGAAATTCTCCGGGAAGCGCGCGCCTACCAGGCCACCGGCTATAGAGTGTTGGCTAACCAGAAAGTGGTGGACCGCCTGCTCGACGAGGAATCGGGTAATGTCGCGGAGTTGGAGGCCTTTATCGGGCGAACGATTCGCTTCCAGGTCGAAACCATGTATTCCCAGGAACAATACGACGTTGTGCTGCTCTGACGTGGCTCCTGAAACAGCGATCTCGCTGATTTGAACACCATTGCCAGGGGAGTCTGCTGACATGGAGCGTTTGATACGCATTTTGGCCACGCTGACCCGTTGGGGGCTGGGTCTGTGCGCGCTGCTGTTGGTACTGCTGGCATTGTATGTCAGCCTTGGCCGGGAGCTGGCGCCCCTGGTGGCGGAGTATCGCGCAGAGGTCGAGACCCGGGCCGGCGATGCCTTGGGCATGCCCGTGCACATTGGCAGCCTGGAGGGTGGCTGGAGCGCATTGGCGCCGATCCTGTCGGCCCACGACGTGACGGTGGGAGACGGCGCCAATGCCCTGCACCTGGACCAGGTGCGGGCCGTACCCGACTTGTGGGGCAGCCTGCTGGCGCGTCAGGTGCGCATCGCTCATCTGGAGCTTGGCGGCCTGAAAGTCAGCCTCAAGGAAGGCGCGGACGGCCAGTGGGCCCTGGAAGGCCTGCCGGTGAAGGACGACCAGCCCCTGGATCCGCAGCAGTTGCTGGAGCGCATGCAGATGATCTCCAGGCTTTCGATCCTCGACAGCCAGGTCACCTTGCAACCCCTGGAACAATCGCCGCTGACCCTGACCTATGTCGGCCTGAGCCTGAAGACCGGGGCCACCCGTCAGCGCCTGGATGCCCGCCTGACCCTGCCCGACGGCCAACCGGTGGCGCTCAACCTGCGCACCCGCATCCGAGCCAGCGATTGGAAGAACGGTCAGGCCGAAGCCTACCTGAGCCTGCCCCAGAGTGACTGGTCGAAATGGCTGCCCAAAGGCCTGACCCGACAATGGCATTTCTCCCAGATCAAGGCGGGCGGTGAACTCTGGTTGAGCTGGGGCGCGGGGACGCTGCAAAGTGCGGCCGTACGCTTGAATGCGCCGCAGCTCACGGGGGCCTATGCCGAGCGCAAGCCGGTGCAGGTCCGCAACCTGGCGCTCGATGGGTATTTCCAGCGTGGCGCGGACGGTTTTACCGCGACGTTCGACTCCCTGGCGATGAGCCTGGGGGAAACCCGCTGGGAGTCGCGCCTGCAATTGCAACAGAGTGCCGCCACCGAGAAGGCCGAAGAACTCTGGCACCTGCAGGCCGACCGCCTCGACCTGACCCCGCTCACGCCCCTGCTCCATTCCCTGGCACCGTTGCCCGAAGGCGTCGCGACGGCGATCGACCGGCTCAAGGTGACCGGCGCCTTGCGCAACGTGCTGCTGGACTACCGTCCACAGAACGCTGGCGACCGCAAGGTCAGCTTCGCCACCAACCTGGATACCGTCGGGTTCGATGCCTATCGCGGCGCACCGGCGGCGCGCAACGTCTCGGGCAGCCTCAGTGGCGACCTCGGTGGCGGTGAGCTGCGCATGGACAGCAAGGATTTCGTCCTGCACCTGGACCCGATCTTCGCCAAGCCGTGGCAGTACCTGCAGGCCAACGCACGGTTGACCTGGAAACTGGACAAGCAAAGCTTCACCCTGATCGCGCCCTACCTGAAGGTACTGGGAGAAGAGGGCAGGATCGCCGGCGATTTCCTGATTCGCCTGCACCTGGACCACAGCCAGGAAGACTACATGGACCTGCGAGTGGGCCTGGTGGATGGCGACGGTCGCTACACCGCCAAGTATCTGCCGGCGGTCCTGAGCCCGGCCCTGGACGAGTGGCTGCGTACGGCCATCGTCAAAGGGGCGGTAGACCAGGGTTTTTTCCAGTACCAAGGCTCGCTTAACCACGGTGCCGGAGACGCGGCCCGCAGCATCAGCCTGTTTTTCAAGGTTCATGACGCCGAACTGGCGTTCCAGCCGGGCTGGCCTTCGGTCAGCAAGGTCAGCGGCGACGTCTTCGTCGAGGACAGCGGCGTGCGCATCTATGCCAGCCAGGGCCAGTTGCTGGACACGCAGGTCAAGGACGTCACGGTGGAAATTCCCCATGCCCCGAGCGGGCAACCTTCGCATCTGCTGTTGGACGGCGGGTTCGCTGGCGGCCTGGGAGACGGTCTGAAAATCCTCCAGACGGCACCGATCGGCACCGCCGAGACGTTCGCCGGATGGGAAGGCGAGGGGAGCCTGCAAGGCAATGTGAAGCTGGACATTCCCCTGGTCAAGGGCGAGCAGCCCAAGATTCTCGTGGACTTCAATACCGACAAGGCCCGGCTCAAGCTCAGCGAGCCGGCGCTGGAGTTGACCCAGCTCAAAGGCGACTTGCGCTTCGACAGCAGCAAGGGGCTGAGCGGCAAGAACATTTCCGCCCAGGCATTCGACCGGCCCGTGACGGCGCAGATCTTTGCCGAAGGCCGTGCCGGTGCGCTCAATACCCGGATAACGGCGTCCGGACGGGTGGAGACCAAGAAGCTCACCGACTGGCTGGGCGTCACCCAGGCGTTGCCCGTATCCGGGGTGATTCCGTATCAGTTGCAAGTCATCCTGGACGGCGCCGACAGCCAGTTGTCGGTCAACTCCAATCTCAAGGGCGTGGCCGTGAACCTGCCCGCGCCTTTTGGCCTGGCAGCCGATGTCGGCCGTGACACGGTGTTTCGCATGACGCTGCAAGGCGCGGAGCGACGCTATTGGGTGGACTACGGCGATGTGGCCAATTTCACCTATGCGGCACCGAGCGGCAAGGTGGCCGAAGGGCGTGGCGAGCTGCTGCTGGGGGATGGCGATGCCGTGTTGCCGGGCGCCAAGGGCATACGGCTGCGAGGCTCGCTGCCTGAGCTGGACGTGGAGCCCTGGCAGGAACTGGTGAACAAATACGCAGGTCACGACCCGGGCGGCAGCGCCAGGCAACTGCTCAGCGGCGCCGACCTGAAGGTGGGCAAGCTCACGGCCATGGGCACGACCCTGGACCAGGTGGCGCTGCAGCTCGACCGCAAGCCGGACGCCTGGGCCTTGCGCCTCGACAGCCAGCAGGCCAAGGGCAATGTCAGCCTGCCGGACGCCAAGGCCGCGCCCATCGGCATCAAGCTGGATTATGTCCGCCTGCCGGCTGCGGACCCGACGGTACAGGCCGACGAAAATGCCCCAGACCCGTTGGCATCGGTCGATCCCACCCGGATCCCGGCCATGGATATCGCCATCGGCCAATTGTTCCAGGGCACTGACCTGATCGGCGCGTGGTCTCTGAAAGTACGGCCGACTGCCAAGGGCATCGCGCTGAGCAACCTGGACATGGGGCTCAAGGGCATGGTCTTGAACGGCAGCGGCGGTTGGGAAGGTGCGCCAGGCGCCACCAGCAGTTGGTACAAGGGACGCATCAGCGGCAAGAACCTGGCCGACGTGCTCAAGGGTTGGGGCTTCGCCCCCAGCGTGACCAGCCAGGAATTCCGCCTGGATGTCGATGGCCGTTGGCCCGGCTCGCCGGCGTGGGTCGCCACCAAGCGCTTTTCCGGCAGCCTCGATGCCTCGCTGAGCAAGGGCCAGTTCGTCGAGATCGAAGGCAGCGCCCAGGCGCTGAGGGTATTCGGTTTGCTGAACTTCAACTCCATCGGCCGACGGCTGCGCCTGGATTTCTCCGATCTGTTCGGCAAGGGCCTGAGCTATGACCGGGTCAAGGGGCTGCTGGTGGCCAGCGATGGTGTCTACGTGACCCGTGAACCCATTACGCTGACGGGGCCGTCGAGCAACCTGGAACTCAACGGAACGCTGGACATGGTGGGCGACCGGGTCGACGCCAAGCTGCTGGTGACGCTGCCGGTGACCAATAACCTGCCGATTGCCGCGCTGATTGTCGGCGCACCGGCGGTGGGAGGCGCATTGTTTCTGATCGATAAACTGATCGGCGACCGCGTGGCGCGGTTCGCCAGCGTAAGATACGACGTCAAAGGGCCTTGGAAGGAGCCGAAGATCACCTTCGACAAGCCGTTCTGATGGACGATGGGATAACTCCCGTGGGAGCGAGCTTGCTCGCCCCCACAGGAGAATGATGCAGAAAATGAGGGAAACACCATGCCAGTCGCCGTGATTCAAATGGTCAGCCAGAGCGATGTGCTCGCCAATCTGGCCCGCGCCCGGGTACTGCTGGAGCAGGCCGCTGCCGGCGGCGCGAGACTGGCGGTGCTGCCCGAGAATTTCGCGGCCATGGGACGGCGTGACATTGCCGACATCGGTCGCGCCGAAGCCTTTGGTCAGGGGCCGATCCTGCCCTGGTTGAAACAGGTCGCCCGCGACCTCAGGTTATGGATCGTGGCCGGGACGTTGCCCTTGCCGCCGGTGGATCGGCCCGAGGCCAAGGCCCATGCCTGTTCGCTGTTGATGGACGATCAGGGCCAGGTGGTGGCGCGCTACGACAAGCTGCACCTGTTCGACGTGGACGTGGCGGACAATCGGGGACGCTATCGTGAGTCGGATGACTATGCTTATGGCGGTAACGTGGTGGTCGCCGATACGCCCGTAGGGCGTGTGGGCCTGACGGTCTGCTATGACTTGCGTTTTCCGGAACTCTATAGCGAGCTCCGGGCTGCCGGGGCCGAGCTGATCACCGC
The DNA here is from genome assembly GCF_900101215.1 of Pseudomonas sp. NFACC32-1. Taxonomy (NCBI): domain Bacteria; kingdom Pseudomonadati; phylum Pseudomonadota; class Gammaproteobacteria; order Pseudomonadales; family Pseudomonadaceae; genus Pseudomonas; species Pseudomonas sp. NFACC32-1. The sequence continues at coordinate 109,784 of NZ_FMUL01000004.1, forward strand.
GCCCTCGGCGTTCACGGCGGTCACCGGTGCCGCTCATTGGGAGGTGTTGATTCGCGCCCGGGCCATTGAAACCCAGTGCTACGTGCTGGCGGCCGCACAGGGTGGCGTGCATCCGGGGCCACGTGAAACCTTTGGCCACGCCGCCATCGTCGACCCGTGGGGGCGGGTGCTGGCGCACCAGGATCAAGGCGAAGCCGTGCTGCTGGCCGAGTTGGACAGCAGCGAACAGGCGTCCATCAGGGCGCGCATGCCGGTGGCAAGCCATCGGCGCTTTTTCTCGCAGGGCGCTCGACAGCGGCCTGTCCAAGACGACGAATTCAAGGCGTAGAACATATGAGCGGGTTGTTGTCCTCAGTCAGCGAACACCTTTTAGCCCCCGGCGGCGTGACCCTGGAAAGCCTGCAGAGCGTGCTGGGCGACCTGGCCGGCCCGGGCATCGATGCAGCCGACCTGTATTTCCAGGGGCAGATTTCCGAGTCCTGGTCCCTGGAAGACGGTATCGTCAAGGAAGGCAGTTTCAACCTTGACCAGGGGGTGGGTGTACGGGCCCAGTCCGGGGAAAAGACCGGTTTTGCCTACAGCAACGCCATCACCCTGGAAGCCCTCGCAGCTGCCGCCCGCGCGGCCCGCTCGATTTCCCGTGCCGGGCAGAACGGCAAGGTCCAGGCATTCACCCGCCAGGACGTCGCGCAGTTGTATGCGCCGGACAACCCGCTTGAGGTGATGAGCCGCGCCGAAAAGGTCGAGCTGCTCAAGCGTATCGACGTCGCCACCCGTGCCCTGGACCCACGTATCCAGCAGGTGTCGGTGAGCATGGCCGGGGTCTGGGAGCGGATCCTGGTGGCCTCCACCGATGGCGGCCTGGCGGCGGACGTACGGCCACTGGTGCGTTTCAACGTCAGCGTGATCGTCGAGCAGAACGGTCGCCGCGAGCGTGGCGGCCACGGCGGTGGCGGACGTACCGACTACCGTTATTTCCTCAGCGAAGACCGCGCCATGGGCTACGCCCGCGAGGCGTTGCGCCAGGCCCTGGTCAACCTGGAAGCGATTCCGGCGCCGGCTGGCACGTTGCCAGTGGTGCTGGGGTCCGGCTGGTCCGGCGTGCTGCTGCATGAAGCGGTGGGCCATGGCCTGGAAGGGGATTTCAACCGCAAGGGCAGTTCGGCCTATAGCGGACGCATGGGCGAGATGGTCGCCTCGAAACTCTGCACCATTGTCGATGATGGCACCCTGGCCGGACGGCGCGGTTCATTGAGCGTCGATGACGAAGGCACCCCGACCGAATGCACCACGCTGATCGAAAACGGCGTGCTCAAGGGTTACATGCAGGACAAGCTCAACGCCCGGCTCATGGGCGTGGCCCGCACCGGCAACGGGCGCCGGGAATCCTACGCGCACCTGCCCATGCCGCGCATGACCAACACTTACATGCTGGGTGGCCAGAGCGACCCGGCTGAGATCATCGCTTCGGTGAAGAAAGGCATCTACTGCGCCAACCTCGGCGGCGGCCAGGTAGACATCACCAGCGGCAAGTTCGTGTTCTCCACCAGCGAGGCCTACCTGATCGAAGACGGCAAGATCACCGCGCCAGTCAAGGGCGCGACGCTGATCGGCAACGGACCGGAGGCGATGAGCAAGGTGTCGATGGTGGGTAACGACCTGGCGCTGGACAGCGGCGTGGGTACATGTGGCAAGGATGGGCAATCGGTGCCAGTGGGTGTCGGGCAGCCGACCCTGAAGATCGATGCGATTACCGTGGGTGGCACGGGCGCATGATGGGAGCGTCGGGTGGAGTGCAAGGCCTCCACCCGTGGCGCGACTCAGCGCAAACCGCGTTGAGTCTCGTCCAGCTCACGGATGTACTTGAAGATTTTACGGCTCGAGGCCGGTGGCTTGTTCTGCGCCAGTTCGTGCTGGGCCTGACGGATCAGGGAGCGCAATTGCTGGCGATCGGCCTCCGGGTACTCGATGACGAATTTTTCCAGGGTGCCGTCGTCGCCCGCGATCAGGCGATCACGCCAGCGCTCCAGGTTATGGAAGCGTTCGTTGTATTGCCGGGTGGAGGCATCGAGTTGATCGAGCAGGACCAGGATGGCGCTGGTGTCCTGATCTCGCATCAGTTTGCCGATGAACTGCAGGTGCCGTTTACGCGCGATGTTCGCGGTGTGCTTGGGCGCATCGGCCAGGGCCCGGCGCAGGGCGTCGGTCAGGGGCAGTTTGGCCAGCAAGTCGGGCTTGAGTGTCGTGAGGCGCTCGCCGAGGTCAACCAGAGCATGCAGCTCGCGTTTGACCTGGGATTTGCTTTTTTCGCCCTCGTAGAGGGAGTCGTCGTAAGAATCAACCATGGTGGCAGTCCGCAAAGAAACGCCGCCATGATAACCAGTCGGGGGCCGCTTGTCCGGCCCGGTCGCTCGAAGGCCTCGGGTTTGTATGAAAAGTCGCGCAGGCACTTTTCCCGCAGGCCCCGACCGAAAGCAGAATTTGAGTGGAGAACACCATGAGTGCAGTTCAAAGCGTCGGTCCGCAAGCATTGCCGGCACTGCAGGAACAAGTCGAGCAGATCCTCGCCGAAGCCCGGCGACAGGGCGCCAGCGCCTGCGAAGTGGCAGTGTCCCTGGAGCAGGGACTGTCGACGTCGGTGCGCCAGCGGGAGGTGGAGACCGTCGAGTTCAACCGCGACCAGGGTTTCGGTATCACATTGTACGTGGGCCAGCGCAAGGGCTCGGCCAGCACTTCGGCCAGTGGTCCTGATGCCATCCGCGAAACCGTCGCCGCGGCACTGGCGATTGCCAGGCACACGTCCGAAGACGAAGCCTCGGGGTTGGCCGATGCGGCGCTGATGTGCAAGGAACAACCTGATTTCGACCTGTTTCACGCCTGGGACATCACGCCCGAGCAGGCCATCGAACAGGCGTTGCGCTGCGAGGCGGCGGCGTTCGATGCCGACAGCCGGATCCGGAACGCCGACGGTACGACGCTCAATACCCACCAGGGCTGCCGGGTCTACGGCAACAGTCACGGATTCATTGGTGGCTACGCCTCGACCCGTCACAGCCTCAGCTGCGTGATGATTGCCGAGGCCGACGGGCAGATGCAGCGCGACTACTGGTACGACGTGAACCGTCAGGGCAGCCTGCTGGCGGACCCGGTGAGCATCGGCCAGAAAGCCGCACAGCGGGCGGCCAGCCGCCTGGGCGCGCGGCCGGTGCCGACCTGCGAAGTGCCGGTGCTGTTTGCCGCCGAACTGGCCGGTGGGCTGTTCGGCAGTTTCCTGTCGGCAGTGTCCGGCGGCAATCTGTATCGCAAGTCTTCGTTCCTCGAAGGCGCGCTGGGGCAGAAACTGTTTCCGGAATGGATGACGATCGATGAGCGGCCGCACCTGATGCGAGCCATGGGCAGTTCGGCCTTCGACGGCGATGGGCTGGCGACCTATGCCAAGCCGTTCGTGGAGAAGGGCGAGCTGGTGTCCTACATCCTGGGCACCTATTCGGGCCGTAAGCTCGGTATGCCGAGTACCGCCAATGCCGGTGGCGTGCACAACCTGTTCGTCAGCCATGGCGAAGAGGACCAGGCGGCCTTGCTGCGCCGCATGGGACGTGGGTTGCTGGTGACCGAACTGATGGGCCACGGCCTGAACATGGTGACTGGGGATTACTCCCGGGGGGCGGCGGGGTTCTGGGTCGAAAATGGCGAGATCCAGTTCCCGGTCCAGGAAGTGACCATCGCCGGCAACATGCGCGACATGTTCAAGCAGATCCTCGCCGTGGGGAACGACCTGGAACTGCGCAGCAACATCCGCACCGGTTCCGTGCTGATCGAACGGATGACGGTGGCGGGCAGCTGACCTGCCATCGCAATAAGGACGGCGCGTCATCCTAGCGGGTGACGCGCCTTTTTTTGTGTCCGCTTGACCCTATCTGGCCCAAGGACATGGGCTCCCGATGGCACAATCTGTTCCTTTCCAGACTTGTGTTGCTTCTTATTATCATCTAATAATGAATCTCATTTGCCGATTGAGCCCCGGTCATGAGTCCTGCCTTGCACGAACAGCCTTACCTTGAAAGCTGGCGCTGGATGAGTCGCCAGATCCGTTGCGCGATGAACCCGGACGAACCGCGGTTGATTGAGCATTACCTGGCTGAGGGGCGCTATCTGGCCTGTTGTACCGCCACTTCGCCATGGATGATCGGCGAAACGGCCTTTCGCTTGCTGCTCGACACCGCCTCGGATATCGCGCTGCCCTGGCACTGGCGGGCGCTCTGTCTTGACCAGGCCTGGCGGCCATTGCGCGATCTCGAACGCCAATCACTCTGCCAATGTCGCCTGAGGCGTTGGCAGAGCCATGCCTGGGCGCTGGCGACCTGTGTCCTGGCACCCTCCCTCTCTCTCAATGAACCGGTACAAGGATTTCCCGATGAGTAATACCCGTATCGAACGCGACAGCATGGGCGAGCTCCATGTCCCGGCAGATGCCCTGTACGGCGCGCAGACCCAGCGTGCCGTGGATAACTTCCCCATCAGTGACCAGCGCATGCCGGCGGCGTTCATTCGCGCACTGATCCTGGCCAAGGCCGCCGCCGCCCGGGCCAACGTGGAGCTGGGACAGATCAGCGCGGCCCAGGGCAAAGCCATCGTCGATGCGGCCCAAGGGTTGCTCGAAGGTCATTTCATGGATCACTTCCCGGTGGATATCTTCCAGACCGGCTCCGGCACCAGTTCCAACATGAACGCCAACGAAGTGATCGCCACCCTCGCCAGCCGGCTGCTGGGAGAGACGGTCAATCCTAACGACCACGTCAACTGCGGGCAGAGCAGTAACGACATCATTCCCACCTGCATTCATGTCAGCGCCGCACTGGCCTTGCATGAGCAGTTGTTGCCGGCGCTGACACATCTGGTCCAGGTGATCGAGCGCAAGGCGGTGGCGGTTCATCCGTTCATCAAGACCGGTCGCACCCACCTGATGGATGCGATGCCGGTCCGCCTGAGCCAGGTGCTGGAGGGATGGGCGCAGCAGTTGAAAGCCAATATCGGCCATCTGCAGGACCTGCTGCCAAGCCTGCAGGCCCTGGCCCAGGGGGGCACTGCGGTGGGGACCGGGGTCAATGCCCACCCTCGCTTCGCCGAGCTGTTCAGCCAGCAGCTGACCCTGCTGACCCAGGTGCAATTCACTCCTGGCAAGAACCTGTTCGCCCTGATCGGTTCCCAGGACACCGCGGTGGCGGTTTCCGGGCAACTCAAGACCACGGCGGTGTCGTTGATGAAAATCGCCAACGACTTGCGCTGGATGAATTCCGGGCCCCTGGCTGGCCTGGGCGAGATCGAACTGGAGGGCTTGCAGCCGGGCTCCTCTATCATGCCCGGCAAGGTCAACCCGGTGATTGCGGAAGCCACCGCGATGGTCGCGACCCAGGTGATCGGCAACGACACGGTGATCACCGTGGCCGGCCAGTCGGGCAACTTCGAACTGAATGTGATGTTGCCGATCATCGCTCAGAACCTGCTGAGCAGCATCGCCTTGATGGCCAATGTCAGCCGGTTGCTGGCGGACAAGGCCATTGCCACCTTCAAGGTCAACGAGGCCAGGCTCAAGGAGGCGCTGTCGCGCAACCCGATCCTGGTTACAGCATTGAACCCGATCATCGGTTACCAGAAAGCCGCGCAAATCGCCAAGACGGCTTATCAACAAGGCCGCCCGGTCATCGATGTCGCCCTGGAACACACCGACCTGTCGCGTAGCGAACTGGAGGTCTTGCTGGACCCCGAGAAGCTCACGGCGGGTGGTGTGTAATTCCGATCCCTGTGTGGAGGACTCATCATGGAGCACTGGAAACGCACGATCGAACGAGCCAATCGTCATTTCATGCTGGGCGAACTGGTGGATGCCCGCGAAGCCTACCTGCAAGCCCTGGCCCTGGCGCAGGTGCTGTATGAGCGCTGGCCTGACGCCGACGAGGCCGTGGCCGCCTGCGTCGTCTCCCACCACAACCTGGCGGACTTGCACCTGCGCCTGAACCAGCCAGAGGAGAGCGCCGAATACTTGTGCGCCATCCATCAACGGTTGCTGCAGACCCTGCAGGACGAGCGCATGCCGGCAGCGCTGCGTGCGGCCGCGATGCGCCAGAGCCACAGGACTTATGTCGAACTGCTGGGTTTCATCAGTGAGCATGGCGAGTACCCCCGCACCCAACGGTTGCTCCAAAGCAAAGACACATCACTCTTGCACCGCAATGCCCCTCTTCATTATGGAGTTCATTGAAAATGGCTTTTACCTTGCCTGCGCTGCCTTACGCCTACGATGCCCTGGAGCCGCACATCGATGCGAAAACCATGGAGATCCACTACACGAAACACCACCAGACCTATATCAATAACCTCAACGCCGCGGTGGAGGGCAGCGAGTACGCCCAATGGCCCATCGAAAAACTGCTGGCCAGCGTGGAGCAGTTGCCGCAGAACCTGCGGGCGGCGGTGATCAATCAGGGCGGTGGCCATGCCAACCATTCCCTGTTCTGGGAAGTGATGTCCCCCGAGGGTGGCGGTCAACCGGACGGTGCGCTTGGCGCAGCGATCGAGACACAGCTGGGGGGCCTGGAGCGATTCAAGGAAGCGTTCACCAAGGCTGCGCTGAGCCGCTTCGGCAGCGGCTGGGCCTGGCTGAGCGTGACCCCGCAGAAGGCCCTGGTGGTGGAAAGCAGCGCCAACCAGGACAGCCCGCTGATGAACGGCAATACGCCGATCCTGGGCCTGGACGTGTGGGAGCACGCGTACTACCTGCTGTACCAGAACCGTCGGCCGGAATACATCAACGCTTTCTACAACGTGATCAACTGGCCTGAAGTCGCCCGGCGCTATCAGGCGGCGCTGGCATCGAGTCCTTCATGAACCCCCTCCAAGGCTGACTATGGATACTCAAACACTGGCGATTGGAAGCGGACGGATGTTCCGCTATGCCTTGGGGTCATTGCTGTTGTTGGCCGGGATGACGTTGCTGGCGGCCCAGGGCCTGGCGTGGCTGGACCTGGAGGCCAGGTTGCTGCGAGCCCTTCAAGGCGGCGGACTCTGTGCCTTGGGCACCGCGCTCGGGGCCGTGCCGGTGCTGGTCATCCGGCGTATGCCCCGGGCCGTGAGCGATTCGCTGCTGGGCTTCGGTGCCGGAGTGATGCTCGCTGCCACGGCGTTTTCGCTGATCGTGCCGGGCATTGCCGCAGCGGAGCAATTGGGGTTCACGCCTTGGGCCGCCAGTGGCCTTATCTGTTTTGGCATTCTGTCGGGGGCGTTCGGGCTGTACCTGGTGGACCGCAAGGTCTCGGCCAGCCCCGAGAGGCTGGTGGCAGCGCCAGGACGTCCGATCATCGCGCCGCGGATCTGGTTGTTCGTGTTCGCCATCATCGCCCACAACATTCCAGAAGGCATGGCGGTGGGCGTGTCGGCCGGGGGCGGCATGCCCGATGCCGACAGCCTGGCGATGGGCATCGCCTTGCAGGATGTCCCCGAAGGACTGGTGATCGCGCTGGTGCTGGCCACGGCGGGCATGTCGCGGGTCAAGGCGTTCCTGATTGGCGCGGCGTCTGGGCTGGTCGAGCCGGTGTTCGCGCTACTGTGCGCCTGGTTGGTGAGCCTGGCCGAGATGCTCTTGCCCCTGGGTCTGGCGTTGGCGGCAGGGGCGATGCTGCTGGTGGTGACCCACGAAGTCATTCCCGAATCCCGTCGCAATGGTCACGAGAAACTGGCGAGCCTGGGATTGTTGGTGGGGTTTTGCCTGATGATGGTGCTGGATACGGCGTTGGCGTGACAGGGGGAACCTGCGGGGCAGGTAGGTGGGGCAGGGATCAATCAGCGGCGGCCGGAATCAATCGGTGGCGAGGCGATTTATCCCCGCTGGGCTGCGAGGCAGTCCTGATATCTGTCACCGCCGAGCATCAGGTCGACTGAGCTCTTTTTGGGGCTGCTTCGCAACCCGGCGGGGCAGTGCGACGATTCGCTAAATCCACTCACCAGCGGATCCCTCACCATAGGGGGGACTATTCGCCTTCGTCGAAGTAGTTGTTGATCAGGGCAACCAGCGCATCCATCGCTTCCTGGGCCTTTTCACCTTCCGTGCTCAGATGGATCCTGGTGCCTTTGCCCGCAGCCAGCATCATCATCGCCATGATGCTCTTGCCATCGACAGTTGACTCTGGCGTGCGCCCGACCCTGATCGTGGTATCTGGAAACTTACCCGCGACACCCACGAATTTCGCTGACGCGCGGGCATGCAAACCCAATTTATTAATGATTTCAATTTCCTGAGCAGGCATCGCGATGTGAATCCTTTAGCTGAGGTCGCGGTGGCGAACCTGGACATTCTTCAGGGTGGGTTGCAGGAGACGACCCAGGCGCTCGGTCAGGTAGACGGAACGATGATGACCACCGGTGCAGCCGATGGCGATGGTCACATAGGCGCGATTGCTCGCGGCGAAGCGGGGCAGCCATTTAAGCAGGTAGGCAGAGATGTCCTGGAACATGTCCTCGACATCCGGCTGGGCGGCCAGGTAGTCGATCACCGGCTGGTCCAGCCCGGACTGCTCGCGCAGTTCCGGTTTCCAGTAGGGATTGGGCAGGCAGCGCACATCGAATACCAGGTCGGCGTCCACCGGCATGCCGCGCTTGAACCCGAACGACTCGAGCAAAAACGCCGTGCCCGGCTCGGGCTGGTTCAGCAGGCGCAGCTTGATGGTGTCATGCAACTGATACAGGTTCAGGTGCGTGGTGTTGACCTTCAGGTCCGCCAGGTCGGCGATCGGCCCCAGCAACTGGCTTTCGTCGTGGATGGCTTCGGCCAGGGAGCGACTGGCATTGCTCAGTGGGTGGCGCCGACGGGTTTCGGAAAAGCGCTTGAGCAACGTTTCTTCATCGGCGTCCAGGTACAGCACGTCGCACTGGATGTGCTTGTTGCGAACTTCCTCGAGCAGCTCAGGGAAACGCGACAGGTGGCTGGGCAGGTTGCGTGCATCGATGGAGACCGCCACCAGCGGCTGCGCCAGCTCGGTATGGATCAGGGCCCGCTCGGCCAGCTCCGGCAGCAGCCCGGCCGGCAGGTTGTCGATGCAGTAGTAGCCATTGTCTTCGAGCACGTTGAGGGCTGTGCTTTTACCGGAGCCGGAACGGCCACTGACGATGATCAGGCGCATGTTCAATGACCGTTCTGTTCGTCCAGGACAACCTGATACAAGGCTTCGTTGCTCGGTGCGCTGCGCAGTTTGTCACGCACTTCCTTGCGGTCCAGCATGCTGGCGATCTGGCGCAGCAGTTCGAGGTGCGCGTCTGTGGCGGCTTCCGGGACCAGCAGCACGAACAGCAGGTCGACCGGTGCGCCGTCGATGGCGTCGAAATCGATGGGGGCTTCAAGGTGCAACAGCGCACTGATCGGTGCGGCACAACCCTTGAGGCGGCAGTGGGGAATGGCGATGCCGTTGCCGAAACCGGTGGAACCGAGTTTCTCACGGGCAACCAGGGCCTCGAAGACGTCCTGCATTTCCAGATCCCCGACTTCACGGTGGATCAGGTTGGCAATTTGTTCGAGGGCTTTCTTTTTACTGCCACCCGGCGCGTTCACCTGGGAACGGCCGGGGGTCAGGATGGTTTCTAGTCGGATCATGGATTGGGGGGATTAACGACCGGTTGCGCCCTGGAGGAGGCTCTGGGTCTTTTCCTTATGCTTTTTGAGTTGGCGATCCAGCTTGTCGGTCAGCAGGTCAATCGCGGCATACATGTCGTCATGCGACGCGTTGGCAACGACTTCTCCGCCGGGGATATGCAGCGTGGCTTCGATTTTCTGCAGAAGCTTCTCGACCGTCATGATGACTTGCACGTTGGTGATCTTGTCGAAATGCCCTTCGAGTTTCTTGAGCTTGAGCTCGACGTACTCGCGCAGAGGCTTGGTCACTTCCAGTTGGTGTCCACTGATGTTGACTTGCATACAGCTTCTCCTTCGTTGCCAGTGCATAAAGCGGCAGGCAGAAATGCCTGCCACTGGAACGCTGTGGCGTGGCCTGTTACATCAACCGCTTGCGTTCGCTCGAAGGCGCGATCCCGAGGGATTCACGGTATTTAGCGACGGTACGGCGGGCCACCTGAATGCCTTGTGCCTCCAGTAAACCAGCGATCTTGCTGTCACTCAACGGCTTTTTCTGATTTTCCGCTGCCACCAGTTTCTTGATGATCGCGCGGATGGCCGTGGACGAGCATTCGCCGCCTTCGGAGGTGCTGACGTGGCTGGAGAAAAAGTATTTCAGTTCATAGATACCCCGTGGGGTATGCATGAATTTCTGTGTGGTCACCCGGGAAATCGTCGATTCGTGCATGCCCACCGCCTCGGCGATGTCATGCAGGACCAACGGCTTCATCGCTTCGTCGCCGTAGTCCAGGAAACCGCGCTGATGTTCGACGATCTGGGTGGCAACCTTCATCAGGGTCTCGTTGCGGCTCTGCAGGCTCTTGATGAACCAGCGCGCCTCCTGCAACTGGTTGCGCATGAAGGTGTTGTCGGCGCTGGTGTCGGCGCGCCTCACGAATCCGGCGTACTGGGCATTGACCCGCAGCTTGGGGACCGCTTCCTGGTTCAGCTCCACCAGCCAGCGATCGTTGTGCTTGCGCACGATCACGTCGGGGACTACGTATTCTGGCTCGGTAGCCTCGATCTGCGAGCCTGGACGCGGGTTCAGGCTCTGGACCAGTTCGATCACCTGGCGCAGTTCATCTTCCTTGAGTTTCATGCGCCGCATCAACTGGCTGTAGTCACGGCCGCCCAGCAAGTCGATGTAGTCGCTGACCAGTCGCTTGGCTTCGGCCAGCCAAGGGGTCTTGGCGGGCAACTGACGCAGCTGCAGCAACAGGCATTCGCCCAGGTTGCGGGCGCCGATGCCGGCCGGTTCGAACTGCTGGATGCGATGCAGAACGGCTTCGATCTCATCCAGCTCGATGTCCAGCTCGGGGTCGAAGGCCTCGAGGATTTCTTCGAGGGTCTCGTCCAGGTAACCCTGGTTGTTGATGCAGTCGATCAGGGTCACCGCGATCAGGCGATCGGTATCGGACATCGGCGCCAGGTTCAGCTGCCACAAGAGATGGCTTTGCAGGCTCTCGCCGGCGGACGTACGGGTGGTGAAGTCCCACTCGTCGTCATCGCTGCTGGGCAGGCTGCTGGCGCTGGTCTGGTAGACATCTTCCCAGGCCGTGTCCACGGGGAGGTCGTTGGGGATGCGTTCGTTCCATTCGCCATCCTCCAGGTTATCCACCGTGGGGGCGGACTCCTCCTGATAGGACGGTTCCTGGATCTCGGTACTGGTTTTCTGTTCGACGTTGTCGGCCAGTGGGTCGGAGTTATCGAAGTCGTCGCCTTCTTCCTGGCGTTCGAGCATCGGATTGGACTCCAGGGCCTCCTGGATTTCCTGTTGCAGGTCCAGGGTCGACAATTGGAGCAGGCGGATGGCCTGTTGCAGCTGCGGTGTCATCGTCAGCTGCTGGCCCATTCTCAAGACTAGCGATGGTTTCATGGCAGGGGCTTAACACCTTATTCGCCGGCGCACATGCGCCATCCACTACATGGCGCCGGAGCGCCAAACCTTAAGCAAATTATATGCCTGAAACTGAAGTGTTTGCCTAGCAATAAAATTAGCGGTGCCGGGCCAATTTGCCAGGCACCTTGTGCTTACAAGCGGAACTCATGACCCAGATACACTTCCTTGACCAGTTCGTTGGCCAGGATGGTGGTAGCGTCGCCTTCGGCGATCAGCTGCCCATCATTGACGATGTAGGCGGTTTCACAGATGTCCAGGGTCTCGCGCACGTTGTGGTCGGTGATCAGTACGCCGATCCCCTTGGCCTTGAGGTGGTGGATGATCTGTTTGATGTCGCCTACCGAAATCGGGTCTACGCCGGCGAACGGTTCGTCGAGCAGGATGAATTTCGGTGAGGTGGCCAGGGCGCGGGCGATTTCCACCCGGCGTCGTTCGCCACCGGACAGGCTCATGCCCAGGTTGTCGCGGATGTGGCTGATGTGGAATTCCTGCAACAGGCTCTCCAGCTCCTGGCGGCGGCCTGCCTTGTCGAGGTCCTTGCGGGTCTCGAGGATCGCCATGATGTTGTCGGCGACCGACAGCTTGCGGAAGATCGACGCTTCCTGCGGCAGATAGCCGATGCCGGCTTTCGCCCGACCATGCATGGGCTGGTGGCTGACGTCCAGGTCGTCGATCAGTACGCGGCCCTGATCGGCCTGGACCAGGCCGACGATCATGTAGAAGCAGGTGGTCTTGCCTGCGCCGTTGGGGCCAAGCAGGCCGACGATCTGCCCGCTATCGATGGACAGGCTGACATCACGCACGACCTGGCGGCCCTTGTAGCTCTTGGCCAGGTGCTGAGCTTTCAGAGTTGCCATTACTGGGCCTTCTGCTCGGTTTTCTTTTTCGGCTGGATGACCATGTCGATCCGTGGGCGCTGCTCGGTCACCTTGTTACCGGTGGCGCGACCCGCGCTGGCGAGTTTCTTGTTCGTGTCGTAGACGATCTTTTCGCCCTGGGTGGTGTTGCCATCCTTGTCGATGACCTTGGCTCGGTCGATCAGCACGACGCGGTCCTGGGAGGCATGGTACTGGATGGTCACGCCGTAGCCCTGGACAGGCTTGGTGTCGCCCGCGGTCTGCAGCTGTTCGAAATAGGCCAGGTTGCCCACCGAGGTCACCACGTCGATATCCCCGGACTGGGTGCGGGTGATGGTCACGGTATTGCCGGTCACCTTCATCGAACCCTGGGTAATGATCACGTCACCCTTGTAGGTGGCCACGCCATTCTTGTCGTCCAGCTGGGCGTCGTCGGCCTGGATGCGGATAGGCTGATCGCGGTCGTTGGGGAGGGACCAGGCGCTCGCGCTTCCCAGTGCTGCGCCCAGACTGAGCAAAATAGGGAGGGTTTTAGCGAGCTTCATACTGTCCTCTTACGTTCGATAGCAGGTGTATCCTGCTTTCCTTCAGATACGCTTTCATTCCAGTGCCGGTCGACACACCGCCGGCGCCGTCGATTCTAACGGGTTGCTCGGTCTGCGCATATTCTTGCTGCGGGAACACTGTCATCCGGCTGCTGGTGATGATGGTCGTACGGTTCTTCTCATCGGTGCGAGCCACGCGTACCGAATCGATGAGCTCCACTTCGGTGCCGCCGGAATTGACTTCGGCACGCTTGCTTTGCACATGCCACGGGAAATCGGTGCCACGAAACATGTTCAGGTCCGGCGTGGTCACCAGCGTGATGTCGGTGGCCTTGACGTGATCGACCTTGTCGGCCGTCATTTCGTATTGCACCTTGCCATCGGGCAGGTACTGAAGGGTGTGCGTGTTGGTCGCATACCAGTCGATCTTTTCCTCGACCTGGGCCGCAGGCTGGTCGAGGAAGCGTTCCGGGCTGATGTTCCAATAGCCCACCGCCGCGAAAATCGCCGCGATACAGCCGAACACCACGATGGTGCGAATCTTCTTGCTCAGCATAAATGGCTCACAGGTACGCGGCGTTGGCCGCTTCGAGGCGGCCCTGGGCGCGCAGGATCAGTTCACAGAATTCACGGGCCGCGCCTTCGCCGCCCCGTGCCGTGGTGACGCCGTGGGCATGCTCACGTACGAAGCTGGCCGCGTTGGCCACCGCCATGCCCAGGCCGACCCGACGGATCACCGGCAGGTCCGGCAGGTCGTCACCGAGGTAGGCCACCTGTTCATAGCTTAGGTTGAGTTGGCCCAGAAGCTCGTCCAGCACCACCAGTTTGTCCTCGCGTCCCTGGTATAGATGGGGGATGCCGAGGTTCTTCGCGCGTCGCTCGACCACCGGGGTCTTGCGGCCACTGATGATGGCGGTCTGCACGCCGGCGGCCATCAGCATCTTGATGCCTTGGCCGTCGAGCGTATTGAAGGTCTTGAATTCGCTGCCATCTTCCAGGAAGTACAGGCGGCCATCGGTGAGCACGCCGTCAACGTCGAAAACGGCGAGCTTGATATCTTTACCGCGTTGCAGCAGGTCGGTCGTCATTACATTACTCCGGCACGCAGCAGGTCGGACAGATTGAAGGCGCCGATCGGGCGGTCCTCGTCATCCACGACCACCAGTGCATTGATCCTGTGGTCTTCCATGATTTTCAAGGCTTCGGCGGCGAGCATGTCGGCGCGGGCCGTCTTGCCGTGGAGGGTCATGACCTCATCGATAGTGGCATTGCGGATGTCGATGGCGCGGTCAAGGGTGCGGCGCAGGTCGCCGTCAGTGAAGACTCCGGCGAGCTTGCCGTCGGCTTCGAGAATCACCGTCATGCCAAGCCCTTTGCGGGTCATTTCCATGAGAGCGTCCTTGAGGAGCGTACCGCGCTGGACTCGAGGCAGCTCTTCCCCGGCGTGCATCACGTTTTCGACTTTCAGCAACAGGCGACGGCCCAGGGCGCCGCCGGGATGGGAGAACGCGAAATCCTCGGCGGTGAAGCCCCTGGCCTCCAGCAAGGCCACGGCCAGGGCGTCACCCATGACCAGCGCCGCGGTGGTGGAGGAGGTCGGGGCAAGGTTCAACGGGCAGGCTTCGTGCTCGACATGCACGTTGAGGTTCACCTCGGCGGCCTTGGCCAGGGGCGAAGCCGGATTGCCGGTGATGCTGATCATCTGGATGCCAAGGCGCTTGATCAGCGGCAACAGCGTGAGGATTTCATTGGTCGAGCCCGAGTTGGACAGGGCCAGGATGACATCGTCCCGGGTGATCATGCCCATGTCGCCGTGGCTGGCCTCGGCCGGGTGGACGAAAAATGCCGTGGTGCCGGTGCTGGCCAGGGTGGCGGCGATCTTGTTGCCGATATGTCCGGACTTGCCCATGCCGACCACGACGACGCGGCCCTTGCTGGCCAGAATCATCTCGCAGGCGCGTACGAAATCAGCGTCGATATGGGGCAGCAAGCCTTGCACGGCTTCGAGCTCGAGGCGGATGGTACGTTGTGCCGATTGAATCAGGTCGCTGGATTGGCTCATGTCAGAAATCGTATAGCCCGATGAAAAGGCGGCGATTATAGCGGCAATGAACAATTCACTCACGCTAGTTCGTCACGCTTTATGCGAAGACCTCGCCAGGTTTGTCATAAACCTGGGGCTTCTACCTTAATCCACGCTTAACCGCAGGGGGGTAACCCTTGGGCGCTTGGGTGTTGCAGTGCTATAGTTCGCCGCCGATTCGAATGCCCGGCAGTACCGACATCTGGCCGGCTGGCCAGGGCATCCGGATGTGAGGCTGCATCGCAAGGAGTTTAGATGAGTGCCGACAACGCCTACGCGGTCGAGCTGAAGGGGCTGTCCTTCAAGCGAGGGACGCGCAGCATTTTCAATGATATCGATATTCGTATCCCGCGCGGCAAGGTAACCGGCATCATGGGGCCTTCCGGGTGCGGCAAGACCACGTTGCTGCGCCTGATGGGAGCCCAGCTGCGCCCCAGTGCCGGCGAAGTCTGGGTCAATGGCCAGAATATTCCGAAGCTTTCGCGCAGCGACCTGTTCGATGCGCGCAAGCACATGGGCGTGCTGTTCCAGAGCGGCGCATTGTTCACCGATCTGGATGTGTTCGAGAACGTGGCATTCCCGCTGCGGGTCCATACCGACCTGCCAGAAGAGATGATCCGCGACATCGTGCTGCTCAAGTTGCAGGCGGTCGGGCTGCGGGGGGCCATCGATCTGATGCCGGACGAGCTGTCCGGCGGCATGAAGCGCCGTGTGGCACTGGCGCGGGCGATTGCCCTCGACCCGAAGATCCTCATGTATGACGAGCCCTTCGTCGGCCAGGACCCCATCGCCATGGGCGTGCTGGTACGGCTGATCCGCCTGCTCAACGATGCGCTGGGTATCACCAGTATCGTGGTCTCCCACGATCTGGCCGAAACCGCCAGTATCGCGGACTACATCTATGTGATCGGTGATGGCCAGGTCCTGGGGCAGGGCACGCCCCAGGAACTCAAGGCCTCGGACAACCCGCGCATTCGCCAATTCATGAAGGGTGATGCGGACGGCCCGGTGGCGTTCCATTTTCCGGCCACGGATTACCGTACCGATCTGCTGGGGAAGCGCTGATGCGCAAGAAATCGCTGATAGAAAGAATTCGCCTGTTCGGGCGCTCCGGCATCGACGTACTGGCGGTGCTGGGCCGCTCGACGCTGTTCCTGGTCCATGCCTTGTTCGGGCGCAACTCGACAGGCGGTGGTTTTGGCCTGCTGGTCAAGCAATTGCATTCGGTAGGCGTGATGTCCCTGGTGATCATCGTGGTCTCCGGGATCTTCATCGGCATGGTGCTGGCGCTGCAGGGCTTCAATATCCTGTCCAGCTATGGTTCGGAGCAGGCGGTGGGGCAGATGGTTTCCCTGACGCTGCTGCGCGAGCTCGGCCCCGTGGTCACCGCGCTGCTGTTCGCCGGGCGCGCGGGTTCGGCGCTGACGGCCGAGATCGGCAACATGAAGTCCACCGAGCAACTGTCCAGCCTGGAAATGATCGGTGTCGACCCGCTCAAGTACATTATCGCCCCACGCCTGTGGGCCGGATTCATTTCCCTGCCGGTGCTGGCGATGATCTTCAGCGTCGTCGGGATCTGGGGTGGCTCCTGGGTCGCCGTCGACTGGCTGGGGGTCTATGAAGGTTCCTACTGGTCCAATATGCAGAACAGCGTCGATTTTCTCGATGACGTGCTCAACGGCATCATCAAGAGCGCGGTGTTCGCTTTCGTGGTGACCTGGATCGCCGTGTTTCAAGGCTATGACTGTGAGCCCACGTCAGAGGGGATCAGCCGTGCCACAACCAAGACCGTGGTGTACGCCTCGCTGGCCGTCCTGGGCCTTGACTTTATTCTGACCGCCTTGATGTTTGGAGATTTCTGATGCAAAACCGCACCCTGGAAATCGGTGTCGGCCTTTTCCTGCTGGCTGGCATCCTGGCTTTGCTGCTGCTGGCCTTGCGGGTCAGTGGCCTGGCGCCGACCGCCAACACCGATACCTATAAACTCTATGCTTATTTCGACAATATCGCCGGTTTGACGGTCAGAGCCAAAGTGACCATGGCCGGTGTGACCATCGGCAAGGTCACGGCAATCGATCTGGATCGCGACACGTTCACCGGCCGGGTGACCCTGCAACTGGAGAAGCGGGTGGACAACCTGCCGACCGACTCCACTGCATCGATCCTCACTGCCGGCCTGCTGGGCGAGAAATACATCGGTATCAGCGTGGGCGGGGAAGAAACCCTGCTCAAGGACGGTGGCACCATCCACGATACGCAATCATCGTTGGTGCTTGAGGATCTTATCGGGAAATTCCTGCTCAATACCGTTAGCAAAGAAGCCAAATAAGGAGCTTTCGATGATTTCCATCCTGCGACGCACCCTGTTGGTCCTGCTGGCGGCCTTGCCGTTGATGGCCAATGCCGTGGCGGCGCCTTCGGCGCACGACATCATCCAGGACACCACGAACCGGTTGCTGGCCGACCTTTCGGCCAACAAGGAAAAATACAAGCAGGACCCTGGCGCCTTCTATGACGCGCTCAATGGCATCGTCGGTCCCGTGGTGGACGCCGACGGTATCTCCCGCAGCATCATGACCGTCAAGTACTCGCGCAAGGCGTCCCCGGAGCAGATGTCCCGCTTCCAGGAAAACTTCAAGCGCAGCCTGATGCAGTTCTATGGCAACGCGCTGCTCGAATACAACAACCAGGGCATCACCGTTTCGCCGGCCAAGGACGAAAGCGGCACCCGTACCAGCGTCGACATGCAGGTCAAGGGCAACAACGGTGCGATCTACCCGGTGTCCTATACGCTCGAGAAGCTGAACGGCGAGTGGAAGGTGCGTAACGTGATCATCAACGGCATCAATATCGGCAAGCTGTTCCGCGATCAGTTCGCCGACGCGATGCAGCGCAATGGCAACGACCTGGACAAGACCATCAACGGCTGGGCCGGTGAAGTCGCCAAGGCCAAGGAAGTGGCCGAAGAAGCCAAAGAGAAGCAGGAACAATGAACGAGACGGTGAGCGAGTCGGCCGTCCGTCTGGGCGAGGGTGGTGAATTGCTGCTCAGCGGCGTGCTGGATTACCGCACCGGCCCGGCCCTGCGCAAGCAGGGCCAGGCGCTGATCAAGTCCGCCAGCGCCACCGAACTGGTCTTCGACTGCTCGGCGGTGCACAAGTCCAGCAGCGTCGGGCTGTCCCTGCTGCTGTGCTTCATGCGGGACGCCCAGGCGGCCGGCAAGGCCTGGAGCATCCGTGGCATGCCCGATGACATGCGTGAGATCGCCCAGGTCAGCGAACTGACCGAGTTGCTGGTACATTCCTGAGACACACCCTGGAAACAAGCCCCCCGTCAGAGTCCGGCTTCGCGGGGTTCGCAGGCGCGGGGCTTTTTTTGTATGATGTGCGACCCGCGCGCACTGGGCGCCGATTGAGGTTGAGCATGCAGGCTTACGAAGTGAAGCACTTTCTTGAGGGAAAGCTGCCAGGTACGCAGGTGGAAGTGGAAGGCGAAGGCTGCAACTTCCAGTTGAACGTTATCAGCGATGAACTGGCGGCGTTGACCCCGGTGAAGCGCCAGCAGAGCATCTATGCCCATTTGAACCCATGGATCGCCGATGGCAGCATCCACGCGGTCACGATGAAATTTTTCAGCAGCGCGGCCTGGGCCGATCGCACCTGAGCCCACGGGCCTCGAGATTCTTCTTAATGGATAAACTGATTATTACCGGCGGCGTTCGTCTCGATGGCGAAATCCGTATTTCCGGGGCAAAGAACTCCGCCCTGCCGATCCTGGCCGCGACCCTGCTGTGCGATGGCCCGGTGACCGTGGCCAACCTGCCGCACCTGCACGACATCACCACGATGATCGAGCTGTTCGGCCGCATGGGCATCGAGCCTGTCATCGACGAGAAACTCAGCGTCGAGATCGATCCGCGCACCATCAAGACCCTGGTCGCCCCGTATGAGCTGGTCAAGACCATGCGGGCCTCGATCCTGGTGCTGGGCCCGATGGTCGCCCGCTTCGGCGAAGCCGAAGTCGCCCTGCCGGGTGGCTGCGCCATCGGCTCGCGTCCTGTGGACCTGCACATCCGTGGCCTGGAAGCCATGGGCGCGGTCATCGACGTCGAAGGCGGCTACATCAAGGCCAAGGCACCTGAAGGTGGCTTGCGCGGTGCGCACTTCTTCTTCGACACCGTCAGCGTGACCGGTACCGAGAACATCATGATGGCTGCCGCGCTGGCCCGTGGTCGCAGCGTGCTGCAAAACGCCGCCCGCGAGCCCGAAGTAGTGGACCTGGCGAACTTCCTGATCGCCATGGGCGCGAAGATCAGCGGTGCCGGCACCGATACCATCACCATCGATGGTGTCGAGCGCCTGCACTCGGCGACCTACAAAGTGATGCCGGACCGGATCGAAACCGGCACCTACCTGGTGGCCGCTGCGGTCACCGGTGGCCGCGTCAAGGTCAAGGACACTGATCCGACCATCCTCGAGGCCGTCCTTGAGAAGCTCAAGGAAGCCGGCGCCGAAGTCACTTGCGGCGAAGACTGGATCGAGGTGAACATGCACGGCAAGCGGCCCAGGGCTGTCAACGTGCGGACCGCTCCATACCCGGCGTTCCCGACCGACATGCAGGCGCAGTTCATCTCCCTCAACGCGATTGCCGAAGGCACGGGCGCGGTGATCGAGACGATCTTCGAGAACCGCTTCATGCACGTCTATGAACTGCACCGCATGGGCGCCAAGATCCAGGTCGAAGGCAACACCGCCATCGTGACCGGCACCGAGAAACTCAAGGGTGCACCAGTGATGGCCACCGACCTGCGGGCCTCGGCCAGCCTGGTCATCTCGGCCCTGGTCGCCGAAGGCGATACCCTGATCGATCGCATCTACCACATCGACCGTGGCTACGAATGCATCGAAGAGAAGCTGCAGATGCTGGGCGCCAAGATCCGCCGCGTGCCGGGCTAATTGGAAAGTGACTGCGGAGCGATCAGGCAAGGCGAAAACAGGCGAGGAACGGCCGGGCGCGCGCCCGACTTGACTGGTTGTCAATGAGCATCCGAGCCTGTTTTCAACGCAGTATGATCGTCGCGCAGGCACTTTGCGTGGGCACAAGGATGTGTCCGTTGATTTCGTTTCAGGTCGAGGGTGTTTGCACCCTCGATGTGTGTCCGGCGCCGCTTGCGACCGGGCATGAGTACCTTGATAAGGACTGACGTTTCCATGTTGACCATCGCACTGTCCAAGGGCCGCATCCTTGACGACACCTTGCCGCTTCTGGCTGAAGCGGGCATCGTGCCGACCGAGAATCCGGACAAGAGCCGCAAGCTGATCATCCCCACGACCCAGGCCGACGTGCGCTTGCTGATCGTGCGTGCCACCGACGTGCCGACCTATGTGGAGCATGGCGCCGCCGACCTGGGGGTCGCCGGCAAGGACGTGCTGATGGAATACGGTGGCCAGGGCCTCTACGAACCCCTTGACCTGCGAATCGCCCGCTGCAAGCTGATGACCGCCGGCAAGGTCGGGGCACCAGAGCCCAAGGGGCGCCTGCGGGTGGCGACCAAGTTCGTCAACATTGCCAAGCGTTATTACGCCGAGCAGGGCCGTCAGGTCGATATCATCAAACTGTACGGTTCGATGGAGCTGGCGCCGCTGATCGGTCTGGCGGACAAGATCATCGACGTGGTCGACACCGGCAACACCTTGCGGGCCAACGGCCTGGAGCCCCAGGATTTCATCGCGGACATCACCTCTCGGCTGATCGTCAACAAGGCATCGATGAAAATGCAGCACGCCCGTATCCAGGCCTTGATCGATACCCTGCGCAAGGCAGTGGAATCGCGACACCGCGGCTGATTCACCCGCGCGGCCTCGGTCGCGCCCGTCTATCCGCGTCATAGCCAATTTTCTCAGGTGCCCACGCGAATGGACTGGTAGCTTAGGGCGCCTGAGCATTTGCCATTTTATGAGGCCCTCGCTATGACCGCTCCCACCTCGATTCGCCGACTCAACGCTGCCGACCCGGATTTTGCGCATCATCTGGATCATCTGCTGAGCTGGGAAAGTGTGTCTGACGACTCGGTCAATCAGCGGGTGCTGGATATCATCAAGGCCGTTCGCGAGCGTGGCGATGCTGCCCTGGTGGAATTCACCCAGGCATTCGATGGCCTGCAAGCGGCGTCCATGGCCGACCTGATCCTGCCGCGCGAGCGCCTGGAACTGGCCCTGACCCGCATCACCGTGCCCCAGCGCGAAGCCCTGGAAAAGGCTGCTTCCCGGGTGCGCAGCTATCACGAGCGGCAAAAACAGGACTCCTGGAGCTACACCGAGGCCGACGGTACGGTGCTGGGCCAGAAAGTCACGCCGCTGGACCGCGCCGGCCTGTACGTGCCGGGAGGCAAGGCGTCCTACCCGTCTTCGGTATTGATGAACGCCATTCCGGCCAAGGTCGCCGGCGTTGCCGAAGTGGTGATGGTCGTGCCGACCCCGCGGGGCGAAATCAATGAACTGGTGCTGGCCGCCGCCTGTATCGCCGGGGTGGACCGGGTGTTCACCATTGGCGGCGCCCAGGCCGTGGCCGCCCTGGCCTATGGCACCGAAAGCGTGCCGAGGGTCGACAAGGTGGTCGGGCCGGGCAACATCTACGTGGCCACCGCCAAGCGTCATGTGTTCGGCCAGGTCGGCATCGACATGATCGCCGGTCCTTCGGAGATCCTGGTGGTATGTGACGGCCAGACCGATCCGGACTGGATCGCCATGGACCTGTTCTCCCAGGCCGAGCACGATGAAGACGCCCAGGCGATCCTGGTCAGCCCGGATGCCGAATTCCTCGACAGGGTCGCCGCCAGCATCGACAAGCTACTGCCGACCATGGACCGCGCCGAGATCATCAATACGTCGATCAACGGCCGTGGTGCGCTGATCAAGGTCAGTGACATGGAGCAGGCCATCGAGGTCGCCAACCGCATCGCGCCGGAGCACCTTGAGCTGTCGGTCGCCGATCCGCAGGCCTGGCTGCCGCAGATCCGTCACGCCGGGGCGATCTTCATGGGACGCCACACCAGCGAGGCGCTGGGCGACTATTGCGCCGGTCCCAATCACGTATTGCCTACCTCCGGCACGGCGCGTTTCTCGTCGCCGCTGGGGGTATACGACTTCCAGAAACGTTCGTCGATCATCTTCTGCTCCGAGCAGGGGGCGTCCGAACTGGGCAAGACCGCTTCCGTGCTGGCCCGTGGCGAATCCCTGAGCGCCCACGCCCGCAGTGCCGAATATCGCATCCTTGACGAGCCTTCCATTGACGGGCAGGGGAACTGAACATGAGTAAATTCTGGAGCCCGTTCGTCAAGGACCTGGTCCCCTACGTCCCGGGCGAGCAGCCGAAGCTGACCCGTCTGGTCAAGCTCAACACCAACGAAAACCCTTACGGCCCGTCGCCCAAGGCCCTGGCGGCGATGCAGTCCGAACTGAACGACAGCCTGCGCCTGTACCCGGATCCCAACAGCGACCTGCTCAAAGGCGCCGTGGCCCGATACTACGGCGTGCAGACCAACCAGGTATTCCTGGGCAACGGTTCGGACGAAGTGCTGGCGCACATTTTCCATGGCCTGCTGCAGCACGACCTGCCGCTGCTGTTCCCGGACATCAGCTACAGCTTCTACCCGGTGTATTGCGGGTTGTATGGCATCCGGTTCGAGGCCGTGCCTCTGGATGAGCAGTTCCGGATCGACCCGGCCGACTATGCCAGGCCGAATGGCGGGATCATCTTCCCCAACCCGAATGCGCCGACCGGCTGCCTGCTGGCGCTGGAGGCGGTCGAGGGGATTCTCCAGGCCAACCCGGGGTCGGTGGTGGTGGTCGACGAAGCCTATATCGATTTCGGCGGCCAGACGGCCATCAGCCTGGTGGGTCGTTACCCGAACCTGCTGGTCACCCAGACACTGTCCAAGTCTCGCTCGCTGGCCGGGCTGCGGGTGGGCCTGGCGGTGGGTCACCCTGACCTGATCGAAGCGCTGGAACGGATCAAGAACAGCTTCAACTCCTACCCCATCGATCGCCTGGCGAACGTCGGCGGCGCGGCGGCGTTCGACGACCGGGAGTACTTCGACCGGACCTGTCGGCTGGTCATCGAGCATCGGGAGTGGGTGGTGGCGCAACTGCAGGGCAAGGGGTTCGAAGTCCTGCCTTCGGCCGCCAACTTCATCTTCGCTCGCCACCCACGGCACGATGCGGCGGGGCTGGCGGCGAAACTGCGGGAACAGGGCGTGATCGTGCGGCACTTCAAGCAGGAACGCATTGCCCAGTTCCTGCGGATCAGCATCGGCACGCCGGAACAGAACCAGGCGCTGGTGGAAGCCCTCGGCGAACTCTGAAGCCTGGCGCTGAACCTGTGGGAGCGAACCTGTTCGCGATGACTCAGTCAGTCGGCATCCATGCGACTGACTGTGCCCGGCGTGTTAATCGTGATGCGGCTCGCCGACGAAGGTCAGTGAGGTGAATACGCCTCGGGTGGCCACGTCCTTGTTGTCCTTAAGGGCCATTTCCATCTGCGCGGCGATCACATTCAACCCTTCATTGCGCACCACGACCTTGGCCCGGCCATCGGCATCGGTTTCAGCCGAGACGGTGTCCGGTGCGCTGCGATAGTCCCCCACCAGCTTCACGCCTGCCGCCGGCTTGCCGTCCAGCAGTACCTGGACCGGCAACGACTGGCCCGGCCCTACGGTCAGCGGGTCGACTTGCGGGCGAATCACGAACTTTATCTCGTCGAGCTTCGGCAGCCTGGCCCCGGGTTCGTTGATCGCCAGGCTGTATTTGAACGTGTGGGTCGACTCGATTGCCCCTGGCACCTTGCTGCGGCCTTCGTTGATCCACTTCTTGTCGGCGGTCTGGGACCACATGCCGTTATCCAGCGCCACTGCCAGCACGGCGGGCGGCTTGAGTGGTTGCAGGCGGGCGTGGTCCGGGAGGCGTTCCACGGTCACCGGAATCATCTTGCCACCCAGGTCATAGGCCCAGGCACCGCTGACTTTCTGCGCCTTGAACGCATTATCTTCGGCACCGTGACCATAGATCACTTCGATGTTGCCACGCCGCTGTTCGGTCCACAGGCCATGGGCCGAGGCTTGAGTCGCCAGGAGCAAGCCGAGAAGGGCGACTGTCTTGGGGCATTTCATGGGTTTTTCCTTTTTATAGATCAAGAGTGAGATTGACGGTGAAATTGCGCGGGTCGCCGGGGGTGACCCAGTAATTGCTGTAGGAGCGTTCGTAGTATTTTTCGTCGAGGACGTTATTCAGGTTCAGGCCCAGGGTGACGTTGTCGCTGGCCTTGTAATGCGCCAGCAGGTCCACGGTGTGGTACGCCGGCAATTCGAAATCGCTGCCGGCCTGTCCGGAACGATCCCCAACGTAGGTCAGCGCCGCGCCGACATCCGAACCACGCAGGCGGCCGTCCTGGAATTCATATACCCCCAACAGGCTGCCGCTGTGCTTTGCAACGCCCAGGATCCGGCTGCCCGTGGGAATGGCCTTGTCCCCCTGGGTCACTTGCGCATCGATGTAGGCGAAGGCGCCGATCACCCGTACGGCATCGGTCACCTGTCCGGTCACCTGCAGATCCAGCCCCTGGCTGCGGGCCTTGCCCATGGCCCGGTTGGTGTCGGTAGCCGGGTCCAGTGCGAGGACGTTTTCCTTCTCTATATGGAATGCCGCCAGGGTGCTGCTCAGGCGATCGTCGAAGAGCTCGCTCTTGATTCCGATTTCGTAGCCCACGCCTTCTTCCGGATCGAAGGACTTGCCGGTGGCATCCAGGCCGTTGTTGGGCTTGAACGAGGTGGATGCGTTGGCGAACAGCCCGACTTCGGGCGTCAGCTGATACAGCAGGCCGGCGCGTTGCGTCAGGGCCTCGTGACGTTGGCGGTCGGTGGCGTTGCGGGTGTGATCGTCGATGCTCTGTTCGAAGTGCTCGTAACGTACGCCCAGCATGCCTCGCAGCTTGTCGGTGAAGACGATCTGGTCCTGAAGGTTCAGCGCACGGCTTTGCACATGCTCGAAGAAGTCCGTGCCGGTACGCAGGCCGTCGGGTTTTGGCTGGCCGTAGATCGGCTGATAGATGTCGATGGGGTAGGGACCGCCAGTGATGGTGGTCACGCGCTCGTTCTTGCGGTAGTCCTCATATTCACTGCCGATCAACAGTTCGTGCTGCCAGGGACCGAGGTCGAACAGGCCGCGCAGTTCCAGCTGGGTGATGCTGTCATGCCAATCGTTGTCCCGCTCGCGGTAACGACGGTTGACAGTACGCCCGTCGGCGTTCAACGGGCGCGCTTCGGAGGCGAACCCCCAGAGTTCGCCCTGCTTGTAATGGCTGGCCAGGCGCAGTTGCCAGGCGTCGTTGAGCTGATGTTCGAGCGCGGCCTGGAGCATGTTGTTGTGGTTGTCGATGTCGCCATCGTCGGGTTCGCCCAGGAACGTGGAACGGGAAACTCCGCTCCAGCGGTTGTTCGGGGCGACGATGCCGCGGTCGAACGTCGAGCTGTGGCGCACGATTTCGCTTTCCAGCAACAGCCGCGTATCTGGGTTCAGCTGCCAGCTGATGGAAGGCGCGACGAAAACACGCTGGCTGTCGACGTGGTCGCGAAAGCTGTGGTTGTCTTCCACCGCCAGATTGACTCGCGACAACAGGTTGCCTTCGGCATCCAGGGGCGTGTTGACGTCCAGGGCCGTGCGGTAGCGATCCCAACTGCCGGCGCTTGTCTGAAGGGTGGTAAAGGCATCGGGCTGGGGTTTTTTGGTGACGATGTTCACCGTGCCACCCGGATCGCCTCGGCCGTACAGGCTGGCGGCCGGGCCTTTGAGCACCTCGATGCGTTCGATGTTGGCCGTATCCGGCGTGCTCGGATAGCCGCGGTTGGCGCTGAAGCCGTCCTTGTAGAATTCCGACGTCGTGAACCCGCGCACGCTGTACTCGTATAGCGTCAACCCGCCGAAATTGTTCTGTTTCGATACCCCACCAGCGAACTCCAGTGCCCGTTCAACCTCAGTGCTGCCCAGATCCTTGAGTACGCTGGCGGGGATCACACTGATCGATTGCGGGATATCCCTCAGGGCCGTGTCGGTCTTGGTCGCACTGGCAGAGCGGGTCGCTCGATAGCCGGCCACGGGCCCGGTGGGGGATTCGTAATCGGATCTCACGCTGATGGCGTCCAGTTCCACCGGTTGCACTTCTTCGGCGAAGGCCGGGTCGCCCAGCAGACCCAGGGCCAGGCTGGCGAGGGAGAGCCGTTTCAAGGATGGCATGTTATATTGTTCCAAATTTATAATTGAAACAATATAACACTACTAATGAGAATTTCTGCTATCTGTATTTCAAGTGAAATCTGGAGAGGATCACAGTGGAAGTGCCGGTAGGATTTCTAGTGGCGAGGGGATTTATCCCCGTTCGGCTGCGCAGCAGCCGTAGACCAGCCGGTACGGTTCATCTGATGGACCGCGGTGTCTGATTACGGGTTGCTGCGCAACCCGGCGGGATAAATCCCCTCGCCACAGGGTTGTGTCAGGCCAACGAGGATGCGCCCCTCAGTTACTGCTCTTCCTTGGGCACCACCGGTGCCGGTGGTGGCCGCAGGCCGATCTCGGCGGTGAGCTTGAGCTCCTTGCCGTTGCGCATCACCTGGATGGCGACTTTGTCGGTAGGCTTGATGCGTGCCACCTGGTTCATCGAGCGACGGCCATCGCCGGCCGGCTCGCCGTCGATACTCAGGATCACGTCGCCCAGTTGCAGGCCGGCCTTCTGCGCCGGTCCGTCGCGGAAGATTCCCGCCACCACGATGCCTGGCCGCCCGGACAGGCCGAAGGACTCGGCCAGCTCCTGGGTCAGCGGCTGTACTTCGATACCCAGCCAGCCGCGAATGACCTGGCCGTGTTCGATGATGGATTTCATCACCTCCATCGCCAGCTTCACCGGAATGGCGAAGCCGATGCCCTGGCTGCCGCCGGACTTGGAGAAGATCGCCGTATTGATCCCGGTGAGGTTGCCGTTGGCATCCACCAACGCGCCACCGGAGTTGCCGGGGTTGATCGCGGCATCGGTCTGGATGAAGTCTTCGTAGTTGTTGAGCCCCAACTGGTTGCGACCGGTGGCGCTGATGATGCCCATGGTCACGGTCTGGCCGACACCGAACGGGTTGCCGATGGCCAGGGCGACGTCGCCGATGCGGATGCTGTCCGAGCGGCCGATGGTGATGGCAGGCAGGTTCTTCAGGTCGATCTTCAACACCGCCAGGTCGGTTTCCGGGTCGCTGCCGATCACCCGTGCCAGGGTTTCACGGCCATCCTTCAGGGCGACCACGATCTGGTCGGCGCCGCTGGTGACGTGGTTGTTGGTCAGGATATAGCCTTCCGGACTCATGATCACGCCCGAACCCAGGCTCGACTCCATGCGCTTCTGCTTGGGCGAGTTGTCGCCGAAGAAACGCCGGAACTGCGGGTCTTCGAACAGCGGATGGCTGGGTTTGTTGACGACCTTGGTGGTATAGAGGTTGACCACGGCTGGCGCGGCGGTGGTCACGGCATCGGCATAGGACACCGGGCCCTGCTGCAGGGCCTTGGTTTGCGGCGCCTGTTGCAGGTTGACGTCAAGACTTGGCAGGCCGACCCATTCCGGGTAGCGCTGGATAATCAGTAAAGCGACAAGCACGCCAGCCAACAGCGGCCAGCCGGAAAAACGCAGCGCCTTGAGCATTAAGCACGTCCTACGAAGGTTGCGGGCGGGATAAGACCGCCATAATGTCGCGCATTATACGAGGCCGCGCGTGCCTCTGAACGGGATATTTAGGAGTCTTTTCATGGCCGTAGCCCTGAGCACCCTGGTCGAAGAAGCGGACCGTTACCTGGCGAGCAGCCGGATCGCCGATTATTGCCCCAATGGCCTGCAAGTAGAAGGTTCGCCCCAGGTGATGCGCATCGTCAGTGGCGTCACCGCCAGCCAGGCCCTGCTGGATGCCGCGGTGCAAGCCGAGGCCGACCTGGTGCTGGTCCACCACGGTTACTTCTGGAAGGGCGAAAACCCTTGCGTCACCGGGATGAAGCAGCGGCGGCTCAAGACCTTGCTCAAGCACGACATCAGCCTGCTGGCCTATCATCTGCCGCTGGACCTGCACCCCGACGTTGGCAATAACGTGCAATTGGCCCGTCAGTTGGACATCACCGTCGAAGGACCACTGGACCCGGATAATCCCAAGGTCGTCGGGCTGGTGGGTTCCTTGTCCGAACCCATGACGGCTCGTGATTTCGCGCGCAAGGTCCAGGAAGTCATGGGGCGCGAGCCGTTGCTGATCGAAGGCGAGCAGATGATCCGCCGGGTCGGCTGGTGCACCGGAGGCGGCCAGGGCTATATCGACCAGGCGGTGTTGGCCGGGGTCGACCTGTACCTCAGCGGCGAAGCGTCCGAGCAGACGTTCCACAGCGCCCGGGAAAACGGCATCAGCTTCATCGCCGCCGGGCACCACGCGACCGAGCGCTACGGCGTCCAGGCCTTGGGTGATTACCTGGCACGCCGGTTTGCCCTGGAGCACATCTTCATCGATTGCCCGAATCCCATTTGACTGCTTATAACCTCTGTGGGAGCGAGCTTGCTCGCGATAGCGGCGGATCAGCCAGCATTAATGCGCCTGAGCACACGCTATCGCGAGCAAGCTCGCTCCCACAAAGAGCCATAGCGGCCGAACCACCAGGCATATCCATATGCTGTTTCGATCTAGTTGGCGCCCTGATTAGAAGAGGTCGCTGTGCTAGGATTCCTCGCTCGAACACGGCCCGCTGGCCGTTCATAAGAAAGTTTTCGTGAGTAGCCATGGTCGACAAACTGACGCATCTGAAACAGCTGGAGGCGGAAAGCATCCACATCATCCGCGAGGTGGCCGCCGAGTTCGATAACCCGGTGATGCTGTACTCCATCGGTAAAGATTCCGCCGTGATGCTGCACCTGGCACGCAAGGCGTTTTTTCCCGGCAAGCTGCCGTTTCCGGTGATGCACGTCGACACCCGCTGGAAATTCCAGGAAATGTACAAGTTCCGCGACCGCATGGTCGAAGAGCTGGGCCTGGAGCTGATCACTCATGTGAACCCGGATGGCGTGGCGCAGGGCATCAACCCGTTCACCCACGGCAGTGCCAAGCACACCGACATCATGAAGACCCAGGGCCTGAAGCAGGCGTTGGACAAGTATGGTTTCGACGCCGCGTTCGGCGGTGCCCGTCGCGACGAAGAAAAGTCCCGCGCCAAGGAGCGCGTGTACTCGTTCCGCGACAGCAAGCATCGCTGGGACCCGAAGAACCAGCGTCCCGAGCTGTGGAACGTCTACAACGGCAAGGTCAACAAGGGCGAATCGATCCGCGTGTTCCCCCTGTCGAACTGGACCGAACTGGACATCTGGCAGTACATCTACCTCGAAGGCATCCCGATCGTGCCGCTGTACTTCGCCGCCGAGCGCGAAGTGATCGAGAAGAACGGCACGCTGATCATGATCGACGATGAGCGCATCCTCGAGCACCTGTCCGAGGAAGAAAAGGCCCGCATCGTCAAGAAGAAAGTGCGTTTCCGTACCCTTGGCTGCTACCCGTTGACGGGCGCGGTGGAGTCCGAGGCCGAGAGCCTGACGGACATCATTCAGGAAATGCTCCTGACGCGAACTTCCGAGCGCCAGGGCCGGGTCATCGACCACGATGGCGCAGGCTCGATGGAAGACAAGAAACGTCAGGGTTATTTCTAAGGGGTTGTCATGTCGCACCAATCTGATTTGATCAGCGAGGACATCCTCGCCTACCTGGGCCAGCACGAGCGCAAGGAACTGCTGCGTTTCCTGACCTGCGGCAACGTCGACGACGGCAAGAGCACCCTGATCGGGCGCCTGCTGCACGACTCCAAGATGATCTACGAGGATCACCTGGAAGCCATCACCCGCGATTCGAAGAAAGTCGGCACCACCGGTGACGATATCGACCTGGCACTGCTGGTCGATGGCCTGCAGGCCGAGCGCGAGCAAGGCATCACCATCGATGTCGCGTACCGCTATTTCTCTACCGCCAAGCGCAAGTTCATCATCGCCGACACTCCCGGCCATGAGCAGTACACCCGCAACATGGCCACCGGTGCTTCCACCTGTGACCTGGCGATCATCCTGGTGGACGCCCGCTACGGCGTGCAGACCCAGACCCGTCGCCACAGCTTCATCGCCTCGCTGCTGGGCATCAAGCACATCGTCGTGGCGATCAACAAGATGGACCTCAAGGACTTCGACCAGGGTGTGTTCGAGTCGATCAAGGCCGACTACCTGAAGTTCGCCGAGGGCTTGAAGATGAAGCCCACCACCTTGCATTTCGTGCCCATGTCCGCCCTCAAGGGCGATAACGTGGTGAACAAGTCCGAGCGCTCGCCGTGGTACACCGGCCAGTCGCTGATGGAGATCCTCGAAACCGTGGAAGTGGCGGGCGACCGCAACTTCACCGACCTGCGTTTCCCGGTGCAGTACGTCAACCGTCCGAACCTGAACTTCCGCGGTTTCGCCGGCACCCTGGCCAGCGGCATCGTGCACAAGGGCGACGAAGTGGTGGTGCTGCCATCGGGCAAGAGCAGCCGCGTGAAATCCATCGTCACCTTCGAGGGCGAGCTGGAACACGCCGGCCCCGGCCAGGCCGTGACGCTGACCATGGAAGACGAGATCGACATCTCCCGTGGCGACCTGCTGGTGCATGCCGACAACGTTCCGCCGGTCACCGACAGCTTCGAGGCGATGCTGGTATGGATGGCCGAGGAGCCGATGCTGCCCGGCAAGAAATACGACATCAAGCGCGCCACCAGTTACGTGCCTGGCTCGATTGCCAGCATCGTCAACCGGGTCGATGTGAATACCCTGGAAGAAGGGCCGGCCAGTGCCTTGCAGCTCAACGAAATCGGCAAGGTGAAAATCGCGCTGGACGCGCCGATCGCCCTGGACGGCTACGAGAGCAACCGCACCACCGGCGCGTTCATCGTCATCGATCGTTTGACCAATGGCACGGTCGGTGCCGGCATGATCGTCGCCCAGCCGCTGACCCACGGCAGCAGCACGCACCACGGCAAGCTGGCCCATGTGTCGGTGGAAGAGCGCACCCAACGCTTCGGCCAGCAACCGGCCACGGTGCTGTTCAGCGGCCTGTCCGGCGCTGGCAAGAGCACCCTGGCCTATGCGGTGGAGCGCAAGTTGTTCGACATGGGGCGTGCGGTGTTCGTGCTCGATGGCCAGAACCTGCGTCATGACCTGAACAAGGGCCTGCCACAGGACCGTGCCGGGCGCACCGAGAACTGGCGCCGTGCGGCCCACGTCGCCCGGCAGTTCAACGAAGCCGGCCTGTTGACCCTCGCCGCGTTCGTTGCGCCAAGTGCCGAAGGGCGTGAGCAGGCCAAGGACCTGATCGGGCGTGATCGTCTGCTGACGGTCTATGTCCAGGCTTCGCCGACAGTGTGTGCCCAGCGTGATCCGCAGGGGCTGTACGCCGCCGCTGGCGACAATATTCCCGGCGAGTCCTTCCCGTATGACGTGCCGCTGGATGCCGACCTGGTGATCGACACCCAGGCGCTGACCCTGGAAGAGGGTGTCAAGCAGGTGCTGGATCTGCTGCGCAAGCGTGGGGCGATCTAAGGCAAGTCGCTGTGAGCTTCTAGCTTCAAGCGGCAAGCAAAGGCCCGCAGATGAGTGATCATCTGCGGGCTTTTTTATTGTCGAAGGACGCTATCGCGAGCAAGCTCGCTCCCACAGGGGGGAGCAGCGGACACAGTACCGGAACTCATCCCACATCACCTGTGGAGCGAGCTTGCTCGCGATGAGGCCCGTACCGACACCTCAAGACTTGCCGGGATACTCGTGGTGCATCTGTTCGAGCAACGCGTCCTTGTCCTGCCACAGCTGGTTGATCCAGCCCTGGAACTCCAGGCGATAGGCGCCGTCCTGGTCGTAGCTCTTGCCGATGAATTGCGGCGGTAGCTTCAGCTCCTGGAAATGCACCACCACTTCCCCAACCTTGCCGCACAGCAGGTCCCAGAATCCCGGGCGACCGCCGGGGTAGTGAATGGTTACGTTGATGATCGATTCCAGTTGCTCGCCCATGGCGTCGAGCACGAATGCAATGCCTCCGGCCTTGGGTTTGAGCAGGTAGCGAAACGGTGACTGTTGCTGGGCATGCTTGCCTTCGGTGAAGCGCGTGCCTTCGACGAAGTTGAAAATGCCCACGGGGTTGTTGCGAAACTTCGCGCAAGTCTTGCGAGTGGTTTCCAGGTCCTTGCCTTTCTTTTCCGGATGCTTCTCCAGGTACGCCTTGGAGTAGCGCTTCATGAAGGGAAAGCCCAGGGCCCACCAGGCCAGGCCGATCACCGGCACCCAGATCAGCTCCTGCTTGAGAAAGAACTTCAACGGGCGGATCCGCCGGTTCAGCACGTATTGCAGCACCATGATGTCGACCCAGCTCTGGTGATTGCTGGTGATCAGGTAGGAATGCTGGTAGTCCAGGCCTTCCAGGCCGCTGAGGTGCCAGCGGGTACGGCGCAGCAGGTTCATCCAGCCCTTGTTGTTGCTGATCCAGGCCTCGTGGATATGGCTCATCAGCCAGTCGGTAAGGCGCTGGGCGGGGGGGAAGGGCAACAGCAACTTGAAGATCGCCACGATGAACAGCGGCGTGCAGCACACGACGGTGTTCAGGGCCAACAGCAGTGAAGCGATGACGCCCCGCAAGGGGGCGGGCAGAAAGTCCAGCATTTAGATATCCATGGGTCGGTTGGCGGCCTGGATGGCGGTCAGGGCGATGGTGTACACGATGTCATCGACCTGGGCGCCGCGAGGCAAGTCGTTCACCGGTTTGCGCAGGCCTTGCAGCATGGGGCCGAGGCTGACGCAATCGGCGCTGCGCTGAACGGCCTTGTGGGTGGTGTTGCCGGTGTTGAGGTCTGGGAAGATGAACACCGTCGCACGGCCGGCCACCTGGCTGTTGGGCGCCAGTTGCCGCGCCACGGCTTCGTTGGCGGCGGCGTCGTACTGCAACGGTCCGTCGATCAGCAAGCCATGCTGCGCCTCATGGGCCAGCAACGTGGCTTCGCGGACCTTCTCCACTTCCTCGCCGCTGGCCGACTCGCCGCTGGAATAGCTGAGCATCGCCACCCGCGGGGTGATGCCGAACGCGGCGGCCGAATCGGCGCTTTGCAAGGCAATCTCCGCCAGCTCCGCCGCACTGGGGTGCGGGTTCATCACGCAGTCGCCATAGACCAGCACTTCTTCGGGAAACAGCATGAAGAACACCGAGGACACCAGAGAGCAGCCGGGCGCAGTCTTGATCAACTGCAAGGCCGGGCGGATGGTATTGGCGGTGGAATGGATCACGCCGGAAACCAGCCCGTCCACTTCATCCAGGGCCAGCATCATGGTGCCGATCACCACGGTGTCTTCCAACTGCTGCTCGGCCATCGGTGCGTTCAGGCTCTTGCTCTTGCGCAGGCTGACCATCGGTTCGACGTAGCGCTCGCGAATCGCGTCCGGATCAAGAATCTCCAGCCCCGGCGGCAGTTCGATGCCCTGGGCACGGGCTACCGCCTCGACGTCGGCCGGCTTGGCCAGCAGCACGCAACGGGCGATGCCCCGGGCCTGGCAAATGGCGGCGGCCTGTACGGTCAGCGGCTCGCTGCCTTCCGGCAGCACGATGCGCTTGTTGGCGGCCTGGGCGCGCTGGATCAGTTGGTAGCGGAACACGGCGGGGGACAGGCGCATTTCCCGTGGCGTGCCACAGCGCTGGTGCAGCCACTGGGCATCCAGGTGGCTGGCGACGAAATCGGTGATGATTTCCGCGCGTTCGCGGTCATCGATCGGGATTTCCTTGTTCAGGCTGTTGAGCAGGTTGGCGGTGTCATAGGAGCCGGTACTGACCGACAGCACCGGCAGGCCGGCCTGCAAGGCGCCTCGGCACAGGTCCATGATGCGCGGGTCTGGCAGGGTGTCGCTGGTCAGCAGCAGGCCGGCCAGGGGCACGCCGTTGATGGCCGCCAGGCTCACGGCCAGGATGATGTCGTCGCGATCGCCGGGAGTCACCACCAGTACGCCGGGCTTGAGCAATTCCACCGTGTTGCGCATGGTGCGGGCGCAAATGATGATGTTGCTCATGCGCCGGGTTTCGTAGTCGCCGGCGTTGAGCACCTGCGCGCCCATCAGGTCGGCCACGTCGCGGGTGCGCGGGGCGTTGAGTTCCGGCCGGAACGGAATGCAGCCCAGCAGGCGGAAGTCGCCGCTGCGCAGCAAGGGCGAATGTTCCTTCAGGCGCGCGGAAAACGCCTCGATGCTTTCATCGGTGCGGACCTTGTTCAGGATCACCCCGAGGACCTTCGGATCCTTGGGGCCACCGAACAGCTGCGCCTGCAACTCCACCCGTCCGGAAAGCTCGGTCAGTACTTCGTTCTCCGGGGCCGACACCAGGATGACCTCGGCGTCCAGGCTCTTGGCCAGGTGCAGGTTGACCCGGGCGGCGTAACTGGCGCTGCGGGTCGGGACCATGCCTTCCACCACCAGGACGTCCTTGCCGATCGCGGCCTGCTGGTAAAGGGTGATGATCTCTTCCAGCAGTTCGTCGAGCTGGCCGTCGCCGAGCATCCGTTCGACATGGGCCAGGCCCAGGGGCTGGGGCGGCTTGAGACCGTGAGTGCGGGCCACCAGTTCGGTGGAGCGTTCCGGTCCGGTGTCGCCGGGGTGAGGCTGGGCAATGGGTTTGAAAAAGCCGACTTTCAGCCCGGCCCGTTCAAGGGTACGCACCAGCCCGAGGCTGATGGAGGTCAGACCCACACCAAAGTCGGTGGGCGCGATAAAAAAAGTTTGCATGCGGATTCTCTAAGGGTGCATGGCAAGGGCGCGGTCTGTGTCTACCGTCGAATTCAGTCGCCAAGGTTATCGCTAACGGGGGCCTGCGCGCACCAGCCGCAATCAAAGGGCTGGCCTATTTTTTCAATACGTTGCGCGGCGTCCAGGACCCAGGCCCGGGCCTGCCACGGTGGCTGGTGACGCAGATGCTGGGTGTGCCCGCAGGACAGCTCGACTACCCAGTGCCCATCCTCGTCCTGATGGAAACCGGTGACCGTCGGTCTGTTCGAACGAGCCCGTTTGTCCGGGTTCCGTTCGCTTTCGGGCAAATCCTTGTTTAGACTTGTCCGTTCTTCATTCTTATGCAAAAGGTCTCGCCCCATGCTGATCGCCGCCAATAAGGCTGTCTCCATCGACTATACCCTGACCAACGACGCTGGTGAGGTCATCGACAGCTCTGCCGGCGGCGCTCCGCTGGTCTACCTGCATGGTGCAGGCAATATCATCCCGGGCCTGGAAAAAGCCCTGGAAGGCAAAACCACCGGTGACGAGCTGAACGTTGCCGTTGAACCGGAAGACGCCTATGGCGAGTACTCCGCCGAGCTGGTCAGCACCCTGAGCCGCAGCATGTTCGAAGGTGTGGACGAGCTGGAAGTGGGCATGCAGTTCCACGCATCGGCGCCCGATGGCCAGATGCAGATCGTCACCATTCGTGACCTGGAAGGCGACGACGTCACTGTTGACGGCAACCATCCACTGGCCGGCCAGCGCTTGAACTTCAAGGTCAAGATCGTTGACATCCGTGACGCCAGCCAGGAAGAAATCGCCCATGGTCACGTCCATGGCGAAGGCGGCCATCACCACTGATTTCTGCGCTACGCTCAAATGAAACGAAAAAGGCGCCCCGTGGCGCCTTTTTTGTCGGTAGCATCGTCCATGGCTGTTTCGAAAGATCGGTAAACCTGGAGTTCGTCATGAGTGCTTTCCACGACCTTAAACTCAAAGCCCTGGATGGTCAGGAGCTGGCGCTGGCACCCTTCAAGGGGCATGTCGTGCTGGTGGTCAACGTCGCCTCCAAATGTGGCCTGACGCCTCAGTACGCGGCGCTGGAGAATCTCTACCAGCAATACAAGGACAAGGGGTTCAGTGTGCTGGGCCTGCCGTGCAATCAGTTCGCCGGGCAAGAACCGGGGACCGAGCAGGAAATCCAGGCATTCTGCAGCCTCAACTATGGCGTGACCTTCCCGCTGTCCAGCAAGCTGGACGTGAACGGTCCCGACCGCCACCAGTTGTACCGCCTCTTGGCCGGCGAGGGGGCGGAGTTTCCCGGCGACATCACCTGGAATTTCGAGAAGTTCCTGCTGGGCAAGGACGGTCGCGTGCTGGCGCGTTTCTCGCCACGCACCGCACCGGATGATCCCACGGTGATCCAGGCCATCGAAAAAGCCCTGGGTTGAAGCCAGGCACGACAACATTGTGGCGAGGGGATAAATCCCTTGCCACAGATTTCCCCCCCCGGCTGCGGATCGGTTCATTCACCCGACCGCGATTCTCTCGGCTCGCTTTTGATCCTTAATCATTCCAATCAATAGTGCTACCCGAGCCTCCCAGGGCCACATATTATCGCCGTCATATTGATCAGCGATCCCATGCCCGTGGAGTGCCCCATGTCTGTAAAAGCCCTGTTCAAACCTTTCCAGCTCGGCGCGTTCGAACTGCCGACCCGGGTGGTGATGGCGCCGATGACCCGTTCCTTTTCGCCGGGTGGCGTGCCCGATGCCAAGGTGGTGGAGTACTACCGTCGTCGCGCGGCGGCCGGGGTCGGCCTGATCGTCACCGAGGGCACCACGGTCGGACACAAGGCCTCCAACGGTTATCCGAACGTGCCGCACTTCTACGGCGAAGCCGCGCTGGCAGGCTGGAAGCAGGTGGTCGATGCGGTTCACGCCGAGGGTGGCAAGATCGTTCCGCAGTTGTGGCATGTCGGCAATGTGCGCCGCCTCGGCACCGAGCCGGATGCCAGCGTGCCGGGCTATGGACCGTCGGAGAAGCTCAAGGACGGCCAGGTAGTGGTGCACGGCATGACCCAGGCGGATATCGATGAGGTCATCGCGGCCTTTGCCCAGGCGGCCAAGGACGCCCAGCGCATCGGCATGGACGGCGTGGAGATTCACGGTGCCCACGGTTACCTGATCGATCAATTCTTCTGGGAAGGCAGCAACCAGCGTACCGACGGCTACGGCGGCAGCCTGGCCAATCGTTCGCGTTTCGCCATCGAGTTGATCCGTGCCGTGCGTGCGGCAGTGGGCGAGGGCTTCCCCATCATTTTCCGTTTCTCCCAATGGAAGCAGCAGGACTACACGGCACGCCTGGTGCAGACTCCCGAGGCCCTGGGCGAATTCCTCAAGCCGTTGGCCGAAGCCGGCGTGGATATTTTCCACTGCTCGACGCGGCGCTTCTGGGAACCGGAATTCGAAGGCTCGGAACTGAACCTGGCGGGCTGGACCCGCAAGCTGACCGGCAAGCCGACCATCACCGTTGGCAGCGTCGGCCTGGATGGCGAGTTCCTGCAGTTCATGGTCAATACCGACAAGGTCGCCCAACCCGCCAGCCTGGAAAAACTCCTGGAGCGGCTGAACAACGATGAGTTCGACCTGGTGGCGGTGGGCCGTGCACTGCTGGTGGATCCGGACTGGGCGCAGAAAGTCCGTGAAGGGCGTGAGCAGGAGATCCTGCCGTTCAGCCGAGAGGCGCTGATGACTTTGGTTTAAGCGGCGTCCTGACTGACGCTGTCGCGAGCAAGCCTGTTCCCCGATGGATCCTTGGCGGACGCCTATCGGTGTCCGGCCAGAATCCACTTGTGGGGGCGAGCTTGCTCACGATAGCGGCCTGAAAATCACCGAACAGTCAGCGCACAGTGGGCGCAACAGGCATTACCTGCTCACCCACGCAAGCCCCTCGCAACTGCGCTTCAAATTGCTCGATCACCGCCGCCCAGCCCTGGCGACTGGCATGCTGGCGCGCATTGAGCCGCACGCAACGCAAGGTCTCGCGCTCCTCCAGCAGCCAACGGGCGGCATCGCAGAATGCCTCTTCATCCCCCGGCATGGCCAGCACGCCGTTATAGCCATGGCGGATATGCTGTGCCGCCGCGGCCTGATCGTAGGCCACCACACCCAGCCCGGACGCCAGGGCTTCCAGCACGACGTTGCCGAAGGTTTCGGTCAGGCTTGGAAAGACGAACACATCCCCGGACGCATAGTGGCTGGCCAGCGCCTCGCCACGCTGGGCGCCACAAAAGACCGCTTCGGGCAGGTCCTGCTCCAGTGCCGAGCGCTGCGGGCCATCACCGATCACCACCAGTTTGAGCCGTCGCTCGGGAAAAGCGCTGCGCAGCGTGTCGAAACTGCGCTTGAGCAGCCCGAGGTTCTTCTCCGGCGCCAGGCGCCCCACATGGATCACCGCAATGTCGTGCTCACCCAGGCCCCAGGCCTCGCGCAGGGAGGCCGAGCGCTTGATGGGATGAAACAGCTGGCTGTCCACGCCACGGGACAGCAACGCCACCCGTTCGAAATGGCGACGCTCCAGTTCCAGCCGCTGACTCAGGCTCGGCACCAGGGTCACGGCGGAGCGGTTATGGAACCAGCGCAGATAATGAGTCAGCGCGCGGCTCAGCAGCCCGAGGCCGTACTGCTGGGTGTACTGCTGGAAGTTGGTATGGAACCCACTGACCACCGCGATACCCAGGCGCCGCGCCGCCCGCAACGCCGACAGGCCCAGCGGCCCTTCGGTGGCGATATAGAGCACGTCCGGCCGATGGCGCTTCCACCGGCGCAGCAGCTTGTGCATGGACACCTGGCCCCATTGCAGCCCTGGGTAGCCCGGTAACGGCCAGCCCCGACACAGCAACAGATGTTCGTCACCGGCCTGGCGCGGGTCGCCCCCCTGGCGCGGACGTACCAGTTCGACCCGATGCCCGCGGGCACGCAAGCCGTCGTGCAGACGGCCCAGGGTGTTGGCCACGCCATTGATTTCCGGCGGGAAGGTTTCGGTGATGAGGGTAACGTGCAGAGGTGTGGTCATGACCCCAGTGTCGACCGGGGTCATTTCGTCATTGTGTCGTCTTGATGACGGATTCGTGACCGGCTCAGCCCTGGCGGGCCAGTGCGGTCTCGGCGCCTTGCTCGCGCACCCAGAACAGGGTCGCCCCGGCCACTGCTGCCGGCATCATGAGGATGTTGACCACCGGGATCAGCAGCACCAGGTATACGCTGCCGCCAAAGCCCAGGCTCTGCCAGCGCTTTTCCCGCAGCCAGGCGAGCATTTCGTTCCAGCCCAGCTTGTGGTTGTCCGCCGGGTAGTCGATGTACTGGATGGCCATCATCCACACGCCGAACAACAGCCACAGCGGCGCGGCCACCAGATTGAGCACCGGCACGAACGACAGCACGAACAGGCCAAGGGCACGGGGCAGGAAGTAGCCGAGCTTGCGGGCTTCCCGGGAAAGGGTTCGGGGAATCATGGCCACCAGTTCGCCCCAGCTGAAGGCCGGGAAATCATCGGTACCCCGGATCACCACTTCGACTTTTTCCGCGAGGAAGCCGTTGAAGGGGGCGGCGATGATATTGGCGAGCATGGTGAACGTGAAGAACACCATCAGCACCACCAGGACCACGAACAGCGGCCAGAGGATGTAGCTGAGAAAGCTCAGCCAGTCCGGCAGCGACGGCATCAGGGTGTCGACCCACAGGCTGAATTGATGGCCGGCCAGGTAGATCAGGCCGATGAACAGCAGCAGGTTGATGGCCAGCGGGAGCAGGACGAACAGGCGCAGGCCCGGGCTCAGGACCAGCTTGAGACCTTCTTGCAGATATTGCGGGCCCGACAGGACGGGGGCAGGCATGGGATGCTCCGAACGAAGATGAACGCGCCGACCTTACCGGCTTTGCGGCGTACGGGAAAGCGTCTACATGGCCTGTAACAGGTTTGCCGGACAGTGGCTCCTATCGAGAGGTCTACCTGGGATAGAACTCACCTATGAGCTGGATTGTTAAACCGTATTTCCTTAATCTTCGCTCCCTCGATACGCTGCACCCATTGTTTTTCAGGACCGTCGAACCAAAGCCTTCCCCAAGTGCATCAACGGTTCTTTTTTATTCCCGCCGTTTACCCGGCGTTCCGGTCCGCAGGGGCCGGTCAACAGGAGCAGGTCATGTCTGAAGTCCGTCATTCTCGAGTGATTATTCTCGGTTCCGGCCCTGCCGGTTATAGCGCCGCGGTCTACGCGGCCCGTGCCAACCTCAAGCCGCTGCTGATCACCGGCATGCAGGCCGGCGGTCAATTGACCACCACCACCGAAGTCGACAACTGGCCGGGCGACGTCCATGGCCTGACCGGCCCGGCGTTGATGGAGCGCATGAAGGAACACGCCGAGCGTTTCGAGACTGAAATCGTTTTCGACCATATCAATGCCGTGGATTTCGCAGCCAAGCCCTACACCCTGACCGGCGACAGCGCGACCTATACCTGCGATGCCCTGATCATCGCCACTGGCGCGAGCGCTCGTTACCTGGGCCTGCCTTCGGAAGAAGCCTTCATGGGCAAAGGGGTTTCGGCCTGCGCCACCTGCGACGGTTTCTTCTACCGCAACAAGCCGGTGGCAGTGGTCGGTGGCGGCAATACCGCTGTAGAGGAAGCTCTCTACCTGGCCAATATCGCCAGCACGGTGACCTTGATCCACCGTCGCGAGACTTTCCGCGCCGAGAAGATCCTGATCGACAAGCTCAATGCCCGCGTCGCCGAAGGCAAGATCATCCTCAAGCTCAACGCGACCCTGGACGAAGTGCTGGGCGACAA
Source organism: Pseudomonas sp. NFACC32-1 (assembly GCF_900101215.1). Classification (NCBI taxonomy): domain Bacteria; kingdom Pseudomonadati; phylum Pseudomonadota; class Gammaproteobacteria; order Pseudomonadales; family Pseudomonadaceae; genus Pseudomonas; species Pseudomonas sp. NFACC32-1. Next base: position 150,537 of record NZ_FMUL01000004.1, read on the forward strand.
CATGGGCGTGACCGGTGCTCGCCTGAAGAACAACGACGGCAGCTTCGACGAGATCAAGGTTGACGGCGTGTTCATCGCCATCGGCCACACTCCGAACACGTCGTTGTTCGAAGGCCAGCTGGAACTCAAGGACGGCTACCTGGTGGTCAAGGGCGGCCGCGACGGCAACGCCACTGCCACCAGCGTCGAAGGTATCTTCGCGGCCGGCGACGTGGCCGACCACGTCTACCGCCAGGCCATCACCTCGGCCGGCGCCGGTTGCATGGCAGCACTGGACACCGAGCGCTACCTGGACGGCCTGCAGAACGCTTCGTTCTGATCAAATGGGCATTAAAAAACCGGCCTCGGCCGGTTTTTTAATGCCTGAGTACCTGGCTTTGAACCCTTGTGGGACCGAGCTTGCTCGCGATGGCGGTGTACCGGCCAACATCGATGTCGGCAGATTTGACGCTGCCGCGAGCAAGCGCGCTCCCACAGGCTTCTTGTGTGCTCAGAAGCACTGAGTTTCAGGCCAGCTTCGCCAGGCACGCCTCCAGAATATCCAGCCCCTCTTCCAGCACTGCCGGCTCGGTCGTCAACGGCGCCAGCAGCCGCACGATGTGTCGCGACTTGCCACTGGGCATCAACAGCAGGCCCGATTCCCGTGCCAGGGCCAGTAGTTGCGTCAATTGTGCCGAAGCCGGGGTGCCGTCGGACTGGCTCAGCTCGATGCCGCGCATTGCGCCGACGCCGGTCAGGCGACCCAGGTAAGGGCTTAGCCCGCGGCTGCGCCAGGATTCGTAGCGGCTGACGATCGCCTCTTCCTGTTGCACGCCCCAGGCGTGCAGGTTGGCGTCGGTCATTTCGTCCAGGGTCGCCAGTGCGGCGGCGCAGGCGATGGGGTTACCCGAGTAGGTACCGCCCAGGCCACCCTTGGGTAGGTTGTCCAGCAACGCTTTGCGGCCTACCACCGCACCGAGGGGCACGCCACCGGCAATACTTTTTCCCAGCAGGATCAGGTCGGGTTCGATGCCCAATCGGGAGAAGGCAAAGCGCTGGCCGGTACGCCCGAATCCGGACTGGATTTCATCGATGATCAGCACGATGCCCTTGTCGTCGCAGAACTGGCGCAGGGCCTGGGCGAAGGATACGTCCAGCGCGAGGAAGCCGGCTTCGCCCTGGACCGGTTCGACAATGAAACAGGCCACGTCGTTGACATCGATCTCGACGCTGAACAACCGCTCCATGGCCTTCAAGGCGTCGGCACAGGACACGCCGTTGTCCGGGCTGGGGTAGGGCAAGTGATACACCGGCCCGGGCAGCACACCGACTTTCTGTTTGTAAGGCGCGACCTTGCCGTTGAGGTTGAGGGTCGCCAGGGTGCGACCGTGAAAGGCGCCGTCAAACGCGATCACGGCGGTACGGCCCGTGGCGCCCCGCACGATCTTCAGGGCGTTCTCCGCCGCCTCGGCGCCGCTGTTGGTGAGCATGCCGCTGACCGGGTAATCCACCGGCATGAACGCCGTCAGGCGTTCCATCAATTCGATGTAGGGAACATGGGGCGCGGCATTGAACGCGTAGTGAGTCAGCCGCGTAGCCTGTTCGCGGATCGCCTCGACAATGCGCGGATGACAATGGCCGAGGTTCAACACGCCGATACCGCCTACGAAGTCGATGTAGCGTTTGCCCTCGGTGTCCCAGACCTCGGCGTTCCTGCCGTGGCTGAGGCTGACGGGATGCACGATGGAAATCGATTGGCTGATGGTTTCGCTGCTCATGGATGACGGCCCGGACGAAGGAGAAATTTCCGTTATCTAAGCCGCGAGCAGAGGGGCCCGGCAAACGAAATAAAGTTGCCGGGTCAATCTTAAAAGTCGGGATGTGGCGAGGTGTACTTCAACTCAGGATGCGTGCAACCCTTGTGGCGAGGGGATCTCACCACACAGGTCTCACCACACAGCTAGGATCGATCAGCGCCGTTGCAGCGGCAACTCGTCGAACTTCACACCTGCCAGCCCATGAACCATCAGCGCGCGGATATTGCCGTGATCACTGCCTTCGGGCGTGGCCAGCACCGAGCGGTAATGTTCGCCGAACGCCAGCAGCGCTTCTTCGTCGCTCAATCCTTCGAGCAAGGCCAGGCCCAGGGTCTTGCACGAGCCTTCGTTCTGCCCGGCGGCGTTTTGCACGCCGCCGTTATTGAAGGCGCGGGGCTGGTAATCGTAGCCGGCGGCGATAAAGGCCAGGGTGTCGGCGAAGGCGTGCTCGCCGCTCTTGAGTTGGCTGCGAAAGGTGTTCAGGTCAGGCATCGGGTTTTCCTTTGGCGAACGCCGCTTGCTGTTCGGCGCTGGCTTCTTTCTGGTATTGGGCTTTCCATTCGGCATAGGGCATGCCGTAGACCGTTTCACGGGCCTCGTCGAGGCTCACCTCGATCTGGCGTTCATCGGCGGCGGCCTTGTACCACTTGGAGAGGCAGTTGCGGCAGAAGCCGGCAAGGTTCATCAGGTCGATGTTCTGCACGTCCTTGCGGCTGTCCAGGTGGGCAACCAGCCGACGGAAAGCGGCGGCTTCGAGTTCGAGGCGTTGTTGATCGTTCATGGTGGTCTCTGCGAGGCAGCTTCAAGGGGCGAGCTTCAAGCTGCAAGAGTGGATTTGCGGTGCTCAGGCTCGAAGCTTACAGCTTGAGGCTTGCAGCGGCTACGAAGTAGCCCGGCTTGCTGCAAGGGTAATCGACACCGACTCGGCGAATCGCAGGGCATGGGGCTTGTCCACTTCGACCTCGGCGTATTGCACCGACTCATTGGCCATGACCAGATCCAGCAGCTCCTGGGTCAGGCGTTCGAGCAGGGCAAAGCGATTGCCTTCCACGTGGGCGATGATCGCCTTGGTGATGGTGCGGTAGTTCAGCGCGTGATCGATGTCGTTGTCGCGAACCGCGTCCTGGGCCGGATACAGGATGGTCAGGTTGATCAACACATCCTGCTTGTTGAGGATCTCCTCCTCGTTGATACCGATGAAGGTGCGCAGGCGCAGGTCCTTGACCCGGATGCGCGCCATGGCTGGCTGAAGTTGTGGCATTTAGTTGCTCCGTCGAATCAATTGCAGGAACTCCTGGCGGGTGGTGCTGGACTCGCGGAAGGCGCCAAGCATCACCGAGGTATTCATGGTCGAGTTCTGTTTTTCGACACCGCGCATCATCATGCACATGTGCTGGGCTTCGATCACCACTGCCACGCCGGCGGCCTGGGTGACCTGCTGCACCGCGTCGGCGATCTGCCGGGTGAGGTTCTCCTGGATCTGCAGGCGACGGGCGAACATGTCCACCAACCGGGCGATCTTCGACAGCCCCAGGACCTTGCCCGTAGGAATATAAGCCACATGGGCCTTGCCGATGAAGGGCAGCAGGTGATGTTCGCACAAGGAATAGAGCTCGATGTCGGCGACGATCACCATCTCATCGTTGTCCGAGGCGAACAGCGCGCCGTTGACGATCTGCTCCACGCTCTGCTCGTAGCCGTGGCAAAGGTACTGCATGGCCTTGGCGGCGCGCAGCGGGGTATCGAGCAAGCCCTCGCGCTCGGGGTTTTCCCCCAGGCCGATGAGGATTTCGCGGTAATGCTGTGGCAGGGATAACGCCATGATGAATCCTCGAAACAGGCTATTTGAGGTGCCGCCCGCCGTTGACGGTCAGGGTCGTGCCGGTGACATAGGGGTTGTCCAGCAGGTAACGCAGGCTCTGGTAGATCACTTCGCTACCGGGCTCGATGCCCAGTGCCGACTTGGCCAGGGCCTTGGCCCGGTACGCCGCGTCGTCTGCGGGGTTGAACAGTAGCAGGGCAGGGGCGATGCCGTTGACCTTGATGGCGGGTGCATATTTCGCCGCGAAGGACAGCGTCAGGCTTTCGAGGCCGGCCTTTGTGGCGCAATAGGCGATGTGCCTGCTGCTGCCCTTGCGTGTCACGTCATCGCTGATGTGCACGATGTCCGCGGGGCTCGAGCGCAGCAGCAGCTGCGCGCAATGCAGGTTGATCAGATAGGGCGCGAGCATGTGTACGCCGAACATCGCGTTGAAGGCTGCCGTTTCGTCGCCGGGTGTTTCGACCAGCCATGCCGAGGCGTTGTGCACGATGGCCCGCAGCCGGTCGGTGTGCTGCTTGAGTTGCTCGATGAAGGCCAGGATCCCCGCCTCATTGGAAAAATCGGCGTATAGCACGGTCGCCCCCCGATCACGCAGCGTCTGTACGCCGGGACGTTCGGTGCGATAGGTGGCGATCACCGCGTGACCTTCGTCCAGCAGTCGCTGGGCGCAATGCAGGCCGACGCGCTGGGCTGCGCCGGTGAGCAGGATCGGAGCGTTGGCACTGGGCATGGGGCGGCTCGGTTCACGGCAGGAGCAAAACTATAACAGCGGTCGGCGACCTGTACCTACGAGCCCGTCATAAAGGGACACAACAACTGCGCATATCGATACGGTTTGTAGTTGTCATCATACGACTTAGAAGGGGTAAGATAGGATCCAATTCGCCAATGGGAATTCTTCCGAGATGAGCGTAATCACCGACGATAAGTTCGTATTCCAGGCATCAGGCGCCATGGAACGGGAAGATCTGTTTCCCATTCGCGAAGTATCCCGCCTCACCGGCGTGAACCCAGTGACGCTGCGCGCCTGGGAACGCCGCTACGGTCTGATCCAGCCCACGCGCACTGACAGCGGTCATCGCTTGTACTCCCTGGGGGATATCGAGAAGGTCCGCAGCATCCTGGCCTGGATCGAACGGGGGGTGGCGGTCAGCAAGGTGAGCAAGATCCTGGCCAGAACCGATTCGGTGAAATCGGTTTCCCCGTTGATTCCATCCAGTCGGGTCAGGAGCGACTACGCCCAATGGCAACAGCAAGTGGCCGATGCAATCGGCGACTTTGACGACATGGGGCTGGACCGCATCTATGGGCAGATATTTTCCAGCTACGCGGTGCCCATCGTATTCCAGAACATATTGATGCCACTGTGGCGGCAGCTGTTGCAGCGCCAGCAGGAGTTCGGCCAGACCAGCGAATGGCTGTTCTACGACGGTTTCCTGCGTTCGCGTGTCGCACAACGGCTCTTGCTCAAGCGTGATTCACCCTCGCGACGTCTGTTGGTCACTGCCATCGCCGGCCAATGCCGCGAACTGGAGCTATTGGTCACGGCGTTGTTCCTGTCGAAGGCGGACGTGGGCATCAGGCTGTTGACGGTGGGCCAGCCGTTCGATGAGTTGACCCTGGTGTGCCAGAAGGTGAAACCGGTGGCGCTGGTACTGATGTCCAACCATGCCCCTGGGGCTGAATTGCCCAAGCGCCTGAACAAACTGGCGATGAGCCTGGATTGCCCCTTGATGCTGGCGGGTGACGCTTCCGATTTGATGCAGGATTGCCTGGCGGGATCGTCGATCGGCTGCCTGGGCAATGAAGGGACGGTGATGAGCCAGCGCTTGCGTCAGTTGCTGGCGGGAAGCCTGGACACCTGAAGCCGGACGATCGCCTGGGCTTGTGCGAGAAATCGTGCAGACACAGGCAGGGCCTGGGCTCTGTAAGCAGCATGAGCGAGTATCAAGGCTTTTCGTGGCCTACAGATGCATCGCCGGATGGGTCAGCCGATGTTGTTGAAGGATGTACTGACGCAGGCGCTCGGTCTCGTCCTCGTCATTCTGGCTCAGATGGTAGGCATACAGGCCCCGATCGGTTTCCCGTTCGAAGGCGCCGCGCAACGAAATCCTCTCGTACCCTGACGGGCTGAACCACAAGGCGAACTGCTTGGGGGGCTTGATGCGGCTGCGGTTTTCCAGCAGCACGCCCTTGCAGGATACCTCGTGAACCCACAAAGGCCCTGGCTGGCCCTTGGCGTTCTCCAGGGCCACCGGTTCTTCGAGGGCCAAGCGCCAGGGACGCACCTTGGGCCCGTCCTCGTAGATGCTCGGTACGCCCAGGCGCAGGTGCATCGCGTGAAATTCGTCTTCCACCAGGTGCAGCGGGAACGTCATCTGCTGATTTTCGAAACTGGCTTGCAGCGTGACCTGCTCGTTCGCCGCCAGGCGCGTCAGCAGGTCACGGATCTGCGACCCGCCATTGACCAGCAGGCTCGACGTGACATCCCGCTCGTTCAATTGCGGGTTGTGCTGCATTGTCCGGATGAAATCCAGCTCATCCTGGGTCAGAAGGGCGTCGCGCTGCATGGTGTGCTCGAGATGATTTCTTACGTGTTCACTGGTGATTGTAGTGACTGACCGTTAATTCGCCGTTTTGTTTGTGCCATTCGTCGCTTCAAGACGAGCAATCGTGGCCCGGGCGTCCGCCAGTTCCTTTTCCAGCTGCGCGATGCGGTTCTGTGCCCTGACCTGGACCGTCACGTCTTTCTGCACGCCCACGAAGTACGTGTGGCCGTCAGCTGCGTTCTTAACCGTCGACAGTGACAATTCGTTCCAGAACGGCGTGCCATCCTTGCGATAGTTGCGCAGCACTTCCCGGCAGGCACCGCCCTGCTTCAACGTCTCGCGTATGTGCTCGAGCGAGGGCTGGTCGCGATCGCCCGATTGCAGGAAACGACAGTCCTGATAGAGGATCTCGTCCCGGCTATAGCCGGTCAGCCGCTCGAAGGCCGGGTTCACATAGATGAGGATGTTGTCCTCGTCGCCTTCCTTTTCGGCGATGACGATTCCGTCGTTGGAAGCGTTTATCACCAGTTGCATCAGCTGCGCATTGATCATGGACCGCTTCCTTTTCAAATCCCTGTAAATACAGCATTTTAGAAGAATCTGCAGGGCTGTCCACTGGCCATCACTGGTTGTTGGGAGCCAATCGCAAACTGGCGGCTCTGCCTGCTACTATCCCGAGTCTTTTATTCAGGTTCAGGACCAGATAGATGAAAATCGCCATCCTTTGCGGTTCGGTATACGGCACCGCCGAAGAAGTCGCCCACCATGCCGCCACCCTGCTCGGCGAGGCCGGTTTCGAAACCCTGTGCAACCCCCGGGCGACCCTGGCGGACATCCAGGCATTCGCCCCGCAAGCCTTGCTGGCCGTGACGTCCACCACCGGCATGGGAGAACTGCCGGATAACCTGATGCCCTTGTATTCGGCCATTCGCGACCAGTTGCCCGCCTTCTTTCGCGGTTTGCCAGGTGCCGTGATCGGCCTGGGAGATGCCAGCTACGGCGACACTTTCTGCGGCGGTGGCGAGCAGATGCGCGAATTGTTCGCCGAACTTGGGGTGGCCGAGGTGCTGCCTATGCTGCGCCTGGATGCCAGCGAAAGCGTCACGCCGGAAACCGATGCGCAGCCTTGGCTGGGAGAGTTGATCGAGGCCCTGCGTCGTTGATCGAGCGGGCGTCGGCGCAACGGGCGGCGTGACCCGCTCGGTCATTAAGCTGGCTGCCAAGGCAACTGGCGCCCTCGCCAGGGCTGACTAGACTCATCCTCTTGTGCACGGCGTGCCGTTGCACCTTATAACGATAAGCCAGAGGTCAGAGCCGTGAGCGTAGCGCCCATCCAATCGACACTCAGCATCAAGGACCAGGTCAGCACCGCCGAATGGCAAACCCGCGTCGATCTTGCCGCCTGTTACCGACTGGTGGCGTTGCATGGCTGGGATGACCTGATCTTCACGCATATCTCCGCCAAGATTCCCGGCACCGAGGACTTCCTGATCAACCCGTTCGGGATGATGTTCCACGAGATCACCGCGTCCAGCCTGGTCAAGGTCGATCAGGCCGGCAACAAGCTCATGGACAGCCCCTACGAGATCAATCCGGCCGGCTACACCATTCACAGCGCAGTGCACGAAGTGCGCCACGATGTAGCCTGTGTGTTGCATACCCACACCGCTGCCGGCGTCGCCGTATCGGCCCAGAAGCAAGGGGTGCTGCCCATCAGCCAGCAATCCCTGTTCGTGCTGTCGAGCCTGGCCTGTCACCCTTATGAGGGCGTTGCCCTCAATCACGAAGAGAAGGCCCGTCTGCAGGCAGACCTGGGCGACAGCAACTTCCTGTTGCTGCACAACCATGGACTGCTGACCTGCGGCGGGACTATCGCCGATACCTTCCTGATGATGTTCACCTTTCAGCGGGCCTGTGAGATCCAGGTACTGGCACAAAATGGCGGGGTCGAGCTGATTGCCATCGATACGCCGATACTGGCCGGTGCCAAGGCGATGATCGCCGCAGTCACCAGGAGTGCCCAGGGCATGGGGGGCGCGCTGGCGTGGCCGGCGTTGCTGCGCAAGCTCGATCAACAAGACCAGGGTTATAGAAGCTGATGCCTATGGTGCAGGTTCCCCTGCGCATCTGGCGCCAGCGCGGCCAGACCTTCATGTTCCGGGGGCATGCCATCCGGTACTGGGCGGCGGGGCACGGTGAACCGTTGCTGCTGATCCACGGGTTCCCCACCGCCAGTTGGGATTGGCACTACCTGTGGCAACCCCTGGCCCAGCGCTATCGGGTGATTGCCTGCGACATGCTCGGGTTTGGTGATTCCGCCAAGCCGGTGGATCACATCTACAGCCTGCTGGAGCAGGCCGATCTGCAGCAGGCGCTGTTGGAGCACCTGAATGTCAGGCAAGCGGTTCACCTGTTGGCCCACGATTATGGGGACAGCGTGGCCCAGGAACTGATCGCTCGTCATTGCGAGGCACGTATCGACATCGCCAGTTGCGTGTTCCTCAACGGCGGCCTGTTTCCGGAGACCCATCGTCCGGTGCTGGTGCAAAGGTTGTTGCTCGGTCCTTTGGGCTGGCTGGTGGCCCGGGCCTTTTCCCGCGAGGGCCTGGCCAAGAGTTTTCGGCGGATCTTCGGGCCATGGACCGGCCCCAGCGAAAGCGAACTGGACGATTACTGGAGCCTGGTGCACAGCAACGGCGGCCCACGGATCATGCACAAACTCATCCGCTACATTCCCGAACGCCGTGTGCAGCGCGATCGCTGGGTGCACGCGATGCAGCGCGGCGAAGTGCCCATGCGGGTCATCGATGGTGGGTTCGATCCGATTTCCGGTGCGCACATGGTGGCGCGCTACGAGGCGCTGATTCCCAATGCGGATACGGTGCTGCTGCCCGACATCGGCCACTATCCGCAGGCGGAGGCACCGGTGCAGGTGCTCAAGCATTACCTGGCGTTCCGTGCGGGCATCCCTGGGCCGGTGCGGCAGGTGGTGTACTCGTGACGCCTGTTGCCTTGGGATCGGGTTGAGCCAGGCTCGGATTCGCGTCCTGTCATGCGCCAACGCATCATCCCCTCGCCTTATCGCCCACCATTCACTCTCAGCCGTGTTGATTGTGGATCATGCTCCCTGTGCCCGACACTCGGGCTTTGCAATCCATTCGGCCTGCTGGAGTTCTGCCCATGAGTGAATCTGTGCGCTTCGAAGATAAAGTGGTGATCGTCACCGGAGCTGGCGGTGGCCTGGGGCGGGCCCATGCCCTGCTGTTCGCCAGGCAAGGCGCCCGGGTAGTGGTCAACGATCTTGGTGGTTCCGCCCAGGGCGAGGGGGCCAACGCCTCGGCGGCGGATCGGGTGGTGGCTGAGATTCGCGAGGCCGGCGGTATTGCCGAGGCAAACCACGACTCGGTCACTGATGGCGACAAACTGGTACAGAATGCCCTCGACGTGTTCGGCCGGGTCGATGTGGTGGTGAACAACGCCGGTATCCTGCGGGACAAGACCTTCCACAAGATGGACGATGCCGATTGGGACCTGGTCTATCGCGTCCATGTCGAGGGCGCCTACAAAGTCACCCGTGCCGCATGGCCGCACCTGCGCGAGCAGAATTATGGCCGGGTGATCTTCACGGCCTCGACCTCGGGGATCTATGGCAATTTCGGCCAGTCCAACTACGGCATGGCCAAGCTCGGCCTGTATGGCCTGACCCGCACTTTGGCCATTGAAGGTCGCAAGAACAACATCCTGGTCAATGCCATCGCGCCTACTGGCGGCACCCGCATGACCGAAGGCCTGATGCCGCCGCAGGTGTTCGAACAGCTCAAGCCCGAACTGGTCAGCCCGCTGGTGGTGTACCTGGCCAGCGAAGCCTGCCAGGAAACTTCCGGGTTGTTCGAGGTGGGCGGCGGCTGGATGGGCAAGGTGCGCTGGGAACGCAGCCTCGGTGCCGGATTCGATCCGAACAAGGGTTTTTCCCCCGAAGACGTCGCCGCCCATTGGCAGCAGATCTGTGATTTCAAGGACGCAGTCCACCCGAACGACAACCTGGAAGCATTGAAGGAGATGATGGCGAATCTGCAACGCTACGCCGTTTGACTCGCCGCCAGACCGGTTGCCGTCGATGACGGCAACGTCGGTCACGGACAATACTTCTTCACCAGTGCCGCCAGGTTCGCGGCGGTCTCGATGTCCATCACACCGTCATACCGGGCCGGGCGAAAGTGAAGCTGGAAGGCGCGCACCAGGCGCTGGAAGCCCATACTGGTCGTGGCAGCCGAAGTGTCATAGCCATATTTCTTGAACAGCCCGAGCAATTGTTCGCGGGTAGGCAAGCCGGCGCATTCGTAGGCGTGCATGCAGGCCCTTTGGGTGGACTCATCGAACCAGGCACCGATGCCCTTGGCGTATAGCGCCTGCCACGGGAACATCGGGCCGGGATCGCTTTTCCTGCCGGCGGCGATGTCCGAATGCCCCACCACGTTGACCGGGCTGATGTCCGGATAGCGCTGGAGCAGGTTCGAGGCCAGGTATTGGATTGCCTCGATTTGCCGGGGGTCATAAGGAGGAAAGGTGAATTGTCCCTGGTTATCCGTGGCGAGATTGACGATTTCGACGCCAATCGAAGTGTCGTTCAGGTTATTCCTGCCTCCCCAGCTGCTCACCCCTGCGTGCCAGGCGCGCTGGTTCTCGTCCACCAGGTTGAAGATCTGCGGCTCATTGAACCCAGCCTTCAGATAACTCGGGTCGTTGAAATCCGGAATCAGGTAATGAGCGCTGACCGAGGCGCCGGTCAATGTATTGACAGAGGACGAAAAGTTGGCGGCGGTATAGTGAAAGACGAGGAAACGAACCCGATTGTTATAGCCATATCTTGATCGGTAACTTGTGGAGTTGATCGCGTACATAAGAAACTCACTGATAACTGAAGAAGGTCGATGCAACAGGCTTCGACGTAAATCAGGCTAACAATGACTGTGGGTTCGGCATGTAGTGAAGGTCTTGGTTTCGTGTGGGAATTGGCGTCTGGTCTTCAGGGCGTTAGAGGTACGGCAGTTGCCGCTCTTAACTGGTGTCACCGGTAAGGTATTCAGGCTTGCTTGTGCCCTGTTTCTATTTTGCCGCTGCTTCCGGTCTACGTTGGTTTAAGAGTCCCTGGGTGTTCTTCCCATGCATATATCGGATGCCGGTATATCAGTGATATGGCGGTATGTTGAGCACTTGTCATCGTTCATTGCAATTGACGTAGTTGTACTCAATGGAAATGAAAGAAAGCAATGCGCTGGAGCAGGTGGCCGGGCTGTTGGATATTTCCGATATTGATGTAAGCGTCGAGAATTTCATCTGGGAATAAACCAAATAAAAAAGGCCGCTGCAAAAAGCAGCGGCCTGAAGATGACGTTGCAAAGGAGCTACAAATCAACGTCGCAAGCACGGGATGATGAACCGATGACGCCAGTCCATCCGAATGACGGTGCGCCAGGCGTGAGGGATGCCGTGGCGGCTGCTGGCAGGCCCGTTACCCTGCAAGCCCGGCCAGCATAAGGATCGACCGCGTCGGGAAACAGCCCGGATCCGGACATGCACTGTTGCAGTGCGCGCAACAGTGTCATGGCCGCGATGGATATGCGTGGCGTTGATGATGGGTCATCCAGTCCATCCATGCGTCGTGCAAAGGCCCGTCTCGCAAAGGCTGTAATCCTTTCGAGCGACAGCGCGAATACCTCCTTGGTGCGCTTATCGCCCGCTCCGGGCGGCAGTAGGGTGAAGTCTCTGTCACTCACCGGGGAAGACGCATGACAACAATAACAATGCGCGCCATCTTCAAGCCGCAGGCGCTGGCCGTCGCGGTGGCCTTGGGTTGCTGTGCCCAGGCGCAGGCCGTTTCATTCAACATTGGCGAGATCGAAGGCCAGTTCGACTCCTCGCTGTCCGTTGGCGCGAGCTGGGGCATGCGCGACGCCGACAGGGATCTGGTGGGGACGGTCAACGGTGGCCGGGGGCAATCTTCCACCGGTGACGATGGGCGCTTGAACTTCAAGAAAGGCGAGACCTTTTCGAAGATCTTCAAAGGACTGCACGACCTCGAACTCAAGTACGGCGACACCGGTGTGTTCGTGCGTGGCAAGTACTGGTATGACTTCGAGCTCAAGGATGAGGGCCGCGAGTTCAAGGACATCAGCGACAGCAATCGCAAGGAAGGCGCCAAGTCCTCAGGGGCACAGATTCTCGATGCCTTCGTCTATCACAACTATTCCATCGCCGATCTGCCGGGCACTGTGCGCGCCGGCAAGCAGGTGGTCAGTTGGGGGGAAAGCACCTTCATCGGCAACTCCATCAACAGCATCAACCCGGTGGACGTGTCCGCCTTCCGTCGCCCCGGTGCGGAAATCAAGGAAGGCCTGATTCCGGTGAACATGCTGTTCGCCTCCCAGGGCCTGACCGACAAGCTCACCATCGAAGGTTTCTACCAGTTGGAGTGGGATCAGACCGTGGTGGATAACTGCGGCACGTTCTTCGGCAACGACGTGGTGGCCGATGGTTGCACCAGTGGCTACACCGTGGGCAGTCCGGCGATTGCGCCGTTCGTGCCCCTGACCCAGGCATTCGGCCAGGAGATCCAGGTGTCCAGCGAAGGGGTGATCATTCCCCGTGGCGGCGACCGCGACGCCCGCGACTCCGGCCAGTGGGGCACGGCGTTGCGCTGGCTTGGCGATGATACCGAGTACGGCCTGTACTTCATGAATTACCACAGCCGTACGCCTACCGTCGGGACCACCACGGCGGGGCTTTCGACGCTGGCGGCGTTGCCGGGAATGGTCGCGATCGCCAACGGCCTGGTCCCTGGCAGCGGTGCGGGCCTTGCGCAAAGCGTGATGCTGGGCCGTGGTGGGTACTACCTTGAATACCCGGAAGATATCCGCCTGTACGGCGCCAGTTTCTCCACGACGTTACCCACCGGCACCGCCTGGACCGGCGAGATCAGCTACCGTCCCAACGCACCGGTGCAGGTCAATACCAACGACCTGACCCTGGCCCTGGTCAACCCGATTGCCGGTGGCGCGGCATCGCCCATCGCGACCGCGCCGGGTGCCGACAACACCGGCTACCGGCGCAAGGAAATCACCCAGATCCAGAGCACCATGACGCACTTCTTCGACCAGGTGCTGGGGGCCGATCGGCTGACCCTGGTGGGCGAGGCGGCGGTGGTGCATGTCGGGGGGCTGGAGTCCAAGGACCAGCTGCGTTATGGCCGCGACTCGGTCTACGGCCAGTACGGCTTCAACGGTGACACCGACGGTTTCGTCACCTCGACCTCATGGGGCTACCGCGCGCGGGCCATTCTCGACTATTCCAACGTCGTCGCCGGCGTCAACTTCAAACCCAACCTGTCCTGGTCTCACGACGTGTCAGGCTACGGCCCCAACGGCCTGTTCAACGAGGGCGCGAAGGCTGTCAGCGTTGGCGTCGACGCCGACTACCGCAACACCTACACCGCCAGCCTGAGCTACACCGACTTTTTCGGCGGCGACTACAACGTCCTCGAAGACCGCGACTTCCTCGCCCTGAGCTTCGGCGTGAACTTCTGATCTGGCTGACAAGGAAAACCCAATGCGCAAGATGATTCTGCAATGCGGTGCCCTGGCCCTGAGCCTGCTGGCCGCGAACGTGATGGCGGCGGTTTCGCCGGAGGAAGCGAACAAACTGGGCACCAGCCTGACGCCGGTGGGCGCGGAAAAGGCGGGCAACGCCGATGGCTCGATTCCGGCCTGGACCGGCGGCATTCCCAAGAATGCCGGGGCGGTGGACAGCAAAGGTTTCCTGGCTGATCCGTTTGCCAGTGAAAAACCGCTGTTCACCATCACCGCCGCCACCGTGGACAAATACAAGGACAAGCTTTCCGAAGGCCAGGTCGCGATGTTCAAGCGCTACCCGGAAACCTACCGGATCCCGGTCTATCCGACCCATCGCAGTGTGTCACTGCCCCCCGAGATCTACGAGTCGATCAAGCGCAGCGCGCTCAACGTCACGGCGATCAACGATGGCAACGGCCTGTCCAATTTCACCGGTAACCGCTACTACGCGTTCCCGATTCCCAAGAACGGCGTGGAGGTGCTGTGGAACCACGTCACTCGTTACCACGGTGGCAACCTGCGGCGCATCATCACCCAGGCCACGCCGCAGACCAACGGCAGTTTCACGCCGATCCGCTTCGAAGAAGAAATTGCCGTGCCGTTCCTGATCAAGGACGCCGATCCAGAAAAGGCCAGCAACGTGCTCACCTACTTCAAGCAGGAGGTCACCGCTCCGGCGCGTCTGGCCGGCAACGTACTGCTGGTGCATGAAACCCTCGACCAGGTGAAGGAACCACGCCTGGCCTGGATCTACAACGCTGGCCAGCGGCGTGTACGCCGCGCGCCTCAGGTGGCCTACGACGGTCCGGGCACTGCCGCCGACGGGTTGCGTACCTCCGACAACTTCGACCTGTTTTCCGGCGCACCGGATCGCTACGACTGGAAGCTGGTGGGCAAGAAGGAAATGTACATCCCGTACAACAGTTACAAGCTCGACTCGCCCAACCTCAAGTACGACGACGTGATCAAGGCCGGTCACATCAACCAGGACCTGACCCGCTACGAGTTGCATCGCGTCTGGGAAGTGATCGGCACGGTCAAGCCCAACGAGCGTCATATCTATGCCAAGCGCCACATGTACATCGACGAGGACAGTTGGCAGGCCGCGCTGGTGGACCACTACGACGGTCGTGGGCAACTGTGGCGCGTGGCCGAAGGGCATGCCCAGTTCTATTACGATCACCAGAACCCGGGCTACACCCTCGAGGCACTCTACGACCTCATCGCCGGCCGCTATATCGCCCTGGGCATGAAGAACGAGGAGAAGCACAGCTACGTGTATGGTTTCGAGGCCCGTGCGGCCGACTACACCCCGGCGGCGCTGCGGTCGAGTGGGGTTCGGTAACACCCACTGCCGTCGCTACGAAAAAAGAGACCGATCGGTCTCTTTTTTTATGGGCTGCGATCAGCGCGCTGAATACTTCTCCAAAGGTGGGTGACACAGGGCTAGGGTGGAGGGAGAACAATAAAAAGGACCTGCCCGCATGACCGCCATGTCCCCGTGCCCGGACCGTCCTGGATTGCTGCCTCGCCTGTCTTCGACGCATGTGCCGCGCAGGTCCCTGAGCGAGCCCCTGCTGGCCTCGGGGGCTCGGGTGAAGTTGCTGTGCGCGCCCGCGGGCAGCGGCAAGAGCGCCTTGTTCGCCGAGTGTTTCCTGCAAGCCCCCAAAGATTGTCGAGTGCACTGGTTGCCCCTGGCAGGCAGCGTGTTGGATGCGACGCAGATGTGCGAGCGCCTGGCCCAGGCCCTGGGCCTGCCGATGATGGACGAGGCGGGGCTGCTGAATCATCTGGCCCGCCTGCAAACCCCCACCTGGCTGTTCCTGGATGATTACTGCCGGGTGTCGAACCCCGGCCTGGACCACTGGCTCGACCGTCTGCTCAATGCCAGCAGCCCGCTGCTGCATCTGTGGCTCAACGGCCGTCGGCGTCCGCATTGCAACTGGACGCGCCTGCTGCTCGAGGACGAGCTGTACGAATTCGATGCCAAGGCGCTGGTCTTCACGCCCGACGATATCCTGCCCTTGCTCGGTCATCTGACCCCGCCCCAGGCAAACCGAACCGCTCGGGAGGTGATACAGCGCAGTGGCGGCTGGTGCGCCGGCGTGCGCATCGCCTTGCTCGAACAGTGCGAATGGGCGCGCCGTCACGCCTCGCCAGGGCGGCCCGGCACCTTGCTGGACTACCTCGAGTACGAGTTGTTCAGCACGTTGACCGCGGACCTGGCCCAGGCGTGGCGCGTGCTGGCGCATCTGCCGCGCTTCAACGCCCGTCTTTGCGAGCATCTGTTCGGTGACACCGTGGGGGCGGAGTGCCTGCCCTTGCTGCTGGAGCTGGGATGCTTCATCGAACCTTGGGAGCAGTCCTCGGACTGGCTGCAGATTTTCCCGCCGCTGGCTCGGCTGGTGCGTGATGAACCCTGGCCCCAGGGACGCTCCTGGCATCGACGGGCGTGCCAGTGGTTCGCCGCCGAACAGGACTGGCAAATGGCGTTCGAGCAGGCCATCCAGGCCGAGGAGTTCGAAGCGGCCATCAGTTTCCTGCGGCACCTGAGTTTCGAGCACGTCTTGCAGCGCGACAATGTACTGCTGTTGCTGGACCTGCATGACCAGCAAGGCGAGGCACTGACCCTGAGCACGCCGCAATCGGTGGGGTTGGTCACTGCCGCGCTGCTGTTCGCCGGACGCTTCGATCAGGCCTCGGCCTGCATCGAGCAACTGACCCGGTTCGCACCGCAACCCCAGGCTTGCCAGCAGCGGCAACTGGTGGCTCGCTGGCAGGTCCTGCGGGGGTGGCTGCTGCATCTGTCGGGCGACGGCGAACAGGCACGCGAGCACTTCCTCCAGGCCCAGGCCGGCCTGGATCCGCAAGCCTGGTCCTTGCAGTTGCTGTGCCTGTCGGGATTGACGCAGCAGGCATTGCTCAAGGGCGAACTGGCCTCGGCCCAGTGGACCAGCCGCCAGGCGCTGTGCCTGGCCCGGGCCCAGGGTTCGCTGGTGTTCGAAGGGTTGCTGGAGCTGGACCATGCCCAGATCCTGGAACAGCGCGGCGCGCCCCATCGAGCCGACGATCTGCTCAGGGCGGTGCAAGTATTGCTGGACAAGCCGGGCCAGGATTTTTCCGCGCTGCTGGGGCGTATCGCCCTGCGTCGTGGACGCCTGGCGTTGCGCATGGGCTTTGACGACCAGGCCGCCGAGCAATTCCAGCGGGGCCTGGACACGGCTTTGCGCTACCAGGATAAACAGGTGCTCTACGGGTTTCTCGGCAAGGCCAGCCTGGCTGTCAACCTGGGGGATTACGGCGCAGCTTTCATGCAACTGCGCGATGCCGAGCGGATCATGCAGCAACGGCACATTCCCGACACGGTCTACCGTGGCGTTTTGCTGCAAACCAGCTGCCAGTTCTGGTTGCAGCAAGGGCGTCCGGAGCTGGCCCATGAAGCCCTTACCAGGGTCCTGCGGCATTTCCATGGGCCCCAGGCCAAGCATGCGCCACCGGCGACCCTGGAGTTGATCCCCAGGCTCGAATACTTGCTGGTGCTCACCGAGGTCTACCTGCAGCGGGCGCAGGAGCCACAGGCACGGCTCAAGGCAATGATCGAGCAGGCTCAGCGCTGTGGCATGCATGGGCTGGAGACCGAGTTGCACCTGGCCCTGGCCGAAGTGGCGTGGCTGTCCGCCGACCATGCCCTGGCGCGTTCGCTCATGGAGGAGGGATTCGAACGCGTCGCCTGCTGGCGAGCGGAACACGCCCTGAGTGAATTGCGCCTGCGCCAGCCCCAGCTATTGCGCTGGGTGCAGGCGGCGGCCCCTATCGAGCCGCCTGCAACCGCGGCCGAAGAGACCTTGTTGAGCCAGCGTGAACTGGAAGTGCTGGGGTTGATCGCACAAGGGCATTCAAACCAGCAGATCGCCGAACAGTTGTTCATCTCGCTGCACACCGTGAAAACCCACGCCCGTCGGATCCACAGCAAACTTGGCGTGCAGCGACGGACTCAAGCGGTGGCGAAAGCCAAGGGCATGGGGGTCATGAGTTAGGACGGCGCGTGGCTTTCTTGCAAGCTTCCGGCGGGACTGCCTCAGGCTCTGTTTGAAAAGTCTGAGACGAGGGTCAGGCAAGGCGAGGAACGGCCGGGGTCGCGCGCGACTTTACTGGAGTGAATGAGCATGGCGATGGGGCTCGCGCACGAGCCGGTTTCAACGCAGCCTCACCGAGTAAGGGCTTTTCAGACAGAGCCTTCGTAGCCCATCCGCCAGCTCACGGCCCGGGTGGCCGCCAACAGCCGTTGCGCCGCCGGGCCGTGTTCGTCGGCATGGAACAGCGATGTCGGGCCAACGATGGTCATGACGGCGGCCACCTGGCCGACAGCGTTGAAGACCGGGGCGGACAAGGCGTCCACGCCCGGCATCAGCAAACCGTGCACATGGTGCAGGCCGCGACTGCGAATCTGCTCGCACAGGCTGGCATAGGCGTGGTCGTCGGCCAGGGCGTGCGCCTGGCTGCTCTTCACTTCCTGCTGGCGCAACTCGATTGTCTCGCGCTCCGGCAGATAGGCGCTGAACACCAGGCCGGTGGATGAACTGAGCAACGGCAGTACCGACCCCAGTTGCGTCACCACGGTCACCGCCCGCACGGCGGGTTCGATCCGCACCACGGTTGCGCCGTGATTGCCCCATACCGCCAGGAAGCAGGTTTCATTGAGGTCGTCCCGCAGCTCTGCCAGGGGCAGGGCGGCCACCTGCAGCACATCCATGCCATTCAACGCTGCGAGGCCCACCCGCAGCGCTTCGCGGCCCAGGCCGTAATGGTTGGTCGCGGCGTTCTGCTCGGCGAAACCGCTGGCGATCAAGGCTTGCAGGTAGCGATGGACCTTGCTCGCCGGCATCTGCACGTGTTCGGCCAGGCGCGACAGGGAGGTGGACGGAGAGAGTTCGGCCAGGGCCTTGAGAATGTCGGTACCGACTTCGGCCGAGCGGACTTTCTGTTTGCCGTTACTGAGCGGGTTTTCCATGGAGGCCTGATCTGGGGGCGAATGGGCGTCTTTATAGCTTGACGGTTGCTATCGGGCAAATTACGTTATGCGTAATTCGATTACGATAAAAATAACAGATGTTCAGGAGGCTCCATGAACCTCGATCCCACGGCATCGGACCTGGCCTATCAATCGGGCTTCGGCAACGAATTTGCCAGTGAAGCACTGCCGGGCGCGTTACCCGTCGGCCAGAATTCCCCGCAGAAAGCCCCATACGGTCTCTACGCCGAGCTGTTCTCCGGCACCGCCTTCACCATGGCTCGCAGCGAAGCGCGACGCACCTGGATGTACCGCATCCGGCCGTCGGCCAATCATCCGGCCTTTACCCGCCTGGAGCGTCAGCTGGCCGGTGGGCCGCTGGGGGACATCACTCCCAATCGCCTGCGCTGGAGCCCGCTGGACATTCCTGCCGAGCCCACCGACTTCATCGACGGGCTGGTGCGCATGGCGGCCAATGCCAGCCAGGACAAACCCGCCGGCATCAGCCTTTATCACTACCGTGCCAACCGCTCCATGGAGCGGGTGTTCTTCAACGCCGACGGTGAATGGCTGGTCGTGCCGCAACTGGGACGACTGCGAATCGCCACCGAACTGGGTGTGCTGGAGCTGGCTCCGCTGGAAATCGCCGTGTTGCCTCGTGGGCTTAAATTCCGGGTCGAATTGCTCGACCCACAGGCCCGGGGCTACCTCGCCGAAAACCACGGTGCGCCGCTGCGCCTGCCGGACCTGGGCCCCATCGGCAGCAACGGCCTGGCCAACCCGCGTGATTTCCTGGCGCCGGTGGCCCATTACGAGAACCTGGCGCAACCCACCACCCTGGTACAGAAATTCCTCGGTGAGTTGTGGGCGTGCGAACTGGATCACTCGCCCCTGGATGTGGTGGCCTGGCATGGCAACAACGTGCCGTACAAATATGACCTGCGACGCTTCAACACCATCGGCACGGTCAGCTTCGATCACCCGGATCCTTCCATCTTCACCGTTTTGACGTCGCCGACCAGTGTCCACGGCCTGGCCAACCTCGACTTCGTGATCTTCCCGCCGCGTTGGATGGTGGCGGAAAAGACCTTCCGTCCGCCGTGGTTCCACCGCAACCTGATGAACGAGTTCATGGGCTTGATCCAGGGCGCCTACGATGCCAAGGCCGAAGGTTTCCTGCCGGGTGGCGCCTCGTTGCATAGCTGTATGAGCGCCCATGGCCCGGATGGCGAGACCTGCACCAAGGCGATCAATGCCACGCTCGAGCCGACGAAGATCGACAACACCATGGCCTTCATGTTCGAGACCAGCCAGGTGCTGCGCCCGAGCCGGTTCGCCCTGGACTGCCCGCAACTGCAAACCGACTACGATGCCTGCTGGGCCTCGCTGCCCGTCACGTTCGACCCGACCCGGAGATAACCCATGACTCACGTTTCCCCTGCCCGTAGCTGGGTGGCCTCCGCCAACGGCCATGCCGATTTTCCCCTGCAGAACCTGCCATTGGGAATCTTCAGCACCGGCAATGGCGGCCCGCGCAGCGGCGTCGCCATCGGCGATCATGTCCTGGACCTGCAGGCCGCCCTTGAGGCGGGCCTGTTCGAGGGCGCGGCCCGCGAAGCGGTCGAGGCCATGGGCGAGGGCCAGTTGAATGCCTTCTTCGAACTGGGGCGCGGCGCCCGGGTGGCCTTGCGCGAGCGGCTGCTGGTGCTGTTGGGCGAAGACAGCCCGCAGCGCGACCAGATCCTGGCCCAGCGCGCCAGACTGCTGCCCCTGGCGGCGGATTGCCAGATGCACTTGCCGGCCAGGATCAACGATTACACCGATTTCTATGTCGGCATCGAGCATGCGCAAAATGTCGGCAAGCTGTTCCGCCCCGACAATCCCTTGCTGCCCAACTACAAGTACGTCCCCATCGGCTACCACGGTCGTGCCTCCACCATCCGCCCTTCCGGCACCGATGTGCGACGTCCCAAGGGCCAGACCCTGCCGGCCGGCCAGACCGAGCCGACCTTCGGCCCCTGTGCGCGGCTGGACTACGAACTGGAGCTGGGCATCTGGATCGGCAAGGGCAACGCCTTGGGCGAGCCTATCGCCATCGGTGACGCTGCCGAGCATATCGGCGGTTTCTGTCTGCTCAACGACTGGTCGGCGCGGGATATCCAGGCCTGGGAATACCAGCCATTGGGACCGTTCCTGTCGAAGAGTTTCCTCACCAGCGTGTCACCCTGGGTCGTGACGGCCGAAGCCCTCGAGCCGTTCCGCCGGCCACAACCGGCGCGCCCGGAAGGCGATCCGCAACCGTTGCCGTATCTGCTGGACAAGCGCGATCAGGCCGGTGGCGCCTTCGATATCGAACTGGAAGTGCTGCTGCTGACCGAAACCATGCGCGAGCAGAACCTGCCGGCCCATCGCCTGACCCTGAGCAACACCCGGTACATGTACTGGACCGTGGCGCAGATGATTGCCCACCACAGCGTCAACGGCTGCCAGTTGCAGGCCGGCGACCTGTTCGGATCGGGCACCTTGTCGGGTCCTGAAAACGGACAGTTCGGCAGCCTCCTGGAGATCACCGAGGGTGGCAAGAAGCCGGTCGAACTGGCTAGCGGCGAAGTGCGCAAATTCCTTGAGGACGGCGACGAGATCATCTTGCGGGCCCGTTGCAGCCGTGAGGGCGTCGCGTCCATCGGTTTCGGCGAGTGCCGTGGCAAGATCCTGCCGGCGCGTTGAGGAACCAGGGCATGGAACTCTACACCTACTACCGCTCCACCTCGTCGTACCGGGTGCGTATTGCCCTGGCGCTCAAGGGCCTGGATTACCAGGCCCTGCCGGTCAATCTGATCGCCCCACCGGGCGGTGAGCATCGCCAGCCGGCCTATCTTTCGATCAACCCGCAGGGGCGCGTACCGGCGCTGCGCACCGACGAGGGCGCGCTGCTGGTGCAGTCGCCTGCCATCATCGAGTACCTGGAGGAACGTTATCCACAGGTGCCACTGCTCAATCCGGACCTGACGGTTCGTGCCCATGAACGGGGCGTCGCGGCACTGATCGGTTGCGACATCCATCCATTGCACAACGTCAGCGTGCTTAACAAGCTGCGGCAGTGGGAACACGATGAAACGCAGGTGACGGAGTGGATCGCTCACTGGATCGGCCAAGGGCTGGCGGCGGTGGAGCAGTTGATCGGCGATGAGGGCTATTGTTTCGGCCCGTTACCGGGGCTGGCGGACGTTTACCTGATACCGCAGCTGTATGCGGCCGAGCGGTTCAACGTGACCCTGGACGCGTACCCACGGATCCGCCGCGTTGCCGCGTTGGCGGCTGCCCATCCGGCCTTCCGGCAGGCGCATCCGGCGAACCAGCCGGATACACCCTGAAGGCTTCCTGTTCTGAAAACCAGGTGATTGCTGTGGCGAGGAGCAAGCTCTCTCGCCACAGGGCCATCATCCCTGCCGAATGCCGTCCACCGGTTCAATGCACAATCGAATTCGGCGGTAAATGCCCCAGCCGTTCGGTCAACCGGATCCGTTGGATCGGATCGTCGCTGAGCATCAACGCGTGTTCCAGGTCGAAGCGTTCGGCGTTGGGGCAATCGAGCCGCTGGTACAGGCTGGCGCGGGCCAGGTAGTCGGCGGCGCTGGCATTCCCCATTTCCAGTACCCGTTCGGCGTCGATCAAGGCATCGATGTATTCGTCGTTCGTCAGATGCAATTGCCGAAGGTTGCGCGACAGACGCTGGAGCATCTGCATCGGTTCGGCGGTGACCAGGTGCTCGGCCTTGAGCGGCATGTTTGCACCGTATTGGCGTTGCAGCAGTTCCCGACAGTCATTGGGGTAGAGCCGGCGGCCGCCGCAGGGGTCGAGCAAATGGTCGGCGCCGGGCACGCGCAACAGGAAATGGCCAGGGAAGTTGACGCCGACCATCGGAATTTCCAGGCCTCGCGCCAACTCCAGGGCAATCAAGGCCAGGGCCAGGGGTTGCCCGCGCTTGCGCGCCAATACCTTGTCGAGCAACGCGGCGCGCGGGCGCAGCGGGGTGAAGTCATCCTGGGCAAAACCCAGGTCGTTGAGGCAGCGCAGCAGGGGCTGGCCCAGCTCCGCGACAGGGAGCATCGGCAGGTTCTGGCTGACACGCCGTTGCAGGTCCTTGAAATCACTGAGCAGGGCCGGCACGTCCACGTCACGGTCATGTTCGGCGGCAATCCACAACGCCGCTTCGAACAGGGCCGGTGGCGAGCGGTGCAGGCATTCAAAAAAAGCTTGGCGCGGTTTCATCACAGTCTCCGGGCTTTGCCTCGTTTTAGCCCCGCCATGGGGTTTCGTCCAGTCTCGGACAGTCGTCGTAATGGTTATGTCCGAAAAGACTGACTACGGCTGCGGCTTATTCCGGCGTGCTCCAGCAATTTTCGACTACACGCCTATACTGGCGAAACAAACAAAAGTGATTCGGGAGCCTTTCGATGTTTGCTCTCATGCAAAGCTCCCGCCTTGAATCGCTGCACTTGAGCGTAGACCCGACGACCGGGTTGAAGGCGGTCATTGCCATCCACTGCAGCCGTCCTGGGCCGGCCCTGGGAGGGTGTCGTTATCTGTCCTACCCCGACGACGAAAGTGCCGTGGTCGACGCGGTACGCCTGGCCCAGGGCATGAGCTACAAGGCTGCCCTGGCCGGACTTCCGGTGGGCGGCGGGGTGGCGGTGATCATGCGCCCGGCCCATGTCGAAAGCCGGGCCGCATTGTTCGAAGCCTTCGGCCGCTGCATCGAGCAACTGGATGGTCGCTACATCACCGCCATCGACAGCGGCACGTCGGTGGCCGACATGGATTGCATCGCCCAGCAGACTCGCCATGTCACCAGCACCACGGCCTCGGGAGACCCCGCGCCCCATGCGGCGATGGGGGTGTTCGCCGGCATCCGCGCCACGGCCATGGCGCGCCTGGGCAGCGATAACCTGGAAAGCCTGCGGGTGGCCATCCAGGGCCTGGGCAACGTGGGATATGCCCTGGCCGAACAACTGCACGCGGCGGGCGCCGAACTGCTGGTCAGCGACATCGACCCCGGCAAGGTGCAACTGGCAATGGAGCAACTGGATGCCCATCCTATCGCCAACGACGCGCTGCTCAGTACCCCTTGCGACATTCTCGCGCCCTGTGGCCTGGGCGGTGTGCTCAACAGCCACAGCGTGGCGCAACTGCGCTGCTCGGCCGTCGCCGGCTCGGCCCACAACCAGTTGAGCAACCTGCAAGTGGCCGATCAGTTGGAAAGGCGCGGGATTCTTTATGCGCCGGACTATGTGATCAACTCCGGCGGCCTGATCTACGTCGCCCTGAAACACCACGGTGAAGAGTTGCCGACCATTACGGCTCACCTGTCGAAGATCGGCGCCCGGCTTACCGAGATCTTCGCCCACGCCCAGGCCGAAAAGCGCTCGCCGGCGCGGGTGGCGGACGAACTGGCGGAGCGCTTGCTGTACAAGTGAACCGATAAAAAAGATCGCAGCCTTCCGGCCGCACCTGCATGCATTCAATGCCATGCGGTGCGGCCGGAAGGCTGCGATCTTTTTTGTTCATTCGGCGGAAGGATTGAGCAGTTCGGACAGCGCGTCCGGCTGGCTCTTGAATGCCCTTGCAAATACTTCGCGATTCTTCGCCATGTAGATGCCGGCTTCCTCTACCTGTTGCTCGCTCAGCGATGGAACGGCTTTTTGCAACACTTCGGCCAGCAATTCGGCGAGCTCCAGCATTTTGTCATGACGGTCAGCTTCGGCTTTATCCATGAACAAGCGCTCCAGATCTCGGCTGCTGCGGTATACCACTTCGACGGCCATTCACCACCTCACATGCCTTCACATTGGTTAGTCTTTCTGACTACTGTATTTATATACAGCCAAGAGGATAAGCGAAAACCCTTTCCCTTGGATAGTGGCTTTTTAATGTAGACCGGTTTCGGTATTTGTCCTGGCGGGCTGAGCCTGGTGGCAGAGATCCCGTCTTCGCCAGCCGCGCAAAAGTGTCGAAGCACGGCCCATTGCCATCTCACCCACAGTCGCTGGCCTTTTTTCTGCATGCAGAACAACCGTCACGTCCAATCCGCATCATCCGGTCGAAACGACCTAAGGAAACCACACCGTGAAAATCAACTGGGCCGAGAACCTGCGGCAGAACGTGCATCAACTGGCCGAATCCCTGGGCAACCTGTTCGTCGAGACGTTTCATTACCTGGCGTTGTTCGCCATCGGAGCGGTGACCGCTTGGGCGGCGGTGATGGAATTTTTGCAGATGATCGAAGAGGGGCACATCAAGATCGATGACATCCTGCTGCTGTTCATCTACCTGGAATTGGGGGCGATGGTGGGGATCTATTTCAAGACCAACCACATGCCGGTACGGTTTCTGATCTACGTGGCCATTACCGCGCTGACCCGCCTGCTGATTTCCAACGTTTCCCATCACAGCCCGCCGGACCTCGGGATCATCTACCTGTGTGGCGGCATCCTGCTGCTGGCGTTCTCTATCCTGGTGGTGCGCTACGCTTCCTCGCAATTTCCTTCGGTGAAGATCGAACACCCGCACCGTAAGGTCGGTGCGGGTTCCAGCGAGCATGCCGAAGTGGAGAAAGGCGAGATCTAGGGGCTCAACGAGAAGTCGCCGCGGGCCCCTCGCGCCGTCTCAGAGGCTGGCGGCAGGGGCGCCCAGGCTTTGTGCCTGCCGCGGTGGCAGCTTGACGTTGTCACCGCCGGTCATGGCTTCGAGGATCGCCACGGCACTGTGGCCCTGCTCGATGGCGATGCCGAACTGGATGCTTTGCACCAGGCGTTTCAGGCGTTCCGGATCGTTGCGTTGCTGGGCGCTGATCATGCGCTTGGCGACGATCCGACCGGCCTTGGATAAGGTCAGCATGATGCTGCCGTCCAGTCCCTGGATGCTCAGATTGATTTGATAGTGCGGCGCAAAAGCGTCGGTAATGATCTGAAAAGGGTTGTCCATGATGCGTCACCGCCTGATTGAACGTGCAGTTGTTGACCGGCCGTGATCAGGATTAGTTCGCAATACCGGACCATCGGCCATTCCATGTTCGTATTTCATCCTCTGTTGCAAGGCGTCGGCAGGTGGCCATTTGACAGTCATTCCCCTGCGGTGCCTGGTTGAGAGGTAGCAAGGGACATGCCGGAAAAACCTTCGGACAATGGTTCCAGGCGTATCGATCCACAGCGCTCTGGAACGGCGCTGCAACGGCTGCCCGTTTCGGGGCGCAATGGTCGTTGAAGGTGCAGGAAGGAGAGGGTTTGCCAGAGGAGGCGAGGCAGGGCAATTCCCGACCTTAACAGCGCTTTTGCGTGTTGTCCGCCTTTATTTGCAAATGAATATTTATCTTTCTCCAGGGGTTGAATTGTTCCTCCCACAGCCCGACTCTGTATTCAAGGGGCCGTTACGCCAACGTCGACAGGCCCCTGGCGAGCTAGCCGAAATAAGGGATGAACTATGCAAATCCAAGTCAACAGCGATAACCATATTCAAAGCAGCATCCGACTGGAGGAGTGGGTACGTACAACCATTGAAAGCACGCTCGAACGTTACGAAGAAGACCTGACTCGGGTCGAGGTCCACCTGGGGGATGAGAACGGCGACAAGCCTGGTCCCCATGACATGCGCTGCCAGATCGAAGCTCGGCCAAAGGGCCATCAGCCGATCTCCGTGACGCACAAGGCCGGTTCGCTGGATGCGGCGATCGAAGGCGCGGCCACCAAGCTTGAAAATGCCCTGGAACATCTGTTCGGCAAGCTGCGCGGCAAGCGCGCCGCGGCAGTCAAGACCGAGTCCGTGGCACTGGCCGACGCGATGCTGGAGGAAGAATTCCTGGAAAACGAGCGGGCTGCCATGAACGGCTGAGCCTGATTCAAACCCACTGACCTGCTAAACGGGCCTGCAATTGCAGGCCCGTTTCGTTTTCTGTGGTGTCATGGACAGGACGCGGGTTGCGTGCCGATCAGAATGCCACGGAGGTCTGCACATACAACGTGCGCGGTTCCCCTACGTACTTGCCCCGGTTGTTGTCGTCGAAGGAGCGGGTGAAGTACTGGGTATTGAAAATATTCTTCACCCCCACGGCGACATTCAGGTCCGACAACTGCGGGCCGAAGTCGTAGGCGGCACGGCTGCTCAAGAGCATGTAGCCGGGAATATTGCCGGTGCTGCCATCAGCGCTTTCGGCGCGGGTGTTGGCGTTGTCGGCGAACTGCGCACTCTGGTAGGTACTGTCCAGGTTGAGCTTCCATGGGCCTTCGGTGTAACCGATCCCCAGGGTGCCCTTGTGTTTCGAGGAAAACGGCACGCGGTTGCCCTTGTTCGGCCCGTCTTCGCGGATCGTGGCGTCGACGAAGGCGTAGGTGGCGTAGACATCGAAACCGGCCAGCACCGGGCTCAGGCCATCGAGGGCATAGTTGATGCTGGTTTCCAGACCCTGGTGACGGGTTTCGCCGCGGGCGATCACCGAGTCGTTGGTCTGGTTGCTTTCATACTGGTTATCGAAGTTGATCAGGAATGCGCCGATCTCTGCCTTCAGATTGCCATTGTCATAGCGTGTGCCGATCTCCCAGGTGCGGGCTTTCTCCGGCTTCACTTCGCCGCTGCTGACGCGGTTGGGCATCTGGCTGTACTGCACGCTGCCGAAGGAGCCTTCGGTGTTGGCGTACAGGTTCCAATCGTCGGTCAGGTGATAGAGCACGTTCAGCGCCGGGAGGGCGGTGTTGTAGTCGCCTTTGTACTTCACGTTCGTCAGGTTGTTGGTTTGCTGCGATTCGATCATCTCGTAGCGAATACCCGGCGTGATGGTCCACTTGCCGATGTCGATCCGGTCATCGATGAAAAACGCGTTGGCTTGCGTGCCGCCACGGGTGTCTCGGTCGTTTCGGCTGTCGGTCGTCGGCAACTCGTTGCTGGCGATAGGGGTGCGATAGCGCAACTCGTGGCCGGCTTCATTGATGTAACGGTAGCCGACCCCGACTTCGTGGCGGGTCGGGCCGAGGTCGAAGCCCTGGGCGAAGCGGGTTTCCAGGCCGCGCACCCAATATTCGCGAGGCGACAGGGAGAGGAACGAGCCTTGATCCAGGTAACCGCTGCGCAAGGTCTTGGTGAAGAATGTACTGGCGGTGAATTCCCGGCGGTCTTGCTGGTAGCGATAGCCGAAGTTGACCAATGTGCGGCGGCCCCAGAACCGGTCGTTCGGCCGAGTGGACTGGTACGGATCGGCATCGTAGTCGGCGACATTCAGACCGCCGGGCATATTGGCTTCACCCTCGTAGTACTGGGCCATGGCGTTGAAACTGTTGGCTTCGTCCAGCTGGTAGTTGCCTTTGAGGATCAGGTCGTCGATCTGCGTGTCGCTGTGTTCGCGCCAGTCGCCACCACGGGTTCCGGAATACAGCAGCGCACCGCCCAGGCCATTGGCGGCGGTGCCGCCGGCCAACAGGTTGGAAGATGTCTTGAAGCCGTCGTGGCTGGAGGACGGGCTCGTCTCGGTCTGCAAGCCACCCTTGACCGTCGGTGCATCGGGAATGGCCCGAGTCACGAAGTTGACCACGCCGCCGACGTTCTGTGGGCCATAGCGCACCGCACCGCCACCGCGCACCACATCCACGGCGTCCATGTTTCCCATGCTGACCGGGGCGAACGACAGTTGCGGCTGGCCGTACGGGGCGAAGGGCACCGGGATACCGTCCATCAGCACCGTGGAACGTGAGGCCAGGCGTGGATTGAGGCCCCGGATGCCGAAGTTCAGCGCCATATCGTGGCTGCCAGTGCCGTTGTTCTCGGGGGCGTTGACCCCGGGAATACGATTGAGCACATCGCGGGCCTGGGTCGCGCCCTGCCGCTCGAAGGTTTCGCGACGGATGACGTCACGGGCGCCGGGATGCTCGAACACGTTGGCCTGCGCGGCATCGCCGAGCCAGTCGCCCACCACGGTGGTGGTCCCCAGGTCCAGCACCGCGTCGCTGACCGGTTGCAGGCTGAAGGCGTTGTCGCCTTCGGGACGGGCTTGCAGGCCCGTACCTTCAAGCAACGCATCCAGGGCCTGTTCGGGGTTGTAGCTGCCTTCCAGGCCGCGGCTTTTCAACCCGCTGGTCACTTGCGAGCCGAAGGAAATCAAGACCCCCGCTTCCCGACCGAACTGATTGAGGGCCTCTTCCAGCGAGGACGGCGCGATGTGGTAGGCCTTGGGTTCGGCTGCCTGCGCCGGCGGTAACGCAACGAGGCCCAGGCTTGCTCCCAGCAGCAGTCGGCGCAGGATGCGAGTGATCGGGGTGAGACGGGTAGGCAATGGCTGCATGAAGGAGGGTCCTGAGAAGGTTGCGTCAAAGTGGCTTTACTTCTCTGTCACCCGAGGTGTCGAAAACGGCTCACCGGAACATTATTTTTTTAAACAGGGCGCGATCGGGTTTGTTCGATGGGCGATGCCCGGCCCTCGTCATGCTCATGTTTCAGCTGCGAGCTTCGACGCTGACCCAGTAGCGGGTAAACCGTCGCACGGTCACCGGCAGGCTGACTTCCAGCAGATCGAGAATGCGTTCGCTATTGTCCAGTGGGTAGCTTCCGGAAATCAGCAGGTTGGCGACCGCGTCGTCACAGTGCAACTGGCCGCGCCGGTAGCGGCTGAGTTCGTCGAGGAAATCCGCCAGGCGCATGTGGGACGCCACCAGCATGCCCTCGGTCCAGGCACCACTGTTGGCGTCCAGTGCCGTGACCGGGCCGGGGCCGTTGACGCCCAGGCCCACTTGCCGCGAGGCCGTCAACAAGAGTGAGGCGCCATGCCGGTCATGGACTTGCATTTGCCCTTCGAACACCGCCACCTGGGTGTGGTCGGCAAACTCACGGACGTTGAACCGCGCGCCATGACTGTCCAGCAGGCCATGGGCGGTCACGATGTGCAGCGGACGAGGGTCCCGGGCGCTGGCCAACTGCAGTTCCCCTTCCAGAAGGCGGATCACGCGGCGTTGGGCGTCGAAGCGAACGTCCACGGCGCTGCCAGTGTTGAGCTGCAACTGGCTGCCGTCATCCAGGGTCAGGCGACGACGCTCGCCCACCGGGCTGCGATAGTCTGCCAGCAGCGGGGGCAGCACCTGGCGTTCGCGCAGGCCCCAGGCCAGGGCCGAACCGGCGCCCAGTATCGATAGCAGCTTGAGCGCCTGGCGCCGGGTGCTGCGCTTGGGGGCATTGAGGGCGGCGTGGGCCAAGGGGGACGACACGCTGCGCAGTCGTTGGTTGACGCGTTGTATGTGCTCCCAGGCGCGGCGATGTTCGCTGTGGGCGTCGAGCCATTGTTCCCAGGCCTGTTGCTGACGTGGGGTGAGTGGCCCCTGCTGCATTTCCAGTAACCAGTGGACCGCCTGCTCGGCGACGCGTGTGCTCACGTTGGGGGGCGTGTTCATGGGGTCACAGCGCGAAATAGCAGCGCATCGCTGCCTTGTTCAAATGGCGTTTGACCGTTGCCAGGGAGATGCCCAGTTCGCGGGCGATTTCGTTGTAGGTCAGTCCATCGACCTGGGCCAGCAAAAAGGCACGCTTGACCGCACGCGGCAGGCCGTCGAGCAACTGATCGAGTTCCAGCAGGGTTTGCAGAATGATCGCCCGATCCTCCTCCGACGGCGCCACCTGCTCGGGCAATTGAGCCACGGCCTCGAGGTAGGCGCGCTCCAGGTCCTGGCGGCGGTAATGGTTGAACAGCACGCGTTTGGCGATGGTGGTGAGAAAGGCCCGCGGTTCGAGGATCGGCTGTGGATCGCGAGCGGTCAGTACCCGAATGAACGTATCCTGTGCCAGGTCGGCGGCGCTGTCGGGGCAGCCGAGCCTGCGTCGCAGCCAGCCGTTGAGCCAGTTGTGATGGGCGGTATAAAGCACTTCGACGGTGGGGGCGGGCGGCAACGGGGACACTCCGACAGCGATCGACTACGTTAGAGAACAAGAATTGTTCGCATTGTAGTGGCGCGACGGGGGCTACGGCAATCGGGATGAGTATCGGGTTCTTTCGTTGAACCGGGTCACGTGGGCGTTTGGCGCAGGAAGGCCTGTCGATACTCTCCAGGCGTGGCGGCCAGGGCCTGGCGGAAACGGTGGGTGAAATGACTGGCGCTGGCGAACCCACAGGCCAGGGCGACATCGCCCAAGGGGTGTGAGGTGGTGCGTAGCAGGTGACGCGCCCGGGCAAGACGCCGCGCAAGCACGTATTGATGGGGGGGCAGCCCGAAGCTCTCGCGAAACATCCGGGCAAAGTGGTATTCGGACAGCGTACACAATGCCGCCAGTTGCCCGAGGCTGATGCCATCGGCCAGGTGGCTGTCGATGTAGTCCACCAGCAAGCGTCGCTGGTGAGCGGCCAGCCCGCCCTTGAGGCGTAGCCCCTGGCGCGGGCTGACTTGGCTCAGCAGCAAATGACCGAGCAGGTCATGGGCCAGGCTGGTGCAAAGCAGGCGTTCGGCAGGTTCGTTCCAGTCCAGGCCGATCAACTGGCGAAAACGCTGGGCTTGTTGCGGGTCGTCGAGAAAGGTCGCTTCGTGCAGTTGGAGTTGCCGGGGTTCGCGGTCCAGCAACGTGACACAACCGAGGGCGAATTGCTCGGGGCTGAAATACAGGTGGGCGAGGCGGATGTCGCCGTTGATGACCCAGGCCGATTCATGGCCGGCCGGCAGGACGCAGAGCTTGTCGGGAGCCCCGGTGGTGTCGGGGCGTTCGCGGCGAAAGGTACCGGTACCGCCGGCGATGTAGCACGACAGTGTGTGGTGGGTCGGTGCCTCGTAGTCCCGCGCGTCGTGATGATTGCTCCACAAGGCGGCCGCCATGCCATCCCCCAGCTCGGCGCTGTATTCCAGGCGAGCGTTGGGCGAGCTGTTGAGGGCTTGAAAGACTTGCAGGGTTTGCAGTGTGGACATGTTCGTTCTCTCCAGCCTGCATCCTACTCCGTAGGCCGCTCCCTGCCAGCCCGCCCACCGACAAAACCGCAAGTTTACGCAACTGGCCGTCGGCCCATGGCGTGACACTGGTGGCCAATGTCAGGAGCCGCCGTCATGAACCTCTCGCTGTACTTGCTCACCGTACTGATCTGGGGCACCACCTGGATCGCGTTGAAACTGCAACTGGGCGTCGTCGCCATTGCGGTGTCGATTGTCTATCGCTTCGGCCTCGCGGCCTTGATCCTGTTCGCAATGCTCTTGCTCAGCCGGCGCCTGCAGGTCATGAATCGCCGTGGCCATCTGATTTGCCTGGCCCAGGGCCTGTGTCTGTTCTGCATCAACTTCATGTGCTTCCTCACCGCCACCCAGTGGATTCCCAGCGGCCTGGTGGCCGTGGTGTTCTCCACCGCCACGCTGTGGAATGCCTTGAACGCACGCGTGTTCTTCGGCCAGCGTATCGCGCGTAACGTGCTGTTGGGCGGTGCCCTCGGGCTGGCGGGGTTGGGGCTGCTGTTCTGGCCGGAACTGGCCGGCCACCAGGCCAGCCCACAGACGTTGCTCGGGTTGGCGCTGGCGCTGCTGGGGACCTTGTGTTTCTCGGCCGGCAACATGCTGTCGAGCCTGCAACAGAAAGCCGGGCTCAAGCCGCTGACGACCAATGCCTGGGGGATGGCCTATGGCGCGGCGATGCTGGCTGTGTGGTGCCTGTTCAACGACATCCCCTTCGAGGTGGAATGGAATACTCGTTATATCGGCTCGTTGATGTACCTGGTGATCCCGGGATCGGTGATCGGCTTCACCGCGTACCTGACGCTGGTGGGGCGCATGGGGCCGGAGCGGGCAGCGTATTGCACGGTCCTGTTTCCGGTGGTGGCGCTGAATGTCTCGGCGTTCGCCGAGGGCTACCAATGGACGGCACCGGCGTTGGTCGGGCTGGTGCTGGTGATGCTGGGGAACGTGCTGGTGTTCCGCAAACCGCGGCCGGTGGCCGCGAAAGTCGCGCTGGGTGCGCGCTGAGGCGCAGTGGCTGGCGAATATCCCGTGGCGAGGGCGCAAACTCCCTCGCCACAGGGCTCATGATACCCGGCGAGTCTTATTTCCAGACTTGCGGGTTGACCAGGTTCTTGGGCCGTTCGCCCATCAAGGCGCTTCGCAGGTTCTCCACCGCAAGGTTGGCCATGGCTTCACGGGTTTCATGGGTGGCGGAACCGATGTGGGGCAAGGTCACGGCGTTTTTCAGCTGGAACAGCGGCGACTCGGCCAGGGGCTCTTTTTCGTAGACATCCAGCCCGGCGCCGCGGATGCGGTTGTTCTGCAAGGCTTCGATCAGCGCCGGTTCATCCACCACGGGGCCGCGGGAGATGTTGACGAGGATGGCGCTCGGCTTCATCAGCGACAGTTCGCGCTGGCCGATCAGATGACGGGTCTTCTCGCTCAAGGGCACCACGAGGCAGACGAAGTCCGCTTCGGCCAGCAACTGATCGAGTTCGCGAAATTGCGCGCCCAACTGGTTTTCCAGTTCGGTCTTGCGGCTGTTGCCGCTGTAGAGGATCGGCATGTTGAAGCCCAGGCGGCCACGCCGGGCGATGGCCGCGCCGATGTTGCCCATGCCGACGATGCCCAGCGTCTTGCCGTGCACATCGCTGCCGAACAGTTGCGGGCCGACGGTGGCCTGCCATTGACCGGCCTTGGTCCAGGCGTCCAGTTCGGCGACGCGCCGGGCGCTGCTCATCAGCAGGGCGAACGCCAGGTCGGCGGTGCTTTCGGTGAGCACGTCGGGCGTGTTGGTAAGCATGATCCCGCGCTCATTGAAGTAGGCCAGGTCGTAGTTGTCGTAGCCCACCGACACACTGGACACCACTTGCAGGTTCGCGGCGTCTTGCAGTTGTTCGCGGCCAAGCTTGCGTCCCACGCCGATCAGTCCGTGCGCCTGGGGCAGGGCTTCGTTGAACTGGGCATTGATGTCGCCGTTCGACGGGTTGGGCACGATCACGTCGAAATCCTGTCGCAGGCGCTCGACCATCTGGGGCGTGATACGGCTGAAGGCAAGTACGGTTTTTTTCATCGTGCAAGGCTCGTCTGGCAGAGAATACCAAGCACGCTAACATTCTTGCCGAGGGTTAGGCGAGAGGGGAAGTGATCGCAAGCCATGAAGACACCGTGTGAGAGCGGACCAGGCCGCTCCCACGGGAGGGTTCGTCACGATCTGCCGCTATGCCGCCCGCAGCGAAATAAAGGCGTAGTTGGCCGGCGTTTCCGTGGCGACGCATGCACCGCTGGCCTGGACCTGGTCGGCCACATCGGCACCGGACAGGTGAAGCTGCCACTCGTTGGCCTGTTGCTCCAGGGGCTGGGAGCGCACCTGGTCGATCGCCGAGGCGAACGCCGCCATGTCCGGCAGGTAGGCGGTGAACCCGTCGCCCTTGAGCGCGGTGACATGGATGCCCAGGCGAGCGCAGACCCGCTCCTTGATCCGGATCTCGTCGCGATCGGCCTGGCGCGAACGCTCGATCAGCCGTGCCAGTTCCTGGTCCACCAGTTCGCCTCCCAGGATCAACTGCGGTCCGGTTTCCCACGATTGCGGCGGGCATTCCTTGACGGCGATGTCGAGGGGAATGTGCGGGTTGATTTCCATGGGATAGATGCGGCAAACCAATGGCCGGCGCTCATAGATGCGGCACAGGTTTTCTTCGTCGAGGTTCCTGCAACGGCCAGCGTTGTAGGCGGCGAAGGTGATCGCCACGAACGCTTCGGTGCTGCCGGTGCGAACCACCGCCGAACGCCGTTCGGCATGCTCGCGTTGCCCCGCCGGCAGGCCCAGGCCATTGGGCAGGAAGGCTTCCACCAGGACGATCACCTGGCCGCCGTCATCAGCCCACATTCGGGCCTCGTCGAGTGTCAGGGGGACGTGGTGATCGGTGCAGCATTTGCCACACCCTACGCAGGAAAATGTCGTGTTCATCGATTGCCCGGATGCGAGGCTGAAAGCGGCGACAGAAATACGCCGTGCCAAGCCCTGCATAGCAAATTATGCGCCACTCAGTGCGAGGTCGTGGCTGGACGAATCGAATCCCATTCGGTGACGTAGGCGACCTTGGCTTGCTTGTGGTAGAGGCACAGTTCGGTGCCGTTCGCGCCTTTCATGTGTTTCTGCGGATAGTGGCCTTGCAGCAACAGCGCGGTGTAGCCCACCCGGTCATCGAATTGCGCGGCGCTGCCCACGGGCGCCGCGTCCTTCAGGCCGCTGGCTTTCAGGCAACTGGCAAGCACCTCTTTGTCATGAGCTGCCCAGGCGCTGGGGCTCGAGGCGTGGGCGTGAAAGGCAAGGGAGGTCAGGGCGACCAGGTAAAGAGCGGTTCGTGCGGTACTGTTCATGTTCGACTCCAGAGCGCCAGGGGAGCCTGCACTATAAGCCCACAACGGCGAGCGCGTGACACGGCGACGTGATTCCAGGCGTGACTGGGGGGCCGTCCGGGGGCACGCCACAGGCGGTGCCCATCAGCGGGTAACGACGTCTTTGTCCTCAGCGTCCTTGTTCGGCAACGGCTTTGGCCGCCGTGATCAGGCACTTGGTCAGTTCCGGCGAAGAGAACTTGGTGAGCACGCCGTTGGCACCGGCCAGCCGGGCTTTCTCGCTGTTCATGGCGCTGTCGAGGGAGGTGTGCAGCAGCACGTAGAGATGGGCGAAGTCCGGGGTTTCGCGCAAGGTCCGGGTGAGGGCGTAGCCGTCCATTTCCGACATCTCGATGTCCGAGACGATCAGGTTGATTTCCTGTGCGGTGCCCTGCAGTTCCAACAGGCACTCGATGGCTTCCTTGGCGCTGCGGGCGGTGTGGCATTGCAGGCCCAGGTTACGCAGGGTGTGCACCGATTGTTGCAGGGCGACCTGGCTGTCATCCACCACCAGGATCCGCGCGTTACCCAATACCTCGGCGTCTTCCATGCTCAATTCGGTGGGCGCCGTCTCGATCTGCGCCGGGGCGATGCCATGGATGACTTTTTCGATATCCAGTACTTGCACCAGTGTGCCGTCCACCGACGTCACGCCGGTGATGAACGCCCGCACGCCGCCGGAGCCGTAGGGCGGCGGTTTGATATCGGTGGTCAGGCAATGCACGATCTTGCTCACTGCCTGCACATGCAGGCCCTGCTTGGACCGGCTGACATCGGTGACGATCAGGCAGCCGCCATCGGGATCTTCCAGGGGGCGCTCGCCAATGGCGCGGCTCAGATCAATCACCGACAGCGATGTGCCACGCAGGGTCGCGATGCCTTTTACATGGGGGTGCGACTCCGGCAGTTTGGTCAGTGGCGGGCAGGGGATGATTTCACTGACCTTGAGCAGGTTGATTGCCATCAGCTTGCCGCTGCGCAAGGTAAACAGCAGAAGCGAAAGTGAATCTGCGCGGGCTTTGTTGGAAGACATAAAAACCTTCTGTGTAAAAAGGTGGGGCGAGCATGAAGATCGCCAAAACAGCTTTTGATATTGGGTTATCGACTTGTTGGGGGCAGGCTTTAGGACGAAAGCTGTCGTCAGCCAATTTCAAGTCAGCGGCCTGCGCACGCTTATCCTGTGACGCGGGATTGATCTGTGGCCAGGGAATAAATCCCCTGGCCACAAGGTGCCCACTCTTGTTTTGGGTCCGAGCAGGGGGAAGGGGAGCTACTTGAGCCCCAGTCGCCGGGCCATCCGCCCCAGGTTCGCGCGGTCCAGGCCCAGTTCCCGGGCGGCGCTGGCCCAGTTGTGCCGGTGGCGCTCCAGGCTGGCGGTGATCAACCGGCGCTGGAAATCGTCCACCGCTTCGCGCAGATCTCCGGTGGCCGGTTCCGTGGCGGGCGTCGGGCTGGCCGTGGCCGAGGCTGAAAGCGGTTCGCCGGTCTGGGGCAAATCCAGGTCCTGGGCGCCGAGGCTGAGGATTTTCGGCCGCACCGGGCAGCGGCCCAGGGCTTTGAGGGCGCTGCGACCGATCAGGTGTTCCAGTTCGCGCACGTTACCTGGCCAGTCATAGGCCAACAGCGCGGCTTGGGCGTCGCTGCTCAGGCGCAGGCTGCCAAGGCCCATGCGCGAACGGTTCTGCTCCAGGAAAAAGCCGCTGAGCAACAGCACATCGCGACCGCGATCGCGCAGGGCCGGTACCTGCAGGGGGTAGACGCTCAGGCGATGATAGAAGTCGGCCCGATAGCGACCGTTGCGCACCTCCTCGGCGAGGTCACGGTTGGTGGCGGCGATCAGGCGCACATCGACCCGGTGTTCCTTGTCCGAGCCCAGGCGCTGCAACTGGCCGCTCTGCAGCACTCGCAGCAGCTTGGCCTGGACGGTGAGGGACAGCTCGCCCACTTCATCGAGGAACAGCGTGCCACCGTCGGCCAGTTCGAACTTGCCACGCCGATCACCGGTGGCCCCGGTGAAGGCGCCGCGCACGTGACCGAAGAGTTCGCTTTCCACCAGGGTGTCCGGCAGGGCGGCGCAGTTGAGGCTGATCATCGGCTGCTCGGCGCGCTTCGAGGCGGCATGGATGGCCTGGGCGACCAGTTCCTTGCCGACGCCGGTTTCGCCGGTGATCAGTACCGTCAGGTCGCTGCTGCCCACCAGGTTGATTTCTTCCACCAGGCGTTTATGGGCCTTGCTCTGGCCGACCATGTCCCGGTGCTGATGGCCGCTGGCCTGGCGATAGACCTCGGCGCGGCGGTGTTCGTCTTCGGCTTTCAAGGCCAGGCGCTCGATGCGTTCGGCCGCGCTGACCGTGGCGGCGGCGAGGCTGGCGAAGGCCTGCAAGGCGCTCAGGTCGATCGGCTCGAAGCGGCCCGGATCCAGTGAGTCGAGGGTCAGCAGTCCCCACGGTCGTTCATCGACGAACAGCGGACAGCCCATGCAATCGTGGACTTCCAGATGATCGTCGAGGCCTTCGACCAGCCCGTCGTACGGATCGGGCAGGTCACTGTCGGTGGCGAACCGGGTCGGGTGCGGATTGGCCAGCAGCGCTTCGAAGCGCGGGTGCTCGCTGACCCGGAAGCGTCGGCCCAAGGTGTCGGTGCTCAAGCCGTCCACCGCCAGGGGCACCAGGCAGTCTCCGTCCAGGCGCAACAGTGCGGCTGCGTCGCAGGGCAACAAGGCGCGCAGGGCTCCCAGCAGGCGGCGATAGCGCTCGCCTTCAGGCAGTTCCCGGGACAGGTCCGCCACCAGTGGCAACAAGGCTGTCAGCAGAGAGGTCGCGGTCATAAAGACTCCATGTAGTCCCAAAGACTATATCGAGTCTTGTGTCTTTATGACTACTCTGATTTTAAGTTATTGAAAAATAACGAAATTAATCATGGCATGAAATCTGATAGGACAAGGCAGTTGTTATCAAGTCCTTGCATGGAGTCACCCAATGCTCAGCCAAGAAGAACGCGCCATCATCCGTTCCACTGTTCCATTGCTGGAAAGCGGTGGTGAAGCGCTCATTACCCATTTCTACCGCATGATGCTGTCCGAATATCCCCAGGTGCGTCCCCTGTTCAACCAGGCTCACCAGGCCAGCGGCGACCAGCCCCGCGCCCTGGCCAACGGCGTATTGA
The DNA here is from genome assembly GCF_900101215.1 of Pseudomonas sp. NFACC32-1. Classification (NCBI taxonomy): domain Bacteria; kingdom Pseudomonadati; phylum Pseudomonadota; class Gammaproteobacteria; order Pseudomonadales; family Pseudomonadaceae; genus Pseudomonas; species Pseudomonas sp. NFACC32-1. The sequence goes on from NZ_FMUL01000004.1 coordinate 188,842, forward strand.
TGTATGCGCGGCACATCGACCAGCTCGACCAGTTGGGTGACCTGGTGGCGAAAATCGTCAACAAGCATGTGGCCTTGCAGATCCTGCCAGAGCATTACCCGATCGTTGGCGCCTGTCTGTTGCGGGCCATTGCCGAGGTGCTGGGCGAGGAAATCGCCACTCCCGAGGTGATTGCCGCGTGGGGCGCGGCCTATAACCAGCTGGCCGATATCCTGATCGGTGCCGAAGCCGGCATGTACGACCAGAAAGCCGCGGCACCGGGCGGCTGGCGGGGCGAGCGTGAATTCATACTGGCGGCCAGGGTGCAGGAGAGTGATGAGATCACCTCGTTCTACTTCGAGCCCGTGGACAAGGGGCCGATCCTGGTGGCCGAGCCGGGCCAGTACATCGGTATGAAGCTGGTGCTGGACGGTGAAGAGGTACGGCGCAACTATTCGCTGTCGGCCCTGGCCGACAACGGCCAGTATCGGATCAGTGTCAAGCGCGAGGCCGGTGGGCGGGTGTCGAACTACCTGCACGACGACTTCCCTGTCGGCAGCCGCATCCAGCTGTTCCCGCCGTCCGGGGATTTCTACCTGACCGCCAGCGACAAGCCCCTGGTGCTGATCAGCGGCGGCGTCGGCATCACGCCGACCCTGGCGATGCTGCAGGCGGCGCTGCAAACCGAACGGCCGGTGCATTTCATCCACTGCGCGCGCAACGGTCGTGTCCATGCTTTCCGCGACTGGATCGACGACCTTGCCCGTCGGCACCCGCAACTCAAGCGGTTCTATTGCTATGACGAAGACGACGGTTCGAGCCCGGCGGCTGACACCGTGGGTTTGTTGAGCCAGGAACAACTGGCCAGGTGGTTGCCGGAACAGCGGGATCTGGACGCCTACTTCCTCGGACCCAAGGGCTTCATGGCGGCGGTCAAGCGCCACCTCAAGAACCTGGGTGTGCCGGCCGGGCAGAGCCGTTACGAGTTCTTCGGACCGGCTGCGGCCCTGGAATAAGTCATCGGCCGGCCCGGGAAACCGGGTTGCGCGCTTTGTGAACAGGCTCGTTCCCACAGGAAGATTCGTGTTGGACGCGACTTCGTGAACAACTCGAACCAACGTGTGGGGACGAGCCTGCTTGCGATCACGACGATCAGCTCGACGCCCACCGGCAGGCCTGCTTCCAGGCAATTAATCGGCGCTTAACGTTCTTCCTGTCTATTCCCTTGAAAGTCGACGACAACCGCTCGTTCACTGTCATGGCCAGCGTGTAGACTTCGGCCATCCGACAGCGCGCCGAGTTCGCAAGGCTGTGCGTCGATCCATGTATGACAAAGGGAAACCCAATGAGTGAGGAAATGATGCGGTTGGGCCGCGAGCGGCGCTATCTGGTGCTGTTGGGCCTGATCTGCCTGGCGCTGATCGGCGGCGCGCTGTACATGCAGGTGGCCCTCGGCGAAGCACCGTGCCCGCTGTGTATCCTGCAGCGCTACGCGCTGTTGCTGATCGCGATCTTCGCCTTCATCGGCGCGGCCATGCGCACACGTCGCAGCCTGACAATCCTTGAAGGCATCGTGGTGCTTTGCGCCCTGGCCGGTGCGGGAGTGGCGGGGCATCACGTCTATACCCAGTTCTTTCCGGCGGTGAGCTGCGGAGTCGATGTGCTGCAGCCGATCGTCGACGACCTGCCGCTGGCGAAGATCTTCCCGCTGGGGTTCCAGGTCGACGGTTTCTGCTCCACGCCCTATCCGCCGATCCTGGGCTTGTCCCTGGCGCAATGGGCCCTGGTGGCCTTCGTGCTGATCGTGGTGCTGGTGCCGCTGCTGGTGTTGCGCAATCGCAAATCGCTTCGCTGAATGGCTGACGTAAACGCCCCGGTTTTTCATCCGAAGAGCCGGGGCGTTTTTCGTTTCAGTCGTCCACGGCGATGGCCTTGATCCCGGACAAGAATGCTCTGCGACAATCTGCGACACGTTGTCACACATCCTGCCTCTGACACGTCTTCCACGACGCCAATAGTCGCCTTGTCCTGTAACAAAAAAAGGCCTCGAGTGCCCTGCTTTCGCCATCGCTTCCCTGTGTAGGGCAGGCATTTTTAACAATATCGCGCCATGGGGCAAAGGCCCCGAAAACTGGGCGCTTGCGTGGCCTGAAAAGTCTGTGAACCCCTTGCGGCCTGTCTAAATCGGGCTTAGTAGACCTACGTTTTTTGGGGTTCTTGTTGAGAACTGTTTTCGATAACATGGGCGTCTGTTGCAGAATCCGCCATAGATTGTTGCCGGTTCGGATAAAAATTATTTCGGGATGAGACATGGTCTACAGCGCTTCAGCTCACTACAATCGCCCGCACCGAATATCCGGCCCGGCTCAGGCTTGAGCGCGAGAGGTGGTCGAAGGGCGCCAGCGCCCCATGCGATCCCAGGTGTCGGTGCCTTCCAACTACCCGCACCAAATGGAATTGGGCTGTAACAAGGCCTTTTACCGACGAATTCGAATAAGAACTCACTGCTGGCCCAGGATGTGTCGAACAGCGTCTGACGCTCGACGGGCAGCCCTTATTCAAATCCAAGAAAATGCCAACCCTTGGCAGGTTGAAGTGTTGGCGATCAAAACCCAACTGCATTGCGCAAGCTGCTTTAGAGGTCGTGAGATGAGTAAAAACAGGTACCCCCGATTACTAGGCTTGTTGCCGCTGCTCGGCACGTTGTTGCTGGGAGGCTGCAACATGACCCTGCTCGATCCCAAGGGCCAGGTCGGCCTGGATGAACGAAACCTGATCATCACCGCCACGCTGCTGATGTTGCTGGTCGTCGTGCCGGTCATCGTCATGACGTTCCTGTTCGCCTGGAAGTACCGCGCCTCCAACACCAAGGCCGTGTACACGCCGAAGTGGTCGCACTCCACCAAGATCGAAGTGGCCGTATGGACCATTCCGGTCCTGATCATCATTGCCCTGGGCTACATCACCTACAAGTCGACCCATGCCCTGGACCCTTATCGTCCGCTGGATTCCGACGTCAAGCCGGTCACCATCGAAGTGGTTTCGATGGACTGGAAGTGGCTGTTCATCTATCCGGAACAGGGCATCGCCACAGTCAACAAGATCGTCTTCCCGGCCCACACGCCGATCAACTTCAAGGTCACTTCCGACACCGTGATGAACTCGTTCTTCATCCCGGGCCTGGGCGGCCAGATCTATGCGATGGCCGGCATGCAGACCAAGCTGCACCTGATCGCCAACCAGAACACTGAACTCGAAGGTATCTCGGCCAACTACAGCGGCGCGGGTTTCACCGGCATGAAGTTCAAAGCAATCGCCACGACCCAGGAAGAATTCGACGCCTGGGTCAACGATGTGAAGAAGGCACCTAAACAGCTTGAAAAAGCTGAATACGAAGCCCTTTCCAAACCGAGCCAGAACAACCCAGTCGAACTCTACTCGTCGGTCACGCCGAACCTGTTCCAGACCATCATCGATAAATATGAAGGGATGAACCCGGGCAAGCCAATGCACCACGAGAAGAAAGAGAAGGAAGTGGCGCACAACATGGAAGGGATGGACATGAGTTCGCATTCAGCTGCCGGGGCAGAGGAGTAAACGATGTTAGGTAAATTAAGTTGGGAAGCGATCCCATTCCACGAGCCGATTGTCATGGTGACCCTCGCCATCATCGCGCTCGGTGGTCTGGCGCTGTTCGCCGGGATCACTTACTTCAAGAAGTGGACCTACCTGTGGACCGAGTGGCTGACCTCGGTCGACCACAAGAAAATCGGCGTGATGTACATCATCGTCGCCATGGTCATGCTGCTGCGCGGCTTTGCCGACGCCATCATGATGCGTACCCAGCTGGCCATGGCCACCGAGGGTTCGCCTGGCTACCTGCCGCCTGAACACTATGACCAGATCTTCACCGCCCACGGTGTGATCATGATCATCTTCATGGCGATGCCGTTCTTCACCGGCCTGATGAACCTGGCCGTGCCGCTGCAGATCGGCGCGCGCGACGTTGCCTTCCCGTTCCTGAACTCCCTGAGCTTCTGGCTGCTGGTGTCCGGCGTTGTGCTGATCAACGTTTCCCTGGGCGTCGGCGAATTCGCCAAGACCGGTTGGGTTGCCTATCCGCCGTTGTCGGGGCTGCAGTACAGTCCGGGCGTGGGGGTGGACTACTACATCTGGGCGCTACAGCTATCCGGATTGGGGACAACGCTCACGGGGGTCAACTTCCTGGCCACCGTGCTGAAGATGCGTACTCCAGGCATGAAGCTGATGGACATGCCGATCTTCACCTGGACCTGCACCTGGGCCAACGTTCTGATCGTCGCTTCCTTCCCGATCCTGACCGCTACCCTGGCACTGCTGACGCTTGACCGTTACATGGATTTCCACATTTTCACCAATGAACTGGGTGGAAATCCGATGATGTACGTGAACCTGTTCTGGGCCTGGGGTCACCCTGAGGTGTACATCCTGATCCTGCCGGCGTTCGGTATCTTCTCCGAAGTCATCTCGACCTTCTCCGGCAAGAAACTGTTCGGCCACCACTCGATGATCTACGCTTCGGGCGCGATCTCGGTACTGGGCTTCATGGTCTGGCTGCACCACTTCTTCACCATGGGGTCGGGTGCCAGCGTCAACGCCTTCTTCGGCCTGGCGACCATGCTGATCTCCATCCCGACCGGGGTGAAGCTGTTCAACTGGCTGTTCACCATCTATCAGGGCCGCCTGCGTTTCACCAGCCATGTAATGTGGACCCTGGGCTTCATGGTGACCTTCGCCATCGGCGGCATGACCGGCGTACTGCTGGCCATCCCGGGTGCTGACTTCGTCCTGCACAACAGCCTGTTCGTGATCGCGCACTTCCACAACGTGATCATCGGCGGCGCGGTGTTCGGCTACATCGCCGGCTTCGCCTTCTACTTCCCGAAAGCGTTCGGCTTCAAGCTGCACGAAGGCTGGGGCAAGGGCGCGTTCTGGTTCTGGATCACCGGCTTCTTCGTCGCGTTCATGCCGCTCTATGCACTGGGCTTCATGGGCATGACCCGTCGCCTGAACACCACCACCAACCCTGAGTGGGTGCCGTACCTGTACGTCGCCATGTTCGGTGCGGTGTTGATCGCCGTCGGTATCGCCTGCCAGCTGATCCAGCTGTACGTCAGCGTGCGTGACCGCAACAAGCCGGAAAACATGTGCGAACACGGCGACCCGTGGAATGCCCATACCCTGGAGTGGTCGACTTCTTCGCCACCCCCGTTCTACAACTTTGCCGTGCTGCCGAAAGCCGACACCATCGACCCGTTCACCGAAGCCAAGGAAAACGGTACCGCGTACCAGGTTCCGGCCAAGTACTCGCCGATCCACATGCCGAACAACACCGCCACCGGCGTGGTCATGGGCGGCCTGTTGACCGTGTTCGGTTTCGCGATGATCTGGCACATCTGGTGGCTGGCCATCGCCAGCCTGGTCGGCACCGTGGTGTATTTCGCCATCCATGCCGCCCGTGACGATCAGGGCTACATGGTGCCGGTGGATGTCATCGAGCGCATCGAAGCCGAGCAGCACAAACGTCTGGTAGCGGCCGGGAAAGTCCCAGCCACCGCCACCCGTGTTGAAACCTCGTTGGAACAGGCTTAAACCATGTCGAACTTAGTGACCAATGTTGGACACGCCCATGGTCATGACCATGGGCATGATGACCATCACCATGACTCGGGCGAGATGACCGTATTCGGTTTCTGGCTCTACCTGATGACCGACTGCATTCTGTTCGCGTCGATCTTCGCGGCCTACGCGGTGCTGGTGAACAACGTCGCCGGTGGCCCGTCGGGCCACGACATCTTCGAGCTGCCCTACGTACTGGGCGAGACCGCTCTGCTGCTGTTCAGCTCGATTACCTACGGCTTCGCCATGCTGGCGTTGTACAAGGGCAAGAAAAACCAGGTACTGGGCTGGCTGGGCATGACCTTCCTGTTCGGTGCGGGCTTTATCGGCATGGAGATCAACGAGTTCCACGTGTTGATCTCCGAAGGCTTCGGTCCTAGCCGCAGCGGCTTCCTCTCCGGGTTCTTCACCCTGGTCGGTACCCACGGCCTGCACGTGACCAGCGGTCTGATCTGGATGGCGATCATGATGTACCAGGTCCAGAAGAATGGCCTGACCGCCACCAACAAGACCCGCCTGAGCTGCCTGAGCCTGTTCTGGCACTTCCTGGACGTGGTGTGGATCTGCGTATTCACCGTTGTTTATCTGATGGGGACCCTGTAAATGGCTAACGCACATTCCCATGATGGCCACGACGCCGGCCACGGCAGCGTCAAGTCCTATGCCATCGGTTTCATCCTGTCGGTGATCCTGACCGTCATCCCGTTCGGCCTGGTGATGTACCCGTCGCTGCCCAAGAGCCTGACCCTGTGGATCATCCTGATCTTCGCCGTGGTCCAGGTCCTGGTGCACCTGGTGTACTTCCTCCATCTGGATCGTTCCGCCGCCCAGCGTAACAACGTGATTGCGTTCATCTTCGCCGCGCTGGTGATCGTCCTGCTGGTTGGCCTGTCGTTGTGGATCATGTTCAGCATCCACACCAACATGATGGCGCACTGAGGAAATTCCGGATGTCCCTGAAGCACTTTATCCAAATCACCAAGCCGGGGATCATTTTCGGTAACGTGCTTTCTGTGGCAGGCGGTTTTTTCCTGGCCTCCAAGGGGCATGTCGATCTGGCCATCTTCCTGGCGGCGATGATCGGCACCTCCCTGGTGGTGGCGTCCGGTTGCGTGTTCAACAACTGCATCGACCGTGACATCGACATCAAGATGGAGCGCACCAAGAACCGTGCCCTGGTCCAGGGGCTGATCCCGGTGCAACTGGCCCTGGCGTTCGCCACGGTGCTGGGCGTGGCCGGGGTGGCGTTGCTGTATTGGGTGGCCAACCCGTTGGCGGCGCTGTTCGCGGTGATCGGTTTCGTCATCTACGTCGGCCTCTACAGCCTGTACCTCAAGCGCAAGTCGGTGCACGGCACGCTGGTGGGCAGTCTGTCGGGGGCGATGCCGCCGGTGATCGGCTATGTGGCGGTCAGCAACAGCTTCGACATGGCTGCGCTGACGCTGCTGGTGATGTTCAGCCTGTGGCAGATGCCGCATTCCTATGCCATCGCGATCTTCCGCTTCAATGACTACCTGGCAGCGTCGATTCCGGTGCTGCCGGTCAAGCGCGGCATCCGCGTGGCCAAGAAGCACATCCTGCTCTACATCCTGGCGTTCCTGGTGGCGACCCTGATGCTGACCTTCAGCGGCTACGCCGGCATGAGCTACCTCGCCGTCGCCGCTGCCATGGGCATGTACTGGCTGTACATGGCCTGGACCGGCTACAAGGCGGTGGATGACACGGTCTGGGCACGCAAGCTGTTCGTGTTCTCGATCTTCACCATCACCGCCCTGAGCGTCATGATGTCCCTGGACTTCAAAGTGCCGAGCGAGCTGCTGCTCACTTACGCACCTTAAGCTTCAGGCGCTATACGAAAAGCCCCGCCTTCGAGAGAAGCGCGGGGCTTTTTTCATGGGCGTTGCGGGCGGTCGATGTTCCTGTGGGCGCGAGCCGCTCGCGATAGCGGTGGCTCAGCTTTCATGAGTGTTGAAGGTGACGGCCTCATCGCGAGCAAGCTCGCTCCCACAGTGAGATTTATTGCTGGGTGATGCTGTAGCCGTCGAATGCCTTTTGCTGCTGCAGGGCAGTGACGATGCTCTTGCGGGTGGCCGGTTGTTCGGTGCCGTCGCTGTCCAGGAAGGTTTCGTTTTCCAGCTCGGCGTCGTCGCCCTCGCCGACGAAGCTGAAGCCCAGGAACTCGTAGGCTTCGCGGTCGACGTTCGGCTTGGAGCGTGGGGTGCGCAAGGGCAGGGTGACGCTGATGCCGTCCTTGCTGATGACGAACACTTCCGCTTCCTTCTTGGCCCGCGAGGCCTTGCCTTTGCCGCCACCCGGATTGCTGATGGCCTGGTGAGTCTGGTTCAGCACCTTCAGGGCCAGGCCGTAGACCAGTTCCTGGAAGGCCGGATCGTCCTTGTAGCTGGAAAGGATGCGGCTGATGGGGAAGCGACTGCTCAAGTCTTCCAGGGCGGCGAAATCGGCGGCTTCGGCGTCCTTGAGCTGCTTGAGCTGACCCATCAGTTCATAGGCCTTGTCATCGTCGAATGCATCGTGAGCCTGGCGGATGGCGCTGCGCAGTTCGCGGATCTGGTCGCTTTCGCGATTCGACTGGAAGGCGTCCAGCACCATCTCGCTGATGCTTTTGGCCTGGGGCAGATGCTGTGAAAGATTGATGGAGTTTTCGTATTCCGCTTTGGACGACAGGGTGACTACGGATTCAGCGGTGTTGGAATCGGACATTGAAATTTCACTACTTCTGTTAGCGGGATGAGGCGAGAAAGGCATACGGCTTTTTTCGGCCGCCTAATCTATTGGAGGCGGGCGATGTTGTCACGGTTGAACCGGCGGCAGGTCGTTTTTTGTTACCCCGGGTGCAATTCAACGCTCCATGAGCGCTTGCAGTCGCAATGCATCGGGCACCGCGGCGCCGGCGGCGGTGTTGTCGAAAATGCACCAGGTCGGTGTGTCGGGCTCGTGCTTCAATTGCCGGGCAAGCTGCTCCAGCCAGGTCTGTTCATAACCGGAGTAATAGATTCGCGGCGAGCCATGCAGCCGGTAATAGCGGACGCCAGGCCAGCCACCGGGCCGATCGCAATCGGGCAAAGGCGATGGGTCGGCGGCGACGCGGCCGATGCATTGCTCATACAGCAGCGTGCTGACATGCGCCGCGAGCCAGCTCGGGTGCCGGGGTTCGAGCACCGCCAAGCCCTGGTAACGGTCGCGCAGGGCAGTGAAGAACGCGCGGGCCACCGAAGCTTCGAATGCCAGGGACGGTGGTAGCTGGATCAACAGGCAGCCCAGCTTTTCTCCCAACTGCGAACACTGCCCGAGAAACTCATCCAGCAGCCCTTCGCAATCGTGCAGTCGCCGTTCATGGGTGATCTGTTTGGGCACCTTGACCGAGAACCGGAAGTGCGCCGCGACACTGTCCGCCCATTTGGCATAGGTGGCGGGGCGGTGCGGCCGGTAGAACGAACTGTTGATCTCCACGGCCGGGAAGCGGGCGCTGTAGCGCTGCAAATGCGTACCGCCCTCGGGGAATTCTGGCCATTGCTCCCGGGGCAGCGACCAGCCGGCGCAGCCCAGGTAAAGGCATGAGCGAGAGGGAAAAGCAGTCGGCAAGGGCGGAGCCTCGGGTTGCAAGGGTCAATCTATGACCGTTGCACTTGCCTCAAAGCTGCAAACTTTTGCAATGTAGCCTTCTGAGGCTACATCGCCCAAAGTAGCCTCAGAAGGCTACAAATGTTCAATGCGGTTTCAGGATGTACGTCACGAGCAGTCCCACTGCGATGCTCAGGCTGAAGCTCAGCAGGGTTCCCAGCAATACGTACTCACTCAGGGAACGAACCTTGGCGTTCTGGATTTCATTGAAGCGCAGAATGCTTTTCGCCGTCAGGAGGAAACCGACCGCCTCCCATTGTTCGAGCAATACAAACGTCAGAATCAGCAGCCGTTCCAGATAACCGATCAATGTCCCGGCGTTTGCCAGGGAGCCGCTTTTGTCGATCTCCTTGATCCACGGGCTGAGTATCGTGCTTATCAAGGCGGAAGCGGGACGCAGCATGGTGACATAGGCAAGTCCGACAGCAAGCACTGGCAGGGTGAGCAGCTTGGCCAGGGAAACCTGGAGCTTGGCAATGTTGTTCTCGCAAACCAGCCAGACCGCAACCAGGCTGATTATCAGGACGGCTTCCCTGGACAGCAAAGCCAGGGTCGGTGATTTGGGTGAATTCGGAGTCAGGATAAGGGTCAGGAATCTGGCAATCGCCATGAGCAGCCCGGCCTTCCAGGCGAAGGCGTCATCATCGCGCAACAGGATCATCACCAAGGTAAACGCGACGAAATAGATGCCTGCAATCAACAGGTTGATGATGACCTTTTGGCTAAAGCGGTGGGGCGGTTGGAAGCTGCTGTAGCGCGGTATCCAGAAACCCAGTAGTACGTGTACCAACAACAGGATGACCAGCAAGGCCGATGCATCAACCATCGGACAGCTCTCCGATCAGCCGGCTGATATACGCCAGGTATTTATCCAGCAAACGTGCCTGGGCACGTTGCAACGCTTTGTTGACGGTGATGCGGGATTTACCCAGGGCGTCGGCAATGCTCTGTTGGTCGGTGGCTTCGATCAGGTGAATGGCATAGGTTTGAGCTTCGACAGCCGTCCACTGCTCAAGGATGGCGGCGACGAACTCTGTCAGCAGTTCTGTACGTTCCTGGAATGCCTGATGGTTGCTGAATATCGCCAGGGTGTTTTTCTTCATATTGTCGAGTCCTTGGCCGGACAAGACGAAGGCTTCGCGGTAGGTCTGCGATTGCTGCGCGGAACCGATGCCTACGGCGATCCGCGCATCCCAGCGCTCTCCTTCGGGGCTGGCTGCAACCAGGGCTGCCCGCAGAGCAATGGCGCAGTGAAGAGCCTGTTCGGGCCGATCCAGCGAAAGCTGGAAACCGTCGCCGCGAAAGGTTTCCGCTTTTGCCTTGTAGCGTTTTTCCAATTGCTTGAGCACGGCTTTCAAGCCAGAGATGTAGGCGAGCGTATCCCCTGCGCTTTGCGAGTGGATCAGGTCGCCGGTCAAGACCGCCTCTAGCTTCATTGCACTTAATCCTGTCATGGGATGCCGTAACGTAGCCTTTAAAGGCTACTTCTTCAATAGTAGCCTTTAAAGGCTACTTTTCGTCTCGTCAGCAAATCTTGCCCATTTCTCCAACGCAAACTCCACGAAACTGCGCAGCTTGGGCAAGCGGTAGCGGTCCTGGGCGTAAATCAGGTTCATCGGCCGATGGGGCAGTTGGTAGTCCTGCAGCAGAGCCACCAGATGCCCGTCCTTCAAGTCCTGTTCCACCAGCGCATCGGGCAGCATCACCACGCCCATGCCGGCCAGGGCGGCGCGGTGCAGGCCCGAGGAGCTGTTGATCAGCATCGGTCCGTTGACCGGCACCTTGATTTCCCCCTCCGGACCGTTGATGGGCCAGTGGTCCTGGGCGAAGCGCCACTCGTCCCCGGCGGAGTAGGCGAAGGACAGGCAGTCGTGCTGTTGCAGGTCGGCCGGTTGTCGCGGGGTGCCACGGCGTGCCAGGTAGGCCCTGGAGGCGCAGATGGTCAGGGTGTAGTCCATCAACGGTCGGGCGATCAGCTTGGGATCCGGCAGGCCTAGGCGAATGGCGACGTCGAAGCCATGGTCGAGCAGGTCCAGGCGCTGGTTGGTCAGTACCACGTCCAGCTTGACCTGGGGGCAGCGCTGGCTGAACTGCGCCAGCGCCGGGGCGAGGCGTTCGGTGCCGAAGGTCAGCGGCGCCGTGATGCGCAGGGTGCCAGTGGGCTCGCCTTGGGTCTGCTCGGCCAGGCGCTCGGAATCGGCCACCAGCCCCAGCACTTCCAGGCAACGCTGATAGTAGGTCGAGCCGAATTCGGTCAGTCGCTGGCGACGGGTCGTACGATTGATCAGCCGCACACCGAGACGTTGCTCCAGTGCGCGAAGGTGATTGCCCACCATGGTAGTGGACATCTCGCACGCCTGGGCCGCGGCGGTCAGGCTGCCGGCCTCCACCACCTTGACGTAGACGTTCATGGCCTGGAACAGGTCCATTATCAATTCCTGCTTTTAAATGAATGAAGTAAAGCGGCATTTATCCATCGAGGGTGGCTAACCATACTGGAAAAAACCACCCTGATGGAGCCCGATGTCATGACTGCCGACTGTCTGATGAGCACCTACCAACCCCTGGCGCTGAATTTTTCCCACGGGTTGGGTACGCGCCTGTGGGACCAGGACGGTCGCGAGTACCTCGACGCCGTGGCCGGCGTGGCGGTGACCAATGTCGGGCACTCCCATCCCCGGCTGGTGGCTGCCATCAGCGAGCAGGCCGGCCTGCTGCTGCACACCTCCAACCTGTACAGCATCGACTGGCAGCAGCGGCTGGCGCTCAGGCTCACGCAGCTCTGCGGCCTGGAGCGGGTGTTTTTCAACAACTCGGGGGCCGAGGCCAACGAAACCGCGTTGAAACTGGCGCGCCTGTATGGCTGGCACAAAGGCATCGAGCAGCCGCTGGTGGTGGTCATGGAGAACGCTTTCCATGGGCGCACGCTAGGCACGCTGTCCGCCAGCGATGGGCCGGCGGTACGGTTGGGTTTCAACCGCTTGCCGGGGGATTTCATCAAGGTGCCGTTCGGTGATCTACAGGCCCTGGAAACACTCCAGCAAGCCCACGGCGAACGCATCGTCGCGATACTGGTGGAGCCGGTCCAGGGCGAAAGCGGTGTGCAGCTCGCGCCGCCGGGCTACCTCAAGGCGTTGCGGCAGTTGTGCAGCCGCCGGGCCTGGTTGTTGATGCTCGATGAGATCCAGACGGGCATCGGCCGTACCGGCCAGTGGTTCGCGTTCCAGCACGAGGGCATCGTGCCGGACGTCATGACCCTCGCGAAGGGCCTGGGCAATGGAGTGCCCATCGGAGCCTGCCTGGCCCGGGGCAAGGCGGCCGAACTGTTCACCCCCGGCAGCCATGGCAGTACCTTTGGTGGCAACCCCCTGGCCTGTCGGGTCGGTTGCACGGTGCTGGATATCATCGAAGAGCAAGGCCTGGTGGACAATGCCGGCGTCCAGGGCGATCGGTTGCTGACCCGGTTGCGGGCGGAACTGGCGGACAACCCGAACGTGCTGGCGATTCGCGGTCGGGGCCTGATGATCGGCATCGAACTCAAGCAGCCGGTCCGCGACCTGGCCCTCTGCGCCGCCCGGGACCACGGCCTGCTGATCAACGTCACCCGGGGCAAGGTCATCCGCCTGCTGCCGCCGTTGACGGTCGACGAGCGGGAAGTGGAAATGATCGTCAGGGGCGTGAGCCGGGTGCTCGCGCAGGCCTGAGGTCAGTCCAGGCCCACCAGGCGAGGGCCGTCGCACTGATCAGCGCGCCCAACAGGCAGACCGCGCCCCAGCCCCATTGGGCATAGACCTGGGTCGCGGCGCTGGCGCCCACTGCGCTGCCGAGGGAGTAGAAGCACATGTACGCGCCCACCAGGCGACTCTGTGCATCGGGGCGGGCGGCGAAGATGAGGCTCTGGTTGGTCACGTGCACGGCCTGAACGGCGAAATCCAGCATGATCACCCCGGCAATCAATGCCAGCCATGACACCTGGAGGAAGGCCGTGGGCAGCCACGACAGCGTCAGCAAGGCCAGGGCAATGCCCGTGGTGCGTCGGCTCAGTCCCCGGTCGGCCCAGCGTCCGGCGTTCGAGGCGGCCAGGGCACCGGCCACGCCGGCCAGGCCGAACAGGCCGATCTGGGTATGGGACAACGACAGCGGCGCAGCGCTGAGAGGCAACACCATCGCGGTCCATAACACACTGAATGCGGCGAAGATCAACAAGGCCAGCAGGCCCCGGGTCCGCAGGGTGCGCTCCGTGACGAGCAGTGCGAACAACGAGCCGATCAACCTCACATAGGACATGTCGGGCCTGGGTGTGCTGATCGCCGGGACCGCCCTGGCGAGCACGACGCACAGGGTCAGCATCAGTCCCGCCGAAACGAAATACGCCGTGCGCCATCCCGCCAGGTCGGCAATGCCCCCCGACACCAGACGGGCCAGCAGAATGCCCACCACCACGCCGCTGGTGACCGACCCCACGGCCCGGCCGCGCTGTTGCGGCGAGGCAAGGGCGGCGACATAGGCGACGATGACCTGGACCAGCACCGCCAGCATCCCCACCATGACCATCGCACCCAACAGCACCGGCCATTGCCTGGCGCAGCCGGCGACAGCGAGCGCCACGGCCGATAGCAGCGTCTGGCAGACCATCAAGTGCTTGCGGTTGACCCGGTCCCCCAAGGCAACGATGAACACCAGGCCCACGGCGTAGCCGGCCTGGGTAGCGGTCACCACGGTGCCGGCCAAGCCAGGGGCGATCCGCAGGTCCTGGGTGATGGAGTCGAGCAACGGCTGGACGAAGTAGACATTCGCAACGGCCAGGGCGCAGGCCAGGGAGAACAGCAGCGTCAGCCCCCGGGTGAGCCCGGGAGCGGTTGTCCGGTCCGACTGGGGGAAGGTGGAATCATGTGACGTCATGGTGCTTCCTTGGCAGATTCAGGTTTTGATTTGAAACCACTTGTTTGATTTCTAACTGTTCAGGTTTTAATCTGCAACCAGTTTTTCCGGCGGGAGTGATTCAGATGACGCAGCAGGCAGGGTCAGGCAGCCATGAGTGTCCGGTGGCCCGGGCGGTGGAGGTCATTGGGGATCGCTGGTCGCTGCTGATCGTTCGCGACGCATTCGACGACGTGCGCAGGTTCAGTGAATTCCAGAAGAACCTCGGGCTGGCGAAGAACATCCTCGCTTCGCGCCTCAAGGCGCTGGTGGAGGTGGGGGTGCTGGAGACGAGGCCTGCCTCCGATGGCAGCGCCTACAAGGAATATGTACTGACGCAAAAGGGGCGCGAGGTATTCCCCATCGTGGTTTCCCTGCGCCAGTGGGGTGAGCGACATTTGTTTAAGGCCGGGGAAACGTACTCGGTGCTGCTGGACAATGAGCGGGACGAGCCGGTGGCGTTGCTCGAGGTTCGTTCGCTCGATGGCAGGAAACTCGAGGCGGGCGATTGCCATCGCCGTCGCGTGGCCAAGGCTTGAAGGGGGGCCGTTTCGATTTGTAAGTTCTTGGTAAACCTTCGCCACTGCACGGAATTTTCAACCTTTGCCGCGTTCCAACGCCAGCCAGAGTCGATTGCCCATGCCCTGGCACATCAGACTGAAAAACCAGGAGCTTGTCCCCATGTTCACCTCGCGTCGCTTGATCGTTGTCGCTACCGCCGTGGCCCTGTTGTCCGGCTGCGCGTCGCCTAATCCTTATGACAACCAGGGCCAGGCTTCCACTGAGTCCTCAGGGATGAGCAAGACGGCCAAGTACGGCGGCCTCGGCGCCCTGGCCGGTGCCTTGGCCGGTGCAGCCATCGGTCACGATAACCGTGGCAAAGGGGCGCTGATCGGCGCCGCAGTCGTGGGTGCTTCCGCCGCCGGCTACGGGTACTACGCCGACCAGCAGGAAAAGAAACTGCGGGCCAGCATGGCCAATACCGGCGTGGAAGTGCAGCGCCAGGGTGACCAGATCAAGTTGATCATGCCGGGCAACATCACCTTCGCCACCGATTCGGCCAACATCGCGCCCAGCTTCTACCAGCCGCTGAATAACCTGGCCAACTCCCTCAAGGAGTTCAACCAGAACCAGATCGAGATCGTGGGCTATACCGACAGCACCGGTAGCCGCCAGCACAACATGGACCTGTCCCAGCGTCGTGCGCAAAGCGTCGCCACCTACCTCACTTCCCAAGGGGTGAGCAGTGCCAACCTGAGTGCTCGTGGCGCCGGCCCGGACAACCCGGTCGCCAGCAACGCCGACGTCAACGGCCGTGCCCAGAACCGTCGCGTCGAGGTGAACCTCAAGGCGATCCCTGGCCAGCAGTACCAGGCTCCGCAACAGCAGGGGCAGACTTACCAGCAATACCCTTGATTGCCGGCAGTGGATGAAAACGGGGGGCCATGCAAACATGGCCCCCCGTTTTTTTCATGGTCTCGTTTCCATCCGGTCCCGAGCTGTGCTCATCACCCAACCTGTGGGCGCGGTCTTGCCCGCGAAAGCGGATTTATCGACGGCACCGATGCCGACGCGGACCGGGAGGCGACGCTTTCCAGCCTCAGTCCGGAGGCGATTGTGGTGTCAGCATCCGCGTCGGCGGTGCGCCGTTGGCGTTGTGCTGGTAGATCCGGGCCGGTTGCCCCTGTTCGTTGAAGAACACCTGGCCAATCCCCGCCGAGTTCCACAAGCGCTCCCCGGCCTCGGCATGTTCCGGGGTGTGGGGAATGATGCGCATGCGTCGGCGCTGGGTGAACCAGTTCAGGGGCGAGCGAGGCGAGTAGAGCCAGCGGTTCAGGCGGTCGAACCATTCCAGCAGCCTCGGCGGAAATTCATTCTTGATGCCGCTGCTGGTGACCTGCCAGATCCGCGGGCCGCCCTTGCGGTGCGGAATCAGCACTTCATAGACGAAGGAATAATGCACATCCCCCGACAGCACCACGTAGTTACCGGGTGTGCGTGAGTGTCGGAAAATATTCAGGATCACCTGGGCCGCCCCGCGATGGGCCATCCAGTTCTCGGCGTCCACCAGCAGCGGATAGCCGCACCAGCTGAACACCCGCTGCACGGTTTCGATCAGCTTCACCCCGAAGATCGGTGCCGGCGAGACGATGATGGCCGAGGGATGGTCCAGCAACTCCTGCTGCAGTTCGCTCAGGGCCTCCCAATCCAGCAAGCCCGAGGGGTGCCTGAGGTTGCGCTCGCTGCGCCAGCGGCGGGTGCGGGTGTCGAGGACCACCAGGGCCGGGCTGCTGGGCAGCACGTAATGCCACTGCTGGAAACCCAGCAGCCTGTCGATCAGTTTGTCCTGGGGCTCGCTGTCGAGGTAGCGGTCCCGGGCGGTCTCGCCCAGGGCCACGGTGTGCCGGATCACCTCCTCGAACGCGTCCGGGTTGTTGCCCCAGCCCTGGCAGAGCAGGTAGGCGATCAGCGCGTTGCCGATGATGCGCTTGGAGAACGGATGGCCGTAGGCCGTTTCCTCCCATTGTGCGGACAGGTTCCAGTCGTCGGTGATGTCGTGATCGTCGAAGATCATCAGGCACGACAGGTGTGCGAACACCCGTGCCACACCGCCCAGTCCGGCCTTGAAGCCATCGATGCGTTGCTGTTCCAGGTCGTAGCGCTGGCGCCGTTCGGCGGTCAGCTCCGGTGGCTGCGGGTCGACCAGGGTCCATGGCACCGGTGACCAGACCAGCAGATACATCGCCATGACTTCGGCGAACGTCACCAGGTGATTATCGGCGCTGCTGCTGGTGAAGATCGGCTTGCGCGCGCCGCCGAAGAAGCGCTCGCGCAGGGTTTCGTTGCTCTCCAGCGCCGGCAGCAGATCGGCGCGATGATAATAGCTGGCCGGGTGTCGATAGAGCTTGGCGCTGTCTTCCACCACCGCGCCGTCCAGGCATTCCTCGAACAGTCCCAGGCGCTCGATCAGCGCATGAATGGCCCGCAACATCGGCCCGGCGACGTCATCGGCGTAGACCTGGTCGCCGCTCATCATCAACAGCGCCGGCCGCTGTTCCGTGGCCTGCTCCAACAGTCGGTCGACACACAGCAAGCCGTCGTTGGCGTAATGATGCGGTTTGCGGCACGAGCCATGGACCAGCTGCCCGATGCGCGAATGCAGCACGAAACTCGGGCATTGCGCCTGGCCGTACAGCAGATGCGGCGCCCATTCGGCGATGGGCGATCCATCCACCAGCAGGTCGTATTCGATCGCCACGTCCTGGGGCAGGGGGGCTTGGAGGCGCACATCGATCAGGTGCACGAACGCTTGCTGTCCCACCGGCACCACCGTGCAGCGCGATGCACCCAGCGCAAGGTCGCCCAGGCCATCCACACGCAGCGTCAATGCCAACGGACGTGTTCCCACCAGCCACATCACCAGCCGCGTGGGTTCCAACCGCCGCAGCAGCGGGCCGACCAGGACAGGAGGCAGGGCAGGGGACGTGTCGGGACTGGACGGCAGCATTCGCGGGTAGAGCTCAGGTTCGGGTGGAGGCGGGGATCATAACGCAATGGGCCTCAAAACTGGGGAGAGGCCAGCCTGGCGCAAATGTCGCGGACTCCACCGTGCCCACGCGCCGCGTGGGACCACTGCCAGGTACGCTCCGCGTTCCGCTTGCGGCAGGTGCCGCCAAGCCTCATGGGAGGCCTGCCCACGCCGAGCGCGGAACCTCTCTTCAGATGGCTCGCCCAAGGACGCTGTCGTGGCCCGGTCGCGTCACTGAGTGGTGTTGGACGCCTCGGCCGCCTTGATCAAGTCCGCTCCGATCTCTTTTTCGAACTTCGTCCACACCGGCTTCATCCTGTCACGCCAGGCGCTGCGCTCCTGTGGGGTGAGGGTGATGATCTCGGTGGTCTTGGCATCCAGGACCTGCTGCCTGTCCTGCTGGTTGAACCGTTCCGCTTCCTTGTTCGCATGAGCGGTGGACTCCACCACGATCCTGTCCAGTTCGCTGCGGATATCCGGCGGCAGGCCGTTCCAGAAGTCCGAAGTGGTGATCAACATGTAGTCGAGGATGCCATGGTTGGACTCGGTGACGTACTTCTGCACTTCATTGAGCTTCTGGTTGTAGAAATTCGAATAGGTGTTTTCCGTGCCGTTGACCAGACCGGTACGCAACCCCTGGTACACCACCGAAAAAATCATCGGCTGAGCCTTGGCGCCTACCGCCTTGAACTGTTCGTCCAGTACGGCGGAGGTCTGTATCCGGAACGTCAGTCCCCGTGCATCCTCGGGCACCCGCAGGGGCCTGTTGGCCGACAACTGCTTCATGCCGTTGTGCCAATAGGCCAGGCCGGTAACGTTCTTCTTTTCCATGGACTTGAGCAGCTTCTGGCCTTCAGGGCTCTGCTGGAAACGGTCCACGGCGGCGATGTCGTCAAACAGGAATGGCAAGTCGAACAGCTGCACCGACTTGGTGTACTGCTCGAACTTGGCCAGGGACCGGGCGATGATCTGCACCTCCCCCAGGAGCAACGCCTCCATTTCCTTGTCATCGCCGTACAGCGTGGAATTGGGGTACACCTCGACTTTCACCCTGCCCGGCAAGCGTTCTTCCACCAGTTTCTTGAACATCAGCGCGCCCTGGCCCTTGGGCGTCTGCTCGGCCACCACATGGGAAAACTTGATCACAATGGGGTCAGCCGCCATGGCCGTGCCCAACAGACCGACAGCCAGGCCAAAGACGAGTGTTTTCCAAAAAACATTGAGCATTGCCAGGTTCCCTCTGCGTTCATGGACGGCCCGGGCTCATTCCGCAGCCGGGACAACGGCAAGTCTAGGAGAAAAAACGCATGTCCTTGTGATCCGGATGTCGACTGAAGCAGAATCCAGCCAGCACCGGCCCAGGAAGCCTGGAACGCTTTCCAACCCCACAAGGATCGAACCCATGATCGACTTCAATAACAAAGGCTTCTTCAAGCTCAAGCAGAACGACGAATACGCCGAACGCGTCACGGCCCTGCTGCTGGAAGGCGAACAGGTCATCGACGCCTACAAGTCCATGCGCGACGGCGTGGTGTTCACCAACAAACGCATCATCGCGGTGAACGTGCAAGGCATTACCGGCAGCAAGAAAGACTTCACTTCCCTGCCTTACAAGAACATCGTCGCCTACTCGATCGAAACGTCCGGCACCTTCGACCTGGACTCGGAGCTTGAGATCTACTTTTCATCCCTGGGCAAGGTGAAATTCGAATTCACCGGCAAGACCGGCATCGTTGAGATATCCAGGTTGATCTCCAAGCATCTCCTGGGCTGAAAAAACTGCTCTCCCGGATCCGTCCCGGTGGGAGCGGGCTCGCCCGCGAAGACGCCAGCCCAGCCGCCCTGCCTGGGCGTCTCAGTCTCCGGGAAACTCCGATAGATAACAGGCCGGCGAGCTCATCTCTGCCCGTTTCTCCAACTCATCCTCCAGCCATTCGGCCAGCACCACGGCGTTGTTCTCCACTGTGGACCTGGCGGCATGGACCAGCGTGAGATTGCCGCTGCGGGCGATGTCCACCAGCGCCCACCAATGCTGCGGCCGGGCATTCAGTTCCTGGCGATACGCGGCCTTGAACTGGGCAAAGGAAAGGTCCCCAGCCTTGAACGCCCTGCGCAATTGATGGGTGGGCGCGACGTCCGCAAGCCACTCATCGAGGTGCAGTTCATCCTTGCGGCAGTTGCGTGGCCACAGGCGGTCCACCAGCACGCGTTTGCCGTCCTCGGGAGCCGGGGCATCATAGGCGCGTTTGCATTGGATCATGACGGGCGGCCTGTCAAAGGGACACGCGTCAGCATAGGTCCTCCAAGGCAATGCCGCACCCCTGAAGGACTGTTTTCCGATCCCTGGACGTCCCGAATTCCGCCGCCTAGAGTGAATTATTCGCGCCGGGATGACGGGGAGGGATACCGATGAATCAATTGAATGACTACACGAGCCTGACCGAGCCATTGAACGTGAAGATCATGGAGTTGGCGCCCAAGGAAAAGCGCGATGGCAAGAAAACCACCTTGTTCTTCACTTCCGATACCGAGTTCGATTCCAAGCCCCTGACCCTGACGACAGGCAGCTATCCGTTCACGCCCATCGGCAGCCTGGGTATCACGAAAGTGGACAGCCTGGGCCAGGAGTGGCGGCACGTACTGAACCAGATCACCAACCGGCATGGCCTCACGTCGGACTACAACAACCCCCACAGGGCCGATCAGCTGGTCCTGCTGGACACCCTGGACGCCGTGAAGATCAAGGAAGCGGTCGCACGGGACAAGCAATTCACCAAGGGCAGTTATTACCACCCCGATGTCGAGCAGGTATTCGGAACGACCAATCCCGTCTCGACCTTTGCCGCCCAGCAGGTCATCGAGCGCCGGGCCGCGCTGTTCCAGCCTGTGCCCGACCCGACCGCGCTGAACTATTGGAACCTGCTGGGCATGGATCCTGCCGCACAGGCGAAGGTGTACAACTGGTTGCAAGCCTACGGAGGCATTTCCCATAAGTTCTCGGTGCATGACCGCAAGTCAGGCGACCGGATCCAGAACCACTTCCAGAACCTGGAAAACTCCAAAGCCATCCATTTCGCCAGTGAAACCCGCGGCGAATATGCCGCCGCCAAGCTTCTGATCACCGTGCTCGGCAATGAGTACCAGATGAAGATCGGCAAGGCTTCATCGGGGCGCAATAACGGCATCGACCAGATCTGGGTCAAGCGCAATCTGCTCAGCGGCGTGGTTGAGGAGTACATCATCGTCGAGTGCAAAGGCAGCGTGGATGCATCCCTGAACGAAGCCCAGTACGGCTGGCAGATGTCGCCCTGCTGGGTTTTCTACTGCCTGATCGGCCTGCTGGGCACAAACGGGAATCTGGCCAGCACGTCCACCACGGATGTGTTCGCCAAGACCACCATGGTCAGGAAAATTCTCGACGCCTTGATCAATCCGGGCCCACCCGTGGTCAAGGGCCTGGTCATCCAGCCCATGACCAAGTCGGTCACCGTGCCCAATTCGATCGAAATGGTGGACCTGGGGGAATACGACCTGGTCGAGCAGTATACGAACGCAGTGGCAGGCCATACGCGGTTCCATAATGCCCCGGTGTTCAGTGGCGCCTTGTTCTAGTGTGGTGCTTCTCAAACATCGCACTAGGCTTCTCGTACAGAGCCTGGGACTTTAGCCTCATGAAAAAACAAGAACACAATGACCTTCTCGACACCCTGAAGACCCGCTTCGAACGCAATCCCCAGCGCCACCCTGGCCTTCAATGGTCCGACG
This sequence comes from Pseudomonas sp. NFACC32-1, assembly GCF_900101215.1. Classification (NCBI taxonomy): domain Bacteria; kingdom Pseudomonadati; phylum Pseudomonadota; class Gammaproteobacteria; order Pseudomonadales; family Pseudomonadaceae; genus Pseudomonas; species Pseudomonas sp. NFACC32-1. The sequence goes on from NZ_FMUL01000004.1 coordinate 210,335, forward strand.
TCCTGGCCCGCCTCGAAGGCAACCGCGCCGCGTTGAAATCCCTCCACGCCATGGAAGCCACCGGAGGCGAGCCCGACGTCATTGGCCACGACCCGCACACCGGGCGCGTGACCTTCTGCGACTGCGCCAGGGAGACCCCCACCGGCCGTCGAAGCCTCTGCTATGATCGCGCGGCCCTGGATGCGCGCAAGGAAAACAAGCCCCAGGGCAATGCCCTGGACATGGCGACCGAGATGGGCGTGGCGCTATTGACCGAGGAGCAGTACCGCGAACTCCAGGCGCTGGAGGCGTTTGACTTGAAAACCTCCAGTTGGCTGGCGACGCCCCCCGAAGTACGTGCGCTGGGTGGGGCGATATTCGGGGACTGCCGTTATGGACGGGTGTTCATCTACCACAACGGGGTTCAGTCGTATTACGCGGCGAGAGGGTTCCGGGGGATGTTGAGCCTATAGCTCATTGGCCTCTGCATCAGGCTGTGGTGGAACCGCCGCTGGCAAAAATCTCATCTGCCCGTTTCTCCCACTGGAGAAAAACCTCCTCGATGCGATTGCATTCCGGCTCGTCCAAATACAGGTGGAATATGCCGTGGGCGAGAAACTCGCTCAGCCCAATGAGCTTCTCGGTTTCGGTGTAGGTGGCGTTTCTTTCGCAAGGTGGATACTTGATCGTTGTATCGGCATTGGCATCGGGGGGCGCAAGCGTGCTTTTGATGTTCCAGCCCGTCGCTAGATCGGCAAACAATACCTTGATCGAGGCACAGAACTCAGACGTCAGCAAGGCCAGGACAGCGTCTCTGTGATCGAAGGGCGATATCTTTTCCAATTGCTGCGTGAACGCTTCAAGCTGTCGGAGCTGTACCCGGATGTCGGATGCCTTGAACCCGAGCGAAATCCATTTTTTTCCGGCATTGATCTTGAGCTCCGGCTTCCCCTTGCGGGGGCCGATATCCTTGCACGTCAGGCTTTTGTCATAGGCGTTTTCACGTACGTAGCTAAAACACATGAACGCCCGAAGCACCATCTGGTAGATGGCTCGGGTGGCCTCTACTTTCTCCTCGATCAGCCGCTGGGCTTCGCGTTTGTGGTCGTCGGCTCTCTCCTGTCGGCTTCGCGCTTCGGAGTTTCTACTTTCGTGCCGGGAGACGAGTATCGCCACAATGATCGCGTAGATACTGCCGATACCTTGGAGCCATGCGGGAAGATTACTCTTGTCCCAGATCAGCGTTGCCGAGACGATGATCAGCAATGAAACCGCAAGGGTGCCGTAGAGGAAAACCTGAGAGTCGGGATTTGTTTTCCGATTGGCTTTGCTCAAGGCCTTTGCGATTCCAAGGACGGCAAGCAAGGACAGCGAGATGATCAGGAACGTGCTCAACTGCCCGATGGTGCTGGAGTCCAGGGCGCTCACGATGGGACCGCCGGAGCGGTTGGGGGTGTGGAGTCGTGTAGCGATCCGTGCATGGTCCAGGCGTCCTTTCGAATGATGGCTCGATGCTATATTGCTGGGCTGCGTTTCGACAACAAATCTTCGACGCCTCCCGCCATGTCCTGTCCGATGTTCACCACGGATGTCGTTTGCATAAAAAAGGTCTTGCCCGGCAAGGCCTTTTTTCATGCAAACGACCTTGAGGAAACAATGTCGTCCGTGCGCTACGCCTTCAAGTCTTCACCTGACCTGCCGCTATCGGTATAACGATTTTTACCGATCCATCGATTGCCTTTGCGATGCCTCTGCTTTTTCGGCACAGGCCTGGCAAAGGCACGATAAGAGAACGCAGCGTATGGACGACGGACGATATGAAAGGCGGGCGGCTGGGGATGCGGCTGTGTCATCCGGGCCGCTGCCGCATATCCTGCTTATCGACGATGAGCCCGAGGACCTCCGGGCAACCCTCGTCCTGCTCAAGGCGCAACCCTGGCGCATATCCCTGGCCAGCGACGCCCACCAGGGCTACCAGCGAGCCTTGGCGTTGCGTCCGGACCTGATCGTGCTGGACGTGCACATGCCGCAGATGGATGGTTTCAGCCTGTGCAGACTGTTGCGCGAGGCACCGGCGACCCGCCAGACCCCCATTCTTTTCCTGTCTTCGGCCAACAGCACCGTCGAGCGCCTGGAGGGGCTGACCGTCGGCGGGGTCGATTACATTCCCAAATCCTGCGCCCCCGAGGAAGTGCTGGCGCGTATCAGGATCCACCTGCAATTGACCTGGCGCGCACCGCCGACCAACCAGCACAGCCCGGCGGAGCCGGAGCCCGAGGGTGACGAGATCGTCCTGCGCGCGGCGATGCGGCTGATCGAAAATCACCTCGACGACATCCCTTCCCTGGTGCAACTGGCGCACAAGGTCGGCACCCATGAGAAACGCCTTTCACGGATTTTTCGCGAGCATCTGGGCCTGACCGTGTTCGCCTATATTCGCGATGCGCGGCTGCGTCGCGGCCAGGAGTTGCTCGGCGAAAGCGCCATGAGTGTGCAAGACGTCGCCGAACTGGTGGGGTTTCGCAATGCCTGCAACTTCACCACGGCCTTCCGCCAGCGAATCGGCATGACCCCCAGCCAGTTTCGCCAGCAGACCCTGGGCATCGCTGATACAGAGTCGGCCGGGCGCACCTGATGCGGCTTCTACGGTTTGTGCTGCTGGCGCTGGCGTTGTTGTGCGCCGACCGTTTGCGTGCGGCACCCATGGGCTTCTGCCAGGTTGAACGCCTGGACCTGATGCCCTCGATGCAGGTTTTCGAGGACGAGCAGGCCAGGTTGAGCGTGGATGAAGTTGCCCGGTTGCCCGAAACGCGATTCAGCATCGCGACTCCGGATTGGCCGGCGCAAGGCTATAGCCGCTCGGCGTTCTGGCTCAAAGTGCAACTGACCAATCCGAACGATACGGCCTGTTCGCGCCTGTTGGTGATCGGAGCGCCGCGCCTGGAAGACATCCGTGTCTACCAGCCTTCAGAGGGGCGCTGGCGCGAAGCCCATGCCGGCAGTGCCCATCCGTTGGCCGAATGGCCCCAACCAGCGGCGCGTCAGCCGGCGTTTGCGGTGTCGCTGGCGGCAGGGCAGGGCACCACGTTGTTGATCCGGGTCACCAGCCACTTCCAGATGCTGCTGGAGCCGCAGCTATGGTCCGAACCGGCATTGCTGCGCAGTCAGCAGCAGACGTACCTGAGCGACGGCCTCACCCTGGGCATCGTCCTGCTGGTGGTCCCGTTCGGCCTCATCGTCGGCTGGATCCTGCGTTCCCGGTTGCTGAGCGTGAATGCGGGCGCGGTCCTGAGCTATATCCTGCTGACCTGTATCTTGAACGGCTACCTCGTCTACTGGCCCTCGGCGCTGGGCTGGACGCGGGAACTGCTGACCTGCGCCAGCGTGATCTCCTTCGTGCTGTTCCTCGCCTACATGCGCGTGCTGCTGCAGGTGGCCCGGCTGCCCGCCTTCATTGGCTGGAGTTATTGGGTACCGCTGCTGGGATGTGCCCTTGGCCGGGTCTGGTGGCTGAAGGTCGATCCGATCCAGGGGGCGCAGATGATCCAGGCCTCCCTGTTGAGTTTCTACGGCGTGCTCCTGGCCACGTTGTTCATGGCCTGGCGCAGGCGGCTCAGCTACAGCTGGATGGCGTGGCTGGTTCCGGCACTGCTGTTTTCGCAATTGCTGATGCGGTATTTCTTCCCCCAGGAACAGTTGCCCTGGCAATCGCCGCAAAGCAAGAACAGCCTGTCCTCGACTCTGCCGGGCGTGGCGTTGCTGGTGTGCACGCTGATCATGGAAGTCAGCCGCAGCCGTCACCGGGAGAAGCATGCGCTGTCGAGCCTCGAACAACAGCGCCAGGCCGAGCATGAGCGCCTGGAAAGCACCGTGGCGCTACGCACCGCCCAGTTGCGCGAATCCCTGGCGGCCCGCAGTGCGTTGATGGCCCGCATCAGCCACGACCTGCGTTCGCCGCTGGTGCGCATCATCGACTACGCACGGCTGTTGCACGGCGGGCCCAACCGGGAATACCCGGCCAGCATCGAGCGCAATGCCCGCCAGCAACTGGAGCTGATCGACGAGATGCTCGAGTTCTCCCGCGGCGAGCTGGAGCAGATGCAACTGACCCTCGCGCCCGGCTATCTGTACGGGTTCCTCAGGGAGGTCGCCGATGAGGCGGCCTTCCTCGCCGCGCGGCAGGGCAATACCTTTGAAGCCGTCCTGGCGGATGACCTGCCGGCGCTGGTGGAGGCCGATTTCAAACGCCTCCGGCAGATCCTCATGAACCTGCTGGCGAACGCGGCGAAATTCACCCGTGATGGCCAGATCCGCTTTGAAGTGAATGCTTGTCCAGGAGCCGGCCCGGAGACTGTCGAGCTGACGTTCAGCGTGATCGACAGCGGTATCGGCATCGATCCACAGGAATTCGAACAGCTGCTGCAACCGTTTCGCCGCGGCCGCAATGCGCAACGCTTCGAAGGCAGCGGGCTGGGCCTGTCCATCGTCACCCAACTGCTGGAGCGCATGGGCAGCCGTTTGCAACCCCAGGCCACGGGGCAGGGCGGCAGCCGCTTCAGCTTTCGTTTGCAGTTGAAATGCGCCCAGGAAGACGAGCTTGAAAACGGCATCGTCGATAACAATGCCGCGCCGCTGGATGGCCAGGGCAAGCAGGTCCTGCTGGTGGACGATATCGAGCAGAACAGCGAATGGCTGTATGACCTGTTGGCCGGCTACGGTTTCGACGTGAGCATCGCGGCCAACGGCGAGGACGCCTTGGCCTGCCTGGCGCAGCAGCCGGTCGATCTGTTGATCAGCGACCAGATGATGCCTGGCATGGATGGCTGGGAACTGCTGCAACGGGTACGCGAGCATTGGCGCGGTCTGCCAGTGATGCTCTACTCGGCGGTGCCTGCGCGCAGGCCGCAGGGCTATCCGCCGGATCTGGTCTTCGATGCGGTCCTGCTCAAGCCCGCCGACAGCCGCGAGTTGCTGGCGTGGGTCAAGACACTGGCGGGCTTGGACACGGTGCCTCGCGCCATGGCCTGGGAGCGATAGCATGCCGGGTCCGCGTTGCAGGCTGCTCTTGCTCGGCAGCTTGGCGGCATTGCCCTGGGCATCGGTCAACGCCGGGCCAGCGCAGCCATCCACCCCCGCGTCGCCCAGCTCACTGGTGCTCGACGAAACCACGGTGACCGCTCGGCGCCGAGAGGAAAACCCGCAGGACGTGCCGATCCCCATTAATGTCCTCTATGGCGAGCAACTGGACGAAGCCGGCCTGCACACCCTCCAGGACATCCAGCAACGGGTGCCCGGGCTGGTGGTGTCCGGGCACGATGCGCGTTATGCCGGCTTCGGCCTGCGCGGGTTTGGCGCGACCGCCTATAACGACGGTCTGGAGGGCAGCGTCGGCACCTACGTCGATGGCGTCTACCTGGCGCGCCAGGGCATGGCCTTCACCGAGCTGATGGACATCGAGCGCATCGAAGTGCTGCGTGGGCCCCAAGGTACTTTGTTCGGCAAGAACACCACGGCGGGGGCGCTGAACATCGTCACCCGCCCACCGACGTTCCAATCCGAGGCCAGCCTGGAAGCCAGCCACGGCGAGCATGGCCTGGGCGAATACCGCGGGACGATTTCCGGAGCGCTGCGCGACGAGGTGTTGGCCGGGCGGCTCAACGTTTTCGAACGCTCGGTGGATGGGCAGGTGGAAAACCTCGAAGACGGCGCCCGCCTCGGCGACGCCGACAGCCAAGGCCTGCGCGGGCAATTGCTATGGACGCCCACCGAGGCCTTCAGCGCGCGTCTGATCGCCGACTATGCCGAGCAGAACGAGGCCGGCAACGTGCTGCTGGTCAATCACTACAGCCCACAGACCCGCAAGCGCGCCCGGTTCCTCGGCTATCCGCTGGCGGAGCCCGACCCTTACCGGCGCGAGGTGCGCATTGACGCGCCGGGGCGTCCGCAAACCCTGCAGGACGGTGTTTCCCTTGAGCTGAACTGGGACCTGGACGAGGCGATGCGCTTGACCAGCATCACGGCTTATCGTGACTGGGACTACCGCGCCACGCGGGACGGCGACAGCACCGCGTTGGCGGTGGCGCAGTCCGAGGCGCAGCTGGGGCATCGGCAGTTCAGCCAGGAATGGCGACTGTCCGGCACGGCCGGCTCGTCCGTCGACTATGTCGCTGGGCTCTATTACTTGCGCCAGCAGCTCGATCGCGAGATCGACGTGGCGTTCGGCAAGGATGCCGCACCCTGGTTCGTGGGCGACCAACTGGCGCTGTTGCAGAAACTCTATGGCATCACCTTCACCGATCCGAGCCAGGTGCCGGCGCAGTTGCTGGAAGGTGCCCGGCAGCATTACGACGGCGAGCAGAAGGGCGACAGCCGGGCAATTTTCGGCCAGGTTTCCTGGCGCCCCGTCGACCCTCTCGAGCTCACCGGCGGCCTGCGCTACAGCCAGGAGCGCAAGGACGGTTGGGTGTCCCGCGACGTCAGCAACCTCGCTTCGCTGGACGGTTTGCCGCCGACGTTCCAGGCCGGCGGCCAGTTGCTGCGCGACATCGCCCTGGGGGGCAGTTACTACCGTGAGGACTCGATCGAAGAGGACAACCTCTCCGGCCTGCTCAGCGCCAGCTATCGCTTCAGCGATGCGGTGATGGGCTATGCCAGCTGGTCTCGCGGCTACAAGGCCGGCGGCATCAACTTCGACGTGGTCGGCCCGTTCGCCGAGCCCACCTTCGAGCCGGAGCGCGCCACGTCCCTGGAACTGGGCATCAAGACACGCTTGTGGGATGAGCGGGCGATGCTCGACCTGGCGGTCTACCAGACCGATGTCGACAACTACCAGGCGCTCACCTACAGCCCGCCGACCTCCGTGCTCGCGCCACCGTTGAGGGACAATCTGATCAACGTCGGCAAGGTCCGCCTGCGCGGTGTCGAGCTGGATTCGGCCTGGCAACTGGCTCCCCGGCTCACCGGGCGCCTTGGCCTGGCCTGGAGCGATGCGCGCTACCGCAGTTTTCCCAACGCCCCGTGCCCGCCGGCCTCGGGCCAATGGACTTGCGACCTCAGCGGCGACCGCCTCTACAACGCGCCGGAATGGAACCTCAGCAGCGGCCTGGACCATCGTCATCCGTTGCCGTACGGGCTGGAAGTCTACAGCGGCGTCGACTACAGCTTTCGCACCGGCTACTACGGCACCCTCGAAGGGGGCGAAGGCAGTTATCAGCCCAGCTACGGCCTCACCAACCTGCGCCTGGGCCTGCGCAGCCAGGACCGTGCCTGGGAAGTGGAAGGCTGGGCACGCAACCTGTTCGACCGCCACTACATCACTGCCGTGTACTCGCTGCTGGGCGCGGGTGACTACGGCGCCATGACCGGCAGCGAACGAACCCTGGGCACCACCGTCAGGCTTCGCTATTGACCGAAATGAAGCGGGTCGGACAAAACGCCAGGCGATTGCCCCCGGCTTTTTTCGACAGGTACATGGCCTGGTCCGCCTTGCTGATCAACGCATCGACTTCCTGCCCATGCTCAGGAAAGAACGCCACGCCGATACTCGCGGCAATCTCCACTGTTTGCGCACCGATCAAGATGGGCGCATTGGCCGCCGCCAGCATCCGCTTGAGCAAAGGCTCGCTGTCCTCCACCTCTTGCAAACCCACCAGCCCCGCCACGAATTCATCGCCACCGAGCCGCGCCAACGTATCGCCCTCCCGCAGCGTCGCATTGATCCGCGCCGCGACAATCTGCAATACCCGATCACCCCAGTCATGCCCATAACTGTCGTTGAGCGCCTTGAACCCATCCAGATCAATGAACGCGATGGCCACCTGGTGCTGGTGAATCCGCGCCTTGCCCAACGCCTGACGCATCCGCTCGGCCAACAGCAACCGATTGGGCAACTGCGTGAGCGCGTCATAACGGGCATCGCGCTCCAGTAACTGAAGGCGTTGCTTCACCTGCGTCATATCGCTGAGCAGCGCCACATAGTGCTGAACATTCCCGTGACGGTCATGCACGGCACTGATGCTGATGCGCGATGTCATCTCCCGACCGTCCTTATGGCTGCTTTGGATTTCACCCGACCAATGCCCGTGGAAATCCAGCGCATTCTTCATCGGCGCATAAAACGCCGCGAGCCGACGCACCATGCGATGAGCGTTCAACTCCCGGCCCCTGACCTCGTCTTGCCCGTAGCCGGTCAGGCGCGTGAAAGCCTCGTTCACGTCGATGACCCGACCGTACGGATCGACAAGGGCGACCCCCTCCCGCCCGTGGCTGAACACCGTCGCGGCCAGCTCCGGGCAGATGGAGCCAATGCGCCGGTCCGGCGCGTCTTCATCACGGGTCGCTGGCCATCTCTGGGAATCGAAACCCTGCTGCGCCAGAGAACTCACCAGGGCAGACAGTGCCTTGTGCAGGCGGATCAGGGCATTCGTGACGAGCCTGGAGTCGAGGCAGTAGCGACGAACGAAGGTGCGTAGGTTCATGGGAGGTACACGGTGCTTGGTTGTAACGCCAGAGAGTGAAGAAGGCATTATCGAGGCGGCAATACGCGCAGGACTTTGCTGGAGCGGATGACAGCTTTGCGGGAAGGGACGAGTCGAAAATTTTGTTGCGGGAAGGGAGCGTGTTGATCGAAGGGCGGAGCCGGCTGACCATCGCCAGGCCCGCTCCCTGCATCATCTGTACAGCGAGTGGCCCCGTCACCCACTCGCCAGCACAACCCGACCAAACCGAGCGCTGCGATCCTGCGGCGTAATCGCCAGCAACCGATCGAGGCGAATCTCCTGGTGCCCATCGGCAGTTTCCACCTCGAGAAATTCCTCTCGCGTGGGGGCGGTACGCGTGGTGATCGCACGCGCTGTCAGGCGTTGGCCGTCAGTCAGTTCGATCTCCAGCGTGTAGCCGTACAGGCAGGCAATTTCCAGGTAGTCATGCAGGTCGCAGTCCAGCGGTCGATAGGTGCTCATGTCAGGCCTCGCAACCTTGCAGCTTGAGGATGAAGAAACCTTGCCGGGCGATGGCCTCGTCTACTGCGGGGTTGCCCGGCTCGACATGGCAGAAGCGGCAGTCGTTCAAGATGATGTCCTGGTCTTCGATACCCTGTTCGGCGAGGAAACGTCGCGCGCAGGCTTGGGCGAATGCCTGGTCGTTACGGTCTATCAGCACATCGAAATGCAGGTAGCGCCCGTCTTGGGTGCGTACGTGGGTGTCATAGACTTTGAGGGTCATGGTGTTCTCCCGGTGACAGCCAATGGAGCGAGCGGACAGGTTGGGGCGCCACCTGTCCGTCGCGAAGTCAGAGCGAATCAGAGCAGTTGTTTCAACATCGCCTGCAGTTGCTGGTTACGCGCCTCATCCAATGGAAAAACCGGCAGACGCGGATCGCCGACCTCCAGGCCAAGAGTTCGCAAACCGGCCTTGATGGTGGCGGGCAACCCGCCCTTGAGGATGAAGTCCAGCAGTGGCAATTGACGATAGAACAACGCCTGGGCTTGGCTCAGGTCGTTGGCCAGGACGGCGGCGTACAGGTCGAGGTTGAGCTGCGGGATCAGGTTCGGCGCGGCGGTGCACCAGCCCTTGGCGCCGGCCGCGAAGGCTTCCAGCGCCAGGGGGTTGCAACCGTTGTAGAACGGCACCTGGCCTTCGCCCAATAATTGCAGCTTGTGCATGCGCTGAATGTCGCCGGTGCTTTCCTTGACCATGGTGACGTTATCCACCGCGTTGAAAATCCGCAGGATGAGCTCCACCGACATGTCGATGCCGCTGGTGGCGGGGTTGTTGTAGAGCATGATGGGCAGGTCGATGCTGGCGCCGACGGCCTGGTAGTGCGCGAGGATTTCCGCCTCGCTCAATTTCCAGTATGAAGCCGGCAACACCATCACCACATCGGCGCCCTTCGCCTGGGCAAAGCGTGCGCGGCGTACCGCCTTGGCGGTGGTCAAGTCAGACACGCTGACCACGGTGGGCACCCGGCCGGCGACGCGGGCGATGCTGAACTCGCTGACCTGGTCCCACTCGGCGTCGCTCAGGTAGGCGCCCTCGCCGGTGCTGCCCAGGGGCGCGATGGCGTGCACGCCGCTGTCGATCAGACGGTCGATGGACCGGCCCAGTGCGTCCAGGTCCAAGCCCTGGCCGTCGGTGGAGAAGGGCGTGATGGTGTAGCCGATGATGCCGTGGATGTTGGGGGTAGACATGGCTTCGCTCCAGGTGGGTTCAGTTCAGGCAATCGGCGTGTTGACGCAGGGTCTGCCGGGCGTAGTAGTTGAAGGCGGCCGCGTGGCGCTTGGGCCGGGAGATCCAGTCGTGGGCTTCGCGGCCCAGGTGAGGCAGGATCGGTTTCACCTCGCCGGCGGCCATGGCCAGCAATTGCAGCTTCGCGGCGCGTTCGATCAGTTGGGCGATGTTGCAGGCTTCTTCCACGGTGGCACCGGTGGACAACTGGCCGTGGTGGGAAAGCAGGATGGCGCGCTTGTTACCCAGGGCACCGGCGATCAACTCGCCTTCCTCGTTGCCCACCGGCACACCCGGCCAGCCCTCCAGGAAGGCGCAGTCGTCGTACAGCGGGCAGAGGTCCATGTGGGAAATCTGCAGCGGCACTTCCAGCATCGACAGCGCGGCGATGTGGGTCGGGTGGGTGTGAATGATGCAATTCACATCCGGCCGGGCGCGGTAGACCCAGGTGTGAAAGCGATTGGCCGGGTTGGGCATGCCATGGCCCTCCAACACCTCGAGGTCTTCATTGACCAGCAACAGGTTGCCAGCGGTGATTTCATCGAAGCCCAGGCCCAATTGCTGGGTGTAATAGGTGCCCGGTTGTGGCCCGCGCGCGGTAATCTGCCCCGCCAGCCCTGAGTCGTGACCGTTCTCGAACAGGATGCGGCAGGTCAGGGCCAGCTTTTGTCGTACAGTCCACGTATTATCCGGCAGTGTTTTCTGCATCTGGTTAACAGCATGCTGGACCAACTGGTCCTTGGGCGTCGCCAGTGTCTTGCTCATATCCGTTCTCCTGATTCGTTCTTTGACCGTTCTTGATCCGCGTCATGGAAGCTGTGAAAGGAAGGTGCTAATGACACTAAATAGACTATATGACACAAAGTGTCATTTGCAATCGCAGATTGTCCGTTTCTCTGGAAATGTTGGTTACCTATGTCCATTCGCTTGAAATTGCTCAGGAAAAAACTCGGCATGACACTGGACGTCCTGGCCGAAAAAACCGGGATGACCAAGAGCTACCTGTCCAAGGTGGAACGGGGCTTGAGCACGCCCTCCATCGCCACGGCGCTCAAGCTCGCCAAGGCCCTGAGCGTCAAAGTCGAGGAGCTGTTCTCCGAAGAAACCGTCTCCCTCGACAGCTACAGCCTGGTGCGCAGCGAAGACCGCCAATCCCTGGCGGCGAGCAGCGGCAGCTCCGAATACGCGGTATTGGCCCACCAAGTGTCCGAGCGCAGCCTGCTGCCCTTCATCCTCTATCCAGCGGCCGAATTCACCGCGCATCACGCGTTCAAGGAACACACCGGAGAGGAGTTCCTGTTCGTGCACGAGGGCCAGGTGGAAGTGGACTTCATGAACGAGCGCGTGCTGCTGAACCGTGGTGATGCGCTGCATTTCAATGCGCAGAAGCCTCATCGGTTGCGTTCGGTGGGGGATGTTCAGGCGCAGTTGCTGGTGGTGGTGCACAGCGATGAGTCGGCGGAGAAGGGCGAGGGCGACTAGTGGCTCCAATCGCAGGTAACCAACGTGGCGAGGGAGCTTGCTCCCGCTGGGCTGCGCAGCAGCCCCCTCCAATGACCGCCCCGCCACAAATCTTCCGACAGCCTCATTGAACGGCATCGAGCATCTGCTCGGGCCATCGAGTGGCGCCTGTCAGTAAAGACCGACAGACACCAGCGACGAAGGCCCGCCAAGCCACAGCGCCTTGCGCCTTTGCCTACAACTACGCCAGAATCCGCCGGCTTGTGCGCCTGGGGTTGCGTCGGTAGTTTTGGACCTGTCACTGATGGTCAGTGATCGGGTTTAGCAGCTCGCCGAGTTAAGTCGCACAACGCGTCATCAGACAGGAATCCCCATTCCTGCACTTGATGGTGGCTGTGCGCAGGGCGTCCTCGGACGCGCCGATTTCTTAACTCGTCGGTCTGCTAACCTGCGTACAGCTGCCTCCCAATTCGTTTAGCAGCGAACGGGTCGTGGCCTCAACCAGAGAGTTAAGACCATGGTCAAAGTTACACCGAATCCTCCAGTTACAGATACAGACGAACCTACATCCCGTGCCCAGTCTGCTCGCAACAAAAAGCTCGACGACGCGGCTACCCGTGCGTTGGATTACTACTTGAAGCCCAAGCCTAAGAGCGAAACGTCTGACAAGTCGGACTCCATTTTTCGGATTGATCCGGAGGTTGATTCTGAGTGTTTGCTTGCGAATCTCAGTGAGAATCTGGCTTCGGCTAATGCCATGATCAATGATTTGGCGTTTGATTTGGATGGTTCGAGGCGGCGGGTTGCGTTGGGGATTTTGCAGGTGATTGAGGTGAGTGAGCTGTTGGCGAATCGGGCGTTGGATATTGTTGAGGTGAGGTAGGACAACAGTATTACGTGCTGCCTGGATTGAAAAAAAGGTCTTGCCCCAGCAAGGCCTTTTTTTGTATCCGAGAGAGGCTTAGCGCCCCAGCAAACCCGAGGCCCCAAGAGGTCTGAATTCTCCATGCATGCGAGCTTTTCTCCTGCAAGCTAGCTGTGACAAATTTCCGCAGGGCAGCAGTGGCGTTTTGCTGCTATACCTCAGTCGGTCATATTCGGCGCGGTGCAGACAGGAGTTCAGGATGAAGATTCTTGCAGAGTTGGTCGCGGGGTTGATATTAACCATTCTTGTTTCGACAGTTGTGGCCATTACCGGGGCGGCATCACCGAGAGTTGGTGGAGGGGCTGGCGAGATTATTTTCTTCGTAACATGGATTCTTGCACTTGCAATAGCTGTCTCCGCCCCCACTGCTGGCAAGGCATGGCGTCGACTTTTGGTTACTTCGGGCATCGCTGCATTCATGCTCCCCTCGGCTGGTATTGTTTTTACTGGTAGCCATATAGCCATTAATGGCGCTCACTCAGGCTCGGAAACTGTTGGAACCGCGATTGGCGGCACCTTGGTGAGTGGCTTTCTAGGATTCGTTGGCTTCTTCCTAGGTGTGATCTTCCTCATCGCCGGTTTGTTGGTCGGTCGAGATAAACAGGTGATCTATGTTGAGTTACCAACATGCACTAGAATTAAAAAATCTGGTTTGAGTGAGCCATAAGTGGCGGCTAATAGTGGTTTTGTTTGATTAAGTTTGTAGTATTTATTTCTATTCATGGATTGATGTGATGAGAATTATTAAAATTGGTGTCAAAAATTTTAGGATGTTAACAGATGCTATTTTAGAAATGCGTCGTGATTTATCATTGCTGATAGGGCGAAATAATAGCGGTAAAACTTCTTTTTTGGTTCTTTTTGAACGATTTTACGAGCCTTCCATAAAGTTCACATTCGACGATTTTCCGATAGGCTTCCGGAAACAAATACTAGCAATACAGTATGGAGGGAAGGTCGATAATTTGGCAATCCAAATGACTCTCGAAATTGAATTCAATGGGGAGGATGATCTGAGGCAAATCTCAGATTTTATTCTCGACTTAGATGATGGTAATAATATAGTAAAGATACTTTTTGAATGTTCTATAGATGCTGAGCGGCTTGTCCGAGATCTTGAATTGGTAACTAGCTGCAAAGAGCGCTATATAAAAAAGAATTTGTATAAGTACTTGGTTAATAGAGTGTATGCGTTCTTGGAGGACGAAGATGTAACGAAAAATAGACAGGCTCTTGTGCAAAAAGACATAAGCTTGGTTCGAGCACTAATAAATTTTGAAATTATCCATGCACGAAGAGATGTTGCTAGTTCTGAAGGAGGGAAAAAAATTCTATCAAAGCTAACCACCCAGTATTTTAATAAGGCAAATGATGATCAAGAGCACTTCGATCCAATTAATGAGCTATTGATTGGGATGGATGAGGGGCTTGAAAAAAAGTACGAGGAATTTTTTAATCCATTTTTGGCCGGGGCAAAAAAATTTCTTGCTATTGACAATATTAAGGTTGTCTCTAATCTAGAGTCTAAAGAGGTGTTAGATAATTGTTCGCAAGTAGTGTATGGGGGGGATGGTAGCTTTCTACCCGAGACCTATAACGGGTTGGGTCATATGAATATTCTTTATTTGTTACTGGCTATCGAGATAAGGAAAGAGTCATTTAATAAGAGTAAGTGTCAAATAAATTTACTTTTTATTGAGGAGCCAGAGGCGCATACACATCCGCAAATTCAATATGTTTTTTCGACCAAAATAAAATCAATTTTGTCAGAGATCGATAATCTTCAGACGGTAATAACTACTCACTCATCACATATTGTATCTCAGTGTAACTTTGAAGATATAAGATATTTCAAAGTTTCCAATGGTGAAGTCGAGATTAAGAATTTCTATTCCGAGCTTGAGAGGAAATATGGTCGTGATACTGACTCTTTCAATTTCATAACGCAGTACCTAACTCTTAGTGCGTGTGAGCTGTTTTTTGCAAGTAAAGTAGTCTTTATAGAAGGGCTGACGGAAAGGGTTCTGTGGGATTATTTTGTAAGTCGTTTTGATGAGCTGCATGGCGCTGATGAATTGAAAGTTCCACTGTCTTCCCAGAATATTACAATCTTGGAAGCTGGGGCCAATGCAAAATCATTTAAACACTTTATAGAGTTTATCGGGATTAAAGCTCTTATCATAACTGATATTGATACTACCATTTACAAAGAAGGAGAGGGCGGCAGGAAAGGCGGGTATGTTGCTTGTTGTGTAAGCGAAGGCACTCACACGAGCAACGCAACCATAAGGCATTATCTAAACTCTCCGGATTTCACTGAGGTTGAAAAGTTTCAGGCATGGTTTGAGGATCTTAAAAATCACAGCCTGCAGGTAGCTGATTTTAGTCCGTTTATAGCCTATCAAAAAACTGAAAATGGGTATCATGGGCGAAGTTTTGAAGATGCATTTGTAAATATTAATTTGGATTTGATAAAAAATAACATAGAGCATTTGCAGGGATTGAAAAACGTAGACTTAATAAACGATGTGGGAACTCCTTATGAGCTTGTAGATAAGGTGTTGGAGAAAAAGTCGGCATTTGCCTCCTCGTTATTGTTTTTAGCACTGGCTAGTGAAACGGTTCAGTGGAAGACACCTTTATATATTGAGGAGGGGATAAAATGGTTGGCGAAATGAGTCCTATATCAGAAGTCCTTCACTGCGTTAATAGTGGTATCGACTTTGTATTGCAGGGGGGCGCGGGGAGCGGGAAGACTGAGTCTTTAAAAGTGGTTTTATCTCACATAACGGAAAAGTTTCCAGACCGATCAGCGGTCTGTATTACTCATACTAACCTGGCCTCAGAAGAAATTGCGAAGCGGGTCGGCGGTCAACATAAAATCTCCACAATTCATTCTTTTTTGAGTGGTTTAATAAAAAATTATACCTTAGATATACAATCCGTGATTTTTGAAATATTCAGAATACGAATGGTGCAGGAGTTTTTTATTCCTGAGGGCGACGCTGAGCATAAAAGATACAAGAAGGCATATGAAAAATTTGCTGACTCACTTTTTGCAATAAAAGGAGAGAAAATTTTAAAGTGTCCAGGGAAGCGTGTGTTCGATAAGGACTCTGTAAGCCATATCGAAGAGTTGAATGCGCAAATTAATGATTTTAATTTTTTTATACTCGGTCGAATAAAGGCAGTTCCGCATTATGAAATATTCTATAACGAGTCGCCCTTCAATCGCTTCGACGAGCTGAGCTTTGGCCATGATGGCTTGATAACGATATCATGTCTTCTTTTGAAAAAACCAAAGTTACTTCGTATTCTGTTTGATAAGTATGATTATATATTTATCGATGAGTATCAAGATACAAATCCTGGCGTAATCGAAGCTTTTGTCAATGCTGTGAAAAATAGGCCCGATAAGACGTTAGGACTTTTTGGAGATTCAATGCAGGGTATCTACGAAGATGGTGTTGGAGATGTCGAGAAATATATAGCGCGGAAAGATCTGCGTAAGATAAATAAGCCTGATAATTATCGTTGCTCAGCTCAGGTTGTCGAGTTTATTAATAAGCTCAGAATTGATGATTTAACTCAAGAGGTGGCTTTAAAAGTAATCGATGGGGTTGAGGAACTCCCTAGTGAGAGGCAGGGTACTGTTAAGCTCTACTATGCAATTTGCAATGATAGGCCCGGCCCATTTAGCGATGCGGCTATAAAAGCGGAATACTTTGAAAAGGTAAATCGACTAATAGAGGCCGCTTCGCAAGCTGAAAACCAGAAGACTCTTATTCTTACTAATAAGGCGATTTCCAGAAAGGCAGGCTTTGGTGTTTTGTTTGATGTGTTTAACGAACGATTCAGTATTTCAATAAATGATAGGCTGGAAGAGTATCTGGCTGCACTTCAGTACAGTGATGTTTGTCTCTTGATTAGTTTGTTTGAGTCAAAGAGGTATGATGAATTGTTAGGGTGTGTGAAGAAAGCTGGCTATTCAATTAATAATTTAGCCAAGAAGCAGGATTTGTCTGCGCGTATGCAAAGTTTATGTGCTGGTGAATGGAGTGCGGAAGAGTCGGTGATGTTTGCAATCGAAAGTAATCTTATTAAAGAGTCTGAATCTCGGCGTAGGATACTTGAACGGAAAGAAAAATTTTTAGATGAGGTGTCGAATGACGGCGAATATCAGCAATTTAAAGGTCTTTATGTTAGTGGCATAAAAAGCTATACCAAGGTTCTGGAATGCATGGAGGGTATAGATGAATATGAGTATGATCAGCTATTGAAAAAAGTCAAAGTAGAAAACTTTTATCATGATTTGATAGAAGGTGGTATGTCCATGCGTGAAGTAAATAACTATATGCGGTATCTTGATGAGGGGACGCCATTTATTACCATGCATAAAACAAAGGGTTCTGGAATTATGGATACCTTGGTTGTTGTGGAGGATTATTTTTGGAAAAGCTCGTATAATTTTGACGGTTTTTTTTCAAAGGAGAAATTTGACAGCTTTGATGTCGATGTGAAGAAGATACTTTATGTGGCCTGTTCAAGGACCATACGGAACTTGGCTTGTGTGAGAATGTTGTCGCAGGAGGAAAAAGATAATATTGATGAGTTTTTCGATGACGTAACAGAGGTCGTGCTCTGAAATTAAAAGATAGAGGTAATTTGTTTTTAGGGGGCGGCTTGATTGGTTTTATTTGTGTTCATTGACAATGAAGCCCCATTGTGCGGGGAAATAAAATAGGTTTTTCGAGGAAGTGGGACGGATTTATTTTCTTTGCGTGTCCAAATCCATAGTCACTACGGGCCCCACCCACACTAGCCACAACCCCAATTCACGCTTACCATCCCTCCACCTCGTATTACCGCGGCTGCTGAACCCGGTACTCACGAGGAAACAACCATGGAAAGAACCCGCTGCTGGAGACGCGCGCAATCCCGCAAGCACAATGGGCGCGAAGCGATTAGCCCGCAGGACTTCAAACCAGAAAAGAACTGGAAACTGATGTACACCCGTGCCGACAAGCTGCACCGGGCGCGTCAGCTCGGTATGAGCTATCCCATCCGCACCACCCGCCAACTGTTGGATCAAGAGTGACTAATCTCCTGTTCGTTTGCAGTCGTAACCAATGGCGCAGCCCTACCGGGGAGGCGATCTGGCGTCGACGTCCTGGCTTCAGCACTCGTTCGGCGGGCACTAGCCCGAACGCACGCAAGCCTATCGGCCCAGCGGATATCCGTTGGGCCGATGTCATTTTTGTGATGGAGCGCAAGCACGAGCACCGTCTACGGGCAGAGTACGCCCGGCTGCTTGAGCACAAGCAGCTGCATGTTCTGGATATTCCCGATGACTATCGCTTCATGGATCCTGAGCTGGTGGACATGCTTGAGCTGGCGGTGACGCCGTACCTGTGTATTTGAGCATTTAGGGCAATTTTCACGAGCCGCCTTTTCTTCAATGGCTAGGCGAAACGATCAGGCTCACAGGGAGCTCACCCGCAATCTCCGATAACTCCGTTTGCAATGCCACGGTGTTCTTAACAAGGCCGCGAGGGTCGTAAACGAAGAAAATGATTGCATGGCATTCGGGATGGGCACGATAGCGTGCGATATCCAGGATCAGCTCGTCGGCTAGCGATCTTGCGGTCATACCGTCGCGCGTCATCTTGAGTTCAATAAAGAGCCCATGTTCAGGCAGGAGGAAGTCTGCGCGGGTGCCGCCTGCTGCCATGCTCGGGGACGGCTCTTCAGGCTTTACATTATCAAACTGCAATCTTAGCAACGCGTTGACCAGAAACTGGACGTCGTATTCATCGTCAAGCTGAACTCCCTTTCGGCCGCGCGGGCGGTGTTCCAAGTCTTTCGCAAAACGGTGAAAACGCAGCAGCATGCGCTCGATGATCTGGTCGGCTCGCTCTTCGGTAACGGGGAGGGCGGGCATATCAAAGGAGAAATGCTCCTGGAGTATCTGTTCCTCAAACCTGCGCTGCGCTTTTGGTGGTCTTTGGAAAATGACGCAGGTTGCTATCCCAATCAAAAACAGTTCGATGGTCAGAAACATAACCAGATAGCCTGTGACGACTGTCACTTTGTACTGGCCATCAAGCTTGTATTTGTTGCCTCCTCCTTGCCTGGGCTCGTCTCGTGGTACCAACTGCAGGTTGAAAGTGACCGTTACGCCGCCAATTCGGTGAACGCCTTGTAAACCGCGCAGCGAGTCCAGGCCAATCTCGCCCCGGTTGTAGAGGTCGAGCAGAGCAAATATTTCCCGGGTTGCCTGTTGATACTCTTCGCTATTGATCACCTCAAGCACTGCGGGATTGGTAAGCCCCGAGTCCTCAAACCGCGGGGCTATCCAGGAGCAGTAGGTGAGGATGGGCATGAACACCAATATGGTGAAGCCGACCTTGGCGAACATGCGCCAGCGCCGGTTCTCCATCACTAACTCGCCCAGTGTGTCGTTTTCGCTACTTCTAAGAAAAAATGCAGAGATCCATTTCAGCAAAGCGTATTTCTCCAAGATGTTCGTTGCGCCAGGTCTTGCAGGTTTACTGGATATCTTTCAGGTAATCCCTAAGGGTTAGAAGCGGATCCCGAAGCTCCGCTATCGTCTGGGTAGCGCTGAAGTCAGTCGCCAACCGGCCCAGTTCCCGTCCCAAAGCGGTGTTGCTGCCCCCAAGTGCCTCCAGCGCCAAGTCCAAGCAGTGCTGCACTTTTGCCTGGATAGTTTGGATGTCTTCTCTGCGCACCAACAACCCAAACACCTCCCGCTCATAGTCCGCCATCAGGTGATCATCCCGCAAAATCGGACTATGCCCCTCCGTCTCATAAGCCAGCTTCAGCGAGTAAAGAGCGACCGTTTCCAGCAGCAATTCCATGGGGTGAATCCTTTGTCAGCGGGTGAGGAGGGGCGGTGGGTCAACTGGGCGTTGCAAGGTGGAGCATCGGTGGGGGCTGTGACATGTTTGTGAGCGCTTTGCGCTCAAGCGGGAGCAAGCTCCCTCGCCACGGGTTTCTTACTGGCCACAGATTCTTCCTTGCCACAGGTTTGGTGGTTGGGGCCGCTTCGCGACCCAGCGGGGATAAATCCCCTCGCCACAAATGGATCGGTGACTTTCCTGCAGACGAAAAAAAAGACCTTGAATTTCAAGGTCTTTCTTTAAAATGGTGCCCCGAGGGAGACTCGAACTCCCACTCCTTTCGAAAACGGATTTTGAATCCGCCGCGTCTACCAATTCCGCCATCAGGGCTCAATGGCGGCGAAGTATAGAGAGGTGCCTACCGTTGGTCAATCACGTTTCATGGTCAATTTTTGATAATTCCGCTAGACTTTCCGGCCCTGCTAGACGAACCCCATCATGCGTGTTGCTGACTTTACCTTCGACCTCCCTGATTCGCTGATCGCTCGCCACCCTCTGGCCGAGCGTCGCGCCAGTCGCCTGTTGACCCTGGACGGGGTCAGCGGTGCCATGGCTCACCGTCAATTCACTGATTTGCTTGAGCATTTGCGCCCGGGCGATTTGATGGTGTTCAACAATACCCGGGTGATTCCGGCACGGTTGTTTGGTCAGAAAGCCTCCGGCGGCAAGCTGGAGATTCTGGTGGAGCGGGTGCTGGACAGTCATCGTGTGCTGGCCCATGTGCGCTCCAGCAAGTCGCCCAAGCCCGGTTCGTCGATCCTCATCGACGGCGGCGGCGAGGCGGTGATGGTGGCGCGGCATGATGCGTTGTTCGAGCTGGAATTTGCCGAAGAGGTGTTGCCGCTGCTCGACCGTGTCGGGCACATGCCGTTGCCTCCTTATATAGACCGTCCCGATGAAGGCTCGGACCGCGAGCGTTATCAGACCGTGTACGCCGAGCGCCTGGGGGCGGTGGCGGCGCCGACGGCGGGGTTGCATTTCGATCAGCCATTGCTGGAGGCGATTGCCGCCAAGGGCGTGGAGACCGCGTTCGTGACGTTGCACGTTGGCGCTGGTACGTTCCAGCCGGTGCGGGTCGAGCGTATCGAAGACCACCACATGCACAACGAATGGCTGGAAGTGAGCCAGGAAGTGGTGGACGCCGTGGCGGCCTGCCGCGCGCGCGGTGGGCGGGTGGTGGCGGTGGGGACCACCAGCGTGCGGTCCCTGGAAAGCGCTGCTCGCGATGGTGTGCTCAAGCCGTTCAGTGGCGACACCGATATCTTCATCTACCCGGGCCGGCCGTTCCATGTGGTCGATGCCCTGGTCACCAACTTCCATCTGCCCGAATCCACGTTGTTGATGCTGGTTTCGGCGTTCGCCGGTTATCCCGAAACCATGGCCGCCTACAAGGCCGCCGTCGAGCATGGATACCGCTTTTTCAGCTACGGTGATGCGATGTTCATCACCCGTAACCCCGCGCCACGCGGACCCGAGGAAACAGTATGAGTCGCACCTGTCGCATGTCCTTCGAGTTGCTCGCCACCGATGGCAAGGCTCGTCGCGGTCGTCTGACCTTCCCCCGCGGTACCGTGGAAACCCCGGCGTTCATGCCGGTGGGCACCTACGGCACGGTCAAGGGCATGCTGCCACGGGACATCGAGGCGATTGGTGCGCAGATCATCCTGGGCAACACCTTCCACCTGTGGCTGCGCCCGGGCATGGAAGTGATCAAGGCCCACGGCGACCTGCACGATTTCATGCAGTGGAAAGGCCCGATCCTGACCGACTCCGGCGGTTTCCAGGTGTTCAGCCTGGGCGCGATGCGCAAGATCAAGGAGGAGGGCGTGACCTTCGCCTCTCCAGTGGACGGTTCCAAGGTGTTCATGGGCCCGGAAGAGTCGATGCAGGTGCAGCGCGACCTGGGCTCGGACATCGTGATGATCTTCGACGAATGCACGCCGTACCCGGCCGATGAAGACGTGGCGCGGGTGTCCATGGAGCTGTCGTTGCGCTGGGCCCAGCGTTCGAAGAACGCCCATGGCGACAACACGGCGGCACTGTTCGGCATCGTCCAGGGCGGTATGCACCAGGACCTGCGCATGCGCTCCCTCGAAGGCCTGGACAAGATCGGCTTCGACGGCCTGGCCATCGGCGGCCTGTCGGTGGGCGAGCCCAAGCACGAGATGATCAAGGTGCTGGATTACCTGCCGGGCCAGATGCCGGCTGACAAACCTCGTTACCTTATGGGCGTTGGCAAACCGGAAGATCTGGTTGAGGGTGTGCGCCGCGGGGTGGACATGTTCGATTGCGTGATGCCAACCCGTAATGCCCGCAATGGGCATCTGTTCATCGACACCGGCGTGCTGAAGATCCGTAACGCGTTTCATCGCCACGATGATTCGCCGCTGGATCCGACGTGCGATTGCTACACCTGCCAGAACTTCTCTCGCGCTTATCTGCATCATTTGGACAAGTGCGGCGAAATGCTCGGCAGTATGCTCAATACCATCCATAATTTGCGCCACTATCAGGTGCTTATGGCTGGTTTGCGCGAGGCTATCCAACAGGGTACATTGGCCGCCTTTGTCGAGGCCTTCTATGCCAAGCGCGGGTTGCCTGTTCCGCCTTTGGACTGAGTTTTCCGATCCTAAGATTCAATACTTGCAACTGGAGTGCTAAATGAGCTTTTTTATCTCTAACGCCATGGCCGATGCCGCTGCACCTGCAGCTGCGCCTATGGGTGGCGGTTTCGAGTGGATTTTCCTGGTCGGCTTCCTGGTGATTTTCTACCTGATGATCTGGCGTCCACAGGCCAAGCGCGCCAAAGAGCAGAAGAACCTGCTCAGCAGCCTGCAGAAAGGCGATGAAGTGGTGACCACCGGTGGTATCGCCGGCAAGATCACCAAAGTGGCCGACGACTTCGTGGTTCTGGAAGTGTCCGACACTGTTGAAATGAAGTTCCAGAAGGGCGCCATCGCGGCCACGCTGCCAAAAGGCACGCTGAAAGCGATCTAAGTAACAACTTCTCTTCAATCGACGGGGCGCGCAAGGCGCCCCGCGTCATAAGCGGGCGGCGTGATGCTGAACAAATACCCTCTGTGGAAATACGTACTGATCCTGGCGGTGCTGGCGGTCGGTGTGATTTATTCCGCTCCCAATCTTTACCCGGATGACCCGGCCATTCAGGTCAGTGGCGCCAGCACGGCGTTGCAGGTCACCCAGGCCGATCTGGACCGTGCGAGCGCAGCGCTCAAGGCGTCCAATATCGAGGTCAAGGCTGCGTCCATCGCCGAAAACGGCAAGGGCGGCCTGTTGCGCCTGGTCAAGGCTGAGGACCAACTGCCGGCCAAGGACGTGGTGCGCAAGGCGCTGGGCGACGAATACGTCGTGGCCCTGAACCTGGCCCAGACCACTCCGCAATGGCTGCGCAAGCTTGGCGCGCACCCCATGAAGCTGGGTCTGGACTTGTCCGGTGGTGTGCACTTCCTGCTGGAAGTGGACATGGAAAAAGCCCTCGACGCGCGAATGAAAGTCTACGAAGGCGACGTCAAGAGCCTGCTGCGCAAGGAGCGCGTGCGCTATCGCAGCCTGCCGCAGCTCGACGGTGCCATCCAGCTGGGCTTCAGCGATGAAGATGCCCGCGAGCAGGCCCGTGCGCTGATCCGCAAGAATTTCAACGACTTCGACATCGTACCGGCCGACCTCAACGGTCAGGCGGTGCTGCGTCTGGCGATGACCCCGGCCAAGCTGGCGGAAATCCGCGAATACTCCATCAAGCAGAACCTGACCACGGTGCGCAACCGGGTCAACGAGCTGGGCGTGGCCGAGCCGATCGTGCAGCGCCAGGGCGCCAACCGCATCGTGGTCGAGCTGCCAGGCGTGCAGGACACCGCCGAAGCCAAGCGTATCCTCGGCAAGACCGCCAACCTGGAGTTCCGCCTCGCCGCCGAGCCGGGCGCGTCCAAGGCCACCTCCGAGAGCTTCGAGTTCCGTGAGGGCGGCCGCCCGGCGGCACAGATCGAGCGCAGCCTGATCATCACCGGTGACCAGGTTACCGATGCCCAGGCGAGTTTCGACGAGCAGGGTCGCCCGCAGGTGAACATCCGCCTCGACGGCCACGGCGGCGAACTGATGAGCCGCGCCACGCGCAGCAACGTCGGTCGCAGCATGGCGGTGATCTTCATCGAGCAGAAGCCGATCACCACCTATACCAGGCAAGTGGTCGACGGCGTCGAGAAAGACGTCGCGGTGCAAGCCTTCAAGGAAGAGAAGAAAATCATCAGCCTGGCGACCATCCAGTCGCCGCTGGGCAGTCAGTTCCGTATCACCGGCCTGAACGGCCAGGGCGAGTCCTCGGAACTGGCCCTGCTGCTGCGTGCCGGTGGCCTGGCCGCGCCGATGTACTTCGCTGAAGAGCGTACCATCGGCCCGAGCCTGGGTGCCGACAACATCACCAAGGGTATCGATGCATCCCTGTGGGGCATGCTGTTCGTCTCGCTGTTCATCATCGCCATCTACCGCTTCTTCGGCCTGATCGCCACGGTTGCACTGGCGGTGAACATGGTGTTGCTGCTGGCCCTGATGTCGCTGCTGGGGGCTACGCTGACCCTGCCGGGTATCGCCGGTATCGTGCTGACCATGGGCATGGCGGTGGACGCCAACGTGCTGATCTTCTCGCGGATACGTGAAGAGATCGCCGCGGGCATGTCGATCCAGCGTGCAATCAACGAAGGCTTCGGCCGGGCATTCACCGCGATTCTCGACTCCAACCTGACCACCTTGCTGGTCGGCGGGATTCTCTTTGCCATGGGCACCGGCCCGGTAAAAGGCTTCGCAGTGACCATGTCCCTCGGGATCTTTACCTCGATGTTCACGGCCATCATGGTGACCCGCGCAATGGTCAACCTGATCTTTGGCGGACGTGACTTCAAGAAGTTGTGGATTTAAGGGGCTGCCATGTTACGTACAATCAACTTCATGGGCGTTCGCAACGTTGCGTTCGGCGTCACACTGTTCCTTACGGTCCTGGCGTTGTTCAGCTGGGCCACCAAGGGCCTGAACTACGGCCTGGACTTCACTGGCGGTACGCTCATCGAGCTGACCTACGAGCGTCCGGCCGACGTGACCAAGGTGCGCGAGCAACTGGCGACATCGGGCTACGGTGAAGCGGTCGTCCAGAGTTTTGGTGCCACCACCGACCTGTTGGTGCGTATGCCGGGCGAAGACCCGCAGCTGGGCCACCAGGTTGCCGAGGCCTTGCAGAAGGCAGGCGGCGACAACCCGGCCCAGGTCAAGCGTGTCGAGTTCGTCGGTCCGCAGGTCGGTGAAGAGCTGCGCGACCAGGGCGGCCTCGGCATGCTGATGGCGCTGGGCGGCGTGCTGCTCTACCTGGCCTTCCGCTTCCAGTGGAAGTTCGCGGTGGGCGCGATTGTCTCGCTGATCCACGACGTGATCGTGACCGTGGGTATCCTGTCGTTCTTCCAGATCACCTTCGACCTGACGGTGCTGGCGGCGGTGCTGGCGATCATCGGTTACTCCCTCAACGACACCATCGTGGTCTTCGACCGGGTGCGTGAAAACTTCCGTGTGCTGCGCAAGGCGTCCTTGATCGAGAACATCAATATCTCGACCACCCAGACGCTGCTGCGGACCATGGCGACCTCGATCTCCACCTTGCTGGCGATTGCTGCGCTGCTGTTCTTTGGTGGCGACAACCTGTTCGGTTTCTCCATTGCCCTGTTCATTGGCGTGATGGCGGGTACCTACTCGTCGATCTACATCGCCAACGTGGTGCTGATCTGGCTGAACCTGAATACCGAGGACCTGATTCCGCCCGCGGCCACCGAAACGGAAGTGGACGACCGTCCATAAGGCTTCGCCCCGTCCGTCACCGCTCAAAAGGCGCGAGTTGAACTCGCGCCTTTTTTTGTGCTCCAAGGCTGGGAGAAGCGCGGGTTAATCCCGCTTGTGATGGTCAGGAGGTTCAAGTGAACAAATCGATGCTGGTTGGTGCGGTATTGGGTGCTGTCGGTGTTACTGCCGGTGGTGCGGTCGCCACCTACAGCTTGGTAAAAAGTGGCCCTGAGTATGCGCAAGTATTGGCCGTGGAACCGGTCAAGACCCAGATCAAGACCCCGCGTGAAGTGTGCAAGGATGTCACCGTGACCCGGCAGAGGCCGGTCCAGGATCAACACCAGATCGCCGGTACCGTCCTGGGTGCCGTGGCCGGCGGCCTGTTGGGTAACCAGATCGGCGGCGGCACCGGCAAGAAGATCGCCACCGTGGCAGGTGCGGCCGGTGGTGGTTATGCCGGTAACAAGATTCAGGAAGGCATGCAGGAGCGCGACACCTACACCACCACCCAGACGCGCTGCAACACCGTCAACGACATCAGCGACAAGGTGGTCGGCTACGACGTTCGCTACGTGCTCGACGGCAAGGAAGGCAAGGTCCGCATGGATCGTGATCCGGGCAACCAGATCCCGGTGAACAAGGAAGGCCAACTGATCCTGGGGCAGAACGAACCAGCCCAGTGATCCAACCGCTACAAAAAAGCACCCTTCGGGGTGCTTTTTTGTGCCCGTGATCCACGACTCACGCCAACCCCTTGTGGGAGCGAGCTTGCTCGCGATTGCAGTGGGTCAGTCTGCATCCGTGTTCTGGGTGACATCCATTGTGGTGGGGGGATTTATCCCCGCCTGGGCTGCGTAGCAGCCCCCTCCACAAGCAGCCGATTCAATTGCCTGACATACCGGGTTGCCAGCATTTAGGGCCGCTTCGCGTGCCAGCGGGGATAAATCCCCTCGCCGCAAAGGGAGTTGCTTGCATGGGCAGGTTCTGGCAGGCATAAAAAAAGCACCCCGAAAGGTGCTTTTTCTATAGCCGGGCTGCTTAGCGCTTCAGCGAAGCCGGCAGATGTGGCTGGATAGCAGTGAGCACAGCCTTGAAGCATTTGGTATTGCCGGCAACGATATGGCCTTTTTCAAGGAAATCGTGGCCGCCGGTGAAATCACTCACCAGGCCGCCTGCTTCCTGGATCAGCAGGGCGCCTGCCGCCATGTCCCACTCGGACAGGCCCGACTCCCAGAACGCATCGAAACGGCCGGCAGCCACATAAGCCAGGTCCAGGCTCGCGGCACCGGCGCGGCGGATGCCGGCGGTCTGGCCGACCAGGGCGCGGAACATGCCCAGGTAGTTGTCCAGGTTGTCCATCTGGTCATCGCGGAACGGGAAGCCGGTACCCAGCAGGGCGCCGTCCAGGCTGGTGCGGCCGCTGACGCGCAGGCGCCGACCGTTCAACTGGGCGCCACGGCCACGGCTGGCGGTGAATTCTTCCTGGCGAACCGGATCCAGCACGACGGCGTGTTCCAGGCGGCCACGGTATTTGCAGGCGATGCTGACAGCGAAATGAGGAATGCCACGCAGGAAGTTGGTGGTGCCGTCCAGCGGATCGATGATCCACAGGTACTCTTCACCCTCGATGCCGGTACCGGCGTGCATGCCAGTCTCTTCACCCATGATCGAGTGGTTCGGGTAAGCCTTGCGCAGGGCGTCGACGATTTTCTGTTCGGCGGCGCGGTCCACCTCGGACACATAGTCCTTGGCGTCTTTTTCATCGACCTTGATGGTATCCAGGCGCTCGATGGAGCGGAAGATCAGTTCACTGGCGCTGCGGGCGGCGCGCAGCGCGATATTCAGCATGGGCTGCATGGATGTGTCACCTAAGGTTGTTAAAGAAAGCCGCGCATTCTATCAGAAACTTTTCCGAGGAGAAGGTTGGCGTTCGCTTTCATAGCTTAACGGTAGGTGCTTAGGTAAGATTTGCTCCCTTTATCGTGTTCGAGAGCGCCTCCCTTGTTGCAGAACATTCGTGTCGTCCTGGTCAATACCAGCCATCCGGGAAACATCGGCGGGGCTGCGCGGGCCATGAAGAACATGGGCCTGTCGCGCCTGGTGCTGGTCGAGCCTCGCTCGTTTCCGCACCATGAAGCCGATGCCCGGGCGTCCGGCGCCGGTGACATCCTGGCCAGTGCCCAGGTCGTCGCCACCCTGGAGGATGCCCTGGTGGGTTGCAGCCTGGTGCTGGGCACCAGCGCCCGTGATCGCCGTATCCCATGGCCGCTGCTCGACCCCCGCGAGTGCGGGACAAAAGTGGTCGAGGAGGCCGCGCAGGGCGTCGAGATCGCCCTGGTGTTCGGCCGCGAAGATTCCGGCCTGACCAACGAAGAGCTGCAGCGATGTCATTTCCACGTGCATATCCCTTCCGACCCCGGGTTCAGCTCCCTGAACCTCGGGGCGGCGGTGCAGGTGTTGAGTTATGAAGTGCGCATGGCCTGGCTGGCCGCCGAAGGCAAGCCAAGCAAGGTCGAAAAATTCGAGGCGACGTCGCCGCGCAGTGAGACACTGGCGACCATGGATGAGCTGGAGCGATTCTATGAACACCTGGAGCAGACCCTGGTGGATATCGAATTCCTCGACCCGGAAAAGCCGCGGCACTTGATGGCGCGCCTGCGTCGGTTGTACGGACGAAGCTCGGTCAGCCGAGCGGAGATGAATATATTGCGCGGCATCCTCACGGAAACCCAGAAAGCGGCCCGTGGCGAGCTGATTAAGCGGAAGGAATAAAATGTTCGATCGTTTGCGTGAAGATATCCAAAGCGTTTTCCATCGTGACCCGGCGGCGCGCAACGCCTTTGAAGTGCTGACCTGCTACCCGGGAATGCACGCGATCTGGATCCACCGCCTGTCCGGCGCGTTGTGGAACATGGGCTGGAAGTGGCTGGCGCGGCTGGTCTCGAACTTCGGTCGCTGGCTCACCGGCATCGAGATTCATCCGGGCGCCAAGGTCGGTCGCCGGTTCTTCATCGACCACGGCATGGGCATCGTCATTGGCGAGACCGCCGAGATCGGCGACGACGTGACGCTGTACCAGGGTGTCACCCTGGGCGGCACCAGCTGGAACAAGGGCAAGCGCCACCCGACCCTGGGCGATGGCGTGGTGGTGGGTGCCGGTGCCAAGGTGCTGGGGCCGTTCACTGTGGGCGCGGGGGCGAAGGTCGGCTCCAATGCCGTGGTGACCAAGGCGGTGCCGCCTGGTGCCACCGTGGTGGGGATCCCGGGGCGGATCATCGTCAAAACCGATGACGAGCAGGATGCTCGCCGCAAGGCCATGGCCGAGAAGATCGGCTTCGATGCCTACGGTGTCGGCGAAGACATGCCCGACCCGGTGGCCCGCGCCATCAATCAACTGCTCGATCACCTGCAGGCCGTCGATGGGCGCCTGGAGGGGATGTGCGGCGCCCTGAAGGACCTGGGCAGTAATTACTGTGCCAAGGACCTGCCTGAGCTGCGCGAAGAAGATTTCGCCTGCGTGAAGGACAAGGACGAAACCCGGGCCAGCTAAAGCCGGCTGGTCTCATTGCGAGCAAGCTCGTTTCCACAGGGGGGGCTGTGGTGTGCACTCATTGTGCATCCACCGAAGCCCTCCCTGATGGGAGCGAGCTTGTTCGCGATAAACCACAACGCGGTATCGCTGGTCGCCACCGGCCGGCCTTTGCTATCATGCGCGCGCTCTTTCGCGGGTAAACCTGAGTAACCTACTAGGTCTTATACTTGACTTAAACACTCGGGAATTGCATACTCGCCCCCATTCCGAACTCCGTGGTAATTGTCCATGCGACTGACTACAAAAGGCCGATACGCCGTGACCGCGATGCTGGACCTGGCATTGCATGCGCAGCACGGGCCGGTGTCCCTGGCCGATATCTCCGAGCGCCAGGGCATTTCCCTGTCCTATCTTGAACAACTGTTCGCCAAGCTGCGCCGCAGCAACCTGGTTTCCAGCGTGCGTGGTCCCGGTGGCGGTTATCAACTGTCGCGTGACATGCAGGGCATCCAGGTCGCCCAGGTGATCGACGCCGTGAACGAATCGGTCGATGCGACCAAATGCCAGGGGCTGGGCGATTGCCATGGCGGCGATACTTGCCTGACCCACCATCTGTGGTGCGACCTGAGCCTGCAGATCCACGAATTTCTGAGCGGTATCAGCTTGGCTGACCTTGTCACCCGCCGTGAGGTGCAGGAAGTAGCCCAGCGTCAGGACCAGCGCCGTTGCAATGGCAAGGCGCCGCACCTGGACAAGATTGAAGCGTCCGCCGTCGAATGACTGCCGCAGAGCAAGCGGAACGCCAGCCAGCCTGATTTAGGAGAGAGTCCATGAAATTGCCGATTTACCTTGATTACTCTGCGACCACCCCGGTTGATCCGCGTGTCGCGCAAAAAATGAGTGAATGCCTGCTGGTCGACGGAAACTTCGGCAACCCGGCGTCCCGCTCCCACGTGTTCGGCTGGAAGGCCGAGGAAGCGGTCGAGAATGCCCGTCGCCAGGTCGCCGACCTGGTCAACGCCGACCCGCGTGAAATCGTCTGGACCTCCGGTGCCACCGAGTCGGACAACTTGGCAATCAAGGGTGTCGCGCATTTCTATCACACCAAGGGCAAGCACCTGATCACCTCCAAGATCGAGCACAAGGCGGTCCTGGACACCACACGCCAGCTGGAGCGTGAAGGTTTCGAAGTCACCTACATCGAGCCAGGTGAAGACGGCCTGATCACCCCGGCCATGGTCGAAGCCGCGCTGCGTGAAGACACCATCCTGGTTTCGATCATGCACGTGAACAACGAAATCGGCACCATCAACGACATCGCAGCCATCGGCGAACTGACCCGTTCCAAGGGCGTCCTGTTCCATGTCGACGCGGCCCAGTCCACCGGCAAGGTCGACATCGACCTGTCGAAGCTCAAGGTCGACCTGATGTCCTTCTCGGCCCACAAGACCTACGGTCCCAAGGGTATCGGCGCGCTGTATGTCAGCCGCAAGCCACGGGTTCGCCTGGAAGCCACCATGCATGGCGGTGGTCACGAGCGCGGCATGCGTTCCGGCACCCTGGCGACCCACCAGATCGTCGGCATGGGCGAAGCCTTCCGCGTCGCCAAGGAAGACATGGCTGCCGAAAACGTGCGCATCAAGGCCCTGAGCGAGCGCTTCTTCAAGCAGGTCGAGCACCTGGAAGAGCTCTACGTAAACGGCAGCATGACCGCCCGCGTACCGCACAACCTGAACTTGAGCTTCAACTATGTCGAAGGCGAGTCGCTGATCATGGCGCTCAAGGACCTGGCCGTGTCGTCCGGTTCGGCCTGCACCTCGGCTTCCCTGGAGCCGTCGTACGTGCTGCGCGCCTTGGGCCGCAACGACGAACTGGCCCACAGCTCGATCCGCTTCACCTTCGGCCGCTTCACCACCGAAGAAGAAATCGATTATGCCGCGCAGAAAGTCTGCGAGGCAGTGACCAAGCTGCGCGCCTTGTCGCCGCTTTGGGACATGTACAAAGACGGCGTCGATATTTCGAAAATCGAATGGGCGGCGCACTGAGAAGTCGCCACCAGAGCGGCTCCACTGATGAGGATTGAAGCAAATGGCATATAGCGAAAAGGTCATCGACCACTACGAGAACCCGCGCAACGTCGGCAAGATGGACGCGCAGGATCCTGATGTCGGCACCGGCATGGTCGGTGCACCGGCTTGCGGCGACGTAATGCGCCTGCAGATCAAGGTCAACGAGCAAGGCATCATCGAAGACGCCAAGTTCAAGACCTACGGCTGCGGTTCGGCCATTGCGTCCAGTTCCCTGGCCACCGAGTGGATGAAGGGCAAGACCCTTGATGAAGCCGAAACCATCAAGAACACCCAGCTGGCTGAAGAGCTGGCCCTGCCGCCGGTGAAGATCCACTGCTCGGTACTCGCCGAAGACGCCATCAAGGCCGCCGTTCGCGATTACAAGCAGAAGAAAGGCTTGATCTGATCTGTACAGGTAAGGAGTTTCCATGGCTATCCAGATGACAGAAGCGGCAGCTAAGCATGTGCAGCGCTCCCTGGCGGGGCGCGGCAAGGGCGAGGGTATCCGCCTGGGTGTTCGCACCACGGGCTGCTCTGGCCTTGCCTACGTACTGGAATTCGTCGACGAAGTGGGCGAAGACGACCAGGTTTTCGAGAGTCATGGTCAGAAAGTGATCATCGATCCGAAGAGCCTGACGTACCTGGACGGCACCGAGCTGGATTTCGTCAAGGAAGGGTTGAACGAAGGCTTCAAGTTCAACAACCCCAACGTACGCGGTGAATGTGGCTGCGGCGAAAGCTTCAACATCTGAGGCGGCTCGTGGGTACTCCTTGTCATTTTGCGTTGTTCCAGTTGCAGCCAGGTTTCAGCCTGGATCTCGACGAGCTGTCTGCGCGTTATCTCGAACTGGCCCGTGGCGTCCATCCGGATCGCTTCGCCGATGCCTCCGAGGCTGAGCAGCGCCGGGCGCTCGAGCAATCCGCGAACCTCAACGAGGCCTACCAGACGCTCAAGAACCCTGCCAAGCGCGCGCGATACCTGCTCGCCATCAGTGGTCATGAGCTGCCCCTGGAAGTCACGGTGCACGACCCCGAGTTTCTTCTGCAGCAGATGCAGTGGCGCGAAGAGCTCGAGGACCTGCAGGACAGCGCCGACCTGGCAGGCGTCGCGGCGTTCAAGCGCCGCCTCAAGGACGCCCAGCAAACCCTGAACGAAAGCTTCGCAGCCTGTTGGAACGATGCTGCGCAACGCGAACAGGCCGAGCGCCTGATGCGGCGCATGCAGTTCCTCGACAAGCTCACCTATGAAGTGCGCCAGCTCGAAGAGCGCCTCGACGATTAACCCAGTGCCGCTCCGGTCGCACGCCTGATTACAGATAAGTCCTGATCACGATGGCCCTACTGCAGATCGCCGAACCCGGCCAAAGTCCACAACCGCACCAGCGTCGGCTGGCTGTCGGAATCGACTTGGGTACCACCAATTCCCTGGTCGCTGCAGTGCGCAGCGGCCTTTCCGAGCCGCTGGCTGACGAGCGCGGCCAGGTCATCCTGCCGTCCGCCGTGCGATATCACGCCGACCGCGTCGAAGTGGGCGAAGAGGCCAAGCTGGCCGCGGCCACCGATCCGTTCAATACCATTGTGTCAGTCAAGCGCCTGATGGGGCGGGGTCTGTCCGACGTCAAGCAGTTGGGCGACCAACTGCCGTACCGCTTCGTGGGCGGCGAATCGCACATGCCGTTCATCGAAACCGTACAGGGGCCGAAAAGCCCGGTAGAGGTTTCCGCCGACATCCTCAAGGTCCTGCGCCAAAGGGCCGAGGCCGCCCTCGGCGGTGAGCTGGTGGGGGCGGTCATCACTGTTCCGGCTTATTTCGATGACGCCCAACGCCAGGCCACGAAGGACGCGGCCAAGCTCGCCGGCCTCAATGTGCTGCGCCTGCTGAACGAGCCCACCGCGGCTGCGGTGGCGTACGGCCTGGACCAGCATGCCGAAGGCCTCGTCGCCATCTATGACCTGGGCGGCGGCACGTTCGATATCTCGATCCTGCGCCTGACGGGCGGTGTCTTCGAAGTACTGGCCACCGGCGGCGACAGCGCCTTGGGCGGCGATGATTTCGACCATGCCATCGCTGGCTGGATCATCGAGCAGGCGGGCCTGTCCGCTGACCTCGACCCGGGCGCGCAACGTCATCTGCTGCAAACCGCCTGTGCGGCCAAGGAAGCCTTGACCGATGCCGCCGCGGTTGAAGTCGCTTACGGCGACTGGAAGGCCTCGCTGACCCGTGAAGTCTTCGATGCCCTGATCGAACCCATGGTGGCCCGCAGCCTCAAGGCCTGCCGCCGCGCCGTGCGCGATTCCGGCGTGGAGCTCGAAGACGTCAAGGCCGTGGTCATGGTGGGCGGTTCGACCCGCGTGCCTCGGGTTCGCGAAGCCGTCGCCGAGGCCTTTGGCCGCCAGCCGCTGACGGAAATCGACCCGGACCAGGTGGTCGCCATTGGCGCCGCGATCCAGGCCGATGCCCTGGCCGGCAACAAGCGCGATGGCGGCGAACTGCTGTTGCTCGACGTGATTCCGCTGTCCCTGGGCCTGGAAACCATGGGCGGCCTGATGGAGAAGGTGATTCCGCGTAATACCACCATCCCCGTCGCCCGCGCCCAGGACTTCACGACTTATAAAGACGGCCAGTCGGCCATGATGATCCATGTGCTGCAAGGCGAGCGTGAGCTCATCAGCGACTGCCGCTCCCTGGCGCGCTTCGAATTGCGCGGCATTCCAGCCATGGTGGCTGGCGCGGCAAAGATCCGCGTCACCTTCCAGGTCGACGCCGATGGCCTGCTCAATGTCTCCGCCCGCGAGCTGGGTTCGGGCGTCGAGGCGAGCATCCAGGTCAAGCCGTCCTATGGTCTGACCGACGGCGAAATTGCCCGCATGCTCAAGGATTCGTTCCAGCACGCCGGCGACGACAAGGTGGCCCGCGTACTGCGCGAGCAGCAAGTGGATGCCCAGCGCCTGATCGAGGCCGTGCAGGGCGCCCTTGAAGCGGACGGCGAGCGTTTGCTCGACGCCGAAGAGCGCATGGTCATCGAGCTGCAGATGCAGGAATTGTCCGAATTGATCAAGGGTACCGATGGCCATGCCATCGAGCAGCAGACCAAGCGTCTGTCGCAAGTCACCGATGCCTTTGCCGCCCGCCGCCTGGACTCGACGGTCAAGGCCGCCCTGGCGGGGCGCAACCTGAATGAAATCGAGGAGTAATTGATGCCACAGGTGATTTTCCTGCCCCACGAGAAGTTCTGCCCCGAGGGCATGGTTGTGGAGGCTGAACCTGGGATCTCCATCCTTGAGCTCGCCCATGAGCACCATATCGAAATGGAAAGTGCCTGCGGCGGCGTCTGCGCTTGCACCACTTGCCATTGCATCATCCGTGAAGGCTTCGACTCGCTGGAAGAGGCGGACGAACTGGAAGAGGACTTCCTCGACCGGGCCTGGGGGCTGGAGGCGCAATCGCGCCTTGGCTGCCAGGCTATCGTCGGTACGGAAGACCTGACCGTCGAAATCCCCAAATACTCGCTCAACCACGCTGCCGAAGCGCCGCACTGATCCGGGAATCCAACATGAGTCTGAAATGGGTTGATGTGCTGGAGATTGCGATCCAGCTGGCCGAGACCAAGCCTGATGTAGACCCGCGTTACGTGAACTTCGTCGATCTGCACCAGTGGGTGCTGGCCTTGCCGGAGTTCAGCGATGATCCGTCCCGTGGCGGCGAGAAAGTGCTTGAGGCCATTCAAGCCGCCTGGATCGAAGAAGCAGATTGAGTCTGTACTGTACGCAGTTAGGCAATACCCGATAACCCGCGTATAATTCGCGGGTTTAATTTTTCGCAAATTACCGTTTCTGGAGTTACACCATGGCTGTTCAACGTACTTTTTCCATCATCAAGCCTGACGCCGTTGCTAAAAACGTGATCGGCAAGATCGTCACCCGCTTCGAAGACGCCGGCCTGCGCGTTGTCGCTTCGAAAATGAAGCAACTGTCCAAGGCCGAAGCCGAAGGCTTCTACGCTGAGCACAGCGCCCGCGGTTTCTTCGGCGAGCTGGTTGCCTTCATGACCTCCGGTCCGGTTGTCGTTCAGGTGCTGGAAGGCGAAAACGCCATCGCTCGCAACCGTGAGCTGATGGGCGCCACCAACCCTAAGGAAGCTGCTCCAGGCACCATCCGCGCTGACTTCGCCGAGTCCATCGACGCCAACGCCGTCCACGGTTCGGACTCCGAAGCCGCCGCTGCTCGCGAAATCGCCTACTTTTTCGCCGCTACTGAAGTAACCACTCGCTAAGTAAAGCTGGTGAGTGAGGGTGAGACCATGACTGCATCGATCGGCAAGACTAACCTGTTGGGTCTGACCCAGCCGGAAATGGAGAAATTCTTCGACTCAATCGGGGAGAAGCGTTTCCGTGCCGGTCAGGTAATGAAATGGATCCACCACTTTGGCGTCGACGATTTCGACGCCATGACGAATGTCGGCAAGGCCCTGCGCGAAAAGCTCAAGGCCGTTGCCGAGATTCGTGGTCCCGAAGTGGTCAGCCAGGACATTTCCAGCGACGGTACCCGCAAGTGGGTCGTGCGCGTGGCGTCCGGCAGCTGCGTCGAGACCGTCTACATTCCCCAGGGCAAGCGCGGCACCTTGTGCGTTTCGTCCCAGGCAGGCTGTGCCCTGGACTGCAGTTTCTGCTCCACCGGCAAGCAAGGCTTCAATAGCAACCTCACCGCCGCCGAAGTGATCGGCCAGGTGTGGATTGCCAACAAATCCTTTGGCAGCGTCCCGGCGACCGTCGACCGTGCCATCACCAACGTGGTGATGATGGGCATGGGTGAGCCGCTGCTGAACTTCGACAACGTCGTTGCCGCCATGCACCTGATGATGGACGACCTGGGCTACGGCATCTCCAAGCGCCGCGTGACCCTGTCCACCTCCGGCGTGGTGCCGATGATCGATGAGCTGGCCAAGCACATCGACGTTTCCCTGGCGTTGTCGCTGCACGCACCCAATGACGCATTGCGTAACCAATTGGTGCCGATCAACAAGAAGTATCCGCTTAAGATGCTGCTGGACTCGTGCCAGCGCTACATGTCGGCCTTGGGCGAAAAGCGTGTGCTCACCATTGAGTACACCCTGCTCAAGGATGTGAACGACAAAGTCGAGCACGCGGTCGAGATGATCGAACTGCTCAAGAATATTCCGTGCAAGATCAACCTGATCCCGTTCAACCCGTTCCCGCACTCCGGTTACGAGCGTCCGAGCAACAATGCGATTCGTCGCTTCCAGGATCAGCTTCATCACGCCGGCTTCAACGTCACCGTCCGCACTACCCGCGGCGAAGACATCGATGCGGCGTGTGGTCAATTGGTAGGGCAGGTGCTGGATCGCACCCGTCGCAGCGAACGCTACATTGCCGTGCGCGAATTGAACGCCGCCGACGATGTGGCGCAGAACGCTGCGAACAGCCACTAAGAGAGGAACTCTATGTCCTTGCGCTTCGCGCTGCTGTTGCTGTTGGCCGGGCTTTGCTCCGGTTGTGTCCTGTCGGGCGACTACAACCCGATGAAGACCAGCAAGGGGCGCGACGAGGCGCGCGAGGCCTATGTGCAGCTGGGCATCGGCTACCTGCAGCAGGGCATGACCGAACGGGCCAAGGTTCCGCTCAAGAAGGCCCTGGAGCTGGACAGTTCCGATGCCGATGCCAACGCGGCCCTGGCCCTGGTGTTCCAGGCCGAGCTGGAACCCGAGCTGGCCGACGAGCATTTTCGCAAGGCGTTGTCCGCCCGGCCTCAGGATGCTCGGATCCTGA
Source organism: Pseudomonas sp. NFACC32-1 (assembly GCF_900101215.1). Taxonomy (NCBI): domain Bacteria; kingdom Pseudomonadati; phylum Pseudomonadota; class Gammaproteobacteria; order Pseudomonadales; family Pseudomonadaceae; genus Pseudomonas; species Pseudomonas sp. NFACC32-1. The sequence goes on from NZ_FMUL01000004.1 coordinate 247,066, forward strand.
ACAACTACGGCAGCTTCCTTTACGAGCAACAACGTTACAAAGAGGCCTACGAGCGCTTCGAGCAGGCCGCCGCCGATACCCTTTATCCTGAGCGTTCGCGGGTTTTCGAGAACCTTGGCATGACGGCCGCCAAGCTCGGCCAGCGCGATCTGGCCCGCCAGCAGCTGGAAAAGGCGCTGCGGCTCAACCGCCAGCAGCCCCGGGCCTTGCTGGAAATGGCTGAGTTGTCTTACGAAGACAGGCATTATGTGCCGGCGCGCGACTATTACGAGCGTTTTAGCCTGCTCAGCGAGCAAAATGCACGTAGTCTATTGCTCGGCGTTCGGCTGGCCCATGTGTTTGAAGATCGCGACAAGGCCGCAAGTTATGGCCTGCAACTCAAAAGACTCTATCCCGGTACGCCGGAATATCAGCAATACCTGTCGGAGCAATGATGAAAGCGGCGCATCCTGAAGTTGTAGCAGCGACTCGCGTAAATCCCGGTGAGACCCTGCGTCAAGCCCGCGAAAGCAATGGTTGGTCGCTGGCCCAAGTGGCCCTCAAGCTCAATCTCACCGTGGCTTCCCTGAGCAACCTGGAAGCGGGTGCGTTCGACAAGCTGCCAGGGCATACCTTTGCCCGGGGCTACATCCGTGCCTACGCCAAGTTGCTCGACATGGACCAGACCGTACTGGTCCAGCAATTCGACCAGTACACCGGTTCCGACGCCCAAGGCAGCAGCGTACACAGCCTGGGCCGCATCGAGGAGCCAGTGCGTGTTTCCCACACCATTTTGCGAATCGTCAGCCTGTTGTTGCTGATCGCGGTGATCGGCGGCGGTTTCGTCTGGTGGCAGGATCAGACCTCCCTGCGCACCAAGGAACCGGTGGCCATGGCCCCCGAGCATGTGGAAGTGGAGGGGGCCGACGGCACCACCCGGATCCATCCGCTGGACGAGCCGGAAGACCAGGCCGTGCTGGAGGGCCAGGCGGAGGGCGAAACCAGCCTGGCGCTGCCGCAGGGTCAGGACGGTGCCGATGCCGAGGCCGGCGCCGAGCCAAGCGTTCCTGCGACACCAACCGCTCCGGCCGCGCCAGCCACGCCTGCACCCGGTACCAGCGCGCCGGTTGCCCCGGCCCCGGCCACCCCTGCAGCGCCCGCTCCTGCACCGGCCACCCCGACCCCGACCGTGGCGGCTCCGACTGCGCCGGCTGCGCCTTCCGCTGCGCCCGTGGCACCTGCCGCCGGCGAAGGCCAGGTACAGATTCAATTCACGGCCGATTGCTGGACGCAGATCACCGACGGCAACGGCAAGGTGCTGTTCAGCGGCCTCAAGCGCAAGGGCGACAGCACCTCAGTCAATGGCAAGCCACCCTTTGCCGTACGCCTGGGCTATGCCCGTGGCGCGCAGGTCAGCTACAACGGCCAGCCGGTCGACGTGGCTCCGTTCACCACTGGCGAGACTGCTCGCCTGAAGCTGGGTCAATAAGTCATGCACGGCGAATCTCCAATCAAACGTCGCGAATCCCGCAAGATCTGGGTCGGTAACGTGCCCGTGGGCGGCGATGCGCCTATCGCTGTGCAGAGCATGACCAACAGCGACACCAACGACGTGGCCGCCACGGTCGCGCAGATCAATCGCCTGGAAGCCGCCGGCGTCGACATTGTGCGGGTTTCCGTGCCGGACATGGACGCCGCCGAGGCGTTCGGCAGGATCAAGCAACTGGTCAAGGTGCCCCTGGTGGCCGACATCCACTTCGACTACCGCATCGCCCTGCGCGTGGCCGAGCTGGGCGTCGACTGCCTGCGCATCAATCCGGGCAACATCGGCCGCGAAGACCGCGTGCGCGCCGTGGTGGATGCGGCCCGCGACCGGGGCATCCCGATCCGCATCGGCGTCAACGCCGGTTCCCTGGAAAAAGACCTGCAGAAGAAATACGGCGAACCGACCCCGGCCGCGCTGGTGGAGTCGGCCCTGCGTCATGTGGAGCACCTTGAGCGCCTTAATTTTCCGGACTTCAAGGTGAGCGTGAAGGCCTCCGACGTGTTCATGGCCGTCGAGGCCTACCGTCTGCTGGCCAAGGAAATCGTCCAGCCGCTGCACCTGGGCATCACCGAAGCCGGCGGGTTGCGTTCGGGCACGGTGAAATCCGCCGTCGGCCTCGGTATGCTGCTCGCCGAAGGGATTGGCGATACCATCCGCATCTCGTTGGCGGCCGATCCGGTCGAGGAAGTGAAAGTCGGCTACGACATCCTCAAGTCCCTGCACCTGCGTTCCCGTGGGATCAACTTCATTGCCTGCCCGAGTTGCTCGCGGCAGAACTTCGATGTGGTCAAGACCATGAACGAGCTGGAAGGGCGCCTGGAAGACCTGCTGGTGCCACTGGATGTCGCGGTGATCGGTTGCGTGGTCAACGGACCGGGCGAAGCCAAGGAGGCGCATATCGGCCTTACCGGCGGTACCCCGAATCTGATTTACATCGACGGCAAGCCGTCGCAGAAACTGACGAATGACAATCTGGTGGACGAGCTGGAAAAGCTGATCCGCGAGAAGGCGGCCGAAAAGGTCGAAGCCGACGCAGCGGTCATCGCACGCGGCTGATCGAACGAATTTAAGGAAATTCTGTGAGCAAGTCCCTGCAAGCCATCCGTGGCATGAACGACATCCTGCCCGAACAGACGCCCCTGTGGCGCTATTTCGAGGGCACCGTGGCGCGTTTGCTGGATAACTACGGTTACCGGCAGATCCGCATGCCGATCGTCGAGTTCACCGAGCTGTTCAAGCGCTCCATCGGTGAAGTGACCGATATCGTCGAAAAAGAGATGTACACCTTCGAGGACCGCAACGGCGACTCGCTGACCCTGCGCCCCGAAGGCACGGCGGCCTGCGTGCGCGCGGTCCTGGAGCATGGCATCACCGGCGGTGGCCAGGTGCAGAAGCTCTGGTACGTCGGCCCGATGTTCCGTCACGAGCGCCCGCAGAAAGGCCGCTATCGCCAGTTCCACCAGATCGGTCTCGAGGTGTTCAACCTCGAAGGGCCGGACATCGACGCCGAACTGATCGTGCTGACCTGGCGCCTGTGGGGCGAGCTGGGGCTGCGTGATGCGGTCAAGCTCGAGCTCAACAGCCTGGGCACCAGTGAATCCCGCGCTCGCTATCGCGAAGCGCTGGTGGAGTTCCTCTCCGCCCACCTGGACAAGCTCGACGAAGACAGCCAGCGCCGCCTCAAGACCAACCCGCTGCGCGTACTGGACACCAAGAATGCCGATACCCAGGCGATCCTGGCCGATGCACCGAAGATGGCCGATTACCTCGACGACGAGTCCCGTGCGCATTTCGAAGGGCTGAAGGCGCGTCTCGACGCTGTCGGCATTCCCTACGTGATCAACCCCAAGCTGGTGCGTGGCCTGGATTACTACAGCAAGACCGTTTTCGAATGGGTCACCGACAAGCTCGGCGCCCAGGGCACCGTATGCGCCGGTGGCCGGTACGACGGGCTGGTGGAGCAGATGGGCGGCAAGCCCACCCCCGGCGTGGGTTTTGCCATGGGTATCGAGCGCCTGGTGCTGATGCTCGAAGCGTTGGACAAGGTGCCTGAAGAGCTGGCCCGCCAGGTCGACGTCTACCTCTGCGCCTTCGGCGAAGCGGCGGAACTGGCGGCCCTGGCCCTGAGCGAGCGGATCCGCGACCAGGTGCCCAACCTGCGCCTGCAGGTCAATGCCGGCGCCGGCAGTTTCAAGAGCCAGTTCAAGAAGGCCGACAAGAGCGGTGCGCTGTACGCACTGATCCTGGGTGACGACGAACTGGCCCAACAAGTGGTAGGTTTCAAACCCCTGCGTGGCCAGGGCGAACAACAAAGCATTGCCTGGGATGCGCTTGCTGCACACCTGGCCACCTGCGTCGTGCAGGGTTGAAGCTGTCAAACAGCCGATTTAGCGATTAAGGAGTATTGGGGTGTCGAGTACCGAAGATGAACAGCTGGCGGATTTGAAGGACTGGTGGACGCGCAACGGCAAGCCGCTGGTCACTGGCGGCCTGTTGGCGCTGGTCATCGTGTTCGGCTGGCAGGCCTACCAGAAATACCAGAGCAACCAGTCGCAAGGCGCCTCGGTGCTCTACCAGCAATTGCTGGAAACCACGCTGACCCCGGACGGCAAGCCTGACGCTGCTCGCGTGGCGGACCTGGCCGGCAAGCTCAACAAGGAATTCGGCGGCACCGCCTACGCCCAGTACGGCAGCCTGTTCGTGGCCAAGGTAGCGGTAGACAGCGGCAAGCTGGACGACGCGGCCACCGAGCTGAAGGCTATCGTCGACAAGCCGGCCAACCCGACCCTGGGCGAAGTGGCACGTCAGCGCCTGGCCCAGGTGCTGGCGGCACAGAACAAGGTCGAAGACGCGCTGAAGCTGCTGGCCGGCGACGCCGACAAGGCGTTCCTGGCGACCCGCGAAGAACTCAAGGGCGACCTGCTGGTACAGCTGGGTCGTGCCGACGAGGCCCACGCGGCCTACCAAAAAGCCAAGGCTGCGCTGTCGGATGAAGCCGCGGTCGGTGGCCTGCAAATCAAGCTGGACGACCTGGCCAAAGGGGATGCGTGACGTGATCCAGTGGAAACATGCAGCATTGCTGGCTCTGGCCATTCTGGCCGCGGGTTGCAGCAGCAACAGCAAGAAAGAACTGCCACCGGCCGAGCTGACCGACTTCAAAGAAGAAGTCGTGCTGCAGAAGCAGTGGAGCCGCTCCATCGGTGACGGCCAGGGCGAAACCTACAACATGCTGGTGCCGGCCATCGATGGCGATACCATCTATGCCGGCGACGTGACGGGTGTCGTCATGGCGATGGATCGCATGAACGGCGACGTCAAATGGGAAAAGGATCTCGAACTGCCTGTATCCGGTGCCGTTGGCGTGGGTTACGGGCTGGTCATGATCGGTACCCTCAAGGGCGAGATCGTGGCCCTGGACGCCAGCAGCGGCGAAGAAAAATGGCGTGCCCGGGTGACCAGCGAAGTGCTCGCACCGCCCGCCACCAATGGCGACGTGGTTGTGGTCCAGACCCAGGATGACCGCCTGATCGGCCTGGATGCCGCCACCGGCAGCCAGCGCTGGCTGTACGACAGCACCCCGGCGGTGCTGACCTTGCGCGGCACCAGCGCCCCTATCGTGACCAACCGCCTCGCGGTGGCCGGGTTGTCCACTGGTAAAGTGGTTGCCCTGGATGTTTCCAACGGCGTGCCGGTGTGGGAACAGCGTGTCGCCATTCCCCAGGGCCGTTCGGAACTGGAGCGCGTGGTCGACATCGACGGCGGCCTGCTGCTGTCCGGCGGCACGCTGTATGTCGCCAGCTACCAGGGTCGCGTCGCGGCACTGGACCTGGAAACCGGCCGTCCGTTGTGGCAGCGCGACGCGTCCAGCTACGCGGGTGTCGCCCAGGGTTTCGGCAGCGTCTACGTAAGCCTGGCCTCGGGCACGGTCGAAGGCGTCGACGAGCGTTCCACCACCGCCTTGTGGAGCAACGATTCCCTGGCCCGTCGTCAGCTGTCGGCCCCGGAAGTGTTCTCCAGCTACGTCGCAGTCGGTGACCTGGAAGGTTACCTGCACCTGCTCAGCCAGGTGGACGGTCGCTTCGTCGGCCGTGAGCGTATCGACAGCGATGGCCTGCGTGCCCGTCCGCTGGTGGTGGGCAGCATGATTTATGTGTATGGCAACAGCGGCAAACTGGAAGCCCTGACCATCAAGTAAGACTATGCTTGGGGCTAGATCCCAAGCGGCCCGTCCTGTGCAGGAGCGGGCTTGCGTGCGAATGCGGTGTATCAGAAGAAAACTGTTGTCGACTGACACACCGCTTTCGCGAGCAAGCCCGATCCCACGGGACTGCCTCCGAGCACCAGCCGCTGCCTCGCAGCGGCTTTTGTATTTTCTGAAATAACGAAGTGGAGAGCCGCATGGTTCCCGTAATCGCCCTGGTGGGCCGACCGAACGTCGGCAAGTCCACCTTGTTCAATCGCCTGACCAGGACTCGCGACGCCATTGTCGGCGACTTGTCCGGTCTGACCCGTGATCGCCAATACGGTGAGGCCAAGTGGCAAGGGCGTACCTACATCCTGATCGACACCGGTGGCATCTCCGGTGACGAACACGGCATGGACGAAAAAATGGCCGAGCAGTCGCTGCTGGCCATCGAAGAAGCGGATGTGGTGCTGTTCCTGGTAGACGCCAAGGCCGGTTTTACCGCCGCCGACCAGATGATCGCCGAGCATTTGCGCAAGCGTAACAAGCGCTCCCATGTGGTCGCCAACAAGGTCGACAACATCGATCCGGACATGGCCCGCGCCGAGTTCGCGCCGTTGGGCATGGGCCAGGCGATCCCGATTGCCGGTGCCCATGGTCGCGGCATCAGCCAGTTGCTGGAAGTCGCCCTGGCGGATTTCCCGAAAGACGATGAAGACGAGCCGGAAGAAGGCGAGGAAGAGATCGTTGCCGAAGGCGAGGAAGCCAAGCGCATTCCGGGCCCGAGCGAGAAGGACGGGATCAAGATCGCCATCATCGGCCGCCCGAACGTGGGCAAGTCGACGCTGGTCAACCGCATGCTCGGCGAAGACCGGGTCATCGTGTACGACCAGCCCGGTACCACTCGCGACAGCATCTACATCCCGTTCGAACGTAACGACGAGAAGTACACGCTGATCGACACCGCAGGTGTGCGCAAGCGCGGCAAGATCCACGAGGAAGTCGAGAAGTTCTCCGTGGTCAAGACGCTGCAGGCGATCAAGGACGCCAACGTGGTGATCTTCGTGATGGACGCTCGCGAAGGCGTGGTCGATCACGACCTGAACCTGCTGGGCTTCGCCCTGGAGGCCGGACGTGCGCTGGTCATCGCCATCAACAAATGGGACGGCATGACCCCGAGCGAGCGGGATTTTGTGAAGGTGGAATTGCAGCGCCGGCTGTTCTTCGTCGACTTCGCCGATATCCACTTCATCTCGGCCTTGCACGGCACGGGCGTGGGCAACCTCTACGCCTCGGTGCAGAACTCGTTCAAGTCGGCGGTCACCCGCTGGCCGACCAACCGCCTGACCCAGATCCTGGAAGACGCCGTCAGCGAGCACGCGCCACCGATGGTCAACAACCGCCGGATCAAGCTGCGTTACGCTCACCTGGGGGGCGCCAACCCGCCGATCATCGTGATCCACGGTAACCAGATCGAGAAGGTACCCAAATCCTACGTTCGGTACCTGGAAAACACCTATCGTCGCGTCCTGAAGCTGGTGGGTACGCCCATCCGTATCGAGTTCAAGGGCGGCGAGAACCCGTATGAAGGCAACAAGAACACGCTCACCGACCGGCAGGTCAACAAGAAGCGTCGCTTGATGTCGCACCACAAGAAGGCCGACAAGAAGCGCCGCGACAAGCGCTGATTGATAGTCACCGCAGATCCACTGTGGAGCGAGCAAGCTCGCTCCACAAGGTTTGAGTTGTGTCAGCATAAGAAAGGGTGCCCTGGGTGGCACCCTTTTTCATACCTGGCGATTGGGCTATCCTCGAACTCTCCCGCGCCGCGCCAGAGCCGGGTGTAGAGCAGGGAACCCTCGATGATCACCAGCAAGTTGCCGAATGTCGGCATCACCATCTTCACCCAGATGTCCCAGCTTGCCGCCCAGACCGGTGCGCTGAACCTGTCCCAGGGGTTTCCCGATTTCGATGGCCCCCAGGCGCTGCGCGATGCGGTCGGCCGGCACATCGCCCAAGGCCATAACCAGTATTCGCCCATGACCGGCCTGCCGGCGTTGCGTCAGCAGATCACGGCGAAGATCGCCCGCAGCTATGGCGTCGATGTCGACGCCGACCAGGAGGTCACCGTGACCCCAGGCGCGACCCAGGCGATTTTCTGCGCCATCGCGGCGGTGGTGCAAAGCGGCGACGAAGTGATTGTGTTCGACCCCAGCTACGACAGTTACGAGCCAGCGGTGCAGTTGGCCGGTGGGAGGTGCGTGCACGTGCAACTGGGCCTGGATGACTTTGCCATCGACTTCCAGAAGCTCGGTGACGCCCTGGGGCCGCGTACGCGCATGATCATTCTCAACACACCGCACAACCCCAGTGGGGCCCTGATCAGCCGGGCCGAGCTGGATCAGTTGGCGGCGTTGATCCATGATCGCGACATCTATCTGGTCAGCGACGAGGTGTATGAACACCTGGTCTTCGACGGCGTGCCCCATGCCAGTGTCCTGGCCCATGAGGAGCTGTATCGGCGCGCGTTCGTGGTCAGCTCCTTCGGCAAGACCTACCACGTCACCGGTTGGAAGACCGGCTACGTCGTGGCGCCACCGGCCCTCACCGCCGAGCTGCGCAAGGTGCATCAGTACGTCAGCTTTTGCGGGGTGACACCGCTGCAATACGCCCTGGCCGACTACATGGCCGACCACCCGGAGCATGTCGAGCAATTGCCCGATTTCTACCAGGCCAAGCGCGACCTGTTCTGCGACTTGCTGGCCCCGTCGCGGTTCAGCTTCAAGCGGGTGGCCGGCACCTATTTCCAACTGGTGGATTATTCCCGGATCCGCCCGGACCTGAATGACGTCGACATGGCGGTCTGGATGACCCGTGAGCACGGGGTGGCGGCGATCCCGGTGTCGGTGTTCTACCAGACCCCTCCCGAGGGACAGCGCCTGGTGCGCCTGTGCTTCGCCAAACGCGAGGAGACGCTGCGCGAAGCGGCGCAAAAGCTATGCGTGATCTGAGTATGTTGCCCAATCTCAATGTTGCCCTGATCCAGACCACCCTGGCGTGGCACGACCGCGAGGCCAACCTGGAGCATTTCGAAAGTCTGCTGGAACAGGCCCGCGGGGCCGACCTGGTGATTTTGCCGGAAATGTTCACCACCGGCTTTTCCATGGAATCCCAGGCCCTGGCCGAACCGGAGCACGGGCCTACCAGCGTTTGGCTCAGGACGCAGGCGTCGAGGCTGGATGCGGTGATCACCGGCAGCCTGATTGTCCAGGCCGCCGACGGCAGCCATCGCAACCGCCTGCTCTGGGCCCGTCCGGACGGTGAGGTGCTGCACTATGACAAGCGCCATCTGTTTCGCATGGCCGGGGAGCACAACCACTACACACCGGGTGAGCGTCAGGTGCTGTTCGAACTCAAGGGCTGGCGGGTGCGCCCGTTGATTTGCTACGACCTGCGTTTCCCGGCCTGGAGCCGCGACGCCGAGGACACCGACCTGCTGCTGTACACCGCCAACTGGCCTGGCGCCCGGCGCTTGCACTGGAACCGCCTGCTGCCGGCCCGGGCCATCGAGAACCTGTGTTACGTAGCGGCAGTGAACCGCATCGGCACCGACGGCAAGGGTTTTGCCTACACTGGGGACAGTCAGGTGCTGGACTTCCAGGGCGAGACCTTGCTCAGCGTGGGAGAGGCCGATGGCGTGTTCATGGTGAATCTCAATGCGGCGGACCTGGCGGCGTATCGTGCGCGGTTTCCGGCGAACCTGGATGCCGATCGTTTCGAATTCATCTGATTGAATCGTTTCAGCCCTCAAGAACGGCTATTGCGTGCCGATAAACGGTCAGCCAAGGAGAATGCTCATGACCACTATCAGCGCAACGACCGTAAACCCGTATCCGATGTCGGCCCCTAAGGTGTCGATCAAAGGTACGACCGAGGAGACTGCGGACGCGACCACGGACGCCGGCAGCGAGAAGGAAAAGTCACTGAAGGTCGATACCAGCGGTGCTAACGTCGCCGGCGCACCCAGCAGCACGGGTGTGGATGTGATCGAGCAGATCAAGAAGCAGATCGAGCAGACCGAGAAACTGCTGGCCCAGCAACAGGTGCAATTGGCTCGCGTGCAGAAGAGCCAGGCCAGCGAAGAGCAGAAGGCTCAGCAGGCCATGGCCATCCAGACCCAGATCATGGGAACCCAGGCGGCCCTGCAGACGCTTCGAGCGGCGCTATTGCAGGCCATGACGGTCGGGATCGATACCCATGCCTGAGAGGGGGTAGCGCGGTAGGCCGTTATCGCGAGCAGGTCCCGGACGGCAACCCATATCCCAAGTCAAACAAAAAGGCCCCAGGATTCACACCCTGGGGCCTTTTTGCATGTCAGCCCAGGATCAGGCCGCCTTGGCTTCCGGCTGGCTCAGGGAGCGGTTCAGCGCACTGAACAAAGCCTTGAAGCTGGCGGTGGTGATGTTCTCATCGATGCCTACGCCGTGTACCGCGCGCTCACCGTTGACCCGCAGCTCGATATAGGCCGCGGCCTTGGCGTTGGTGCCGGCGCCGATGGCATGTTCGTTGTAGTCCATGATTTCCACGGGAATCGGCAGGCCGGCCACCAGCGCTTCCAGGGCGCCGTTGCCCTTGCCGCGCCAGTGCAGGTTGGTTTCGCCCTGGCCCTTGCTGGCCACTTCCACTTCCACGGCGCTGTGGCCGTTTTCTTCCTGCAGGCGATGGCTGACCAGCGCATACGGGGTGTTGGCTTGCAGGTATTCGCGTTGCAGCAGGCTGTGGATCTGCTGGGCGGTCATTTCCAGGCCCAGGCGATCGGTTTCGCGCTGCACCACCTGGCTGAATTCGATCTGCATGCGGCGGGGCAGGCTGATGCCGTATTCCTGTTCCAGCAGGTAGGCGATGCCGCCCTTGCCCGACTGGCTGTTGACACGAATCACCGCCTCGTAGCTGCGGCCGATGTCGGCCGGGTCGATCGGCAGATAGGGCACTTCCCACAGGGCGTCCGGTTTCTGCTGGGCGAAGCCCTTGCGAATGGCATCCTGGTGGGAGCCGGAGAATGCGGTGTGGACCAGGTCGCCGACATACGGATGGCGTGGGTGCACCGGAATCTGGTTGCATTCCTCGACGACCTTGCGCACGCCGTCGATGTCGGAGAAGTCCAGTTCAGGGTCGATGCCCTGGGTGTAGAGATTCAGTGCCACGGTCACCAGGTCGACGTTGCCGGTACGCTCGCCGTTGCCGAACAGGCAGCCTTCGACACGGTCGGCGCCGGCCATCAGGCCCAGTTCGGTGGCGGCCACACCGGTGCCACGGTCGTTGTGGGTGTGCAGGCTGATGATCACGCTGTCGCGACGGGTGATGTTGCGGCCGAACCATTCGATCTGGTCGGCATAGACATTCGGCGTGGCGACTTCCACGGTGGCGGGCAGGTTGAGGATCACCTTGCGCTCGGGCGTCGGGTTCCACACTTCGATGACCGCATCGCAGACTTCCTTGGCGAACTCGAGCTCGGTGGCGCTGAAGGTTTCCGGGGAGTATTCGAACTGCCACTGGGTTTGCGGCTGCTGGGCGGCGTATTTGACGAACAGCTTGGCCGCGTTCACCGCGATTTCCTTCACGCCTTCCTTGTCCTGGTTGAACACGATGCGGCGGAACGATGGGCAGGTGGCGTTGTACAGGTGGACGATGGCTTTTTTCGCGCCGCGCAGGGATTCGAACGTGCGGGCGATCAGGTCTTCACGAGCCTGGGTCAGCACCTGGATGGTGGTATCGTCCGGGATGTGGCCTTCCTCGATGAGGGTGCGCACGAAGTCGAAGTCGGTCTGGGAAGCGGCCGGGAACGAAGCTTCGATTTCCTTGACGCCGACGGCGACCAGGGTTTTCCAGAAACGCAGTTTCTTGACCGCGTCCATCGGTTCGATCAGCGACTGGTTGCCGTCGCGCAGGTCGGAGCTGCACCAGATCGGCGCGGTGGTGATGGTCTTCGACGGCCAGGTGCGATCCGGCAGGTTGATGGTCGGGAAGGCGCGGTATTTGGAAGACGGGTCTTTGAGCATGCTCATGGGCGGAATCCTTTTATTGTCGTGGCCGAAAAAAGGCGGCCTGCCGGTGGTTCGAACGGGGTGGCTTCTCAGCCGGAACGAGGTGCCGCGATTCAGCCCGGCAGTCGTGCGCTGACGAGGCACAGGCTGCGGTGCTGGCGAAGCTGGATGAGGGTGTGAGAGGTTTTCATGCCCTCAACCCTAACCGGGTGGGCAGAGGATCGCAAGCAATCGAAAAAAATTGAGAGAAGTTCTGATTTCGAGCGATTTTGCGAGATTTAATCGCGAATATCTGGAGCTTCCATGTTGGAAATTGCGTCGATGTTTTGAGCTTGGCAATTCACGGAAGATGGGTCTGAGGCCAGTAGCCCCACCATGAACTCAGGGCTGGAACGCCCCGATGAAAATCGCCGGATCCACTCGCGCATCGTTCAGGCTGATGTTCCAGTGCATGTGCGGCCCTGTTGCCCGTCCGGTTGCACCCACTTTGCCCACGACCGCTCCCCTGGCCAACTGCTGGCCGACCTTCACATCGATTTTCGACATATGACAGAACATGCTGATGAAGCCCTGGCCGTGATCGACGAACACCGTATTGCCGTTGAAGAAGTAATTGCCGGTGAGGATCACCTTGCCTGCGGCCGGGGTCTTGATGGGCGTCCCGGCGGGTACGGCGAAGTCCAGGCCCGAATGCGGGTTGCGCTCTTCACCATTGAAGAAGCGGCGCACACCGAACTTGCTCGACAGTGGGCCATCGACAGGCTTGTCCAGCAACAGGTTGCTGGGAATGTTCGGGCTGAAGGTGCGGTAGGCCTTCAACTGTACGGCCAGTTCGGCGTCGATGCGCTTGAGGTCCGCCGGGTTCGGGTTGACCTGGCGCTTGTTCTTCAAGGTGATGTGTTGCTCGGGGTACTTCTTGTAGCCGACCACGAAGGGCTGGGTGCTGCCGCCACTTTTGATCTGCTCGGTGCCGGGCTTGACCGTCAGCGGGATGCCGACGATCGCCAGCCAGTTCTGCTGTTCCTTGACCACCAGCACCGGTTTGCCCTGGTAGCTGACTTTGGGGGCCTGGGTCGCGCTGCCCAGGTCCACCACGGCCACGCCGCCGGGTACCGGTTTGTTCAGCAGACGGGTGATGTAGCTGTCGGCGTGGGCATTGATGGTCAGGCACAGCAACAGCAGGGGGGCAATAGATCGCGGCATGAATCAATCCAGTAGAGAAAGGGTGACCGGCGTCAGGTGGTTGTCTTCGACCCGCACCAGCAGTTCGCCTTCGCCGAGCCGGGCGGTCAGGCGCTGGCCGGTGTGGGTCTGCCCGGCATTGCGGATCGCATGGCCGCGTTCGTCCAAAAGGATGCTGTAGCCCCGGCCGAGGGTCGCCAGGGGGCTGACGATGTGAAGGGTCTGCATCTGGTTCTGCAATTGCAGGCGACGCGCCTTCAGGCCTTCGTTCATGGCCCGGGGCAGGCGCTCGGCCAGGCTGTCCAGGCGATGACGCAACAAAGCCAGCTGGCGGCCCGGATGCTGTCCGGTGAGGCGGGTTTCCAGGCGAATCAGGCGTTCGCGACGGTTATCGAGGCTGCGTTCGAAGGCCCGGCGCAGACGCATGTCCAGGTCGTCCAGGCGCTGGGCCTGCTGACGCAGGCGCTCGCCCGGATGACGCAGGCGCCGGGTCAGGCCTTCGAGGCGCAGTTGGTCGCGCATCAGGCGGTCGCGAATGCGCATCACCAGGCGTCGGTGCAGGCTTTCGACCCGCCGCACCAGTTCGCCGGCATCCGGCGCCAGCAGTTCGGCGGCGGCGGAGGGGGTGGGGGCACGCACGTCGGCGACGAAATCGCTGATGGACACATCGGTCTCATGGCCGACGGCACTGACGATTGGCGTGACGCAGGCATCCACCGCCCGGGCCACGGCCTCTTCGTTGAAGCACCACAGATCCTCCAGCGAACCGCCGCCCCGGGCCAGGATCAGCGCGTCGAAACCGCGGGTATCCGCCAGTTTCAGGGCGCGGACAATCTGCGCGGTGGCTTCGCGACCCTGTACGGCGGTGGGAATCAACGTCAGGGCGATCTGCGGCGCCCGGCGGCGGAACACGCTGATGATGTCGCGGATCACCGCGCCGGTGGGCGAACTGATGATGCCGATGCGTTGCGGATGGGCCGGCAGCGGCACCTTGCGCTCGGCGCTGAACAGGCCTTCGGCGCTGAGCTTTTCCTTGAGGGCATCGAAAGCCAGGCGCAGGGCGCCGTCGCCGGCCGGCTCCACGGTGTCGAGGATCAGTTGATAGTCGCCGCGCCCTTCGAACAGCGAGACCTTGCCGCGCACCTTGACCGCCAACCCGTCTTTCAGGGCCTGGCGCACCCGCGCGGCGTTCTGCCGGAACAGCGCGCAACGCACCTGGGCGCCACTGTCCTTGAGGGTGAAATACACATGGCCGGAGGCGGGCCGGGCCAGGTTGGAAATTTCCCCCTCGACCCAGATATTGCTGAACACGTCTTCAAGCAACACCCGCGCACGGCCGTTGAGCTGGCTGACAGTCAGGACCTCGCGGTCCAGGCCCAGTCGGGCAAAGGGATCTTTAATCATGGGCGGCATGATAAGGGCATTCGTCGGTGAATCTCCATGAGTGAAGACAAATCGGACCGAGTTGCCTTCATCGCGAGCAAGCTCGCTCCCACAGGGATCTTGGGTGGTCGCAGGCTTTGTGAACACCAGGGAGCCATTTGCGGGAGCGAGCTTGCTCGCGATAGCGGTGCACCTGTCACCACAAATGCTGGATATGCCGTGACACAACTGGCTAAAGTCCCCGCTCTCCTCAGCAAGGAAGTGTCGGATGAATCTGCTGTCGTGGTTGGGCCAGTGGGCATTTGCCCCCTTGGAATGGCTGGTGATCGGCTCGGCCATAGCCCTGGCCTACATCGTGTTCGGCATCGCCGGGTTCGGGACGGCGCTGGTGGCCGCGCCGATTCTGTTGCTGTTCATGCCCCTGTCGAACATCGTGCCGCTGCTGGTGCTGCTGGATTTCGTCGCCGCATTCGGCAACCTGCTGCCGTCGCGGCGGGACGTGTCCCGGTCGGAGCTGCTGCGCTTGCTGCCATGCATGGCCCTGGGTTGCACCTTGGGGGTGATATTCCTGCTCAACCTCAAATCCGACCTGCTGCTGTTATTGATGGGACTGTTCATCAGCGCCTATGCGATCTACAGCCTGTGGGTAAAGGCCCGGCCGGCGCAGCTGTCGGCGCTGTGGGCGCTGCCGATGGGGACGGTGGGCGGGATGTTCGGTGCGCTGTTTGGCAGTGGCGGCTTTTTATACGCCATCTATCTGAACAGCCGCTTGCCCAAGGACCCGGCCCGCGCCACGCAAAGCGCGCTGATCAGTTGCAGTACCGTGGTGCGCTTGACGCTGTTCGTCATCGCCGGGGTATATGCCGAGCTACCCTTGCTGGTACTGGCGCTGTGCTTGTTGCCGGCCATGGCGCTGGGCTTGTGGGTGGGGCGTCGCCTGACCCTGCGGATGTCCCGCGAGGCATTCGTGCGCCTGGTCACTTGGCTGGTGCTCGCCAGCGGCATCGCGTTGATCGTGCGCTACCTGAGTGCTTGACCTGGCCCGGCCAGGGATTAAGCTGCCGGCCTTCATTCGCTCAGCAAGGGAAACAGCGGGCCTCGCCATGAATTCGCAAAGCATCATCGTCCCGAAAATCTCCACGCTGCCGGTCCACGAACCCCGGGCCCGTGTGATCGTGCGCTGGCTGGTACGCAAGAATATTGTCCAGGAACAGTTGACCACCTGCGGCCGCACCGGCAACCGCATGGGCCACGCCATTGCCCCTGGCGCCCGGGAGGTGGCCCTGTACCCCGAAGCCTTGCCGTTCGGCGAGCCCGTCAACGGCCTGGAGATCATTACCCGGCGCTGTATCTATACCCCGGCCAAGGGATTCCTCGAGGAGGCGGGTTGCGCCGAGTGCCGCAGGGAAATCGGCGAAGCGCTGTTCGAAAGCCTGGAAGACTGGATGCCAGGCCGCACCGACAATTTCACCTGTCCCGAATGCGGGCATGAAGATGACATCAACGGGTTCCTGTTCCTGCAGCCCTGCGCCTTTTCCAACCTGGGGTTCATCTTCAACAACTGGCTCGAGGCCGGGTTCAAGCAGGATTTCCTCGATGAATTCGCCGATTGGCTGGACCAGCCGGTGAGTTGGGTGAAGGTGGAGTTGTAGATAGGCACACGGCGGACTGTTTTTGTGGCGAGGGGATTGATCCCCGCTGGGGCGCGAAGCGGCCCTGAACCGGGCTATGCGGTCATCTGGCATATCGAGTCGGCCGCTTCGGGACTGCTGCGCAGTCCAGCGGGGATCAATCCCCTCGCCACAGGGGCGATGTACAGTCGCAGTGAGGGGATCAGCCCCGTCAATCTGCCCGGCAATAATAGGCAGAGTTTTACATTGAGCGAGACGGGGTCCATGAGTATAATGGCGCGCTTCCATTTTCCCGCTCGGGAGCCCCCGCGATGCTGCGTATCAGCCAAGAAGCCCTGACATTCGACGACATTCTCCTTGTGCCCGGTTATTCCGAGGTACTGCCTAACGAAGTCAGTCTCAAAACCCGTCTTACCCGTGGCATCGAGCTGAATATTCCGCTGGTATCCGCCGCCATGGACACCGTGACCGAAGCCCGCCTGGCCATTGCCATGGCGCAGGAAGGCGGCATCGGTATCATCCACAAGAACATGACCATCGAACAGCAGGCCGCCGAAGTGCGCAAGGTCAAGCGGTTCGAGGCCGGCGTGGTCAAGGACCCGATCACCATCGAGGCCGATGCCACGGTGCGCGATCTGTTCGAACTGACCCGCATGCACAACATCTCCGGCGTTCCGGTGCTGCACGATGGCGACCTGGTCGGCATCGTCACTTCCCGCGACGTGCGTTTCGAGAACCGCCTGGATGCCACCGTGCGCCAGGTAATGACGCCTAAAGAGCGCCTGGTCACGGTCAAGGAAGGCACCAGCAAGGACGAAGTCCGCGAATTGCTGCACAAGCACCGCATTGAGCGCGTGCTGATCGTCGACGACAAGTTCGCCCTCAAGGGCATGATGACCGTCAACGACATCGAAAAGGCCAAGGCCTACCCGCTGGCCAGCAAGGACGACCAGGGTCGTCTGCGCGTCGGTGCCGCGGTCGGCACCGGCAAGGACACCGGTGACCGCGTCGCCGCCCTGGTCAATGCCGGCGTGGACGTGGTGGTGGTCGACACCGCCCACGGTCACTCCAAGGGCGTGATCGACCGCGTTCGCTGGGTCAAGCAGAACTTCCCTGACGTCCAGGTGATCGGCGGCAACATTGCCACCGGCGCTGCCGCCAAGGCCCTGGCCGAAGCCGGCGCCGACGCGGTCAAGGTCGGTATCGGCCCTGGCTCGATCTGCACCACCCGCATCGTCGCCGGTGTCGGTGTTCCACAGATCAGCGCCATCGCCAACGTCGCCGCAGCCCTCGAAGGCTCCGGCATTCCCCTGATCGCCGACGGCGGTATCCGTTTCTCCGGTGACCTGTCCAAGGCCATTGTGGCCGGTGCGTCCTGCGTGATGATGGGCTCGATGTTCGCCGGTACCGAAGAGGCACCGGGCGAGATCGAACTGTTCCAGGGCCGTAGCTACAAGGCTTATCGCGGCATGGGCTCGCTGGGCGCCATGTCCCAGGCCCAGGGCTCGTCCGACCGTTACTTCCAGGACTCCTCCGCAGGTGCCGAGAAGCTGGTGCCGGAAGGCATCGAAGGTCGCGTTCCCTACAAGGGCACCCTGAGCGCCATCATCCATCAACTGATGGGCGGCCTGCGTTCTTCCATGGGCTACACCGGCAGCGCCAACATCGAAGAGATGCGCACCAAGCCGGAATTTGTCCGCATCACCGGCGCGGGCATGGCCGAGTCCCATGTCCACGACGTGCAGATCACCAAGGAAGCGCCGAACTACCGCGTAGGTTAAGGCTTTCCTGCAAACGTAATCACCGGGGCTGTTCATTCAGCCCCGAGTTGTTTCTGATTCCCTATATGAGAATGAGTCATGGCCCTCGACATTCACGCTCACCGCATCCTGATTCTCGACTTCGGTTCCCAGTACACCCAGCTGATCGCCCGCCGCGTGCGTGAAATCGGCGTGTATTGCGAATTGCATCCGTTCGACATGGATGACGAAGCGATTCGCGAATTCGCGCCAAAAGGGATCATCCTGGCCGGCGGCCCGGAGTCCGTGCACGTCGCCGACAGCCCTCGGGCGCCCCAGGCGGTCTGGGACCTGGGTGTGCCGGTCTTCGGTATCTGCTACGGCATGCAGACCATGGCCGAGCAACTGGGCGGCAAGGTGGAAGGCTCCGATCTGCGCGAGTTCGGTTATGCCCGTGTGGACGTGGTCGGCAAGAGCCGCCTGCTGGACGGCATCGAAGACCATATCGATGCCGACGGCCTGTTCGGCCTTGACGTGTGGATGAGCCACGGTGACAAGGTCACCCGCATGCCGGAAGACTTCCATATCCTGGCCAGCACTCCGAGCTGCCCGATTGCCGGCATGTTCAGCGACGATCGCCGCTATTACGGCGTCCAGTTCCACCCGGAAGTGACCCACACCAAGCAGGGCGGTCGTATCCTGTCGCGCTTCATCCTCGACATCTGCGAATGCGAGGCCCTGTGGACCCCGTCGAAGATCGCCGAAGACGCCATCGCCCAGGTGCGTGCGCAGGTGGGTACCGATAACGTGCTGCTGGGTCTGTCCGGCGGCGTGGACTCCTCGGTGGTCGCTGCGTTGCTGCACAAGGCCATCGGCGACCAACTGACCTGCGTTTTCGTCGACAACGGCCTGCTGCGCCTGCATGAAGGCGAGCAGGTGATGGCGATGTTCGCCGAGAACATGGGCGTCAAGGTGATCCGCGCCAACGCCGAGGATCAGTTCCTGGCCAACCTGGCCGGCGAATCCGACCCCGAGAAGAAACGCAAGATCATCGGCCGTACCTTCATCGACGTGTTCGACGCCGAGTCCTGCAAGCTGGAAAACATCAAGTACCTGGCCCAGGGCACCATCTACCCCGACGTGATCGAGTCGGCCGGTGCCAAGAGCGGCAAGGCCCACGTGATCAAGTCTCACCACAACGTCGGCGGCCTGCCAGAGGAAATGAACCTCAAGCTGGTCGAGCCGCTGCGCGAACTGTTCAAGGACGAGGTACGTCGCCTTGGCCTGGAGCTGGGCCTGCCGTACGACATGGTCTACCGCCACCCATTCCCGGGCCCTGGCCTGGGCGTGCGGATCCTCGGTGAAGTGAAGAAGGAATACGCCGACCTGCTGCGTCGCGCCGACCATATCTTCATCGAAGAACTGCGCAAGGCCGACTGGTACCACAAGGTCAGCCAGGCATTCGTGGTGTTCCAGCCGGTGAAATCGGTGGGCGTGGTGGGCGATGGTCGTCGTTACGCCTGGGTCGTGGCCCTGCGTGCCGTGGAAACCATCGACTTCATGACCGCTCGTTGGGCGCACCTGCCCTACGAACTGCTGGAAACCGTTTCCGGCCGGATCATCAACGAGATCGAAGGTATCTCTCGCGTCACGTATGACGTGTCGAGCAAGCCGCCGGCGACGATTGAGTGGGAATGATTGGGCGTCCGGCGTTGTCCGGCACCCATTAACAGGAAATGCCCTGAAGCCCGCGTAATTGCGGGCTTTTGGCTTTTTGGGGCAAATGCCCTGCGGGGTGCTCGATACCCTGTCGCCTCGGCAGGGAAGGGCCTGGGATCAAATCTCTTGATCAGCCCGGTTTCGTTGGGTTCTCTCGTGATGCATGAGTGCTTTTCCGGGCACGGTCTTATTTTTCGTGCGCGGCGATGAACATGGCGACGGCTGCCCGGCAATAGGATTCGATTTCGTTGTCGTCCTCTGCCCGGGCCTCATCGAAGCGCGCGATCATCAGCAGATCGGACCCTTTGAAAAGCGCGGCAAACAAACGGGCGGACTGCAGAGGATCGGGCACGTTCAGAACCGCCTTCGCATGCAACTGACGCAACAGGGCCTCGATCTGGGCAATGACATAGGCGGGGCCGGCTTCGTAATGGCGCTTGCTTAACGATTTTTGATTCGTCTTGTCGGCCATGATCATGGCTTCGACACTGCGCACGTCGGGGCTCAGCAACGTGCGAAGCAGGGATGTTCCCACCGCCATGAGCTGATCTGCCGCCGAACCGCCGACGCCTTCAATAAGGGCCTGCGGTGCAAACTGATGGCAGTGGGCCGCAATGGCCGCACTGAACAGCGCCTCCTTGTTCTCGAAGTGCCGATAGATGCTGAGCTTGGATATCTTCGCCCGCTGGGCGACCTTGTCCATTGTCGTCGCTTGAAAACCCAATTCCACAAAAAGTTCGCCCGCGGCGTCGATGATCGTCTGGCCTAGCGCATCGTTGGCGGGCCGGCCGCGTCGGGCCTGACTGTGTTCGGTCATAAAATTCCAGTACTTGACAGTATCTAAATTTGTAAATTATGGTACCCGTGAGTATCTTAATTTTGCAAGCCGATCTCCCTTCATCCACAGCGCGGAGCCCATCATCATGAATGACGTCATCATCATCGGCGGCAGTTTTGCCGGTCTTGCCGCCGCCCTGCAACTCGGCCGTGCCCGCCGCAAGGTCACCGTTCTCGATACCGGCCTGCCGCGCAATCGTTTCGCCGACCACTCCCATGGCCTGCTCGGCCATGACCACAAGCCACCGCTGGAGATACTGGCCGAGGCGCGGCAGCAACTGGCACGCTATCCCACGATCCAGCTGGTCAATGCCCGGGCCGAGAGCGTCTCCGGCGCCCTCGACGATTTCTCCGTCCTCACTGGCGAGGGCGCAACCCTGAGGGCGCGCCGCCTGATCCTGAGCTATGGCGTCGCCGACCAGATGCCTGAACTTCCCGGCTTTGCCGAAGGCTGGGGCAGCTCCATCGTGCCTTGCCCGTATTGCGACGGCTTTGAAGTTGCCGGCCGGCATTGGGGCCTCGTCTGGTCCGGCCCAATGTCGCACAACTACGTCAGGCTATACCACGATTGGACTGACACATTGACGGTCTTCGCCAATGGTCACGACATTCCACCCGAGATCCGGGCCGATCTGGCTCGCCGTGGCATCCCTGTCGTCGATGGCCGGGTCACCGAAATCGACCATGACGAGAGCCATAACGCCACCGTCAGGCTCGACGCCGGCCCCTCTGTTGCGGTCGACATCCTGTTCGCGCATCCGCGCAACAAGCCGTCCGCACGCCTGCATGAATCGCTGGGGCTCGCCACGGTCGATACGCCCCAGGGCATCGTCCTCAAGGTCGACGAGCGCCGCGAAACCAGCGTACCCGGCATCTACGCCGCCGGCGACCTCGCCAACCCCGCAATGCCCTCGGTCACCACGGCATCATGGCAAGGCTCGACGGCGGGCATCTGCGCCCAGCAGTCGATGCTGGTTTGAGGGCACTTCGGTTGGCGCAGGCTTTTAAAGGTTGCTTCGAAGCAGCATCGATTACGGTAGTTTCATTTTCCCATTAGACGGGAGTGCCACCATGGCCGACCCAAAGCCGCAAGAGCGTAAATTCAAACCGCTAGACGATAAATTCCCGCTTGAGCGTCAACTCGGCATCACTGCCGCGCCAGTTGTGCTCATCAACCTCTTCACGCTCGATTATGCCGACGAAGCGGGCTTCCTGGACGCTTTCAAGGTGGCTGCCGAGATCATAACGAAGCAACCGGGCTTCATTTCCATGCAGCTGCATCGAGCGATCGGCGATAGCCCGACTTACCTGAACTATGTGGTGTGGGAGTCCACCGAGACGGTCCGCGCCGGTCTCACTCATCCCGAGTTCGTCGCGAAGCTTTCGGCCTATCCGTCATCCGTCGTAGGCAGCCCGCACTTGTTCCAGAAGGTCGCCGTCCCCGGCTTTTGCGTGGCCTGAAGAATGCGTCAAAATGAGGAAATGTCATGACAGAGCAAAAAACCTATCAGGTCGCCGACTGGAATGGCCAAAGCGGGGAGTACTGGGCCGTCAACCAGGCCCGGCTCGACGCCATGTTTGCGGTATTCGGCCAGGCCGCGATCGAAGCCGCCGCGCCCGCGACGGGTGAGCGGGTGCTGGACGTCGGCTGTGGCGCGGGCGCATCGAGTCTGGATCTGGCCGCCCGCGTCGGCGCGGGCGGCCAAGTGCTGGGCGTGGACATATCCGAGCCGTTGATTGGCCGTGCGCGCGCGCTTGCGCCACAGGATACGCCGGTCCTGTTCCAAGTGGCCGACGCCAGCAGCGCCGAGCTGCCCGAGGGCGCGTTCGATATGCTGTTCTCGCGTTTCGGCGTGATGTTTTTCGACGATCCGACAGCGGCGTTCACTCATATGCGACGCGCGCTCCGACCGGGCGGGCGGGTCGCTTTCGTCTGCTGGCGCGGCGTGGCCGAGAACGATTGGGTGCGTCTGCCCATGATCGCGATCAAGGACATTGTCCCGCTGCCCGCGCCGCCCGGTCCCGACGTGCCCGGCCCATTCTCGTTCGGCGACCGGGGGCGCGTGGAGCGCATCCTGACAACGGCCGGCTTCACCGATATCACTATCGCGCCCTTCGATGCTTCCATCTCGTTCGGCCAAGGCGAGACTCGGGACGCGGCGATCGACGACGCCGTGAAGATGGCATTCGAGGGTGGCCCGCTGTCGCTTGTGCTCGCTGATCAGCCCGACGACATCCGTGCCCACGCCTGGGCCGCGGTTCGCGCCGCCTTCGCGGGTCTCCCCGGCGAGCGGTCGGTGATGATTGACGGCGCGGCATGGATTGTCACGGCACGCAAATCGGCTAGCTGACATTACTTATCCGCGACAATCCTTCACTTAATATTTCTCAATCGCGGGTGTATCGTATTCGCCTTTTGCGGACCTGCCGGTTCGCCGCAGATTCAATAGGTGGTTGCGTTCATGTCCTTTACCCGTCGCCAAATACTCGGTGGCCTGGCCGGTCTTGTTGTCGTTGGCGTCGGGGCGGGAGGGGCTTCGCGGTATTGGTTGGGCAGGATGGCCGATGCCCAGGCCGGTCATGACTATGAGCTGATCGCGGCGCCCCTGGACGTCGAGCTGGTGGCCGGGCACAAGACCCAGGCCTGGGCGTTCGGTCCGTCGGCCCCGGGCACCGAGCTGCGGGTACGTCAGGGCGAGTGGTTGCGGGTGCGCTTCATCAACCGCCTGCCGGTTGCCACCACGATCCACTGGCACGGAATCCGTCTGCCGCTGGAAATGGATGGCGTGCCGTACGTTTCGCAACTGCCGGTGCTGCCGGGCGAATACTTCGATTACAAGTTCCGTGTGCCGGACGCCGGCAGCTATTGGTATCACCCTCACGTCAACAGCAGCGAAGAGCTCGGGCGTGGGTTGGTGGGACCGTTGATCATCGAAGAGCGTGAGCCGACTGGCTTCAAGTACGAACAGACCCTGAGCCTCAAGAGCTGGCATGTAGACGAGCAAGGCCAGTTCGTGGAGTTCAGCATCCCTCGCGAGGCCGCCCGTGGCGGCACGGCCGGGCGGCTTTCGACCATCAACGGCGTGCCGCAGGCGGTGATCGACCTGCCGGCGGGGCAGATCACCCGGGTGCGCCTGCTCAACCTGGATAACACCCTGACCTATCGCATCAACATTCCCGGCGTCGAGGCGCAGATCTACGCCCTGGACGGCAACCCCGTCGAGCCGCGCCCGCTGGGCAAGGAGTACTGGCTGGGCCCGGGCATGCGCATCTGCCTGGCCATAAAGGCACCGGCGGCCGGAGAAGAGTTGTCGTTGCGCAACGGCCCGGTACGCCTGGGCACCTTGCGGTCGGTCGCCAACAGCGATGCCCCCACTGCCTGGCCGCCAGCATTGCCGGCCAACCCGGTGGCCGAGCCGGACCTGGCCAATGCCGAGAAACTCAACTTCAATTTCGAGTGGGTCGGTTCGGTGTCGGTCAATGTCGACAACGGCAAGCCGCCGAGCCTGTGGCAGATCAACGGCAAGGCCTGGGACATCACCGACAAGACCTGCGCCGATCGGCCGATCGCTACCCTGAAGAAAGGCCAGAGCTACATTTTCGAATTGAAGAACATGACCCAGTACCAGCACCCGATCCATTTGCACGGGATGAGCTTCAAGGTGATCGCGTCCAACCGGCACAAGGTCGTGCCGTATTTCACCGACACCTACCTGTTGGGCAAGAACGAGCGGGCGCAGGTGGCGCTGGTGGCGGATAACCCTGGGGTGTGGATGTTCCACTGCCATGTGATTGATCACATGGAAACCGGCCTGATGGCCGCCATCGAGGTGGCGTGATGCGCCAGATTCGTCCCGCCAGGATCATCGACCGCAGCCGTGACCAGGATTTCATGCGCGAAGCCCTGGCCCTTGCCGCCCAGGGTGCCGCCCTGGGTGAGGTGCCGGTGGGAGCGGTGTTGGTGCAGGACGGCGAGATCATCGGACGCGGCTTCAATTGCCCGATCAGCGGTCACGATCCCAGTGCCCATGCGGAAATGGTCGCCATCCGCGCCGCGGCCCAGGCCATGCGCAACTATCGCCTGCCCGGCAGCACCCTCTACGTCACGCTGGAACCGTGCAGCATGTGCGCCGGCCTGATCGTTCACTCGCGCATTGCCCGGGTCGTCTATGGTGCCCTGGAGCCCAAGGCCGGCATCGTGCAGAGCCAAGGGCAGTTCTTCAGCCAGGGTTTCCTGAACCATCGCGTGATGTACGAAGGCGGCGTGCTGGCCGAGGAGTGCAGCACGGTGCTGAGCGAGTTCTTCAAGGCGCGTAGAGCCAAGGCCACAGACTAGATACCGGCCCCCTGTGTGTATTCACAGCATCCGCACACCACACAAAAACCTGTGGGAGCGAGCTTGCTCGCGATGAGGCCGGCAAGCCCGACATCCCTGTGACTGAACCACTGCCTTCGCGAGCCGGCTCGCTTCCAGAGGTTCGTGGTGGTTGGGCGATTTATTTACGCGCCACGATCACCGCCCGCATCGGTGCCGGTAGCCCTTCGATGGTCTTGCCATGGTCAGCAGGGTCAAGGAAGTCGCTCAGCGACTGATACTTCATCCACTCGGTGCTGCGCTGTTCTTCCACGGTCGTCAGGCTCACGTCCACACACCGCACATCGCTGAACCCGGCCCGGCGCAGCCAGCGCTCCAGGGCTGGAACCGACGGCAGGAACCAGACGTTGCGCATCTGCGCATAGCGGTCCTCGGGGACCAGCACCTGATGCTCGTTACCCTCGATCACCAGGGTTTCCAACACCAGTTCGCCGCCTTTCACCAGACAGTCCTTCAAGGCCAGCAGGTGTTCGATGGGGGAGCGGCGGTGGTAGAACACGCCCATGGAAAACACCGTGTCGAAGCCTTCGAGGTCCGGCGGCAGGTCTTCGAAGGGGAACGGCAGGTGCCAGGCGTTGGGCTGCGAAAGGTAGCGCTGCACCGCCTGGAACTGGCAGAAGAACAGCCAGTTGGGGTCGACGCCGATCACGGTGTCGGCCCCGGCCCCCAGCATTCGCCACATGTAGTAGCCGTTGCCGCAGCCCACATCGAGGATGCGCTTGCCCTTGAGGTCCAGGTGCGGTGCCACCCGTGACCACTTCCAGTCCGAACGCCATTCGGTGTCCACGTGCACGCCGAACAGATCGAACGGGCCTTTGCGCCATGGGGAAAGGCCCATCAGGGCGGTGCGCATCTGGGCGCGGGTTTCATCGCTGCACTCGGTGTCGAGCGTCAGACTGTTCAGCAGGTCTATCCGGGTCGGTTGCAGCGACGGCAGGGCATCCAGGGCGTTCTGCCAGCGTTCGAGATCGCCATGGCCTTTCTGCATCTTGATATCGAGCTGCGACTGCAGCGTCGCGGCCCAGTCGGCCAGGGGCGTACCGGCCAGACGGCGGGCGAGGGGAGACAGATCGATCATGGCAGGGCAATCAACGAGGCGAAGTTAAGACACTGGAACCACGGCACGACTTTCGAGAACCCGGCCGCCAGCAGGCGTTCGCGGTGTTCTTCGAGGCTGTCGGGCTTCATGACGTTTTCGATGGCGCTGCGTTTCTGGGCAATCTCCAGCTCGCTGTAGCCGTTGGCGCGCTTGAACGCCACGTGCAGGTCGGTGAGCAGGGCGTGTTCCTCGGGGTCGTTGAAACGCAGTTTTTCCGAGAGGATCAGGGCGCCACCGGGCAACAGGGATTGGCGGATTCGGCTCAGCAGCTCGGTGCGCTGCGGCCGCGCAATGAATTGCAGGGTGAAGTTCAGCGCGACCACCGAAGCCGGCTGGAAGTCCAGGGCCAGGATGTCGCCTTCGATCACTTCCACCGGCAGCAGCTCCTGGAACATCGAGTCCTGGCCGTTGAGGTATTCGCGGCAGCGCTCCACCATGGCCGCCGAGTTGTCCACCGCGATCACCCGGCAACCATCAGTGCGCACATGACGGCGCAGGGCCTGTGTCACCGCGCCCAAGGAAGAGCCGAGATCGTAGAGCACGCTGCCCGGCTGGGCGAATTGCGCGGCGAGCACGCCGAGGTTTTCGACGATGGTCGGGTAGCCTGGCACCGAACGCTTGATCATGTCCGGAAACACCCGCACTACGTCCTCGTTGAACGCGAAGTCAGGCACTTGGGCCAGGGGTTGGGCGAATAGGCGGTCGGACTCTTTGCTCACGGCGATTCCAGCGGCATGGGTGGTGAAAAGGCCGGCATTTTAACCAAAAATGCTGCGGGAGCGAGCTTGCTCGCGATGGCGATGGTTCAGCCGGCCATAATGTTGACTGACAGACCGCTATCACGAGCAAGTTCGCTCCCACCTTATCTGGCTCACTGTGGCTTTCGGGCGAACGCCGACGCTGTAATGCCCCATTGGCCCAGCCAATAACTGATGATGATCAGGTAAGGCGCGGCATGGAAGGGGTGCACGAACCGGTTGATGCCGATGAGGCTGTCGGAAAACACAAACGCCAGCGCCCCGGCGGCGGCCAGCCCTGCCGAACGCTTGGGCACGTTGGTGCCCAGGCGTGCCAACGCCCGCCAGAGCATGGCGCTGATGACCAGGCCGTAGATCACCACTGGCACCAGCAACGGCCCGAGACCGCTCGACACCAGGATTGCCAGGAGCACCGCACCGATGCCCAAGGCCAGGGCCAAGGGCAGCAGCGCCGGTCGGCGGCAATCGCTGAGGTAGGCTTTGAGGTAGGCCAGGTGCGCCAGGAGAAACGCGCCAAGGCCGAACACGAACAAGTCGCCCGGCCACGCCAGCAGTACGTCGCCCGCCAGCGAAAAAATCAGCCCGAGACTGATCCAGCGTCGATAGTCGCCGGGCGGCGCATCGTGCAGCCAACCCAGCAGCGCCAGCACCGGCATCGGCTTGACCAGCAGGCACAGCAGCGAGGCATGCACGCTCAGGCCATACAGGTAGGTGGCCGCTCCCATCAGAGCGAGGATCAGCCAGCCCATGCTCATTTCACCGCGATAGCGCAGTCGAAGGTCTCCACGGGCGGTACTTCAGGGGCCCAGGGCTGTTGATAAGTCAGGCGCAGCCGGCCGGTGCCCGGGTTGAATGCCTGGAAGCGCCAGGTCGAAACCCCGGCAGCTCCGACGATACCGGCGTCCTCCGGGTTGCGGTACACCTCGGGGCCCAGTGCTTTCAGCACACCGCCGGCCGAATCCTGAACCGCCCAGCGATAACCGGTGCTGGGATTGCTGGGCAGGCTCAGGATCAGGTTCTGTCCGTTGTTAAGCCTTACCGGGCACTGGCTCAGTTTTTCCACGGTCACGTTGTTGCTGGTTTGCGTGGCGCAGGCGCTCAGCAGGGCGAGGCTGAGAAGTACGAACAGGCGAGTGAGGGACATAGGGGCAAAGGCTCCGGCATTCACGACGAACGGCGAGCATAACCGAAGATGCTACCGGGTGTGTCAGACGGGTATGTGGTGTTGCTGATGGCGCCATCGCGAGCAGGCTCGCGATGAGGCCGGTACAGCGTCTATAAAACCCTCAGAACAACACCTTCGCCACATCCGCGAACCGCTTGGCGAAGTGCACCGTGACGCCTTCCTTGAGGTAGTCCGGCAGTTCCTCGAAGTTGCCCCGGTTGGCTTCCGGCAGGATCAGTTCGAAGATTTTCTGCCGCCGTGCCGCGATGACTTTTTCCCGCACGCCGCCGATCGGCAGCACATGCCCGGTCAGGGTGAGTTCGCCGGTCATGGCGACGGCTTTCTTCGGTGGCTGGTTGCGCGCCAGGGACAGCAGGGCGCTGGCCATGGTCACCCCGGCGCTCGGGCCGTCCTTGGGGGTTGCGCCTTCGGGAACATGCAGGTGGACGAAGGCCTCGTCGAAGAATTTCGGATCGCCGCCGAACTGTTTCAGGTGTGAGCTGACGTAGCTGTGGGCGATTTCCGCCGACTCCTTCATGACTTCCCCCAACTGTCCGGTGAGCTTGAAACCGCGATTCAGGGTGTGGATGCGGGTCGCTTCGATCGGCAGGGTGGCGCCGCCCATGCTGGTCCAGGCCAGGCCGGTGATCACCCCGACGCCCGAGAGCACCTGCTCGTTGCGGAACACCGGTTTGCCCAGAGAGGCCTCGAGATCCTTCGGCCCGAGCTTGATCACGGCCTTCGGGTCCTCGATCAGCTTCATCACGGCCTTGCGTACCAGTTTGCCCAGCTGTTTCTCCAACTGTCGCACCCCGGCCTCTCGGGCATAACCATCGATCAGCGCCTTGAGGGCGCTGTCGCTGATGCTCAGGCTGCCCTTGGACACGCCGGCCTTGGCCAGCTGCTTGGGCCACAGGTGGCGTTTGGCGATGGCGATCTTCTCTTCGGTGATGTAGCCCGACAGGCGAATCACTTCCATCCGGTCCAGCAACGGGCCGGGGATCGAATCCAGGGTGTTGGCGGTGCAGACGAAGAGCACCTTCGACAGGTCCAGGCGCATGTCCAGGTAGTGGTCGAGGAATTCGACGTTCTGTTCCGGGTCGAGGGTTTCCAGCAAGGCCGAGGCCGGGTCGCCCTGGTAGCTCTGGCCCATCTTGTCGATCTCGTCGAGCATGATCACCGGGTTCATCACCTCGACGTCCTTGAGCGCCTGCACCAGCTTGCCCGGTTGGGCGCCGATGTAGGTGCGCCGGTGGCCCTTGATCTCGGCTTCGTCGCGCATGCCGCCGACGCTGAAGCGGTAGAACGGCCGGCCGAGGGATTCGGCGATGGACTTGCCCACGCTGGTCTTGCCCACTCCGGGCGGTCCCACCAGCAGTACGATGGAGCCGCTGATCTCGCCTTTGTAGGCGCCAACGGCGAGGAACTCCAGGATGCGGTCCTTGATGTCGTCCAGGCCGGCGTGGTGCTGGTCCAGCACCTTGCGGGCATGCTTGAGGTCGAGCTTGTCCTGGCCGTACACGCCCCATGGCACCGAGGTCGCCCAGTCGAGGTAATTGCGGGTAACGGCGTATTCCGGCGAGCCGGTCTCCAGGATGGAGAGCTTGTTCATTTCCTCGTCGATGCGCTTGCGGGCCTGGGCCGGCAGTGTCTTGCCCTCCAGCCGCTGTTCGAACTGTTCGAGGTCGGCGCTGCGGTCGTCCTTGGTCAGCCCCAGTTCCTGCTGGATGACCTTGAGCTGTTCCTTGAGGAAGAACTGGCGCTGATGTTCGCCGATCTTGCTGTTGACCTCGGCGGAAATCTCCTTCTGCAGGCGCACCACTTCCACTTCCTTGCGCAGCATCGGCAGCACTTTTTCCATGCGCTTGAGCATCGGCACGCAGTCGAGTACTTCCTGCAGCTCATTGCCGGTGGCGGAGGTGAGCGCGGCGGCGAAGTCGGTCAGCGGCGATGGGTCGTTGGGGCTGAAGCGGTTGAGGTAGTTCTTAAGCTCTTCGCTGTACAGCGGATTGAGCGGTAGCAGTTCCTTGATCGCATTGATCAGCGCCATGCCATAGGCCTTGACCTCGTCGGTCGGCTCGCTCGGCTGGTGGGGGTATTCGACTTCCACCAGGTACGGCGGGCGGTGATGCTTGAGCCAGGTGCGAATGCGCACCCGGGTCAGGCCCTGGGCGACGAATTGCAGCTTGCCGGCTTCACGGCTGGCGTGATGGACCTTGACCAGCGTGCCGTATAGCGGCAGGGCCGAGGTGTCGAAATGGCGCGGGTCTTCCTGGGGCGTGTCCATGAAGAACAGGGCCAGGGAATGATGTTCGGACTTGGCTACCAGTTCCAGGGTTTCGGCCCAGGGTTCTTCATTGACGATGACCGGCAGCACCTGGGCCGGGAAGAACGGGCGATTGTGGATGGGAATGATGTAGACCTTGTCCGGCAGGCTTTGGCCGGGCAGGGCGAGGCCGGTTCCGGAAACGGTATGTTCGATGTGTTCGGAATCTGCGTAGTCGTTCGTGGCTTCAGTAGAGTGCTGGTCGCTCATTGGGGCACCTGCGCAATGGAGTATGGCTCTTAGATGGGGCAGGTGGGGGGCGGTTTCAATGGTGGGGGATTGTTAGCGGTTATTTCATTGGGAGGCGTTCAGCTTTGTGACAGGTTTGGCGATGGGCGGGTGGACGAGGGAGCGAACCCCCTCGCCACGATGAGGGTCAGGCAACCCGGTTCAGGTCGTTATGACGGGTTTCCTTCAGGCACAGCACGGCGATCACGCTCAGTACCGCAGCCGCGGATACGTAGCCACCGACATAGCCCAGGCCGCCCATTGCCACCAGCTTCTGGGCGAAGAACGGGGCAGCCGAGGCGCCGACGATGCCTCCCAGGTTATAAGCCGCCGAAGCGCCGGTATAACGCACATGCGTGGGGAACAGTTCCGGCAGCAAGGCGCCCATCGGCGCGAAGGTCACGCCCATCAGGAACAGCTCGACGCACAGGAACAGGGCCACGGCCCAGGTCGAGCCGTGGGTCAGCAGGGGTTCCATGAGAAAGCCCGAGGCAATCGCCAGCATGCCACCGACGATCAGCACCGGTTTGCGGCCGAAGCGATCGCTGGCCCAGGCCGACAAGGGCGTGGCGGCGGCCATGAACAGGACGGCGAAGCACAGCAGGGCCAGGAATGTCTCTCGGCTGTAGCCGAGGGTGGCGACCCCGTAGCTCAGGGAAAACACCGTTGAAATGTAGAACAGCGCGTAGCACACCACCATCGCCGCCGCGCCCAGCAACGTCGGTGCCCAATACTGGCTGAACAGCTCCACCAGCGGCACCTTCACCCGCTCCTGACGGGCCACGGCATTGGCGAAGACCGGCGTTTCATGGAGCTTGAGGCGCACATAGAGGCCGACGATCACCAGCACGGCGCTGAGCAGGAACGGGATCCGCCAGCCCCAGGAGCGAAACTGCTCGTCGTCCAGGCCCATGGCCAGGCTCAGGAACAGCCCGTTGGCCGCCAGGAAACCGATGGAGGGGCCCAGTTGGGGGAACATGCCGAACCAGGCGCGCTTGCCTTTGGGCGCATTCTCCGTGGCCAGCAGTGCGGCCCCGCCCCATTCGCCTCCCAGCCCCAGGCCTTGGCCGAAGCGCAGCAGGCAGAGCAGCAACGGTGCCCAGGCGCCAATGCTGGCGTAGCCGGGCAGCACGCCGATAAGCGTGGTGCAGATGCCCATGAGCAGCAGGGAGGCCACCAGGGTGGACTTGCGCCCGATCCGGTCGCCGAAGTGACCGAACAGCGCCGAACCCAACGGGCGGGCGAGGAAGGCGATACCGAATGTCAGGAAGGACGACAGCATCTGTGCCGTGCCGGATGTCTGCGGGAAGAATACCGGTCCGATCACCAGGGCGGCGGCCGTGGCATAGACGTAGAAGTCGTAGAATTCGATGGCGGTGCCGATGAAGCTCGCGGTCGCCACGCGGGTAGTGGAGTTTGTCGGTTGGGCGGGCACAGCGTCGTTGCAGGTGGTGGTCGTCGTCATGCGGTTATCCCTGACAGTCATGTGCTCCGTTGGAGCGATTTATTATTATGGGTCGAACACCGGTGAGCGTTTGTTTCTACAGCCAGGCCAGTACCTGGCTGACGCGGTTGTCCACGGTTTCGATGATCTCCAGCCGGTAGCGGCCGATCTTCAGGCACACCGGGCTTTCGGGAATGGTCTCCAGCGCTTCGGTGACCAGCCCGTTGAGGGTCTTGGGACCGTCGCAGGGCAAGTGCCAGCCCAGGGTCCTGTTCAATTCGCGGATCGACGCCGCACCATCGATCATCAGGCGTCCGTCGGGCTGGGGATGAACGTGCGGGTTGTCGAGGCTGTGCTCGCTTTCGAACTCGCCGACGATCTCCTCGAGGATGTCTTCCAGGGTGACGATGCCCAGTACTTCGCCGTATTCGTCCACCACCATGCCCAGGCGGCGCTGTTGCTTGTGGAAATTCAGCAATTGCAGTTGCAGCGGTGTGCTTTCGGGAACGAAGTAAGGGTCGTGGCAGGCGGCCAGTAGTGCTTCCTTGGTCAGGCTGGCGTCCGCCAGCAGGTGGCGGACCTGGCGGGTGTTGAGCACCGCCTCGACCTGGTTGATATCGCTGTGGAAAACCGGCAGCCGGGTACGACGGTTCAGGCGCAACTGCTCGATGATGTCGCCGATGGGGTCGTCGAGATTGATTCCATCGACTTCGCTGCGGGGGACCAGGATGTCGTTGACGGTGATGTTGTCCAGGGCGTGGATGCCGGAAACCGGATGGGGACGCCCGGTGCTGTGTTCAGGGTCATGTTCGGCGCGGGGCAGGAGCATGTCGTCATCGCTCTGCTGCACGGCGCTGGCCTTGCGGGCGAAGGGGCGCAGCAATAGCTCGCTGAGCCCGTTCAGCAGCCAGGCCAGTGGATAAACCAGCTTCAAGGGGACGGCAAGCAGGGCGTTGCCCAGCGCCAGCACCGCATCGGGATAGCGCTGGGCCAGGGTGCGAGGCAGGTAGTCGGCCAGGACCAGCAACGCCGCGCCAGTGGCGAGCCAGGCGATCCACGGTCCGTTGTCCAGCCAGGTGAAGAGGCTCAGCAGCGTGGCGATCACCACCGCCAGGGTGCGGCACAGGGTGTTGCCCAGGATCAGGCTGGTCAGGGGAAAATGCAGCTTCGCCAGGGGTTTGTCGCCGCTCCGGGAGGCCTGGCGCAGCGTCAACAGGTGCGAGCGAGCGGCTTCTATGGCTGTGAACAGCCCCGCCCAGAGGATCAGCACCACCAGTACAGCGAGCAGCGGCCCCGCGGGCAACCTATCCATCAGTGCCGTCCGTCAGATATGCAGGATGTATTCGCGGACCAGTTTGCTGCCGAAATAAGCCAGCATCAGCAGGCAGAAGCCGGCCAGGGTCCAGCGAATGGCTTTATGGCCGCGCCAGCCGAGACGGTTGCGGCCCCAGAGCAGCACGCTGAACACCACCCATGCCAGGCAGGCCAGCAGAGTCTTGTGCACCAGGTGCTGGGCGAACAGGTTCTCGACGAACAGCCAGCCGGAGATCAGCGACAGCGACAGCAGGGTCCAGCCGGCCCAGAGGAAACCGAACAGCAGGCTCTCCATGGTCTGCAGCGGCGGGAAGTTGCGGATCAGCCCGGAAGGGTGCTTGTGCTTGAGCTGGTGGTCCTGCACCAGCAGCAGCAGGGCCTGGAACACGGCGATGGTGAATAGCCCGTAGGCCAGGATCGACAGCAGGATATGGGCCAGGATCCCCGGTTCCTCATCGATGATCTGGACCGTACCCGATGGCGCGAACTGCGCCAGCAGCACCGTGGCCAACCCCAGTGGGAACAGCAGCACGAGGAGGTTCTCCACCGGGATGCGCGAGCAGGCCAGCAGCGTCAGGCCGATCACGGCCACGGCGATCAGGCTGGCGGCATTGAAGAAGTCCAGGCCCAGGCCGATCGGCGTCATCAGGTGGGTATAAAGGCTGGCCGCGTGGCCGAGCACCGCCAGCACGCCGAGCGTGACCAGCAGGCGCTTGTTCGCCCTGGCGCCGGAGGCCAGGCGGGTGCCTTGATAGAGGGTCGCAGCGGCATAAAGGCAGGCGGCGGCGAGGGAGGCAAGCAAACTGGGTGACAAGGGGAGCATAAATCCTGTTAGGCAGGCCCGAAAGGCGCTGAGTTTGGCATAGAACCCATACCGTACGAAAGACCACCGGAGTCACCAGGTGTACGCCGCACGCTTCTTCGCTATAATCCGCGACCTGCCCACGCCGCAGGCTCGCCGAGCACATTTCTTCACGGTCTGGGCCGCCATTATCCCGGCCCCATCCGGGCCCGAAAGGATCGCGCATGTTTGAAAACCTAACCGACCGTCTCTCGCAGACGCTGCGCCATGTCACCGGCAAGGCGAAACTGACCGAGGACAACATCAAAGACACCCTGCGCGAAGTGCGCATGGCGTTGCTTGAGGCCGACGTCGCCCTGCCAGTGGTCAAGGACTTCGTCAATTCGGTCAAGGAACGCGCCGTCGGCACCGAGGTGTCGCGCAGCCTGACGCCGGGCCAGGCGTTCGTGAAGATCGTCCAGGCCGAACTCGAAAGCCTGATGGGCGCTGCCAACGAGGACCTGAACCTGAGCGCCGTGCCGCCAGCGGTGGTGTTGATGGCCGGCCTGCAGGGCGCGGGCAAGACCACCACTGCCGGCAAGCTGGCGCGCCTGCTCAAAGAGCGCAAGAAGAAGTCGGTGATGGTGGTGTCCGCGGACGTCTACCGCCCTGCAGCGATCAAGCAGCTGGAAACCCTGGCCAACGACATCGGCGTGACGTTCTTCCCCTCCGACCTGAGCCAGAAGCCGGTGGATATCGCCCAGGCGGCCATCCGGGAAGCGAAGCTCAAGTTCATCGACGTGGTCATCGTCGACACCGCCGGTCGCCTGCACATCGACGAAGAGATGATGGGCGAGATCAAGGCGTTGCACGCCGCGGTCAACCCGGTGGAAACCCTCTTCGTGGTCGACGCCATGACCGGCCAGGATGCGGCCAACACCGCCAAGGCGTTCGGTGACGCGCTGCCGCTCACCGGTGTGATCCTGACCAAGGTCGACGGTGACGCCCGTGGCGGTGCCGCGCTGTCGGTGCGCGCCATCACCGGCAAACCGATCAAGTTCATCGGTATGGGCGAGAAGAGCGAAGCGCTCGAACCGTTCCACCCCGAGCGTATCGCGTCGCGCATCCTGGGCATGGGCGACGTGCTCAGCCTGATCGAGCAGGCCGAACAGACCCTCGACAAGGAAAAGGCCGACAAACTGGCCAAGAAGCTGAAGAAGGGCAAGGGCTTCGACCTCGAGGATTTCCGCGACCAGCTGCAACAGATGAAGAACATGGGCGGCCTCGGCGGCCTCATGGACAAGCTGCCGAGCATCGGTGGCGTGAACCTGGCGCAGATGGGCAATGCCCAGAGCGCGGCTGAAAAACAGTTCAAGCAGATGGAAGCCATCATCAACTCCATGACCCCGGCCGAGCGCCGCGACCCTGACCTGATCAGCGGTTCGCGCAAGCGTCGGATCGCCATGGGTTCCGGCACCCAGGTGCAGGACATCGGGCGCTTGATCAAGCAGCACAAGCAGATGCAGAAGATGATGAAGAAATTCTCCGCCAAGGGCGGGATGGCCAAGATGATGCGCGGCATGGGCGGTATGTTGCCCGGCGGCGGCATGCCCAAGCTGTAAAGAATCCAGCCGCCGGCTTCATGCCGGCGTTACCCGCGGGGACGCGGGATCTCCAGCCAACCCGTCTCCGGCGGGCGCTGAACGTCGCAGATCTGAATGGCAGGCCGGCACTCGCCGGAAAAAGTCATTTGCAAAAGTCTGGATATTCCTTAGAATATGCGGCCTTTCGGGCACCCATGCCCGCTGTGCATTTAGATTTGCAGCACCGACTACAGGAACGATGTTCACATGCTAACAATCCGTCTTGCCCTTGGCGGCTCCAAAAAGCGCCCGTTTTACCACCTGACCGTAACCGACAGCCGCAACCCGCGTGACGGTTCCCACAAAGAGCAGGTTGGTTTCTTCAACCCTATCGCCCGTGGTCAGGAAGTTCGTCTGTCCGTGAACCAAGAGCGCGTTGCCTACTGGCTGAGCGTTGGTGCACAACCTTCTGAGCGTGTTGCTCAGTTGTTGAAGGAATCGGCTAAGGCTGCGGCCTGAGCAATATGAACGCGACGCCAAAAGATGCTGATGATCTGATCGTTGTCGGCAAAATCTATTCTGTACATGGCGTTCGCGGCGAAGTGAAGGTTTATTCCTTTACTGATCCGATCAAGAACCTGTTGAACTACAAGGCCTGGACGCTAAAGCGCGAAGGCAGCGTGAAGCAGGTTGAGCTGGTCAGCGGACGCGGGAACGACAAGTTCCTGGTCGCGAAGCTCAAGGGTCTCGACGATCGTGAAGAAGCACGTCTTCTGGCCGGTTATGAGATTTGCGTGCCGCGCAACCTGTTCCCTGAACTGACCGACGGCGAGTACTACTGGTACCAGCTGGTTGGTCTGAAGGTCATCGACCAACTCGGGCAACTGCTCGGGAAAATCGATCACCTGCTCGAGACCGGTTCGAACGATGTCATGGTGGTAAAGCCTTGCGTCGGCAGCCTGGATGATCGCGAGCGCCTGTTGCCCTATACCGGGCAGTGCGTGTTGGCCGTCGACCTGGAGGCAGGCGAGATGAAGGTGGAATGGGATGCGGATTTCTGAACGTGGCCAATTTGCGCGTTGAAGTCATCACGCTGTTTCCCGAGATGTTTTCCGCCATCAGCGAGTACGGCATAACCAGCCGCGCGGTGAAACAGGAGCTCTTGCAGCTGACCTGTTGGAATCCGCGGGACTACACCACGGATCGGCATCACACTGTGGACGATCGCCCGTTTGGCGGTGGTCCGGGCATGGTGATGAAGATCAAGCCCCTGGAAGATGCACTGGTTCAGGCCAGGGCGGCAGCCGGGGAGGGTGCGAAGGTGATCTACCTGTCGCCCCAAGGCCGTCAGCTGACTCAGTCGGCGGTACGCGAGCTGGCGAATTCGGATGCATTGATCCTGATTGCCGGCCGTTATGAAGGCATTGACGAGCGTTTCATTGAAGCTCATGTCGATGAAGAGTGGTCGATTGGCGACTATGTACTGTCTGGCGGCGAGCTGCCGGCGATGGTCCTGATCGATGCGGTTACACGACTGCTGCCTGGAGCTTTAGGGCATGCAGATTCCGCTGAGGAAGATTCCTTTACGGATGGTCTGCTGGATTGCCCGCACTACACCCGACCGGAGGTGTATGCGGATCAGCGTGTTCCCGACGTGTTGCTGAGTGGCAACCACGCGCACATCCGGCGTTGGCGTTTACAGCAGTCCCTTGGTCGGACCTGGGAACGACGCGCCGATCTTCTGGAAAGCCGCTCGCTTTCTGGAGAAGAGAAGAAGCTGCTCGAGGAATATATCCACGAGCGGGACGATAGTTCACAACGTATCGATGGTAAGTCCAAAGACTTGCCTTAGGAGCACAGCATGACCAACAAAATCATTCTTGCACTCGAAGCAGAGCAGATGACCAAAGAAATCCCTACCTTTGCCCCAGGCGACACCATCGTCGTCCAGGTGAAAGTGAAGGAAGGTGACCGTTCCCGTCTGCAGGCATTCGAAGGCGTCGTTATCGCCAAGCGCAACCGTGGCGTGAACAGTGCTTTCACTGTTCGTAAAATCTCCAACGGTGTTGGCGTAGAGCGTACTTTCCAGACCTACAGCCCGCAAATCGACAGCATGGCTGTCAAGCGTCGCGGTGACGTGCGTAAAGCCAAGCTGTACTACCTGCGCGACCTGTCTGGTAAAGCAGCACGCATCAAGGAAAAACTGGCTTAAGTCCAGCTTCCGATGCAAAAAAAGCAGCCTGCGGGCTGCTTTTTTGTTGCCTGGAATTTGGTCTTTGCGCACCCTGCCTACTTTCGTTTCCCATTTCGATGTCGTGCCCCCGGCCCCCTTGATGAGTCTTTATGCCTGCCATCGATCATCCCCTGATAGACCAGTTTCTCGATGCCCTGTGGCTGGAGAAGGGCCTCTCGGATAACACTCGAGACGCCTATCGCAGCGACCTGGCGCTGTTCAATGGCTGGTTGCAGGAAAGAAACCTGGAGCTGGCCCATGCCGGGCGGGAGCTGATCCTCGATCATTTGTCGTGGCGCCTGGAGCAAAACTACAAACCCCGCTCGACCGCACGGTTTCTCTCCGGGCTGCGTGGGTTCTATCGCTACCTGCTGCGGGAAAAGCTCATCGCGGTGGACCCGACCCTGCGGGTGGAAATGCCGCTACTGGGCCGTCCGTTGCCTAAATCCTTGTCCGAAGCCGACGTGGAGGCCCTGCTGGCAGCGCCGGACCTCAGTGAAGCCATCGGCCAGCGCGACCGTGCCATGCTGGAGGTGTTGTATGCCTGCGGCCTGCGGGTCACCGAGCTGGTCAGCCTCACCCTGGAACAGGTCAACCTGCGCCAGGGGGTACTGCGGGTAATGGGCAAGGGCAGCAAGGAGCGCCTGGTGCCGATGGGTGAAGAGGCGATTGTATGGGTGGAGCGTTACCTGCGCGATGGCCGCAACGAGCTGCTGGCCGGGCGCCCCAGCGATGTCCTGTTCCCCAGCCGCAACGGCGAGCAGATGACCCGCCAGACCTTCTGGCACCGTATCAAGCATCAGGCCAAGGTGGCCGGGATCGGCAAGTCCCTTTCGCCCCACACCCTGCGCCATGCTTTCGCCACGCATCTGCTCAACCACGGTGCCGACCTGCGGGTGGTGCAGATGCTGTTGGGTCATAGCGACCTGTCCACCACCCAGATCTATACCCATGTGGCCCGGGCACGGCTGCAGGACCTGCATGCGAAGCATCATCCACGCGGATAAGCGCCCCTCGCCACAAGTCTTGTCCTCATGCATTGCGTGTTGTCGTGCGTCAGCGGCATTCGGTCACGCCAGCCTTATGTGGTAGGCTTGGGCGGTTTGCACAGTGGGCGGTTGGAACCCGAATTCGTGTCGGCGTTTCCCGTCCCATTTGTTCGCCTCAGGAGTCCCCATGCGCTTGACCCAGTTGTTCACCGCCGCCGCCCTTGCGCTGGCCAGCACCTTTGCCATCGCCGACGACGCGGCCGACAAGGCTATTCGCAAGAGCCTGGAAAACCTCCAGATCGAAGTGCCGATCGAAGCCATCTCCGCCAGCCCCATGTCCGGCCTGTATGAAGTCAAGCTCAAGGGCAGTCGTGTGCTCTACGCCAGCGCCGATGGCCAGTACATCGTCCAGGGCAACCTGTTCGAGCTCAAGGACGGCAAGCCGGTCAACCTGACCGAGCTCACCGAGCGCCAGGGCATTTCCAAGCTGATCAACGGTATCCCGGTGGCCGAAACCGTGGTGTATCCGGCGGTGGGCGAGACCAAGTCCCACATCACCGTGTTCACCGACACCACCTGCCCGTATTGCCACAAGCTGCACGCTGAAGTGCCGGAGCTGAACAAGCGCGGCATCGAAGTGCGCTATGTGGCGTTCCCGCGCCAGGGCCTGGGATCGCCGGGCGATGAGCAGTTGCAGGCGGTATGGTGTTCCAAGGACAAGAAAGCGGCCATGGACAAGATGGTCGATGGCAAGGAAATCAAGTCCGCCAAATGCGAGAACCCGGTCTCCAAGCAGTTTGCCCTCGGTCAGTCAATAGGTGTGAACGGTACACCGGCAATTGTTTTGGCCGATGGTCAGGTAATTCCGGGCTACCAGCCGGCGCCACAAGTCGCCAAACTGGCCCTTGGCGCGAAATGAGCATGAATGATCCGCTGTTGAAGATCACGGCTCGGCGAAAACCTTCGTCGGGCCGTTAAACACAAAGTCGCGTAGCTGCGCGGCTGTATTTCACGGCCGACCTTGTGTCGGCCGTTTCATGGGGAGTCAAGAGTGAATCCGGTCAAAGTAGGCATCTGTGGGTTAGGTACCGTCGGTGGCGGCACCTTCAACGTACTTCAGCGCAACGCCGAGGAAATTGCTCGTCGTGCCGGGCGTGGGATCCAGGTGGCACAGATTGCCACGCGCACGCCAAAGCCTCAGTTCCAGACGACCGGTATTGCGATTACCAACGATGTCTTCGAAGTGGCCACGAACCCTGAGATCGACATCGTCATAGAGCTGGTGGGCGGCTATACCGTTGCCCGCGAGCTGGTACTCAAGGCCATCGACAATGGCAAGCATGTGGTCACCGCGAACAAGGCGCTCATCGCTGTTCACGGTAATGAAATTTTCGCCAAGGCCCGGGAGAAGGGCGTGATCGTGGCTTTCGAAGCCGCCGTGGCCGGTGGCATCCCGGTGATCAAGGCGATTCGCGAAGGCCTCTCGGCGAACCGTATCAACTGGGTCGCCGGCATCATCAACGGTACCGGTAACTTCATCCTCACCGAAATGCGCGAGAAGGGTCGTACCTTCGAGGACGTACTCGCCGAAGCCCAGGCCCTGGGCTACGCAGAGGCCGACCCGACATTCGATGTGGAAGGCATCGACGCGGCCCACAAGCTGACGATCCTGGCTTCCATCGCGTTCGGCATTCCGTTGCAGTTCGACAAGGCCTACACCGAGGGCATCACCCAACTGACCACCGCCGATGTGAACTATGCCGAAGCCCTGGGCTATCGCATCAAGCACCTGGGCGTGGCACGCAGCACCGTCAGTGGCATCGAACTGCGCGTGCACCCGACGCTGATTCCGGCCGACCGCCTGATCGCCAACGTCAACGGGGTGATGAACGCGGTGATGGTCAACGGCGATGCCTCCGGTTCTACGCTGTTCTACGGCGCTGGCGCTGGCATGGAGCCGACGGCCTCTTCGGTGGTGGCCGACCTGGTGGACGTGGTTCGCGCCATGACTTCAGACCCGGAAAACCGTGTGCCTCACCTGGCCTTCCAGCCAGACTCGTTGTCGGCTCACCCGATTCTTCCGATCGAAGCGTGCGAAAGCTCCTACTACTTGCGTATCCAGGCCAAGGATCACCCGGGCGTGTTGGCCCAAGTGGCGAGTATTCTTTCGGAGCGTGGCATCAACATCGAGTCGATCATGCAGAAGGAAGTCGAAGAGCACGATGGCCTGGTGCCGATGATCCTGCTGACCCACCGTGTGGTCGAGCAGCGCATCAACGACGCAATCACCGCGCTGGAAGCGCTCCAGGGCGTGGTGGGCCCCGTGGTCCGTATCCGCGTCGAGCATTTGAATTAATCAAGGCTGCAAGCAGCACGCTGCAAGCTCCAGGTAAAAGCAGATCTGCTCTCACTTGAGGCTTGCCGCTTGAAGCTTGAGGCTCAAACCAAAGGTTTGCCCCTATGCGCTATATCAGCACCCGCGGCCAGGCACCGGCCCTGAATTTCGAAGATGTCCTGCTGGCCGGCCTGGCCACGGACGGCGGCCTCTACGTGCCGGAAAACCTGCCGCGTTTCACCCAGGAGCAAATCGCTTCCTGGGCCGGCCTGCCGTATCACGAGCTGGCGTTCCGGGTCATGCGCCCGTTCGTCACCGGCAGCATCCCGGATGCCGATTTCAAGAAGATCCTGGAAGAAACCTACGGCGTCTTTTCCCACAATGCCATCGCACCGCTGCGTCAGCTCAACGGTAACGAGTGGGTGATGGAGCTGTTCCACGGCCCGACCCTGGCGTTCAAGGATTTTGCCCTGCAGCTGCTGGGTCGCCTGCTGGACTACGTGCTGCAAAAGCGTGGCGAGCGTGTGGTGATCATCGGCGCGACCTCCGGCGATACCGGTTCGGCCGCCATCGAAGGCTGCAAGCACTGCGAGAACGTCGATATCTTCATCCTGCACCCGCACAACCGTGTTTCGGAAGTGCAGCGCCGGCAGATGACGACGATTTTCGGCGAAAACATCCACAACATCGCCATCGAAGGCAACTTCGACGATTGCCAGGAAATGGTCAAGGCCAGCTTCGCCGACCAGGGCTTCCTCAAGGGCACACGCCTGGTGGCGGTAAACTCGATCAACTGGGCGCGGATCATGGCCCAGATCGTCTATTACTTCCACGCGGCCCTGCAGTTGGGCGGCCCGGCCCGCTCGGTAGCGTTCTCGGTGCCCACTGGCAACTTCGGTGATATCTTCGCTGGCTACCTGGCGCGCAACATGGGCCTGCCGATCAATCAGCTGATCGTCGCCACCAACCGCAACGACATCCTGCACCGCTTCATGAGCGGCAACCAGTACGTCAAGGAAACCCTGCACGCCACGCTGTCGCCATCCATGGACATCATGGTGTCGTCGAACTTCGAACGCCTGCTGTTCGACCTGCATGGGCGCAACGGTGCGGCGATTGCCGGCCTCATGGACAGCTTCAGGCAGGGCGGCGGCTTCAGCGTCGAGCCCGAGCGCTGGACCGAGGCCCGCAAGCTGTTCGACTCCCTGGCCGTGGATGATGCGCAGACCTGCGAAACCATCGCCGAGGTATTCGAGCAATCCGGCGAACTGCTCGATCCGCACACGGCCATCGGCGTGAAGGCTGCCCGCGAGTGCCGTCGCAGCCTGGACATTCCGATGGTGGTGCTGGGCACCGCTCACCCGGTCAAGTTCCCGGACGCGGTGGAGAAAGCAGGCGTAGGAAAAGCGCTTGAACTACCTGCACACCTTTCTGATTTGTTTGAGCGAGAAGAGCGCTGCACCGTGCTGCCTAATGACTTGAAAGCCGTACAGGCCTTTGTCAGCCAGCATGGCAACCGCGGCAAGCCGCTCTGACCGCTGAAACCTGTCACATTTTGAAGCCCGTCTCCTGACGGGCTTTCTTGTTTCTGCATGCCAAACTGGTCGGGTTTTCGCCCCTTGGAGGGACGGGGCGAGCCATCTCGAAGGAAATGCAGATGTTGTTTTTTATCAAATGCAAACCAGCGCTGAG
The DNA here is from genome assembly GCF_900101215.1 of Pseudomonas sp. NFACC32-1. Classification (NCBI taxonomy): domain Bacteria; kingdom Pseudomonadati; phylum Pseudomonadota; class Gammaproteobacteria; order Pseudomonadales; family Pseudomonadaceae; genus Pseudomonas; species Pseudomonas sp. NFACC32-1. Next base: position 289,631 of record NZ_FMUL01000004.1, read on the forward strand.
CTGGGCGACAGGTCTGGCCCTGATGTGCTGGATGCAGTGGGCGAGCACGGCGCAACTGGCGGCCCTGGAATCACGACCGTTCAAGGCGGGCCAAGGGCTGGCGCTGGACACGCAGGAACTCAAGTGGATCGAGGAGCACCCCAGGGTCGTCGTGGCGTCGATGCAGTTTCCCCTGTACCTGTTCAAGAATGAGCTGGGGCAGTGGAATGGGTTGAACCACGATATTCTCCAGCGCATCGCACAAATGACCGGTCTGGAATTCGTGTACCGGGAGTCATTCTCTCCGGACCAGTTGCTGGCGATGCTGGAGGGCCGCCAAGCCGACATGACCACCACCCTGGCGATGAATGACGAGCGCCGGGACTTCCTTGCCTTCAGCCATGCATTCGGCGGTTCGGGCTGGGTCTTCGTCGGGCGTGACGGGGACTCGGCGCTCCATTCGCTGGAGCAGCTCAAGGGCAAGATCCTGGCGCTGCCGGCCCGGCACGCCCTGGAGGCGGAGATCAGGCGCGACTACCCCAGTATCGAACTGCGCACGGTCAAGACCTACGGCGAGGCGAGGGCGCTGGTGGAGAGCCGTGAGGCTCACGCCACCATCGAGAATGAAACCGGGGTCCACCTGTATCCGGCCGGGCAGTTGAAGGTAGGAAACAGCCTTGAGGGCAAGTGGGAACCGGATTATCTGGCTGTCCGCCAGGACCTGCTGCCACTGTTGAGTATTCTGAACAAGGCTCTGGAAGCGTTTCCGGCCGAAGAGATGCGTGCCCTGCGCAGCAAATGGATGGCGGGTGTGGTGCCCAGCCAGGCGCCATCGCTCTGGCTGCGTGTGTCCCGATGGGGCTATTGGTGCGTGGTGGCGATTGGCGTGTTCGGCCTGCTGTCGCTGCTGTGGAACCGTCGCCTGCAGGCGCAGATCGACCAGCGGCTGAAGGCAGAGGCCATTCTCAACGACCAGTTGCTGCTCCAGCGGGCGTTGATGGATGCCATCCCCGATCCGATCTTCATCCGTGACCTGGAAGGGCGCCTGCTCATGTGCAACAGGAGCTATGAGGAGCACTTCGCGATCCGCTTCGAAAAGCTGCGTGGGACGCGCCTGACCGACTCCACGGCGTTTCCCCCGGCCACTGCCGAGCTGCTGCATGGGGAAATGATGCAGCAGCTGCGAACGGGGCAGTCTCGGTTCATCGATCGCCAACTGATGTTCAACGGCGGCCTGAGGGATATCTACCATTGGTCGGTGCCGTTCTACGGCGCCGATGGACAGTTGCGCGGCCTCCTGGGTGGCTGGAGCGATGCGGGGCGGCGCTGGCGTCGTGCTGAGTGAAGGCGTCGCGACACGAAGCGGTCGTGTCCCGGCAGGACTGTTGTTTGCCTGTCATATTGGGCGCGCATGCTCGGTCGAACAGGTTGGAAGCAAGCCGTTTCGGTGCGCTGAAGAACTTTCTGCTGCGGCTCACGGTCACTTACTGTGCACATGCAGTTGTTTTCGGACTATTGAAGGGTGATCGAATGGAAAGTATCAGCCTATTGCTGGGTGAGGCCTTGAGCCCCTATCAGGTCACACTGACGCCTTCCGGCGCCAAGGGTGAATGCCTGGTGACGCTCAGGAATGCCTCCGGGGCCATCATGGTTGAGCGGATGTTCAACCAGGCGCAATTGACCGACAAACGTCAACTGACCGACGTGGTCGATGGCCTGCATCGCGATGTGATGATTGCCGAGGGGCGCCTGGAGCCCTGTGTGATTGCGGCACTGCGTAATCTGGCGCGTGACAAGGTGATCCCCGTAACGAATTGAATGATAGGTCGTGGGAACCTTCCTACGTCCTTACGAGTCAGACCCTTTACCAACAAGAGCGAGCATTGTGCTCCGGTGCTTGTCGCTTGTTGTACGGACCTTGAATGGTCACGTTTAACCCCGAGTTGTCTCCCCACTTCTCGGGGTTTCTTTTTGCCTGCTGAAAAGGGGGGCACCCGTTTCGGGTGCCGAGTGCCTTCAGATGGCCCCCTCCGACCGCAGGCGAGCGATCTGCTGCGCATCGAAGCCCAGTTCGCCGAGGACCTGGGCATTGTGTTCGCCGAGGGCCGGGCCGACCCACTCGCTGCTGCCCGGTGTGTCGGAGAGTTTCGGTACGATACCCGGCATCTTGAACGGCTTGCCATCCGGCAGCCGGGCCTGCAGGAACATCTCCCGGGCCAGGAATTGTGGGTCGCTGAACATGTCTTCGGCGCTGAAGATCCGACTGGCCGGCACGTCGGCGTTGTTCAGTCGCTCCATGACGACGTCCAGGGGCAGGGAATTGACCCAGCGGTCGATGACCCCATACAACTCGTCGCGGCGGCTGTCCCGGCCGTCATTGCTGGCCAGTTGCGGGTCGTTGGCCAGGTCGTCACGCCCGATGACCTGCATGAAGCGCCTGAAGATCGCATCGCCGTTGGCGCCGATCTGCACATGCTTGCCGTCGGCGCTGGTGTGGATGGATGACGGGGTGATACCCGGCATGATGTTGCCGGTGCGTTCGCGAATGAAACCGAACACGTCGAATTCCGGGACCATGCTCTCCATCATGGCGAAGATCGCTTCGTACAAGGCCACGTCCACCACTTGCCCGGTGCCACCGTTGACTTCGCGGTGACGCAGGGCCATCAGCGCACCGATCACGCCCCAGAGGGCCGCGATGGAGTCGCCGATGGAGATCCCGGTGCGCACCGGCGGGCGATCCTCGAACCCGGTGATGTAGCGCAGGCCGCCCATGGATTCCCCCACCGCGCCAAACCCCGGTTGATCCTTCATCGGGCCGGTCTGGCCGAAGCCTGACAGGCGCACCATGACCAGTTTCGGGTTCAGCGCGTGCAACACGTCCCAGCCCAGGCCAAGTTTTTCCAGCACGCCGGGGCGAAAATTCTCGATCAGGATGTCGGCGTCGCCGATCAGCTTCTTGAGGATGTCCAGGCCTTCGGGGTGCTTGAGGTTCAGGGTGAGGGACTTCTTGTTGCGGGCCTGGACGAACCACCACAGGGACGTGCCTTCATACAATTTGCGCCACTTGCGCAGCGGATCGCCGCCGTCCGGCGATTCGATCTTGATCACCTCTGCGCCGAATTCGGCGCAGATCCGCGAAGCGAAAGGGCCGGCGATCAGGGTGCCGAGTTCGATGACTTTGACGCCGGCGAGGGGTTTGGCAGTGAGCGACATGAGCGATCCTGTAGGACAAAGGCAGAACGGATAGAGGTTTTATCATAGGCCAGCCGCCTGTATGGCATGTTCTGTCAGGCTCATTGGCATGTCTCGCGTCCAATCCATGGCGGTTACTCGCCCTGGGCTTTTCGCGCGCACCGGGTCAAGCAGGCCACTCGCTGGCGCAAGTCGATGGTCGGCAATTCTCGGAATGCCCGCGTCATCGGTTAGACTTGCCGACTTTCCCCGTCTCAAGAAGCCCGTTCATGGCCCAGCCGTCCACGACCTACAAGTTTGAACTGAACCTCACCGACCTCGATCGCGGTATCTACGAGAACGTGAAGCAGACCATCGCCCGCCATCCTTCGGAAACCGAAGAGCGCATGACCGTGCGCCTGTTGGCCTACGCCTTCTGGTACAACGAGCAGCTGTCATTTGGCCGGGGTCTGTCAGATGTCGACGAACCCGCACTGTGGGAAAAAAGCCTGGATGATCGGGTGCTGCACTGGATCGAAGTCGGCCAGCCCGATGCCGAGCGCCTGACCTGGTGCTCGCGTCGTACCGAACGCACCAGCCTGCTGGCGTATGGCAGCCTGCGGGTGTGGGAAGGCAAGGTTGTGCCGGCCGTCAAGGGCCTGAAGAACGTCAATATCGCCGCCGTTCCGCAAGAGGTACTGGAAACCCTGGCCCAGGACATGCCCCGCGTGATCAAGTGGGATGTGATGATCAGCGAAGGGACGATTTTCGTCACCGACGACCGTGGGCAGCATGAAGTGCAGTTGCAATGGTTGCTGGGCGAGCGCGGTTGAGCGAATGACACCGTGTAGGGGGCGCGCTTGCTCCCGCACCGCTCCCTCTGCGACACAATTGACCCCATGATCTACAGAAGAATGTCTGCTACCCCATGCGCATAGAACCCCGCCCGCTGCCCGACACCCTGCCGTTCCTTGGTGACCTGCCACCCTTGCTGACCCGCCTGTACGCGGCGCGTGGCGTACAGTCCGAGGCTGAACTGGACAAGAGCCTGGCGCGCCTGATCCCTTTCCAGCAGCTCAAGGGCATCGATGCCGCGGTGGACCTGCTGGTGGCGGCCCTGGAGCAGCGCCAACGGATCCTGATCGTCGGCGACTTCGATGCCGACGGCGCGACGGCCAGCACGGTGGGCATGCTGGGGCTGCGCCTGCTGGGGGCGGCTCATGTCGATTACCTGGTTCCCAACCGCTTCGAATACGGCTACGGGCTGACCCCGGAAATCGTCCAGGTCGCCCTGGCCCGCGAGCCGCAATTGCTGATCACCGTGGATAACGGCATTTCCAGCGTGGAAGGCGTGGCGGCGGCGAAAGCGGCGGGGCTCAAGGTGCTGGTCACCGATCACCACTTGCCCGGGCCCGAACTGCCGGCGGCCGACGCCATCGTCAACCCGAACCAGCCGGGCTGCCAATTCCCGAGCAAGGCGCTGGCTGGCGTGGGCGTCATTTTCTATGTGCTGATGGCCCTGCGAGCGCGCCTGCGCAGCCTCGGCCGATACGCCGACACACCGCAGCCGAACATCGGCGAGCTGCTGGACCTGGTGGCCCTGGGCAGCGTCGCCGACGTGGTGCCCCTGGACGCCAATAACCGGATCCTGGTGCACCAGGGCCTGGAACGCATCCGCGCCGGGCGCGCCCGTCCCGGCATCAAGGCCATCCTGGAAGTCGCCCGGCGCGATCACTCGCGCATCACCTCGACTGACCTGGGGTTCATCCTCGGACCACGACTGAATGCGGCCGGGCGCCTGGATGACATGAGCCTGGGTATCGAATGCCTGCTCACCGACGACCCGAACCTGGCCCGGGACATGGCCGCGCAACTGGATGGCATGAACCAGGACCGTAAATCCATCGAGCAGGGGATGCAGCGCGAGGCGCTGGCCCAGCTCAAGGAGCTGCCGGTGGACTCGATGCCGTTCGGCTTGTGCCTGTTCGATCCCCAGTGGCACCAAGGGGTCATCGGCATTCTCGCCTCGCGGATGAAGGAGCGCTATTTCCGTCCGACCATTGCCTTCGCCGATGCCGGGGACGGCTTGCTCAAGGGTTCGGGGCGCTCGGTGCCGGGCTTTCACATTCGTGATGCGCTGAGCGTGGTGGCGGCGCAGCATCCCACCCTGATCAGCAAGTACGGCGGTCACGCCATGGCGGCCGGGCTGACCTTGCCCGAGGCGAACTTCCCGCTGTTCGCCGAGGCGTTCGATGCGGAAGTGCGCCGGCAGCTGCGCGAAGAAGACCTGACCGGCCGGCTGTTGTCGGACGGCACCCTGGCGGTGGAGGAATTTCACCTCGAACTGGCCCGGGCGCTGCGCCATGCCGGTCCCTGGGGCCAGCATTTCCCGGAGCCGATGTTCCATGGCGTGTTCCAGTTGGTCGAACAACGCGTGGTGGGCGAACGGCACCTTAAGGTCGTCCTCAAGAGCGAGTGCGGGTCGGTGAAGCTCGATGGCATCGCCTTCGGCATCGACCGCGAGGTGTGGCCGAACCCCACTGTGCGCTGGGTCGAACTGGCCTACAAACTCGACCTCAACGAGTTCCGTGGTCAGGAAACGGTGCAGTTGATGATTGCCCATATCGAACCGCGCTAGCCGATGGGCCTTTGTGGCGAGGGAGCTTGCTCGCGCTGGGCGCGCCTGCGTCCTCTTGCGATGTGATGGCTGGACGGGGGCCGCTTCGCAGCCCTGCCGGAGCAAGCTCCTCGCCACAGGGGGCCGCTTCGCAGCCCTGCCGGAGCAAGCTCCTCGCCACAGGGGGACGCCATTGCGTCACACCGTCGTTTTTTAAGTTCTGAACCCTCCGTCCTTGCGGGTTGTCGACTAGGCTCTAAGCACTGGTTGATAGCCCTTGTGACGTCTTGTCCATTTCTATTTTGCCCGCGGGGGCGGGTGTTGCACCTTCTGTCACTCGTCGACTTTTCAAACAGAACCCTGGAGCCTGCCCACTGATTCGAGAGGTGCCCCATGAGTCTGCTGCTGGAACCCTATACCCTACGCCAACTGACCCTGCCCAATCGCATCGCGGTGTCGCCGATGTGCCAGTATTCGAGCGCCGATGGCCTGGCCAATGACTGGCACCTGGTGCACCTGGGCAGCCGTGCCGTGGGCGGCGCTGGCCTGGTGTTCACCGAAGCCACCGCCGTCACCGCCGAAGGTCGTATCACCGCCCAGGACCTCGGGTTGTGGAACGACGAACAGATCGAACCGCTGCAGCGGATCACCCGCTTCATCACTGCCCAGGGCGCCGTGCCGGGCATTCAACTGGCCCATGCCGGGCGCAAGGCCAGCACCTGGCGCCCCTGGCTTGGCAAGCATGGCAGCGTGAAGCCGGAGGACGGCGGCTGGATCCCGGTCGGTCCGTCGCCGATTGCCTTCGATCCGCAGCACACCCAGCCGGTCCAACTGGACGAAGGCCAGATCCATGCGGTCATCCAGGCGTTCGTGGAGGCCGCCCGGCGCGCCCTGACGGCCGGTTTCAAAGTGGTCGAGGTCCATGCGGCCCATGGCTACCTGCTGCATCAGTTCCTGTCGCCGTTGAGCAATCAGCGCCGTGACCTGTACGGCGGTTCGTTCGAGAATCGCATCCGCCTGGTGCTTCAGGTCACCGAGGCGGTGCGGGCCGTATGGCCCGAGGAGTTACCGGTGTTCGTGCGGGTATCGGCCACCGACTGGGTCGAGGATGGCTGGAACCCCGATGAAACCGTCGAGCTGGCACGGCGACTCAGGGCGGTGGGGGTGGACTTGATCGACGTATCCTCGGGCGGCACCGCGGCGAATGCGGAGATCCCCACCGGTCCGGGCTACCAGACCCGTTTCGCCGAGCGGGTGCGCAAGGAGTCGGAAATCGCCACCGGCACTGTCGGCATGATCACCGAGCCGGCCCAGGCCGAGCACATCCTGCGTACCTGCCAGGCAGACATCATTTTCCTGGCCCGCGAGTTGTTGCGCGATCCGTACTGGGCCCTGCATGCCGATGATGACCTGGGCGGACGCAAGGCCACCTGGCCGGCGCAGTACCAGCGGGCGACGCATCGGGACCAGCCGATCCACGAGTCGGATCTTCGGGACTGAATGCCGATCAAACAACAAGCCCCGGTCGTTCTGGCCGGGGCTTGTTGTTTGATCGGGTCGGGAGAGTCGGTTTCTGGGTCGACCCCATCGCGAGCAGGCTCGCGATGGGCCAGCCCGGACACCCGGATTGTGTCAGGGATACTTGCGCTTATCCGGCGCTGGCGGGAAGTACTGGTACAGCCAGGTCTCGCTCAGGGTCCGGTCCTTGGTGCGAATGAACAGGCGCATTTCCACCGGGTCCACACGGTCATCCGTGGGGTACCAGTCGAAGGTGATGCGATAACCCTTGATCGCATCCAGCACCAGCACGTTGAAATCCTTCACCTCGCCATGGGAGCAGGTCACCACCGGTTCGATGCCGGTGCCCGGTGGCAGTTGGTCGAGACCGCCGCCATTGAAATCCACGGCGAAGCGACGCGCCCAGACGGTCGGGTAATGTTCGCCCGGCGCCCAGCCCTCGATGAAACCGCCCATGCCCGAACGAGTCGCATGGACCTGCGCCAGGTCCGTGCTCACTGGCGGCAGTGCGCTCCAGTAGAGTTTGTAGCCATAGTTCAGCGAATCGCCGGCCGCGACCGGTTTCTTCGGCGACCAGAACGCGACGATGTTATCCAGGGTTTCGCCGGTCGTAGGAATCTCCAGCAGGTCCACCGAGCCCTCTCCCCATGCGGTCGTAGGCTCGACCCACAGGCTTGGACGCTTGCTGTACCAGTCCACGGTGTCCTGGTAGCTCTCGAAATCATGGTCGCTCTGCACCAGGCCGAAGCCCTTCGGGTTCTTGTCGGCGAAGGCGTTGAACTGCAAGGTGGCAGGGTTGTTCAGTGGACGGCAGACCCATTCGCCGTTGCCGCGCCACATGGCCAGCCGGTCGGAGTCGTGGATCTGCGGGTGAATGGTGTCGCACATGCGCCGCTCCACGGTGCCGCAGCTGAACATGCTGGTCATCGGGGCAATGCCCAGTTGCTCGATGGCGGTACGGGCATTGACGTGGGCATCGATTTCCATCACCACCCGGGTCGGCTGGCAATCGATGTCGAATCGATAGGCACCGGTAGCGCTGGGGGAATCGAGCAGGGCGTAGACCACGAAGCGGGTGCTGTTCTTCTCCGGGGTCTCGAACCAGAACTGGGTGAAGTCCGGGAATTCCTCACGCCGTTTGGCGTAGGTATCGATGGCCAATCCACGGGCCGAAAGCCCGTACTGGCCGGTGGCGTCCACCGCGCGGAAGTAACTGGCGCCCAGGAATGAAACGATGTCGTGCCGGTCCAGTTCCGGAGCCTTGAACGCACGGAATCCGGCGAACCCCAGGTCACCCTTCAGTTGGGAGGTGTTGACCGTGGTTTTCTCATAGTTGAACAACTCGGGGCGGAAGTGCACCTCGCGGGCCATGCGGGTCTTGGGATCGACGCTGTGCATGCGCACCGGCTGCTTGAAGCCCATGCCGACGTGGAAGAACTGCACGTCCAGCTGACCGTCCAGCTCATTCCATAGCGAATGGTTGGCGTCATACCGGATGGCGTTGAACTGCAGCGGCGACATCATCGCCAGGGTTTCGGGCAAGACTTGCTTGGTATCGACATAGCTACGTTCGGCCAGGCGCCGGGCCTGTTCCTTCAACCCTTTGAAGTCAAAGGGCCGGGCTTCGCCGTCGGCGGCCTGGTCGGCGGCCCAGGCGCGCGCGGCCATGAGCCCGGAAGCGGATAGACCGGTGTAGGCGGCGAACGCCATGGAGGCTTTGAGCAGGTTCCTACGATGCATAAATACAACCTTATTCGAAGCAATCCCGAGCCGTTCCTGGCAACGGAGAGTGATTAGGGAGTTCGGACAATGACTTTGGCCAAACGCGACAAACGTAAGAACAGATGCCTGAGAGCCGGATCGGTTCACCGCGGCGCGAAATCATAGGGGATACACAGGCAGGAGTGAGAGGGGAAACCATGACCTGGTTAAATTTTCTTACAGATATTTCTTTTTTATTGGAAGTGCCTGCAATTTTTGACTAATTACTCTAAAAATCTCTTCTCACCCTATGAATCATCCCTATTCTTAGGCTGAAAGAACGGCTCGGGCCGTCAATTCAAGGGCTATCAGGATTCAGGTAATCCAATTCGACGTATGAAGGACAAGTTCATGACAAAAATTCAGGGCATTACCGAAATGCTGGGGCTCTTTCCAAACTTGACCCATGGGCGCAGGACACGCCGACTCAGCCTGGAAGAATTGAGATTGGTGGAACGCTACCGGGAGCTGTCGGAAAACGACCGGATCGCCATGCGTTATCTGGTGGACGCGATGAGGAGCGTGTCGAGATTCTAAGAGCGGCCGGGCGGTGGGCGTGGCCAATCATTGCGTATATCCGTACCGGCCACCGCTGCCTGGGTTGGCGTCAACCGGCCAGCCTGCACCGATCGACGAAACCCTTGGCAGGAACAAGGCGCGGCAACCGCGGATGGGTTGCCGACATTGCCTGGCATTCAATGCTTGAACATGACATGCCGCACTACGGTGTAATCCTCCAGCCCATACATGGACATGTCCTTGCCATAGCCGGAGCGTTTCTGACCGCCGTGGGGCATTTCGCTGACGAGCATGAAGTGGGTATTCACCCAGGTGCAGCCATATTGCAGGCGTGCCGACAAGCGGTGGGCACGTCCGATGTCGGCGGTCCATACCGATGAAGCCAGGCCGTAGTCCGAATCATTGGCCCAGGCCAGCACTTGCGCCTCGTCGAGGAACGGCGTGACGGATACCACCGGCCCGAAGACTTCCCGGCGCACGATTTCGTCGTCCTGCTGGGCGTCGGCCAGTACCGTCGGTTCGAAGAAGAACCCATTGCCCTCCACCGCCTTGCCCCCGGTGACCAGGCGGATGTGCGGCTGGGCGATGGCCCGTTCGACGAAACCGGCCACGCGGTCGCGATGCTGGGCGGTGATCAGCGGGCCCATCTCGGTGTCCGGCGCGGTTTGCAGGCCGTACTTGATGCTGCCCACCGCCGCGCCGAGCTTTTCGACAAACTTTTCGTAGATGCCTTGCTGGGCATAGATCCGGCAGGCCGCTGTGCAGTCCTGGCCAGCATTGTAGAAACCGAAGGTGCGGATGCCTTCCACTGCCGCGTCGATGTCGGCGTCGTCGAAGATGATCACCGGGGCCTTGCCGCCCAGTTCCATGTGCGTGCGTTTGACGCTGTCGGCGGTGCTGGAAATGATGTTCGAGCCGGTGGCGATGGAGCCGGTCAGCGACACCATACGCACTTTCGGATGGGTCACCAACGGCTGGCCGACGGTCTGTCCACGGCCGAACACGACATTGAGCACGCCGGCCGGGAAAATTCCGGACGCCAGTTCCGCCAGCCGCAACGCCGTCAGCGGGGTCTGTTCCGACGGCTTGAGCACTACGGTATTGCCGGCGGCCAGGGCTGGAGCGATCTTCCAGGCGACCATCATCAGTGGGTAGTTCCACGGCGCGATGGATGCGATGACCCCCACCGGGTCGCGACGGATCATCGAGGTGTGACCCGGCAGGTATTCGCCGCCGGCCGAACCGTTCATGCAGCGGCTGGCGCCGGCAAAGAAGCGGAACACGTCGGCGATCGCCGGGATCTCGTCGTTCAGCGCGGCGCTCAAGGGTTTGCCGCAGTTGTCCGACTCCAGCTTCGCCAGTTCCTCGCCGTTGGCCTCGATGGCATCGGCGAGCTTGAGCAGCAGCAGGGCACGGTCCTTGGGGGGCACTTGCGACCAACTGTCGAAGGCGCCGTCGGCGGCACGCACGGCGGCATCGACCTGGGCCTCGCTGGCCTCGTTGATTTCCACCAGCACCCGTCCCAGGGCAGGGTTGAACACCGCCTGGCCGGGGCCTTCGCCGTTCACCAGCTGGCCGTTGATCAGCAGTTTGGTTTGCATGTCCAAGTCCTCTCTTGAATGTTTTCCCAAGTCCCCTGCGGGAGCGAGCTTGCTCGCGATAGCGGTGGTCATTGAGCCTTTGCAGCGACTGACTCGACGCCTTCGCGAGCTAGCTCGCTCCCACGGGGTTGCGGTTTCCCAGTGAGCGATCACTGTGGATTATTTCCCGCCGCTACCGGCCACGCTCTCACCCCCTCGGGTCAGGTAATAGGCGCCCAGTATCGGCAACATCGTCACCAGCATCACCAGCATCGCCACCACGTTGGTCACCGGCACGTCGCGGGGGCGGCTGAGCTGGTTGAGCAGCCACAGCGGCAAGGTGCGTTCGTGACCGGCGGTAAAGGTGGTGACGATGATCTCGTCGAACGACAGCGCGAACGCCAGCATCCCGCCTGCCAGCAACGCCGAGCCGAGGTTGGGCAGGATGATGTAGCGAAAGGTCTGCCAGCCGTCGGCGCCCAGGTCCATGGACGCTTCGATCAAGCTGTGGGAAGTGCGACGCAGGCGGGCGATGACGTTGTTATAGACGATCACCACGCAAAAGGTCGCGTGGCCCACGACGATCGTGAACATCCCGGGCTCGATTCCCAGGGTCTTGAAGGAGGCCAGCAGGGCAATGCCGGTGATGATGCCCGGCAGGGCGATCGGCAGGATCAGCATCAGCGAGATCCCCTGTTTGCCGAAGAAGTCACGGCGATACAGCGCGGCCGAAGCCAGGGTGCCGAGTACCATGGCGATCAGCGTGGCAATGGCCGCCACCTGCAATGACAGCTTGATGGCCTCCAGGACGTCAGGGCGCGAGAACGCCACGCTGAACCACTTCAGGGTCAGGCCCTTGGGCGGAAAACTGAAGGCTGCATCCTCGGTGTTGAAGGCGTAGAGGAAGATGATCAGGATCGGGAAATGCAGGAACACCAGTCCGCCCCACGCCGCGATCCGCAAGCCCCAGGAGGCCCGGTCTTGAGAGTCAGAGTGCATCGAAAGCCCCCAGGCGTTTGACGATAGACAGGTAGATGGCAATCAGCACGATGGGCACCAGGGTGAACGCCGCGGCCATGGGCATATTGCCGATGGCGCCTTGCTGGGCGTAGACCATGCTGCCGACGAAGTAGCCCGGCGGGCCCACCAGCTGCGGCACGATGAAATCCCCCAGGGTCAGTGAGAAGGTGAAGATCGAGCCGGCGGCGATGCCCGGGATCGACAACGGCAGGACCACGTGCATGAAGGTCTGGCGCGGCCTGGCGCCCAGGTCCGCCGAGGCTTGCAGCAATGACGGCGGCAGGCGCTCCAGGGAGGCCTGGATCGGCAGGATCATGAACGGCAGCCAGATGTAGACGAACACCAGGAAACGGCCCAGGTGCGACGTGGACAAGGTACTGCCGCCCACGCCGGCAATCCCCAGTGCGAACTGCAACACCGGCTCCAGGCCCAGGTGCTGGACGAACCACTGGGCCACGCCGCCCTTGGCCAGCAACAGTGTCCAGGCATAGGCCTTGACGATATAACTGGCCCACATCGGCAGCATCACCGCGATGTAGAAAAACGCCTTGGTCTTGCCGCGGGTGTAGCGGGCCATGTAGTAGGCAATCGGGAACGCGACGATGGCGCTGGCGATGGACACGACGATGGCCATGCCCAGGGTGCGCAGGATGATGTCGAAGTTCGAGGGCTGGAACAGTGCGATGAAATTCGCCAGGGTCAGGTCAGGCGTGACCGCCATGGTGAAGTCGTCGAAGGTGTAGAAACCCTGCCACAACAACGTCAGCAGCGAGCCCAGGTAGATCGCGCCGAACCAGATCAGCGGCGGTACCAGCAGCAGCGACAGGTACAGGTTGGGGCGTCGGTAGAGCAGGTTGGAAAAACGTCGCAACGCAGAACCGGAGGTGGACGTCTGGGGCAGGGCCTGGGTGTTCATGTCACACCTCGCCGCCGACGGTGTCATGCAACACGACCATCGCTTCCCGGGCCCAGCGAATGCGCAACGGTTGGCCGGCCTGATGCTGGGCCGCGTTGTCGGTCCATTGGGTATTGGCCTGGCTGAGATTCAGGGTCTGGCCGTTGTCGAGTTTCACCTCGTAGCGCGTGGCGCTGCCCTGGTACTGGATGTCGTGAAGCAGTCCCTGGACTTCGATTTCATTGCCGGCGAGCGGGCCTTCGGCGAAGCGCACGTGTTCCGGGCGGATCGAAAACGCCTGTGGATAACCACTCAATTGCCGGGCCAGTTCGCCACGGATCACATTGGAGGTGCCGACGAACTCGGCGACGAAGGTGGTCGCCGGTTTCATGTACAGGTTGCGCGGCGTATCGACCTGTTCGATGCGCCCCTTGTTGAACACCGCCACACGGTCGGACATCGACAAGGCTTCGGTCTGGTCGTGGGTGACGAAAATGAAGGTGATGCCCAACTGGCGTTGCAGTTTCTTCAACTCTCCCTGCATCTGTTCGCGCAGCTTGAGATCGAGGGCGCCCAGGGGTTCGTCCAGCAGCAACACCCGTGGACGGTTGACCAGCGCCCGGGCCAGGGCCACGCGCTGGCGCTGGCCGCCGGAAAGTTGTACCGGCTTGCGCTCGCCATAGCCGCCCAGGGCAACCATCTGCAGGGCTTCATCGGCGCGCTGGATGCGCTCGGCCTTGGCGACGCCTTTGACTTTCAGGCCATAGGCGACGTTGTCGCGCACATTCATATGGGGAAACAGGGCGTAATCCTGGAAGACCGTGTTCACGTCGCGCTGATAGGGCGGCAATCCGGCGGCTTCCTCGCCATGGATACGGATCGAGCCGGCGCTGGGCTGTTCGAAACCGGCGATCAGCCGCAGGCAGGTGGTCTTGCCCGAACCGGAAGGGCCCAGCATGGAAAAGAACTCGCCGTCCTGGATGTCGATGGAAACCCGGTCAACGGCCTTCACTTCACCGAACTGACGGGATACCTGGGTGAACTGGACTGCAAGTGTCATGGTGCGGTGCTCCAGAAAGCGGGGCTTCTATTGAGTCATGGCTGGATTGTCGGGCACGGACCTGTGGCGAGGGGATAAATCCCCTCGCCACAGGAGCGGTGCTCAGCTCCGGTTTTTTCGCCGACTGAGGGACTTAGCGCCCGCCCATGATCGCAATGTAGTCCTGGGTCCAGCGGCTGTAGGGCACGTACTTGCCGCCCTCGGCCTGTGGAGTTTTCCAGAAGGCGATCTTGTCGAACTGGTCGAAGCCGTTGGTCTTGCAGCCTTCGGCCCCCAGCAGTTCACTGCCCGTGCACGCTGCCGGCACCGCTGGCAGGGAACCGAACCAGGCCGCCACGTCACCCTGGACTTTCGGTTGCAGCGACCAGTCCATCCACTTGTACGCACAGTTGGGGTGCTTGGCGTCGGCGTGGAGCATCGTGGTATCGGCCCAGCCGGTGGCGCCTTCTTTTGGAATGGTCGAGGCGATCGGTTGTTTCTCGTTCATCAGGCCGTTGACCTGATACGGCCAGGCGCCGGACGCCACCACACCTTCGTTCTTGAAGTCGCTCATCTGCACGGTGGTGTCGTGCCAGTAGCGGTGGATCAACGGTTGCTGGGCCCGCAGCAATTCCAGCACGGCCTTGTATTGCGCTTCATCGAGTTGGTACGGGTCCTTGATGCCCAGCTCGGGCTTGGCGGTCTTGAGGTACAGCGCCGCGTCGGCGATATAGATCGGGCCATCATAGGCTTGTACGCGACCTTTGTTCGGCTTGCCGTCCGGCAGGTCCTGGGCGCTGAACAGCACGCTCCAGCTGGTGGGCGGTTGCTTGAACACGTCGGTGTTGTACATCAGCACGTTCGGCCCCCACTGGTACGGGGTGCCGTAGGTCTGCTGGTTGACCACGTACCACGGCGCATCCTTGAGACGTGGATCGAGGTTCTTCCAGTTGGGAATCAGGGCGGTATTGATCGGCTGCACGCGCTTGCCGGCAATCAGCCGCAGCGAGGCATCGCCGGAGGCGGTGACCAGGTCGTAGCCGCCCTTGGTCATCAGACTGACCATTTCGTCGGAGGTCGCGGCGGTTTTCACATTGACCTTGCAGCCGGTTTCTTTCTCGAATCCGGTCACCCAATCGTAGGCCTTGTCGGTTTCACCGCGTTCGATGTAGCCCGGCCAGGCGACGATATCCAGTTGGCCTTCCCCTGCGCCAACAGCCTTGGCTGGTTCGGCGGCCTGCAGGCTGACGCTGGTCAGCAGCGCCGTGGTGATTGCGCTGAGCAATGCGGTCTTGTGCGCGTACATGGAAATCCCTCTTGCTTTAATTATGGTCGGGGCAGTGTTTCAACAGGGTGAAGCGCCATTGAAGGCCTGTTATTAGAGTAGTGCTGTTATCTACAGATGCTGGCCGTGGCGGGCCATGATGTGGCGCACCACGCTGTAGTCCTGGAGCGAGTCGCTGGACAGGTCTTTCCCATAACCCGAACGTTTCAGGCCGCCATGGGGCATTTCGCTGACCAGCATGAAGTGGCTGTTGATCCAGGTGCAGCCGTATTGCAGCCGTGCCGCCACCTGCATCGCCTTGTCCAGGTTCTGTGTCCATACCGAGGAGGCCAGGCCGTATTCGGAGTCGTTGGCCCAATCCACCGCCTGGCTGAGCTCGTCGAAGCGGGTCACGGTGACGACCGGGCCGAACACCTCACGCTGGACGATCTCGTCGCTTTGCTTGCAACCGGCCAGCAGGGTGGGCTGATAGAAGAAACCCGCGCCGGAATGCACCGCCGCGCCGGTGATGCGTTCGATGTGGGGCTGGCCGAGGGCGCGCTCGACGAAACTGGCGACACGGTCGCGCTGGCGGGTGCTGATCAGCGGGCCGATTTCATTGTCGGCATCGCGCCTGCCGGCAAAGCGCAGGCTGCTGACCGCCGCGCCGAGCTCGGCCACCAGGCGGTCGTGAATGCCGTCCTGGGCGTAGATCCGGCAGGCTGCGGTGCAATCCTGTCCGGCGTTGTAATAACCGTAGGTGCGCACGCCTTCGACCACGGCCTGCAGGTCGGCGTCATCGCATACGATCACTGGCGCCTTGCCGCCCAATTCCAGGTGCGTACGCTTGAGCGTCTTTGCCGCTGCCTGGAGGATCTTCTGCCCGGTGACGATATCGCCGGTCAGGGAAACCATGCGCACCTTGGGGTGACTGACCAGGTGGCTGCCCACCCCTTCGCCGCCTCCGCAGATGATGTTGATCACGCCTGGCGGCAGGATCCGGGCCAATACCGGTGCCAGGGTCAGGATAGACAGCGGCGTGTGCTCCGACGGTTTGAACACCAGGGTATTGCCGGCGGCCAGGGCGGGGGCGATTTTCCACGCGGCCATCATGATCGGGTAATTCCACGGGGCGATGGATGCCACCACCCCAATCGGGTCGCGGCGCACCATGCTGGTGTAGCCAGGCAGGTATTCGCCGCTGAGCTGGCCGGTCTGGCAGCGCACGGCGCCGGCGAAGAAGCGGAACACGTCCACCGTGGCGCTCAGGTCATCCTGGCGCGCCAGGTGCAGCGGTTTGCCGCAGTTCAGGGATTCGAGGCGAGCCAGTTGATCGGCGTTCCTTTCGATGGCGCCAGCGATGTCCAGCAGCAGGTTGGAGCGTTGTTGCGGCGTGGTGCGCGACCACCCGTCGAAGGCGCGATGGGCGGCCAGGATCGCGGCTTCCACCTGCTCGCTGCTGGCTTCGGCGATGTGGGCCAGCACCTCACCGGTGGCCGGGTTGAGGATCGGCTCGACAGGGCCTTCACCGGCAACGAGCTCTGCGTCGATCAGCAACGCGGTGCACAACGGGGTTTGCGTGCCAGCCATGTCCGATTTCTCTTCTTTCGGTTGAAACACAGAACCTGTGGGAGCGAGCTTGCTCGCGATGACGGTCTATCTATCCGACGACAAATGCGTTGCTGACACTTCGCCATCGCGAGCAAGCTCGCTCCCACCAGGGTCGCGGTGATGCAGCAAGACTAGTGCTCAGCCTCAAGGCCGACAAATTCGAAATACTCAAGGCTGCATTCGATTAAATAGATGGCTTGCGCCCGCCATGAGGCTGTTCCCGGGCGACGGCCAGGAACGGATCGACCGACGCCGGCCGCGCCGTGCCCCGGCGCCAGGCCAGGCCGACGTCGAGGGTCTGGCTGAGGTCGGCAATCGGTCGCGCCTCGATGATGTCGCCTTCCAGCGACCAGGGGCGGTAGGTCATGTCCGGCTGGATCGACACACCAAGCCCCGCCGCCACCAGGCTGCGCACCGCTTCGGTGGAAGCGGTGCGCAGGGTGATCTTCGGTTGCAAGCCGGCACCGCGCCACAGGCGCTGGGCGTTGCGGTCCATTTCGTCGACATTCAGCTGGATCAGTGGCTCACGGGTGACATCGGCCAGGTTGATGCTGTCGCGCTCCAGCAGCGGGTGCTGCGCCGGCAGCCACAAGCGGTGGGGGGAATGGGTCAGCACCTCGGTCTGCAAGGCGTGACGGTCTTCCAGGTTGGACAGGATCAGCACCCCGACATCGATTTCGCCGCTGACCAGCAGGTGCTCGATATACGGCCGTTCGTCCTCCATCACCCGGATGTCCACGTTGGGGTAGGCGCGCTGGAAGCGAGTCAGCAGGTCCGCCAGGTAGTAGCCGGCCACCAGGCTGGTGACACCGATGGTGACCTGGCCGGCCACCTGGTCGGTGCTGTGTTGCAGGCTGCGCTTGGCATTGTCGACGGTGGCCAGGATCAGATGGGCCTGGCGCAGGAATTGATGCCCCTGGTGCGTCAGGGTCATGCCCTTGGCGTGACGATTGAACAGGCTGACGCCGATTTCCTGCTCCAGTTGCTGGATGGCCAGGGTCAGGGTGGACTGGGAAATGAAGGCCGTCTGTGCGGCGGCGGAAATCGAGCCGGTCTCGGCCACGGCGATGAAATGGCGAATCTGGCGCAACGTCATCATGGGAAAGCATCCGGTCGGCGGTTTTATCGATGTGCCGCAGTGTATATCGGTTTTTTCAATGGGTAGCGAGGGGAGGGGCAACATCTCGAAGCAATCTCGCCAGGGGCAGCGGGGCACTTTCGATCTAGGCTGATGGCCTTAATGATCCGGTTACCCCGAATGCGTGGAGGCAGCAAATGAACACTCGCGGATTGCTCGACCAGCTACTCAAGTCCGGTCAGGAAATGTTGCAGAACAAGGCGGGCGCTTCCCAGGGCAAATCGTCCGGTGGCTTGGGCGGGCTGCTCGGCGGTGCCGGTGGCAACCTCGGCGGCCTGCTGTCCGGCGCAGGCGGCGGGGCGCTGGCCGCCGGGGCCATGGGCTTGTTGCTGGGCAACAAGAAAGCCCGCAATTTCGGCGGCAAGGCCCTGGCCTATGGTGGCCTGGCCGCCCTGGGCGTGATCGCCTACAAGGCTTATGGCAACTGGCAGGCCCAGCAGGGCAGCGCCCCGAAAACCGAACCGCAGACCCTGGACCGCGTTCCTGCGGCGCAGGTCGAGCAGCATAGCCAGGCGATCCTCAGGGCGCTGGTGGCGGCGGCCAAGGCCGATGGTCACGTGGACGAGCGTGAGCGGCAGTTGATCGAGGGCGAATTCACCAAGCTCGACAGCGACCAGGAACTGCAGCACTGGCTGCATGCCGAGCTCAACAAACCCCTGGATCCGGCCGACGTCGCCCGTGCCGCCAGCACGCCGGAAATCGCCGCGGAGATGTACATCGCCAGCGTGATGCTGGTGGACGAGGAAAACTTCATGGAGAAGTCCTACCTCGATGAACTGGCGCGCCAACTCAAGCTGGAGCCGGGGTTGAAGGCAGAACTGGAAAAGCAGGTGCGCCAGGCGAGTGCCTAGAACAGCCCCAACACAATTCCCTGTGGGAGCGAGCCTGCTCGCGATGGCGCCCGGTCAGTCACAGCGCTTTTGACCGGTACACCGCTATCGCGAGCGGGCTCGCTCCCACAGTGGTTTTGGAGTGTTTGGCAGTCTTGTGTGCCAGCGCTATTTCCTGTGGGAGCGAGCTTGCTCGCGATGGCGTTTGGTCAGTCGCAGCGTTTTGACGGGTACATCGTTATCGCGAGCAAGCTCGCTCTCACAGGAACGCACTCCATCGCTATCCTGACTTGATCAAAATCCTCCCAAGCCTCCATGCAGACGCTACGCCGCCCTCGGCTATACTCCCCAGCATTTTCAAATGCCCGAGGTTTTACTGTGAAGAACTGGACATTGCGCCAACGCATCCTGGCGAGTTTCGCGGTGATCATCGCCATCATGCTGCTGATGGTGGTTGTCTCGTATTCACGGTTGTTGAAGATCCAGGACAGTGAAGAAAAAGTCCGGGCCGATGCGCTGCCGGGGGTGTACTACAGCTCCATGATTCGTGGCGGTTGGGTCGACAGCTACGTCAAGACCCAGCAAATCGTCGGTCTTTCCGGCAATCGCGAAATCACCGCCGAAGACCGGGCGCAATACCAGGGCTTCGAGCAGCACTTGCGCGAGGAAATACAGAATTACCAGAAGCTGATCGAAGATCCCGCCGACCAGGTCTCTTTCGATGAATTCGAGGTCAATCACCAGACTTTCAACCAGGCCCTGGCCAAGGCCCTGGACCTGTATCAGCGCAAGGATTATGAAGGCGCGCGGCAGGTCGTGAACAAGGATTTGACAGCGGCCTGGCTCGACGGACGCGGACATCTGAACCAGATCATCGAGCGCAACCGCGAGTTGGCGGAGCAGGCGGCCGATACCATCGGCACAGCAGTCATGGCAGCCAAGATCGCCATGGGGCTGTCGTTGCTCGTCGCGCTGGTCATTGCCTTGCTCTGCGGCCTGTTGCTGATGCGCGCGATCATGGCGCCGATGAACCGCATCGTGGAGATCCTCGACGTCATGCGCAGCGGCGACCTGAGCGGGCGCCTGAACCTGGCGCGCAAGGATGAATTCGGTGCCGTGGAAACCGGCTTCAACGACATGATGGCCGAGCTGACGGCACTGGTGTCCCAGGCCCAGCGCTCGTCCGTGCAGGTCACCACCTCGGTGACCGAGATCGCCGCCACTTCGCGGCAACAACAGGCCACCGCCACCGAGACCGCCGCCACCACCACCGAGATCGGCGCCACCTCCCGGGAAATCGCCGCCACGTCCCGGGACCTGGTGCGCACCATGACCGAAGTGTCCACCGCCGCCGACCAGGCCTCGGTGGCCGCCGGCTCCGGCCAGCAGGGCCTGGCGCGGATGGAGGAAACCATGCATTCGGTCATGGGGGCCGCCGACCTGGTGAACGCCAAGCTGGCGATCCTCAACGAGAAGGCCGGCAACATCAACCAGGTGGTGACCACCATCGTCAAGGTTGCCGACCAGACCAACCTGCTGTCCCTCAATGCCGCCATCGAAGCCGAGAAGGCCGGTGAATACGGTCGTGGTTTCGCCGTGGTCGCCACGGAAGTGCGGCGCCTGGCCGACCAGACGGCCGTGGCCACCTACGACATCGAGCAGATGGTGCGCGAAATCCAGTCCGCCGTGTCGGCGGGCGTGATGGGCATGGACAAGTTTTCCGAGGAAGTACGCCGGGGCATGGCCGAGGTGCAGCAGGTCGGCGAGCAACTGTCGCAGATCATCCATCAGGTCCAGGCGCTGGCGCCGCGGGTGTTGATGGTCAACGAAGGCATGCAGGCCCAGGCCACCGGCGCCGAGCAGATCAACCACGCCCTGGTGCAACTGGGCGATGCCAGCAGCCAGACCGTGGAGTCCCTGCGCCAGGCCAGTTCCGCCATCGACGAACTGAGCCAGGTGGCCGTGGGGCTGCGCAGCGGCGTCTCGCGTTTCAAAGTCTGATGAGCGACTTCGAGGCCAGACGTGGCACCGCGCCGGCGGCCCGTCAGATGCTGTTCCTGCAGTTTCGCATCGGCAACGAGCGCTATGCCCTGGCGGCCACCGACGTGGTGGAGGTGTTGCCGCGCATGCCCCTCAAGCCGATTGCCCGGGCCCCGTCCTGGGTGGCCGGGGTATTCGCCTGGCGTGGAACGGTGGTGCCGGTGATCGATCTGTGCAGCCTGACCTTCGGCCAGCCCGCCGAGATCCGCACCAGTACGCGGCTGGTGCTGGTGCACTATCGGCCCGAGGGGCAATCGGCGGAGCAGGTGCTGGGGTTGATCCTGGAGCAGGCCACCGATACCTTGCGGTGCGACCCGGAGCAGTTCCAGCCTTATGGCCTGGATAACCGCCAGGCGCCGTACCTGGGGCCGGTTCGCGAAGATGCCCAGGGGCTGCTGCAATGGGTGCGGGTCAACGACCTGCTCGATGAGTCGGTCCGTGCGCTGTTGTTCCCCGCGACGCCGCCGAGCCTTGACCTGCCAAAGGCCCGGCCATGAACAACGACCAGCGTTTTTTCGTTTTCCTCAAGGAGCGCATCGGCCTGGATGTCACCTCCGTGGGCGTGGCCATCATCGAACGGGCCGTACGCCAGCGCATCACCGCCGTGCCAGGGCGAACGGTCGAAGAATATTGGCACTGCCTGCTGCAATCGACCCAGGAGCAGCAAGCACTGATCGAAGCGGTGATCGTCCCGGAAACCTGGTTCTTCCGTTACCCGGAATCCTTCGCGACCCTGGCCCGGCTGGCCGTCCAGCGCCTGACGGCGATCCGGCACCTGCGTGCGCTACGCATTCTCAGCTTGCCGTGTTCCACGGGCGAAGAGCCGTATTCCATCGCCATGGCGCTGCTCGATGCCGGCGTACAGCCTCACCAGTTCAAGGTCGATGGACTGGATGTCAGCCCGCTTTCTGTGGAGCGCGCCCGGGAGGCTCGTTATGGCAGGAATTCATTCCGGGGCGCGGACCTGGCGTTTCGCGAGCGATATTTCACGGCCGACGGGGACGGCTATCGTCTCGGCGAGCGGGTCCGCGAGCAGGTGCGCCTGCAGGTGGGCAACCTGCTGGATCCGGCCTTGCTGGCGAACGAGGCCCCCTACGATTTCGTGTTCTGCCGCAACCTGCTGATCTATTTCGACCAGCCGACCCAACGGCTGGTATTCGAGGTGCTCAAGCGCCTGACCCACCAGGACGGCGTGCTGTTCATCGGTCCCGCCGAGGGCAGCCTGCTGGGGCGGCTGGGCCTGCGCTCGATCGGCGTGCCCCAGTCGTTCGCATTCAGCCGCCAGGGTGTCGCCGAACCGCAGCCGTTGCCCACCCTGGTGCCTGCGCCGCTGCCGCCCCGTGTCGTGCCGCCCGTGGCCCCTGCGCCCGCCCGGCCCCGGCCGTTCATGGCGAGCGTGACGCCAATGGCCTCGCCGAAAGTGGCTCCGACGAAAGTAGCTCCGGCGAAAGACAGCGACGCCGCCACCTTGTTGGCCGATATCGCCACGCTCGCCAATGCTGGCAAAAGCGCCGAGGCGCGGGCCGCCTGCGAGCGATACTTGAGCAACCATCCACCCAAGGCCCAGGTGTTCTACTGGCTGGGCCTGCTCAGCGACATGGCCGGGAATGCGCTCCAGGCCCAGGGTTTCTATCGCAAGGCGCTTTATCTTGAGCCGCAACACGCCGAGGCCCTGGTGCATCTGGCGGCGCTGCTGGCTTCCCAGGGGGACGCGGCCGGAGCCCGTCGATTGCAGGAACGCGCCGCCCGCAGCGGGCGCGCGGCTGACAGTGAGCATCCACGATGAGCGGTTCGGTTTTCCATGACGTCACCCGTGACGATGCCCAGGCCATCGACGATTGCTGGAACCGCATCGGCGTACTGGGGGACAAGTCCTGTCCGTTGCTGGCCGAGCATATTCATTGCCGCAACTGTTCGGTGTATTCGGCGGCGGCCACTCGCCTGCTCGACCGCTATGCCCTTCGACAGGACGACCGGGAGCAGGTCCATGCCCCAGTGGACAGCGATGTTGTCACCCGTTCGCTGCTGATGTTCCGCCTGGGCGAGGAGTGGTTGGCGCTGACCACCCGCAGCCTGGTGGAAGTGGCGCCCTTGCAGCCGATCCATTCGTTGCCGCACCAGCGCTCGCGAGCCCTTCTGGGAGTGGCGAATGTGCGCGGGGCGCTGGTGGCCTGTCTGTCGCTGGTGCAACTGCTGGATCTGGAACCGGGCTCGGCCGCGGCATCCGGTGGACGGATCATGCCGCGCATGCTGATCGTCGCGGCCCAGGGCGGGCCGGTGGTGATGCCTGTGGATGAAGTGGACGGCATCCATGCCATCGACGAACGCATCCTGGCGGCCGCGTCGCCATCTGGCGACAAATACACCCGTGGCGTGCTGCCCTTCAGGGAGCGCAGCCTGCGTTGGCTGGACGAGGAGCAGTTGTTGAGTGCCGTGGCCCGGAGCCTGTCATGACCCCCGATCAGATGCGCGATGCCTCGTTGCTGGAACTGTTCAGCCTGGAAGCCGAAGCCCAGGTCCAGGTGCTGAGCGCCGGTCTGCTGGCCCTGGAGCGCGATCCGACCCAGGTCGAGCACCTGGAGTCGTGCATGCGCGCCGCTCACTCTCTCAAGGGCGCGGCGCGGATCGTCGGGGTGGACGCCGGGGTCAGCGTGGCCCATGTCATGGAGGATTGCCTGGTCAGCGCCCAGGAAGGACGCCTGCGCCTGAGCGCCGAGCACATCGATGCCTTGCTGCAAGGCACCGACCTGCTGACGCGCATCGCCACGCCGGGCAACAGCGTCGGTGCGTCCGATGTCGAAGGATACGTGGCGCTGATGGCCCGCTTGCTCGACCCCTCCGGTGCACCGGCGGCGGTCAGCGCCAGGCCCATCGAGCCCATGCCGGTCCAGTTGCCGGAACTGGAGCCAGCGCCCGCGCCCATGGAGCCGGCCCCCAAGGGCAAGCGGGTCAGTGAAGGGGGCGAGCGGGTGCTGCGGGTCACCGCCGAGCGCCTGAACAGCCTGCTGGACCTGTCGAGCAAATCCCTGGTGGAAACCCAGCGCCTCAGGCCCTGGCTGGCGACGATGCAACGGCTCAAGCGCCAGCAAGGCAACGGTTTGCGCGCCCTGGAAGAGCTGAACGTGCACCTCAAGGATCACGCCTTGAGTCTTCAGGCCCAGGAGGCCCTGGGTGACGCCCGGCGCCTGCTGGCCGAGACCCAACAGTTGCTGGCGCAGAAAGTGGCCGAGCTGGATGAGTTTGCCTGGCAGGCCAGCCAACGGGCGCAGGTGCTGTACGACACGGCGCTGGCCTGTCGCATGCGTCCATTCGCCGACGTACTGTCTGGCCAGGCGCGGATGGTCCGGGACCTGGGTCGCAGCCTGGGCAAGCAGGTGCGCCTGGAAATCGAAGGCGAGAAAACCCAGGTGGACCGCGACGTCCTGGAAAAGCTCGAAGCCCCGCTGACTCATTTGCTGCGCAACGCCGTGGACCACGGTATCGAATCCCCGGATCAACGGTTGCTGGCAGGCAAGCCTGCCGAGGGCCTGATCCGCCTGCGTGCCTCCCATCAGGCCGGTCTGCTGGTCCTGCAATTGTCCGACGATGGGGCCGGCGTCGATCTGGAACGGGTGCGCCGCAGCGTCGTCGAGCGCGGCCTTTCGCCCGAGCACACCGCTGCCAGCTTGAGTGAAGAGGAACTGCTGGCCTTTCTCTTCCTGCCCGGCTTCAGCCTGCGAGACAGGGTCACCGAAGTCTCCGGACGCGGCGTCGGCCTGGATGCCGTCCAGCATATGGTCCGGCAGCTGCGTGGCGCGGTGGTACTGGAGCAGACCGCAGGCGAGGGCAGCCGTTTCCACCTGGAAGTGCCGCTGACGCTTTCGGTAGTGCGCAGCCTGGTGGTGGAAGTCGGCTCCGAAGCCTATGCCTTTCCCCTGGCGCACATCGAACGCATGTGCGACCTGGCGCCGGAAGACATCGTACAGGTCGAGGGTCGCCAGCATTTCTGGCATGAAGGCCGGCATGTCGGGCTGGTCGCCGCCAGCCAGTTGCTCAACCGTCCGGCAACCCGCAACAGTGGCCAGACTCTCAAGGTGGTGGTGATCCGCGAGCGCGAGACGATCTACGGCGTGGCGGTGGAGCGCATCATCGGCGAAAGGACCCTGGTGGTCCTGCCGCTGGACGAGCGCCTGGGCAAGGTCCAGGACATTTCCGCCGGCGCCTTGCTGGACGACGGCTCGGTGGCACTGATCGTCGATGTCGAAGACCTGCTGCGCTCGGTGGACAAGCTGCTCGATACCGGACGCCTGGAGCGCATCGCCCGCCAGGACCAGGCCCAGGCCCCGCGCAAGCGGATCCTGGTGGTGGATGACTCCCTGACCGTGCGTGAATTGCAGCGCAAGCTGCTGCTGGGGCGCGGCTACGATGTCGCCGTGGCAGTGGACGGCATGGACGGCTGGAATGCCCTGCGCTCCGAGGATTTCGACTTGCTGATCACCGACATCGACATGCCTCGCATGGACGGCATCGAACTGGTGACCCTGCTGCGGCGCGACAACCGCCTGCAATCGCTGCCAGTGATGGTGGTGTCCTACAAGGATCGGGAAGAAGACCGCCGCCGTGGCCTGGACGCGGGGGCCGACTATTATCTGGCCAAGGCGAGTTTCCATGACGACGCCTTGCTCGATGCCGTGGTGGAACTGATCGGAGGAGCGCGTTCTTGAAGATTGCCATCGTCAATGACATGCCCCTGGCAGTCGAGGCCCTGCGCCGCGCGCTGGCGTTCGAGCCGGCCCACCAGTTGGTCTGGGTGGCTGCCAACGGCGCCGAGGCGGTGCAGCGTTGCGCCGAATACACCCCCGACCTGATCCTGATGGACCTGCTCATGCCGGTCATGGATGGCGTGGAAGCCACGCGCCGGATCATGGCCGACAACCCCTGCGCCATCCTCATCGTCACCGGCGACAGCCAGCAGAACGTGCACCGGGTGTTCGAAGCCATGGGCAACGGCGCCCTGGACGTGGTGGATACGCCGGCCCTGGGCGTCGGCAACCCGGAGGACGCGGCGGCACCGTTGCTGCGCAAGATCACCAACATCGGCTGGCTGATCGGCGAGCGGGGCAGTCGCGAGCGTCCCGTACCGGCGGCCCAACGTGCCGCGGCGTCCCGCAACGGGCTGGTGGCCATCGGTTCGTCCGCGGGCGGGCCGGCGGCGCTGGAAGTCCTGCTCAAGGCCTTGCCACGGGACTTTGGCCCGGCCATTGTCCTGGTCCAGCATGTGGACGAGGTGTTCGCCGCCGGGATGGCCGAGTGGCTCGCCAGTGTGTCGGGCCACAAGGTGCGCCTGGCGCGAAACGGCGAGCCGCCGCAAAATGGCACGGTGCTGCTGGCTGGCACCAACCATCATTTACGCCTGCTGAAAAATGGCACCCTGGCCTACACCGCCGAGCCGGTCAACGAGATCTATCGGCCTTCCATCGATGTGTTTTTCGAAAGCGTCGCCCACTTCTGGAACGGTGATGCGGTGGGTGTCTTGCTTACCGGCATGGGCCGCGATGGCGCACAAGGGCTTAAACTGATGCGCCAGCAAGGCTGCGTGACCATCGCCCAGGACCAGCGAAGCAGCGCGGTGTATGGCATGCCCAAGGCGGCAGCGGCCATCGACGCGGCGACGCAGATCCTGACCCTCGACGACATAGCCCCCCGGCTGGTAGAGATTTTTGCACAATGACAACCCCAGCAGTCCTGGTCAAAGCCGTACTCAGGTGAGCCTCATGAACGAATTACAGCTCGACGATTTCAAGCGTGACGAGAATGCCGCCATGGTCCTTCTCGTCGACGACCAGGCGATGATCGGCGAGGCGGTGCGACGCGGGCTGTCGAACGAAGACAACATCGACTTCCATTTCTGTTCCGACCCGCACCAGGCCATCGCCCATGCCGTGCGCATCAAGCCGACGGTGATTCTCCAGGACCTGGTGATGCCCGGCCTCGACGGCCTGAGCCTGGTGCGCGAGTACCGCAACCACCCGGCCACCCGCGACATCCCGATCATCGTCCTGTCCACCAAGGAGGACCCCCTGGTCAAGAGCGCGGCCTTCGCCGCTGGCGCCAACGATTATCTGGTCAAGCTGCCGGACAATATCGAACTGGTGGCGCGCATCCGCTATCACTCGCGCTCCTACATGATGCTGTTGCAGCGGGACGCGGCCTATCGCGCCCTGCGAGTCAGCCAGCAGCAACTGCTCGACACCAACCTGGTGCTGCAACGCTTGATGAACTCCGATGGCCTGACCGGCTTGTCCAATCGCCGGCATTTCGACGAGTACCTCGAGCTCGAATGGCGGCGGGCGATCCGGGACCAGTCCCAGCTGTCGCTGCTGATGATCGACGTGGACTACTTCAAGTCCTACAACGACAACTTCGGTCACCTGGAGGGCGACGAGGCCTTGCGCAAGGTCGCTACGGCGATCCGAGACGCTTGCAGCCGGCCATCCGACCTGCCGGCTCGATACGGGGGAGAAGAGTTCGCCCTGGTCCTGCCCGGTACCTCGCCCGGCGGTGCCCGGTTGATGGCCGAGAAGCTGCGCCAGAGTGTGGTCGCCCTGAAAATCCCCCACACCACTCCCGACGGCGGCGAGAACCTGACCGTCAG
This sequence comes from Pseudomonas sp. NFACC32-1, assembly GCF_900101215.1. Lineage (NCBI taxonomy): Bacteria > Pseudomonadati > Pseudomonadota > Gammaproteobacteria > Pseudomonadales > Pseudomonadaceae > Pseudomonas > Pseudomonas sp. NFACC32-1. Next base: position 317,250 of record NZ_FMUL01000004.1, read on the forward strand.
CATCGGTGTCTCCACCGTCACGCCGCAGCAGGGTGGCGATTGTCGCCAGTTGATCTCGGCGGCGGACAAGGGGCTGTACATGGCCAAGCACAATGGCCGCAACCGGGTGGGGATCGAATGACCTTGGGTCGATGATGCACGCGGCTGTGGCGAGGGGATTTAGCGAAACGTCGCACCGCCCCTCGCCACAGGGGGTACCAGGCCCGGTCTTGATCTCATTGCCCCTAAAGCCGCCAGGCGGGCTGCCGCTGGCGCTTGATTACGTTATACTCGCCGGCTTTCAAAAGTTCGCCAACGAGTGCTGCCCGCCATGGAAATCAACCCGATCCTTAACACCATCAAGGACCTGTCCGAGCGCTCCGAAACTATTCGGGGGTATCTTTGACTACGATCAAAAGCATGAGCGTCTGACCGAGGTCAATCGCGAGCTTGAAGATCCGAGTGTCTGGAACAAGCCTGAGTACGCCCAGGAACTGGGCCGCGAACGTTCCGCGCTGGCGCAGATCGTCGAGACCCTGGACGAGTTGTCCAGCGGCCTGGCCGATTGCCGCGACCTGCTGGACATGGCCGTCGAAGAGAACGACGAAGGCGCGGTCGCCGACGTGGTCGCCGAACTGACACGCCTCGACGAGTCCCTGGCCAAGCTGGAATTCCGCCGCATGTTCAGCGGCGAGATGGACATGAACAACGCCTACCTGGACATCCAGGCCGGATCCGGCGGCACCGAAGCCCAGGACTGGGCCAACATCCTGCTGCGCATGTACCTGCGCTGGGCCGACAAACGGGGTTTCGACGCCACCATCATGGAGCTGTCGGCCGGTGAAGTCGCCGGGATCAAGGGCGCCACCGTGCACATCAAGGGCGAATATGCCTTCGGCTGGCTGCGGACCGAGATCGGTGTTCACCGCCTGGTGCGCAAGAGCCCGTTCGACTCCGGCAACCGTCGCCACACCTCGTTCTCGGCGGTGTTCGTCTCCCCCGAGATCGACGACAAGGTGGAAATCGAGATCAACCCGGCGGACCTGCGCATCGACACCTACCGTTCCTCGGGCGCCGGTGGCCAGCACGTCAACACCACCGACTCGGCCGTGCGGATCACCCACGTACCGACCAACACCGTGGTGAGCTGCCAGAACGAACGCTCCCAGCACGCCAACAAAGACACCGCGATGAAGATGCTCCGGGCCCGCCTGTACGAGCAGGAGATCCAGAAGCGCAACGCGGCCTCCCAGGCACTGGAAGACAGCAAGTCCGACATCGGTTGGGGTCACCAGATCCGTTCCTATGTACTCGATGCCTCGCGCATCAAGGACCTGCGCACCAACATCGAACGCAGTGACTGCGACAAGGTGCTCGACGGCGACATCGACGAATACCTGGAAGCGAGCCTCAAACAAGGGCTGTAACGCAACACCCATGCGGCGGGCGGGCAGGCTTGCATGAAAGCGCTGCTCGCCGGCAAACCCTGGCCCCGGGGCCGGGGGCAACGAACCTGTGATGGAATCCTTTAAGACATGAGCGACCTAGAACTCGACCCGCAAGCCCTGCAACAGGAAGAAAACTCCCTGATCGCCCTGCGCAAGGAAAAGCTTGCTGCCGAGCGCGCCAAGGGCCAGGCCTTCCCCAACGACTTCCGCCGCGACGCCTACTGCGACGTGCTGCAGAAACAGTATGCGGACAAGACCAAGGAAGAGCTGGCAGAGGCGGCGATTCCAGTCAAGGTGGCCGGTCGTATCATGCTCAACCGTGGTTCCTTCATGGTGATCCAGGACATGACCGGTCGCATCCAGGTCTACGTCAACCGCAAGACCCTGCCGGAAGAAACCCTGGCCGCCGTCAAGACCTGGGACCTGGGCGACATCATTGCTGCCGAAGGCACCCTGGCCCGTTCCGGCAAGGGCGACCTGTACGTTGAAATGACCAGCGTGCGCCTGCTGACCAAGTCCCTGCGCCCGCTGCCGGACAAGCACCACGGCCTGACCGACACCGAGCAGCGCTATCGCCAGCGCTACGTCGACCTGATCGTCAATGAAGACGTGCGCCAGACCTTCCGCGTGCGTTCCCAGGTCATCGCCCACATCCGCAGTTTCCTGATGAAGCGCGACTTCCTCGAAGTCGAGACGCCGATGCTGCAGACCATTCCTGGCGGCGCGGCGGCCAAGCCGTTTGAAACCCACCACAATGCACTGGACATGGAAATGTTCCTGCGCATCGCGCCGGAGCTGTACCTCAAGCGGCTGGTGGTCGGTGGCTTCGAGAAAGTCTTCGAGATCAACCGCAACTTCCGTAACGAAGGCGTTTCGACCCGGCACAACCCCGAGTTCACCATGCTGGAGTTCTACCAGGCCTACGCCGATTACGAAGACAACATGGACCTGACCGAGGAGCTGTTCCGCGAGCTGGCGCAACTGGTGCTGGGGACCACCGACGTGCCGTACGGCGACAAGGTGTTCCACTTCGGCGAGCCGTTCGCGCGCCTGTCGGTCTTCGACTCGATCCTCAAGTACAACCCGGACATCACTGCGGCCGACCTGCAGGACATCGAGAAAGCCCGTGCCATCGCCAAGAAGGCCGGCGCCAAGGTGCTCGGCTTCGAAGGCCTGGGCAAGCTGCAGGTGATGATTTTCGAGGAACTGGTGGAGCACAAGCTGGAGCAGCCGCACTTCATCACCCAGTACCCGTTCGAAGTGTCGCCGCTGGCTCGCCGTAACGACGAGAACCCGAACGTGACCGACCGCTTCGAGCTGTTCATCGGTGGTCGCGAAATCGCCAACGCCTACTCCGAGCTCAATGATGCCGAAGACCAGGCCGAGCGTTTCATGGCCCAGGTGGCCGACAAGGACGCCGGCGACGACGAAGCCATGCACTACGATGCCGATTTCGTCCGGGCCCTCGAATACGGCATGCCGCCAACCGCCGGTGAAGGCATTGGCATCGATCGCCTGGTGATGTTGCTGACCAACTCGCCGTCGATCCGGGATGTCATTCTCTTCCCGCACATGCGGCCCCAAGCGTAAGTGCTTCATTTAAAAAGCCGCCTATCACAGGCGGCTTTTTATTGCCTGTCTGGTACAAACGTATCAATTGGTTACTTTTGAAATAGCGAGGAAAGACCTGTCGTGAATCGTGCAATGGCTCAAGAAGGTGCAGCGGGCGTCGCCACCGCTGTCGCTGAAAGTGTTCAGTACCAGGGTCGCAAGGCCAGCCGACAGGGCAGTGAACAGCGTCGCCAGCAGATTCTCGATGCGGCCATGCGTATCGTGGTGCGCGATGGCGTGCGGGCGGTGCGACACCGGGCGGTGGCGGCCGAGGCCGGTGTGCCATTGTCGGCCACCACCTACTATTTCAAGGACATCGATGACCTGCTCACCGATACCTTCGCCCAATACGTGGAGCGCAGCGCGGCCTTCATGGCCAAGCTGTGGACCAACAACGAAGGGCTGCTGCGCGAAATGGTCGCCTATGGCGACGGCAGCCCCGAATCCCGCTCGCAACTGGCCGACGATATCGCCCGGATGACGGCCGACTACGTGCAGCATCAACTGCACAGTCGTCGCGACTACCTGATGGCCGAGCAGGCCTTCCGCCAGGAAGCGCTGCTCAACCCGCGCCTGGCGGACCTGGTGCGTTCCCACCAGCAGATCCTGTTGCATGGCACCTGCCAGTTTTTCCAGGTGTTGGGCTCCCGCGAGCCGCAACAGGATGCCAAAGTGTTGACGGCGATTATCGGTCGGATGGAATATCAGGGCTTGCTCAATGGCGCCGAGCCGGTCGCTGAAGAAGACATGCTCGGTATCCTGACCCGCTACATGCACCTGGTACTGGCGTCGGTGTAAACACCCGGTCCCCCTGCGGACAACGCATCGTGTGCCTAGGGAGTTCGAATGAAAGCCTGGCGTGTCGTTGTCATGGCTGTGTCGTTGCTGCTGCTCAGCGGCTGCCTGGTGTCCTTCACGGCGCCGTTGCCCGACAGTGAGGCCGCGCCCCAAGGCCTGCTGGGTCACTGGACCAGCACCAATGCCTGGGGCGAGCCGCTGAACCTGGAGCTGACCCAGGTCGGCAGGCACCGTTACCAGGCCATCACGTACTTCAGGGCCCGCCCCCAGGAGCGCGAGGCCATCGCGCTGACCGTGTCCCGTCATGGCAGTCGCTGGTACCTGTCGGCCAAGGTCCCGGCCCGGTATGGCGGGCACTACGTGATCGCCGGTTTCGAACTGACCGACAAGCAGGAACTGGTGGTCTACAACCTGGACATGGAACAGATCAACCAGGCCATTGGCCAGAAAATCCTCAGCGGCCAGCCGAATCACAGCGAAGAGGGCGACGGCGTGCTGGTGGACAGCGACATGGGCAGGGTCTTCAGTTACCTCGACGATCCGGCCAATTCCGACGTGTTCTCGGAAGCCGTGCGCTACCAGCGGCTCAAATCCCGGTAGACTCCAGGCCCATTACTGCAACAAGCGGACGTTTTTTCACAGGAGTTCCGGGTGGACGAATACCAGCAGACGATACGCACCTTGTCCGATCGCATAGTGCTGGCGCAAACGCCGATTCGCATTCTCGACGCGGTGAAATGGGACGAGAACATCCGCAAGGGGTTTCTCAAGGCCAAGGGCAAGGAATTGCCCGCCGTGGACCGCGACTATTACCTCAACCGACCGTTGTCCTTCGACTCCAGCGGGGTAAAGCTGGAGTTCCAGAACATCGAGCGGGACATCACCCGCCAGCTGGGGCAGTTCAACCCGGTCGGCCAGATCATGCGTCGCATGTGCAAGGAATACCGCATGGTGGTGCGCATGCTCGAAGCGCGCGGCACCGAGGATTTCGGGCTGATTTCCCAGGAACTGTATGGCGCCGCCTCCGATGCCTTCCATGCCGGCGACCCGACCCTGTCCGATCTGGGCCTGATGCTTTCCGACTACCTGAACAACATCGACGGCCGTGGCGATCTGAAGGATGAGCCGAAAGTGCTCAGCGCCAAGGAGGCGGTCAGCCTGCTGCAGCATCGCCTCAACCGTGTCTTCGGCGAGGCGGAGGAGACCATCCGGGTTTTCGAGTCCGACGGGATCGTGGCCGACGCGGCGGCGGGTGCCGACTACATCAAGATCCGTACCGACGCGATGTTCAACGAGCGGGACGTGCGCGCCCTGGAGGTCCACGAAGGCCTGGTGCATGTGGGCACCACCCTCAACGGGCTGAACCAGCCGATCTGCACCTTCCTGTCCAAGGGCCCGCCCTCGTCCACGGTCACCCAGGAAGGCCTGGCGATCCTGATGGAAATCATCACCTTCGCGTCCTACCCCAGCCGGCTGCGCAAGCTCACCAACCGCACCCGGGCGATCCATATGGTGGAAGAGGGCGCCGACTTCCTGCAGATCTTCGAGTTCTTCCGCGAGCAGGGCTTCGAGATGGCTGAAAGCTACGGCAACGCCAGCCGGGTCTTCCGTGGCTCGGTGCCGACCGGTCTGCCATTCACCAAAGACTTGTCCTACCTCAAGGGCTTCATCATGGTTTACAACTACATTCAGCTGGCCGTGCGCAAAGGCAAGCTGGAGCAGGTGCCGCTGCTGTTCTGCGGCAAGACCACCCTGGAGGACATGCGCACCCTGCGCCAATTGGTGGACGAAGGCCTGGTGGTGCCGCCCAAGTACTTGCCCGAGCAGTTCCGCGACATGAACGCCCTGTCGGCCTGGATGTGTTTCTCCAACTTCCTGAACCACCTGAGCCTGGATCGGATCGAAGCGGATTATTCCAATATCCTTTGAACACAACACCCACCCCTGTGGGAGCGAGCTTGCTCGCGATAGCGTCAGGACAGTCAACATAGCTGTGACTGCACCGCCCCTATCGCGAGCAAGCTCGCTCCCACCAGGGGGGTATGTTTCAACCCTGATCTTGCGAGGTTTCACCGGATGCGAATCCTCGGCATCTTTTGCCTGCTACTGGTCCTGAGCGGTTGCAGCTCACTGCTGTTCTACCCCGAGCGCGGTCTGCCATTTACCCCTGAGCGGGCCAGGCTCGAGTACCGCGACGTGACCCTGACCACCGCTGACGGCCTCAAGCTGCGGGGTTGGTGGCTGCCCGTCAAACCAGGCGTGGAGCTCAAGGGCACGGTGCTGCACCTGCACGGCAATGGCGGCAACCTGGCCTGGCACCTGGGCGGCAGTTGGTGGCTGCCGGAGCAGGGGTATCAGGTGTTGATGGTCGATTATCGCGGCTACGGCCTGTCCGAAGGGGAGCCGAGCCTACCGGCGATCTACCAGGACATCGATGCGGCTTTCCAGTGGCTGGACCAGGCGCCCCAGGTCCAGGGCAAGCCACTGGTGCTGCTGGGCCAGAGCCTGGGTGGCGCTCTGGCAGTGCATTACCTGGTAGATCATCCGCAGCGCCAGCGGCAACTCAAGGCCCTGGTGCTGGACGGCGTGCCCGCCAGTTATCGCGACGTCGGACGTTTCGCCCTGAGCACCTCCTGGGTGACCTGGGCCTTCCAGGTGCCGCTGTCCTGGCTGGTGCCCGATGGCGACAGCGCCATCGGCTCGGTGTCTGGACTGACCGGTGTGCCGAAATTGATCTACCACAGCCTGGACGATCCGATCGTGCCGCTTTCCAACGGCATCCGTCTGTATCAAGCTGCGCCGCCGCCGCGGGTGCTGCAACTGACCCGCGGCGGTCACGTGCAGACGTTCGCCGACCCGGTCTGGCGCACGGTGATGCTGCGCTATCTTGATGACCCGCAGCATTTCGACGGCCTGCGCCGCCTCGGCGAAGTCCCCAACTACCCGAAAACCTCCGCTGAATCTCCAGAGAGCACGCAATGAGCGAAGAACGTAATGCCATCCCCCTGATCATCACCGGTATCTGCAGCATCCTCGGCACCGTTGCGGTGCTCTGGTACTACGGTTACCTGCACTTCGCCAAGCCCGAGGATGCGTTGCTGCTCAGTGACTTCACCATGCTCAAGACGGTGCCGGGCGAAGACTACAAGGTCTCCCTGGAACCGGCGCCCCAGGTGGCCCAGTGCATCGACGGCGTGCTGGTGCTGTTCGACACCGAACAGAAAGGCCTGACCGGGGTGCTGATCAACAACAAGAAACGTGCAGTGCGGTGCATGGGGCAGGAGACGCCGCAGAAGCTCCAGCCGTAACCACAAGGGCGCTACAGTCCCCCTGTAAGAGCGAGCTTGCTCGCGATGAAGGCGATCAGCCAACGCCTATGTCGACTGATCTGCCGCCAGCGCGAACAAGCTCGCTCCCACAGGGGAGACGATGGGCTCAACAAAATGTGTGCGGCCATGAAAAAGCCCCGCCTGATTGAAGTCAGGCGGGGCTTTTTCGTTGCACTCAGCCGATCAGTTGGCGCTCATGGTCGAACGCGGAGCCACTGGCTGATTGTCGTTGGAAATGGTCACTTCCACCCGACGGTTCATGGCGCGGCCCGAGACGCTGGTGTTGTCGGCCACCGGGAATTCCTTGCCATAACCCTGGGTCACGATGCGGGCCGGGTCGACGCCCATCTTCACCAGGGCGGTGCGCACGGAGCTGGCGCGGCGCTCGGACAACGATTGGTTGTAGGAGTCCGAACCGGTGCTATCGGTATAGCCTTCGATGATCACCTTGCGGTCCGGGTTTTCCTGGAGGAACTGCGCCAGTTTGCTCACGTTGGTCATGCCGCTGGCGCGCAGGTCAGACTTGTTGGTGGCAAACAGCACGTCGCCGAAGGTCACCAGCGTACCGCGCTCGGTCTGCTTGGCGTTGAGGCTGTCCTGCAGCTGCTTGATCTGTGCGTTACGGGCTTCCAGCAGCGCGCGGGCACGTTCGTCACCGGCGTTTTTCAGCTCGGCTTCGGCGTTGCGCAGGGCGATGGTCTGCTTGGCTACTTCAACACGCTGGTTGGTCAGGTAGGCCAGTTGGTCGACCTTGGCTTCGTCTTCCTTGTCCATGTAGGCCTTGTCGGCCTTGGCCAGGAAATCGGCGGCTTCCTTGGTTTCCAGTGCGGCGACCTTGGTGGCCGCCGGATCGGCCTGCAGGCCGTTGTAATTGGTGCGGGCCTGTTCCAGGTTCACGTTCGGGTCGTGGGAGCAAGCGGCCAGGGATACGCAGGCGGCAAGCAGGGCGGGCATCATCAAGTGTTTGTGCATCATAGTCGGTCGTCCTTTTATCAATGAGCAATACGTCGAGGCATGAATGGATTACTGAACAACCTTGTTCATGCCTTCCTGACGCAATTCCTGAACCCCTTTCTGAGAGTCCTTGAGTGCCTGTTCAGCCTTGGCGGCCTGGGCCTTGCGCTCAGCGACGCGCGCGTCCCACTCGGCCTGTTCGGCCAGTCGCCGGGCTTCTTCGTAGTTCTTGTCGTGCATCGCGATTTCGGCTTGCTTGAGCTTGTCCTGGGCGGCCTTCATTTCCACCGCGGCGAACTCGGTGCCGCCGGCGCTGACGGCGCTGTTGACCGCCGATTGCGTTACCGCGTACTGCTCCGACGGTGGGTTGCCGGCGCAACCGGCCAGGATGAAGCTGCTACCGATGGCCAGGGCGGCCAGCTTCAGACCGCGCAGGCCATTGATCGAGGGTTTGGCAGTGCAGGTATTCATAGGCTTCAACTCCATTGGAAAACTCCTGGGAAACTAAAAATCCATGCTGAAACCGAAGCCGGGACGCCTGTTTGCCGCTGACGGCAGGGTGCGTTTATTTAAACGACCGTTCCAGTATGGTTACTCGGTGTGACCCGAGGCGTTTTTCAAAAGTTCAGCGAAGATGGCCAATCGCCAAAAAGCATTGCTGACTGATCGGTCAACCGAAAAAAAGCTGAACTTTCAAGGCGCGCAGCGGTATGGGGAGGGGGTTTGAGAAGGGGCTGCAGACTGCCCGGGGCCGCGATCCGCCTGCGTGTTCGAGCGAGCGGATCGCGGCCTTCGACAGCTTCCAGGCGCAGAGGGCAGGGGAAGTCAGTGCTTGGATTTATCGTTCTGCGAGCAAAGCTCATGCAGATGACGACGGGACAGGGCGAGAAACCGCGGCGTCGGGCCGACGTCTTCATACAGCGGATCGCCTTCTTCGTCGGTGGCAACCACGTGGGAACCCTTCACATAGGGGAAGCTCGCTTCCAGCTCCTCCAGCGCGGCGCCAATCAGTTCGCCGAGCAGTTCCTCGGGTTGGCGCTTGGGGTACATCTCGCAGATCGCCGCCAGGCGTGCGGCGGCTTCCACATCCAGATGAATCGTGTAGCCGGTCTGGGTCAGATGACCCTTGGCGTTTTCTTCCCAGTGCTGGGCGAGTTCACGGATCTTCATGATGGCCTCAGTCAGTCTGCTCGTGGCAGGCGCGGTGAATGGCAAGCCGTTGTGTGGCTTATCTAAAAGACTAGAGCGCCGTTGCACGCAAGCGTTCATTTCTTGACGAGCGGCGGGTACTCGGCGGGCAAGGCTGCGCGAGTCGTCCGTCATGGCCAAGGACACTGCGCAGCCTTGAGCCCGTTCTTCGCTTGTCATACACGACGGGCATCGGCACTCTCTGTCTCATGCGTCTCACCCGATAGCTGTCCGGACCTATTTGCTGGAGAACTGCTGATGACCGATATCGATGCACGCTTGCGCGAGGATGTTCACCTGCTCGGCGAGTTGTTGGGCAACACCATTCGCGAACAGTACGGGGACCGGTTTCTCGACAAGATCGAGCAGATCCGCAAGGGCGCCAAGGCCGACCGGCGTGGTTCCGTGGATGCCGAACTCAGTGCCAGCCTCAACCAGTTGAGCGAGGATGAACTGCTGCCGGTGGCGCGGGCTTTCAACCAGTTCCTCAACCTGGCCAACATCGCCGAGCAATACCAGCTCATCCACAGGCGTGACGAATCACAGCCGGCGCCTTTCGAGGCGCGGGTGTTGCCCGAGCTGCTCGCCCGGCTTCGGGCCGAGGGGCATGGCGCCGAGTCCCTGGCCCGGCAACTGGGCCGGCTGGAGATCGAACTGGTCCTCACCGCCCACCCCACGGAAGTGGCCCGTCGCACGCTGATCCAGAAATACGACGCCATCGCCGCGCAACTGGCGGCCCAGGATCATCGCGATCTGACCGCCGCCGAGCGGGCGCAGATTCATCAGCGTCTGCAACGACTGATCGCCGAAGCCTGGCACACCGAGGAAATCCGTCGCACCCGGCCGACACCCGTGGACGAGGCCAAGTGGGGGTTCGCGGTCATCGAGCATTCGTTGTGGCAGGCCATCCCCAATTACCTGCGCAAGGCCGACCAGGCCCTGCTCGCCGCCACCGGGCTGCGCTTGCCTCTGGAGGCCGCGCCCATCCGCTTTGCCTCGTGGATGGGAGGTGACCGCGACGGCAACCCGAATGTCACCGCCGCGGTCACCCGTGAAGTGTTGCTGCTGGCGCGGTGGATGGCGGCAGACCTGTACCTGCGTGACGTCGATCAACTGGCCGCCGAGCTGTCCATGCAAAAGGCCAGCGATGCCCTGCGTGCCCAGGCCGGAGACAGTGCCGAGCCTTATCGGGCCGTGCTCAAGCAGTTGCGCGAACGCTTGCGGGCCACCCGCAACTGGGCCCAGGCTTCCCTCAAGGCCACTACGCCGGCCCCGGCGCAAGTGCTGCAGAACAACCGCGAGCTGCTCGATCCCCTGGAACTGTGCTACCAGTCGTTGCACGACTGCGGCATGGGGGTGATCGCCGACGGGCCGCTGCTCGATTGCCTGCGCCGGGCGGTGACGTTCGGCCTGTTCCTTGTGCGCCTCGACGTGCGCCAGGACTCGACGCGCCATACCGCCGCCATGACCGAGATCACCGATTACCTGGGATTGGGCCGTTACGGCGACTGGAGCGAAGAGCAGCGCATCGGCTTCCTGCTGGATGAGCTGAACAACCGGCGTCCGCTGTTGCCGGCCAACTTCAAGCCATCGGCCGACACGGCGGAAGTCCTGGCCACGTGTCGGGAAGTGGCGGCGGCGCCAGCGGCGTCGCTGGGCTCGTACGTGATCTCCATGGCCGGTGCGGCCTCCGATGTACTGGCGGTGCAACTGCTGCTCAAGGAGGCCGGCGTGCTGCGGCCGATGCGCGTGGTGCCGTTGTTCGAGACCCTGGCCGACCTGGACAATGCCGGGCCGGTGATCGAGCGACTGTTGCTGCTGCCGGGCTACCGTTCGCGCCTGCAAGGACCGCAGGAAGTGATGATCGGCTACTCCGACTCGGCCAAGGACGCCGGGACCACGGCGGCGGCCTGGGCGCAATACCGCGCCCAGGAACGGCTGGTGGACATCTGCCGGGAGCAGCAAGTCGAACTGCTGCTGTTCCACGGCCGTGGCGGCACCGTGGGCCGTGGTGGCGGCCCGGCCCATGCGGCGATCCTGTCCCAGCCACCGGGTTCGGTGGCGGGGCGTTTCCGCACCACCGAGCAGGGCGAAATGATTCGTTTCAAATTCGGCCTGCCGGATATCGCCGAACAGAACCTCAACCTGTACCTGGCCGCAGTGCTGGAAGCGACCCTGCTTCCGCCGCCACCGCCGACGCCCGAATGGCGGCACCTGATGGACGAACTGGCGGCCGACGGGGTCAAGGCCTACCGCGCCGTGGTGCGGGAAAACCCGCAGTTCGTCGAGTATTTCCGCCAGTCCACGCCGGAGCAGGAGCTGGGCCGCCTGCCCCTGGGCAGCCGGCCGGCCAAACGCCGGGCCGGCGGTATCGAAAGCCTGCGGGCGATCCCGTGGATCTTCGGTTGGACCCAGACCCGCCTGATGCTCCCGGCCTGGCTTGGCTGGGAAACCGCCCTGGGCAAGGCCCTGGAGCGCGGCGAGGGCGAACTGCTGGGACAGATGCGCGAGCAATGGCCGTTCTTCCGCACCCGCATCGACATGCTGGAGATGGTGCTGGCCAAGGCGGACGCCGACATCGCGCGCTCCTACGACGAGCGTCTGGTGGAACCGGCGCTGCGACCTTTGGGTGCGCATTTACGCGACCTATTGTCGCAGGCCTGTTCCGTGGTCCTGGGGTTGACCGGTCAGTCGCAACTACTGGCACATAGCCCAGAGACGCTGGAATTCATTCGCCTGCGCAACACCTACCTCGACCCGTTGCACCTGCTGCAGGCCGAACTGCTGGCGCGCTCGCGGCAGCAGGAGGTGGCCCAGGGCAGCCCCGTGGAACAGGCGTTGCTGGTGTCTGTGGCAGGGATTGCCGCCGGTTTGCGCAACACCGGCTAAGCTCAGGCAGCGCTGCGAAACGGCTCGCCCGGTGACGCCGGGCGATGCGAGGAGCCGGGGAACGCAGGTCGACCAGGCGACAGTTTGTTGCCCGGTTGCGACGTTCGCCACCTCCTCCAAAGGTCGCGTCGAGCGCGGGTTCCTCCGACTTTCGGCGGCTTGTGTGGGTCGGGCCTGCTGTGTATCTTGATCAGCCTTTGGCCGTTTGGGCGGCCACGATCCTGTTTTTCCGAGATTGGCCCCACGAGGCGAATCCGAGCGTTTTACATAAAAAAATTGAGGAGCACATCGATGCGCGTCATTCTGCTGGGAGCTCCCGGGGCCGGTAAAGGTACTCAGGCAAAGTTCATCACTGAAAAATTCGGTATCCCGCAAATCTCCACCGGCGACATGCTGCGTGCTGCGGTCAAGGCCGGAACCGAGCTGGGCGTCAAGGCCAAGGGCATCATGGATGCCGGTGGCCTGGTGTCGGATGACCTGATCATTGCCCTGGTCAAGGATCGTATCGCTCAACCCGACTGCGCCAACGGTTTCCTGTTCGACGGTTTCCCGCGCACCATCCCGCAGGCCGAAGCCCTGGTCACCGCTGGCGTGGAGCTCGATCACGTGGTCGAGATCGCCGTCGATGACGAAGAGATCGTCCAGCGCATTGCCGGGCGTCGCGTCCACGAGCCTTCGGGCCGTGTGTATCACACCGTCTACAACCCGCCTAAACTCGCGGGCAAGGACGATATCACCGGTGAAGCACTGGTGCAGCGCAAGGACGACACCGAAGAAACTGTGCGTCATCGCCTCTCGGTCTACCACTCCCAGACCAAGCCGCTGGTGGACTTCTACCAGAAGCTGTCCGCCGCCCAGGGCAAACCGAAATACAGCCATATCGAAGGCGTCGGCTCGGTGGATGCGATCACCGACAAGGTGCTCAAGGCGCTGAGCTGAAAAACCGATCCGCTGTTCCAACTCCGGCCCGCTTGCGGGCCGGAGTTGTTTATACTGGCGCACTTTTTTCCCCTGATTGACGGATACATCGATGAGCACCCTGCTGGCCCTGGACACCGCGACCGAAGCTTGCTCCGTTGCCTTGCTGCACGACGGCAAGGTCACGAGCCATTACGAGGTGATCCCCCGCCTTCACGCGCAGAAACTGCTGCCGATGATCCAGCAGTTGCTCAGCGATGCCGGAACCACCCTGCAGGCGGTGGATGCGATTGCCTTTGGGCGTGGACCGGGGGCATTCACCGGTGTGCGCATCGCCATCGGCGTGGTGCAGGGGCTGGCGTTTGCGCTGGAGCGCCCGGTGTTGCCGGTGTCGAACCTGGCGGTGCTGGCCCAGCGGGCGTTGCGTGAGCAAGGTGCCCGCCAGGTGGCCGCCGCCATCGACGCCCGCATGGATGAGGTGTATTGGGGCTGCTATCGCGAAATCGACGGCGAGATGCGCCTGGTGGGCCAGGAAGCGGTGATGCCGCCCGAGGCCGCGGCTTTGCCGCCCGGAACGGATGGGCAATGGTTCGGCGCTGGCACCGGATGGGGCTATGGGGCACGAATCGCCGTGAACCTCAGCGGCCAGGATCCGACAATGCTGCCGCACGCCGAAGACCTGCTGGCCCTGGCGCGTTTCGCCTGGGAGCGCGGCGAAGCCATCCCCGCCGACGACGCCCAACCGGTTTACCTGCGGGACAAAGTCGCCACGCCCAAGTCCGAACGCTAGAACCGATCTTGGCCAGAACGCTGCTGTGGTTGTGGCGAGGGGATTCATTCCCGCCGGGGCGCGAAGCGACTCCCGATAGTGTTGCGCTTTGCGCTTGGTGGGCGAATGCTGCCCGCTCGAGCGGGGATGAATCCCCTTGCCACACATCTATTCGTCTGCACAGGCGCATCCGCCGCCAAAGTCATCTGCCCTCGCAAAAGTCACATCCGATATCGCCAGTCGTCACTTTTTTTGCCGGTTTTTAAACCTTTTTGGCTTTCTGTGTTCTAGTTATCACTTGCGCGTTTGCGCGGCTGCGAAAGTGCCGCTAAATTGCCATCATTGATACCGAGCATTCAGTTATGCGTATAGACGGCGTTTCATCCCAGTCCTATCCCATCAAGCGCAGGCCTCGTACAGGCAGGATCGCTGATCAGGAGAACTTCGACGAAGTCGATGGCGAACTGGAGTTCCCGTCCGAAGAGCAACTGGCTGCCCGTGCCGCCAAGGCCAGCGCGCAACGCCTGAGCAATCTTCCCGCCCGTCAGCAGGACATGATTTACCATCGCGCCATGACCCGTAGCGTCGCCACGGCCCTGGCCAGCTACCTGAGCACCGCCGGCTTCGTCGATTGGGATATGGAAGTGCTGGGCCTCGATCTCTACATCTGATGGCATTGCCTTACTACCTGGGCTGCCCGTCCTGGAGTGAAAACGCCTGGCGCGACTACCTGTATCCCCAGGACGCCAGAAGCACCGATTTTCTCGACCTCTATTCCCAAGTGTTCAACGCCGTGGAAGGCAATACGACCTTCTACGCCAGCCCCTCTGCGGCCATCGTGCAGCGTTGGGCGCAAACCATGCCCTCGCACTTTCGCTTCACGGCCAAGTTCCCCGGCGATATCAGCCACCAAGGCGATTTGCGTGAGCACCAGAGCGCCGTCGACACATTCGTGCAATTGCTCCGCCCCTTGGGGGAACGGGTATCGCCGTTCTGGTTGCAGTTATCCAAGGCCTTCACGCCGGATCGATTGCCGGAGCTGGCAGGGTTCATCGACGCATTCGAAGGTCCCTTGGCCGTGGAGGTGCGTCACGATGAATTCTTCGCCAAGGGCGATGCCGAGCGCCGGCTCAACCGCCTGTTGCTCGACCGCGAGGTGGAGCGTATCTGCCTCGACCCCCGGGCGTTGTTCAGTTGCACATCGACCGACCCCTGCGTGCTTCATGCCCAGTCGAAAAAGCCCCGGGTGCCGCCGCGGCCGGCCGCGTTCACCCAATGCCCGCAGGTACGCTTCATCGGTCATCCAGCGCTGGAGGCCAACGAGCCGTTCCTGACGCCCTGGGTAGAAAAAATCGCCGGCTGGATCGAAGAAGGACGCACGCCGTACATCTTCCTGCACACCGCCGATAACGTGCTGGCGGCAAAACTCGCGCAACACTTTCACCGGCGATTGATGCATCGATTGCCTGGCTTGCCGGCCCTGCCTGAGTTATACAGAGAGCCCGCCGCCGAGCAACTGGGTTTGCTCTGAGGCGAACGTCCCTCTGCCCAGGAGCGAACTTCATGGATGCGCAAACCCGTCGAGCCCAGGCGTTCAAGGCCCTGCACGAACGCGAAGAGGCTTTCGTCATTCCCAACCCCTGGGACGCCGGTTCGGCAAAGATGCTTGCCAGCCTGGGTTTCGAAGCGTTGGCCACCACCAGTGCCGGTCATGCCTTTTCCCTGGCACGTCCCGATGGTGCGCTGGGGCTGGAAGATACCCTCGCCAATGTCCGGGCGATCGTGGCGGCCACTGACCTGCCGGTGGCAGTCGACCTGGAGAACGGTTTCGCCGATGCCCCCGAGGAGTGCGCTCGCAATCTGTTGCGTGCGGCGCAGGCCGGCGCGGTCGGGGGCTCCATCGAAGATGCCACGGGGCGCGAAGGCAGCCCGATCTATTGCTTCGAAGAGGCCGTAGCGCGGGTGAAGGCCGCGGCAGACGCGGTGCGCAGCCTGCCATATCCCTTCGTGCTGACCGCTCGCGCGGAAAATTTCCTGCATGGTAATCCCGACCTGGACGACACGATTCGTCGCCTGAAGGCTTTCGCCGACGCTGGCGCCGACGTGCTCTACGCACCGGGGCTCAGCAGCGCCGGGCAGGTGCTGGCGGTGGTGCAGGCGGTGGCGCCCAAACCGGTGAATGTCCTGATGTCCGGCGCACTGGACCTGACGGTCGCGCAGTTGAGCGAGCTGGGCGTCAAGCGCATCAGTGTCGGCTCTGCCCTGGCCCTGGCGGCGTACGGTGAGTTCATGCGTGCCGCCGAAGAGATCAGGCAGCAGGGCACCTTCACTTTTACCCGGCGTTCAATGCCGTTCCGGCAGGCCAACGAGTTGTTCAAGGGCTGAGGTCGGGCCGTGCGGGGATTGAAGGTATTCGCGTGTCTGCTGCTGATCGTTGGCGGCGCGGTGCTGGGTGTGCGGCAAGGTTGGCTGGCGGTGCCGCCGCAATGGAACCCCTGGGCGCCGCTGGATATCAACAGCCCGCCGAACCTGCTGACCCGTTACAAGCTGATGGCCCTGCGCAACGATCCGCAACTCTGTGACCAGGCCCTCGCGACCTCTATCCTGCGGGTCGTTCGCCAGGCCGATAGCGATCCCAGGGGCAATTGCCCATTGACCAATGTCGTAAGAGTCCAGGGCAGCGAGGTGGCGCTGAGCAGCAGCTTCTTGGCCAGTTGCCCGCTGGCGGTGGCATTCGCCCTGTTCGAGCGCCATGCGTTGCAGCCGGCGGCCATGGCGGCCTATGGGCAGAAAGTGAAGCGGGTCGATCACCTGGGCAGTTTTGCCTGTCGCAACATGTACGGTCGTGAGACCGGCGCGCGCAGCCAGCATGCCACCGCAAGCGCCCTGGACATCGCCGGGTTTCGCCTGGCCGACGGGCGTGCGATCAGCGTCCTCAGGGACTGGCCCAAGGACAATGCCGATGCGCGTTTTCTACGTCAGGCCCGGGATGGCGCCTGCGATATGTTCAGTGTGGTCCTGAGCCCGGACTACAACGCGGCGCACCGCAATCATTTCCATCTGGACGTGGGGCCCTGGTGGATCTGTCGCTAGGCTCTGTTCGAAAAGCCTTGATACTCGTTCATGCTGACCTGAGACGGGGCTTGCTGTTCTCATTTCGCCACGCCTGGCCTTCGCGCAGACATATCCCAGACAGAGTCAGGATAGCCTCAGGCGGCGATACGCAGGTTCTGCAGCACGATCGGACGTGCCCAGCGAGTGTCGAAATCCAGTGCCTTCTGCTGCGCCACCAATTCCTCTTCCGGAAATGGCGGGAAAGGCTTGTCCAGCAGGTCCAGTTCGAACTCGGCGATCGGCAAGTGCAGGGGGCGAGGTTGTGGCGCAGGGCCAGGTTCCGGCAGTGGCTGGCCAGCGGTGAGGACGATTGGGCGGACCCAGTTGCTTTCGAAGTTCTGCTGTTTTTGCTGGGCGACGATTTCTTCCGGCGGGAAGGGCGGGAAGGGTTTGTCCAGCAGGTCGAGTTCGAATTCGGCGATGGGCAGGAACAGCGGTTCTGGCGGTTTGACCTGGGTTTGCGTCACGTCGCAGGTGCGCTGGCTGACGATGTGGTCCAGCAGTTCGGCGCCGAGGGTCGGTTCAACAGCCTCATCGAGGGCGACCGGCTGGTAGCTGCCGGGCGCCGGTGCGTTTTCACCCAGTTGATCGGCCAGGGCCCGGGCAAAGAAATCCTGCCACAGGTGACTGACGCCGCTCAGCGCTTGGGTGTTACGCAGGCTGTAATCGCCGTAAGGGGAGATGACGCCTATCGATGTGGATTGAATGTCTGACATTTTTCTCGGTCGACGCTCAGCTCTGGCAAAATGCCGTTCACCGTTGTTATCGGCCGTTTTTGCCGATCCTTAATTTTTTGAGCATGTTTTCCATGAGTGAGCGAACCGCGGCCTGCCGCATCCACGTCGAGGCCCTGGCCCCGGCCTTCCAGCCACAGGCCGAGCACTGGGCCCAGCGGCTTGGGCTGCCCTTGCAGGTGGAGGATGGCGAGTTTGCCTTGCAGATCGGCGCGCAGGGGTTGCAACTGCAGCAACTGGGGCCGGACGCGCCGGGGCCGGTACGGGTGGACTTCGTCGAGGGGGGCGCAGCGCATCGCCGGTTGTACGGTGGCGGCAGCGGGCAAATGATCGCCAAGGCGGTGGGCATCGCCCAGGGCGTGCGTCCGCGGGTGCTGGATGCCACCGCCGGGTTGGGCAAGGATGCCTTTGTCCTGGCCAGCCTGGGCTGCGACATGAGCCTGGTCGAGCGCCAGCCGCTGATCGGCGCCTTGCTGGAGGACGGCCTGGCCCGAGGCGCGGAGGATTTCGACGTCGCCCCCATCGTGGCCCGCATGCGCCTGTTCAAGGGCAACGCCATCGAGGTGATGCGTAACTGGGAAGGCGACCCCCCCCAGGTGATCTACCTGGACCCGATGTTTCCCCATCGCGAGAAAACCGCCTTGGTGAAGAAGGAGATGCGCCTGTTCCGTCCCCTGGTGGGCGACGACCTGGACGCCCCGGCGTTGCTGGCCGCAGCACTGGCCCTGGCGAGCCATCGGGTGGTGGTCAAGCGTCCGCGCAAGGCACCGTGCATCGAAGGACCCAAGCCGAGTCATGGCCTGGAGGGCAAGTCCAGCCGCTACGATATCTATCCCAAGAAAGCCCTCAAGCCCTGAGACCGGGGGCCTTCATCGTGGCCAGCCCACGATCGGGCCCTTCGATACGCCGAGGACTAGGGGTGGTAAGCCCGCATGAACAACCCCACCACTTCCCGCACATGATCCTCGGCCGCGTCGCGGTCCAGCGGCTCGCCGCAGCCATACAGCAAGCGGAAGTTCGCCGCTCCCTTGATCAGGCAAAAGAAATGTTCGGCGGCATGGCGGGGCTTGTCGATGCTCAAGGCCCCGCTCTGGTGGACCTTGGTCAGCAAACGCTCCATGCCGGTGAGCATCCGCTGGGGACCGGCTTCGTAGAACACCGTCGAAAGCTTGGGATCCTGGCTGCCCAGGGTCATGATCAGCCGATGCAGGTTCACCGACTCGTCACTGTTGATCAGTTGATGGAAGCCTCGGGCGATGGTCAGCAGCACGTTTTCAATCGGCACGCCTTCCGGCCATTCGAAGAACAGCAAGGGAACCTGCTCCTCGCATTTGGCGATCACCGCGGCGGAAAACAACGTTTCCTTGTCGTTGAAATGGCTATAGACCGTCAGTTTCGACACACCAGCCTCGGCGGCCACGGCCTCCATGCTGGTACTGGCGTAGCCCATGCTCAGGAACAGGCGCTTGGCGGCGTCGAGAATGGCCTGGCGCTTGGCCAGGTCCTTGGGACGGCCGGGGCCGCTGGGGGATGAAAGATTGTTCGACATTCTTCGCGTTAATACTGGACTGGTGAGTTTGCTATTAATAACATACTCGCCAGTATAATTATTCCAAGCACCCTTAGCGAAAGGTCACTCGTCATGTTCCGCTATGCGTCGTCCCTCGCCCTGCCAGTCAGCCTGGCTTTTTTATTGTCTGCGTGTGGCCATGACGAACCGGTGCCCGTTGCCGTGCGTCCTGCCATGGTGGTCAAGCCCGAGCCCTCGGCCCAGGCGACGGACAGCTATCCTGGCGAGGTGCGGGCGCGTTTCGAGCCGGACCTGGCTTTCCGTATCGGTGGCAAGGTAAGCCGCCGGCTGGTGGAGGAAGGCCAGAGGGTCAAGGCCAACCAGCCATTGGCCGAGCTCGACCCCGAGGACGTGCGCCTGCAACTGGAGGCCACTCGGGCCCAGGTGGCCGCCGCCGAGGCCAACCTCAACCTGGTGCGGGCCGAACGTGATCGCTACAAGACCTTGCTGGATCGGCAGATGGTCAGCCGGTCCCAATACGACAACGCCGAAAACCTTTACCGCTCCGGCGCCGCGCGGCTCAAGCAGATCAAGGCCGAATTCGACGTGGCCAGCAACCAGGCCAGCTATTCGGTATTGCGTGCACCCCAGGATGGCGTGGTCGCCCGACGTTCGGTGGAAGTGGGGCAGGTGGTATCGGCCGGTCAGACGGTCTTCACCCTGGCCACCGATGGGGAGCGTGAGGTGCTCATCAGCCTGCCGGAGCAGAGCTTCGGCCGCTTCAAGATCGGCCAGCCGGTCTCCGTGGAGCTATGGAGCCAGCCCGATCAGCGCTTCAGTGGGCGTATCCGTGAACTTTCGCCGGCCGCCGATCCCAAGTCCCGCACGTTCGCCGCTCGGGTGGCCTTCACGGCCGGCAGCGTGCCGGCCGAGCTGGGCCAGAGCGCGCGGGTGTTTATCCAGGCCGCCGACAAGGTTCCGCTGTCGGTGCCACTCTCGGCACTGACCGCCGAGAACGGTGCCACCTATGTCTGGGTGGTCAATGCCAACCACACCCTGAAAAAAGTCCCGGTGCGCGTCGGCGCCTTCGGCGAGAAGACCGTGCCGGTGCTGGAAGGTTTGAGCCCCGACGATTGGGTCGTCGCGGCGGGCGTGCATGTGCTCCTCGACGGCCAGCAGGTACGGCCTGTGGATCGCTCCAACCGTGCGGTCAACCTGGCGGCCAAGGAGTAATCCCGATGGGTTTCAATCTTTCCGAGTGGGCGCTGCGTAATCGCCAGATCGTACTGTTCCTGATGTTGCTGCTGGCTATCGTTGGTGCGCTTTCCTACACCAAGCTGGGCCAGAGCGAAGATCCACCGTTCACGTTCAAGGCCATGGTGATTCGCACCAACTGGCCGGGGGCCACGGCCGAGGAAATGTCGCGGCAGGTCACCGAGCGCATCGAAAAGAAGCTGATGGAAACCGGCGATTACGAAAAGATCGTCTCGTTCTCGCGGCCGGGCGAGTCCCAGGTGACCTTCATGGCCCGCGACTCCCTGCATTCGGCACAGATCCCCGAGCTGTGGTACCAGATCCGCAAGAAAGTCGCCGATATCCGCCACACGTTGCCGCCGGGTATCCAGGGGCCGTTCTTCAACGATGAGTTCGGCACAACCTTTGGCAATATCTACGCGCTGACCGGCGACGGGTTCGACTACGGTGTGCTCAAGGATTACGCCGACCGTGTGCAGATCCAGCTGCAACGGGTCAAGGACGTGGGCAAGGTCGAGCTGATTGGCCTGCAGGACGAAAAGATCTGGATCGAACTGTCGAACGTAAAGCTGGCCACCCTTGGCTTGCCCCTGGCGGCGGTCCAGCAGGCCCTCGAGGAGCAGAATGCGGTGTCCACCGCCGGTTTCTTCGAAACCGGTAGCGAGCGCCTGCAGCTACGGGTGTCGGGGAATTTCCAGACCGTGGAAGAGATTCGCAGCTTCCCCATCCGGGTCGCCGATCGTACGTTCCGTATCGACGATGTGGCGGATGTGCGTCGCGGTTTCAACGATCCTCCGGCACCGCGCATGCGCTTCATGGGCGAAGACGCCATCGGCCTGGCTGTGGCCATGAAGGACGGCGGTGACATTCTGATCCTGGGCAAGGCCCTGGAGGCCGAGTTTGCCCGGATCCAGAACAATCTCCCGGCCGGCATGCAACTGCGCAAGGTCTCGGACCAGCCGGCGGCGGTGAAGACCGGTGTGGGCGAGTTCGTCCAGGTGCTGGTGGAAGCGCTGACGATCGTGTTGCTGGTGAGCTTCTTTTCCCTGGGCCTGCGCACCGGGATGGTGGTGGCCCTGGCGATTCCGCTGGTGCTGGCGATGACTTTCGCGGCGATGTATTACCTGGGGATCGGCCTGCACAAGATTTCCCTTGGCGCGCTGGTGCTGGCCCTGGGGCTGCTGGTGGACGACGCGATCATCGCCGTGGAGATGATGGCGATCAAGATGGAGCAGGGCTTCGACCGGATCAAGGCCGCCAGCTATGCCTGGACCAGCACTGCATTCCCGATGCTCACCGGTACGCTGATCACGGCGGCGGGGTTCCTGCCGATCGCCACGGCGCAATCGGGCACCGGCGAATATACCCGTTCGATTTTCCAGGTGGTGACCCTGGCGTTGGTGGCGTCCTGGGTGGCTGCGGTGGTGTTCGTGCCTTACCTGGGGGAAAAGCTGCTGCCGGACCTGGCGAAAATCCATGCGGCCAGACACGGCACTCGTGACGGTCAGCCCGATCCCTATGGCACGCCGTTCTACCAGCGCGTCCGGCGCCTGGTGGAGTGGTGCGTGCGTCGGCGTAAAACCGTCATCGCACTGACGGTGCTGCTGTTTGTCGGCTCGGTGGTGCTGTTCCGTTTTGTCCCTCAGCAATTCTTCCCGGCGTCGGGACGTCTGGAGTTGATGGTCGACCTGAAGCTGGAGGAAGGCGCCTCCCTGAGCAACACCGCCGAACAGGTCAAGCGCCTGGAAGCGATGCTCAAGGATCATCCGGGCATCGATAACTACGTGGCCTATGTCGGTACCGGGTCTCCTCGTTTCTATCTGCCGCTGGATCAACAACTGCCTGCTCCCAGCTTCGCCCAGTTCGTGGTGCTGGCCAAGACCATCGAGGATCGCGAGCCGTTGCGCAGCTGGCTGATCAGCACCTTGAACGAACAGTTTCCCACCCTGCGTTCACGGGTCACTCGCCTGGAAAACGGACCACCCGTGGGTTACCCGGTGCAGTTCCGGGTGACCGGCGAGCACATCGAAGAAGTCCGGGCCCTGGCGAGGAAAGTGGCGACCAAGGTGCGTGAAAACCCCTACGTGGCCAATGTGCATCTGGATTGGGAAGAGCCGAGCAAGGTCGTGTACCTGAATGTCGATCAGGAGCGCGCCCGGGCCCTGGGGGTGAGCACCGTCGACCTGTCGAAGTTCCTCCAGAGTTCCCTCATCGGCTCCAGCGTCAGCCAGTACCGCGAAGACAACGAGCTGATCGAGATCCTGCTGCGTGGCACCGTGCACGAACGCACCGAACTGTCCTTGCTGCCCAGCCTCGCGGTGCCTACCGAGAATGGCACCAGCGTTGCGCTGTCCCAGATCGCGACGTTGGAGTACGGCTTCGAAGAAGGCGTGATCTGGCACCGCAACCGCCTGCCGAGCGTGACCGTGCGGGCCGACATTTACGGCAAGGAGCAACCGGCGACCCTGGTCCAGCAGAT
Source organism: Pseudomonas sp. NFACC32-1 (assembly GCF_900101215.1). Lineage (NCBI taxonomy): Bacteria > Pseudomonadati > Pseudomonadota > Gammaproteobacteria > Pseudomonadales > Pseudomonadaceae > Pseudomonas > Pseudomonas sp. NFACC32-1. Next base: position 340,224 of record NZ_FMUL01000004.1, read on the forward strand.
CTTCCCGACCCTGGACCCGATTCGGGCCGAGTTGCCGGATGGCTACCTGCTGGAGGTCGGCGGTACGGTAGAGGATTCGGCTCGCGGCCAGAAGTCGGTGAATGCCGGTGTGCCGCTGTTCATCGTGGTGGTGCTGACGTTGCTGATGCTGCAGCTGCGCAGCTTCTCGCGCACGGCCATGGTGTTCCTGACCGCTCCCCTGGGGCTGATCGGTGTGACGCTGTTTTTGCTGGTGTTCCGCCAGCCGTTCGGTTTCGTCGCCATGCTGGGGACTATCGCCCTGTCGGGAATGATCATGCGTAACTCGGTGATCCTGGTGGACCAGATCGAGCAGGATATCGAGGCAGGACTGACGCCCTGGCAGGCGATCATCGAAGCCACCGTGCGCCGTTTCCGACCCATCGTGCTCACCGCCCTGGCGGCGGTGCTGGCAATGATCCCCTTGTCCCGCAGCCTTTTCTTCGGGCCGATGGCCGTGGCGATCATGGGGGGACTGATCGTGGCGACGGCGTTGACGCTGCTGTTCCTGCCGGCGCTGTATGCGGCCTGGTTCAGGGTCAAGAAAACCTGACTGCAGTTCTCTGACGCCAAAAGACAATGTGGGAGCGAGCCTGCTCGCGATAGCGGTGTAACAGCCAACGAAGGTGTCATGGCTGATATCGCTTCGCGAGCAGGCTCGCTCCCACAGGTGTTTATGCTGGGTGTCAGAGCGCGCCGAACACCTTCTTCGCCAGACTGGTGGCCGCGGCCGCCGGGTTCTGGCGAATGGCGGCTTCCTGCTTGCCGATCATTTCGAACAAGCCATCGAGCGCCTGTTCAGTCACGTAGTTCTCGACGTTGGCGCTTTTCGCGTCCAGTACACCGAAGGTCGCGGCCTGGCCTGCGAAGGCATTGTATTGCTGGGCCAGGCCGACCTTGTCGGTGGCTTGCTTGACGATAGGCAGGAACTTGGCACGGATCTGCTCGCGGCTGCTCTTGTTCAGGTACTGCGTGGCCGAGTCGTTGCCGCCGCTGAGGATGCCCTTGGCATCGTCCACGCTCATGTTCTTCACTGCGTTGACCAGGATCGGCTGGGCCTGGACCACGGCGGCCTCGGCGGCCTGGTTCATGCTGCTCTCCAGTTGCTCGACCTGGTCGCCCATGCCGAAGGCCTTCATCTTGCTGGCGACCTTGCCGAGCTTGCCCGGCAGCTCGATCTTGACCTCGGGGTTGTTGCTGAAGCCGCCTGGGGTGCCGAGTTGCTTGACCGCGACTTGAGCGCCTTGGGTCAAGGCGTCCTTGAGGCCGCCCGTGGCATCTTTTTGCGACAGGTCGCCAAGGGACAGGGCCATGGCTTGGGCACTGATCAACAGGCCGGCGCACAGGCCGGTGAAACGCAGGGTAGAGCGGAGCATGACAGCGTCCTTGAAGTGAATGGGAAAGGAATCAGCGGGCAGCGTCGACACGGATCTTCAACGGCTGCGGATCATTGCCATCGAGTTGCACGGTATGTTGTTCGGTGGTGATGAACATCACGCGTCCGTCCACCTCGATACGGGCACTCACGGCATACCGGTGCCCGGGCTTGACCTGGGCCGGATCATAACTGAGGTGGAACGGCAGCGGGACCTGGCCTTTGACCGGGCCGCTCTGCTCATCGAGCACCGTGGCCGGGGCATCGGCCAGGGAAACGTCCTGCAGGCTGACGCTCAGGATCGCGCTGGGTGGCAGGGCGATGCGCTGCAGGTAGAACACTTCGCCGTCGAGGCTGTGCCGGCTCGCCAGCGGTGCGCTGGAACAGGCACCGAGCAGTGCCGCGAGGGCGATGAGGGGAAGCTTGTTCATCGGGCAATTCCTTGGTTGGGGAGGCGCCAGCGGTCAAGCGGGCGCCTGGGTGGTCAGTCCTGGGACACCGGGGCAACCTGTTCCGCCGCGTCTTCACTGCGATGCAACGCCACCTGACGGATCGACAGGCGGATTTCCGCCGGCAGCACCCGTTTGGCCGCGCCTTCGGCCAGTTCGCCCAACAACTCGTGATAGCTTAGCTTGCCCGCTTCGTCCCGGCGCAGCACGTCGAGATCCAGCATGGTCTGGATGAAGTGGCGGAACAGGCTCTTGTCGAAGAATTCCGGTGCATTCAGGCCATGGAGAATCGACAGGCGCTGGGCCATCACGGTACAGAGGTCTTCCAGCTCCTCGGCACTGATGCTGTTCTGGCCACTGTTGAGCAGCAGCGAGACCGTCATGTAGAAGCGCTGCAGGGTCTGGGCAATGCTCTTGGACAACAGGGTCAACAGCACGAAGTGCCGCGAACTCGGGGCCGGGCGCAGGTACAGGTCCTTTTCGAAGCGCAGCAGGCCCTGTTCGACGAATGCTTCGAGCCATTGGTCCACCACTTCATCCAACTGGTCCAGGGACCAGCGGATGAACAGCTCCGATTGCAGGTACGGGTACAAGGCGCGAGTGTAGCGCAGGATCTGCTCGCGACTCATGCGCGACGTACTCTGGAAGAAACTGGCCAGCAACGCGGGCAAGGCGAAGATATGCAGCACGTTGTTGCGGTAATAGGTCATCAGTACCGCGTTCTGCTCGTCCAGGTAGAGGATCTTGCCCAGGGCATCGCTCTGTTCCGACAGCAGGTCCATGCCTTTGACATGCTCGATCAAGGCCAGGCCATCGCCTTCGGGAAGGGTGGTGTAGGGTGAATACGGTACTTTGCGCAGCAAGGCCAGGTACAGGTCCAGTACCCGGGCCATGGCGCGGTCGTCCAGGGCCAGGCGGCTGGTGGACAACAGCGCCAGGGCGACGAGGTTGACCGGGTTGATCGCGGCGGCTTCGTTCAGGTGCCGGGCCACACGTTCGCCGAGACGATGGGTGGTTGCGTTGAGCCAGGCTGGCTTGAATTGCGGGCCAAGCGCCTGTTGGCGCCAGTCCGGCTGTTCGCTGTCGAGGAACTGGGCCAGCCTGATCGGTTCGCCGAAGTTGACTGCCACCTGGCCGAAGCGCTGCTTGAGGGCGCCGACGACCTTGAAAATGTCGAAGATCGACTCTTTCTTCTTGCTGGCGCCGCGCAGTTCGCCCAGGTAGGTACGGCCTTCCAGTACCCGCTCATAACCGATGTAGACCGGCACGAACACGATGGGCGTGCGCGAGGAGCGCAGGAAGCTGCGCAAGGTGATGGCAAGCATGCCGGTCTTGGGCTGCAGCATGCGCCCGGTACGCGATCGCCCGCCCTCGACGAAGTACTCCACGGGGAAGCCTTTAGTGAACAGCGTGTGCAGGTATTCGTTGAACACCGCCGTATAGAGCGGGTTGCCCTTGAATGTGCGGCGCATGAAAAACGCCCCGCCGCGGCGCAGCAGGCCGCCGATCACCGGCATGTTGAGGTTGATGCCGGCGGCGATGTGCGGTGGGGTCAGGCCGTTGCGAAACAGCAGGTAAGACAGCAGCAGGTAGTCGATATGGCTGCGATGGCAGGGCACATAGATGACTTCGTGGCCGGGAGCGATCTTCTGCACGCTCTCGATGTGGTTGACCTTGATGCCGTCGTAGATCTTGTTCCAGAACCAGCTCAGCACCACCTCCAGGAAGCGGATAGCGGTATAGGTGTAGTCCGAGGCGATCTCGTTGCCATAGCGCAGGGCCTGGGCCTTGGCTTTCTCTGTGGATATCTTTTCCCGCTCGGCCTCCTCGGCAATCGCCTGCCTGACCAACGGTTGGTTCACCAGCCCTTTGACCAGGTTGCGGCGATGGGAGATGTCGGGGCCGATCACCGCCGACTTCAGGTTGCGCAAGTGCACCCGCAGGATCCGCTGGGCCATGCGTACGGTGCGCTCGTGGCCCTTGTCGTGTTCGATCAGTTCGCGCAGGTGGATCGGCGCGGAAAACTGCACCCGGGTCTTGCGTCCCAGGATCATGATGCTCAGCAGGCGGCGCAGGCGTCCGGTGACGGCCCAGCTGTCGGCGAACAGCAGTTTCCATGGGCTGGATTCGCTGTCGGGCGACTGGCCCCAGAACACACTCACCGGGATGATCTGCGCGTCTTCGGCGGCGTTCTGCGTCAGGGCATTGACCAGTCGTGTCAACGTGGGGGGCGCGCCGCGCTTGTCCTGGCGCCCGAGCCAGTCGGGGGCCGGGGTCAGATAGAAAAAGGCTGCCGGCTCCAGCAGGTTCCCCACCGCTACCGGTAATACGGGACGGGGCAGGCCGGCCTTGGTGCATTCGGTGTCGAGCACCGCCAGGTCGGTGAGCGAAGGGTCTTGCAGGACGTAGAACACCGGACGGCTGCGGTCGAGATCGAGGGTGAAGGACGACTGGTTGATCGTCTCGGAACGAACCCAGAGATACAACAGGCGGCGCAGGGTGCCAAATACAAGACGACGGAACGGGGAGCGGGTCATACGGCTTCTGCGTGAGTGGAAAGAATCGAGCGGTCGCTAGTGTGCCGGATTCGTCGAAAATCGGCAAAAAAGCGGCGAAGTAAAGTCAGTTGAGAGTTTTCGTGTGTGTCTTATACTCGGTCGCTGATCGCCTCGGCCTTCCCATGGACGGCTGCGGGGCGGCGAAAGTTCGTACAGCTTTATCTTTGCCGTCGGGCGGGAGAGCTGGCTTGAAAAATAAGAATTGGGAGTGAGCAATCATGGCAGCACGCGAAACCGGCAACGTGAAGTGGTTCAACGACGCCAAGGGCTACGGTTTTATCCAGCGTGAAGGCGGGGCGGATGTATTCGTGCACTATCGCGCGATCCGCGGCGAAGGCCACCGTTCGCTGATCGAGGGCCAGAAGGTCGAGTACGCGGTGGTGGAAGGGCAGAAGGGCCTGCAGGCTGAGGATGTGGTGGGGTTGTAAACCGCATTCACTGGCTACGCGAAACCCATTGTGGGAGCGAGCTTGCTCGCGATAGCGGTGTGTCAGTCACTTCTAATCTGGCTGATCTACCGCTATCGCGAGCAAGCTCGCTCCCACATTGGCTCTGCGGTGGGCTGGAAGTCAGCGTCACGCCGTCTTCCAGGTGATCTCTTCTTCCCCATCGGCGCTGATGCGAATCCAGCGATCCGCCGATTCCTCGCCTTCCTCTTCAACCCAGGAGCCCGGCGCACAGCGTACTTCGACGTTCAGCGCGGCGAAGGCGGCGCGGGCGCAGGCGATGTCGTCTTCCCATGGGGTCCGGTCGCTTTCCAGGTAAAGGCTGTTCCATTTGCCCACGGCCTTGGGCAGCCAGGTCACCGGGATATCGCCAGCCTTGCATTTGTAGGTCTGGCCTTTCTGGGTCCATTCGCTGCAAGGTCCCAGGGCCTGGCTCAGCCAGGCGGCGATGGCCTTGTGGTCAACATCGGCGTCCTTGAGGTAAATCTCGATATCGGGTTGGCGCATGGATGTCCTCACTGTGGTCTCGAAAAATCCATTCGCGGATTTAGTGTCGGCCCCGAACGCTCGCCCGGGGCCCGATAGGGTTATTGAAGAACGAAATAATCGTAGCGCATCGACACCGTGACCTCGAAGGGCTCGGCCTGCTCGATCACGCTGGCGCGGCGCTCGGCACTGGCGCGCCAGCCGTGGGGCGTCATGGCCAGCAGGTTGGCCCGATCCGGGCCGCTGTCCAGCGTCAAGCGAAACTCCAGGGTTTCGCTGTGCTCCAGCGTCATGCCCGGCGGCACCAGGGCCAGATGCTTGTCATCGGTGTATTCGCGCACTTCGTCGTACAGCTGCTCGCGCAGTTCCATCAGGTGACCGCGGGTGGGGCCGACTTTCATCAGGCCACCACCAGGGCTGAGCAGGCGCCTGGCCTCCTGCCAGTCCAAGGGGCTGAACACGCTTGCCAGGAACTGGCAGCAACCATCCGCCAACGGTACCCGGGCCATGCTGGCGATCAACCAGGTCAACCGTGGGTTGCGTTTGCAGGCACGCTTGACCGCCTCCCGCGAGATGTCCAGGGCGTAGCCATCAGCGTCGGGCAGGGCATCGGCGATCTGCGCGGTGTAGTAGCCCTCGCCACAGCCGATGTCCAGCCAGCGACCGGGGGCTCGTTGCGCAGCCAGTTCGGCCAGGCGCCGGGCCACCGGAGCGTAGTGCCCGGCATTGAGGAAGGCGCGACGGGCTTCGACCATGGCCTGGTTGTCCCCAGGGTCGCGGCTGTTCTTGTGCTGCACCGGCAGCAGGTTGAGGTAACCCTGGCGCGCCCGGTCGAAGCGATGGCCGGCCGGGCACACCACGCCGTTGTCCAGCGCCTTGAGCGGTTCGCTGCAGATCGGACAGGCGAGCATCAGGCGAGTAACTTGATCAGCGTCTTGTAGTAGATCTCGGTCAGTACGTCGAGATCGGCCGCCAGCACGCGTTCGTTGACCTGGTGGATGGTGGCGTTGACCGGCCCCAGTTCCACCACTTGCGTTCCCATGGTGGCGATGAAGCGCCCGTCGGACGTACCGCCGCTGGTGGACGCCTGGGTTTCACGCCCGGTGACGTCCCGGATGCTGGAAGACACGGCGTCCAGCAGCGCACCCGGTTCGGTGAGGAACGGCAGGCCGGACAGTGCCCAGTCGATGTGCCAGTCCAGTTGATGCTTGTCGAGGATGTCGGCAACTCGCTGTTGCAGGCCTTCGACGGTGGATTCGGTGGAAAAGCGGAAGTTGAACACCGCCACCAGGTCGTCCGGAATCACGTTGGTCGCGCCAGTGCCGGCGTTGAGGTTGGAGATCTGGAAGCTGGTGGGCGGGAAGAAGTCGTTGCCGTGGTCCCAATGTTCGGCGGCCAGTTCCGCCAGCGCCGGCGCCGCCAGGTGGATCGGGTTCTTCGCTAGGTGTGGGTAAGCCACGTGGCCCTGCTTGCCGCGCACGGTCAATTGCGCGCCGAGGGAGCCGCGGCGGCCGTTCTTGACCACATCGCCCACCAGCGTGGTGCTCGACGGTTCGCCGACGATGCACCAGTCCAGTCGTTCCTGGCGGGCCTTGAGGCGTTCCACCACAGCCTTGGTGCCGTGGTGGGCCGGGCCTTCTTCATCGCTGGTGATCAGGAAGGCGACCGAACCCTTGTGGTCCGGGTAGTCGGTGACAAAACGCTCGGCCGCCACCACCATCGCCGCCAGGCTGCCTTTCATGTCCGCCGCGCCACGGCCGCAGAGCATCCCATGCTCGTCGATGACCGCATCGAACGGATCGAGCTGCCAGGCCTGTACCGGGCCGGTGGGCACCACGTCGGTATGCCCGGCGAAGCACAGCACCGGCCCCTCGTGCTTGCCATGGCTGGCCCAGAAGTTATCCACATCCTCGAAGCGCATGGGTTCGAGCTTGAAGCCTGCGTTGCCCAGGCGCTGCATCATCAGTTTCTGACAGTCGGCATCCACGGGCGTCACGGACGGACGGCGGATCAGGTCGCAGGCAAGTTGCAGGGTCGGCGAGAGGTCGGCGTGGGCCGTCATGGAAGCTCCGGGAATATAGAATGAACGCAAGGCTTGTAGATCAGCGGGCAGGCTCCCGCAAAATGGCGGTTATCTTATAGCAAAACCACCACCATGGGCCCAAGTATGCCTACGGTGATTGACACAAAACCTGTGGGCGCGAGCTTGCGCGCGCAGGCGGTGTATCAGGCAATACTTCATCGACTGTCATACCGCTATCGCGAGCAGGCTCGCTCCCACAGAGGGTTTGTCTGGAATTGATGCCGCGACCGGGCGCCTGGGGCTCGAATTGCTCCGACAAAGCCCTATAATGCGCGCCGGTTTCTGGGGTAATGGTCATGAGTACAGAAGATCCACGCTTTGCCGGCATCGCCCGTTTGTATGGCATCGAGGGCCTGGAACGCCTGCGGGCGGCCCATGTGGCGATCGTCGGGGTCGGCGGGGTCGGTTCCTGGGCGGCGGAAGCCATTGCCCGTTGCGGCGTGGGCGAGATTTCGCTGTTCGACCTGGACGACGTCTGTGTCAGCAACGCCAATCGTCAGCTGCATGCCCTCGACAGCACCGTCGGCAAACCCAAGGTGCAGGTGATGGCCGAGCGTTTGCGCGGGATCAACCCCGACTGCACGGTGCACGCGGTGGCGGATTTCGTCACCCGCGACACCATGGCCGAATACATCACGCCGAACATCGACTGCGTGATCGACTGCATCGACAGTGTCAATGCCAAGGCCGCGCTGATTGCCTGGTGCAAGCGCCGCAAGATCCAGATCATCACCACGGGCGGCGCAGGCGGGCAGATCGACCCGACGCTGATCCAGGTCTGCGACCTGAACCGTACGTTCAATGATCCGCTGGCGTCGAAAGTGCGTTCCACCTTGCGCCGCGACTACGGTTTTTCCCGCACCGTGACCCGTCACTACAGCGTGCCCTGTGTGTTTTCCACCGAACAGCTGCGCTACCCGAAACCGGACGGCAGCATTTGTCTGCAGAAGAGTTTTGTCGGCGATGGCGTGAAGCTCGACTGCGCCGGAGGGTTCGGCGCGGTCATGATGGTCACGGCGACATTCGGCATGGTCGCGGCGACCAAGGCTGTGGATAAGATCGTGGCGGGTGTGCGACGACCGGCGGACAGGGTCAAGCCTCAGGTTTGAGGGGCTTATGGCCTCATCGCGAGCAAGCTCGCGCCCACATAGGGTCAGGCTGAACGCAGTATTTGCGTGCACCAAATCCCCTGCGGGAGCGAGCTTGCTCGCGATTGCCGTTACTGAGTCAACTCCAGCATCCGCTTCAACACCGCATTCAAACCGTTGCTACGGGACGGCGACAGCTGCCGCGACAATCCCAGCTGGTTGAACCAATCCGGCAAATCCACCTGCCGCAACTCCTCAGCGGGCAACCCGTTGACCCGCGCCAGCAGCAACGCCACCAGGCCACGGATCAACCGCGCATCGCTGCCGGCGCAAAACTGCCAGTGCCCGTCGTGCAAGCGACCCACCAACCATACCTGGCTTTCACAGCCGTGGACGAGGTTGGCCTCGCACTTGTCCTCGTCATTCAGCGGCGGCAGGCGTTCACCCCATTGCATCAGCAGCCGTGCCCGTTGTTCCCAGCCTGAAGCGTCCTGGAAAACCCGTAGCGCCGTGGCGGCATCGGTCGGCAGGTTCATCGCAACATCTCCAAGGCCTGATCCAAGGCGTCGAAGAAACGCTCGATGTCGGCGGAGTCGTTGTACAGCGCCAGCGACACGCGGATCGCCCCGGACAGCTTCAAATGCTTGAACAGCGGCATCGCGCAGTGATGCCCGGCGCGTACGGCAATGCCTTGCTCGGTCAGCAGATGCGCCAGGTCGGCGTTATGGATGCCTTCGACCACGAAACTGACCAGGGCCAGGCGCGGGTTGCCCAGCAGGCGAATGCCGTTGCGAGCCAGCAGGCCATGGAGCAGGTAGTCATGCAGCGCCGCTTCATGATCGATGACCGCTTGCGAATCGAGCGCGGACAGGTAGTCCAGGGTCGCGCCCAACCCGATCACGCTGGCAATCGGCGGCGTACCGGCTTCGAAGCCCAGCGGCGCCGCACGGAAAGTGGCGCAGTGGTAGTCGGCCTGTTGCACCATTTCGCCGCCGAACTGCCAATGACGCAGCTTGCCAAGGGCGTCGGTACGGCCGAACAGCATGCCCAGCCCGTCCGGGCCGTAGAGTTTGTGGCTGGAAAACACGTAAAAGTCGCAGCCCAGCGCCTCCACATCGTGGCGGCCATGGACCACGCCCTGGGCGCCGTCGATCACTGTCAGCGCGCCCTGGGCCTTGGCCAGGGCCAGCAGCGCCGGCAATGGCTGCCAGGCCCCCAGCACATTGGACAGCTGACTGACCGCCAGCAAGCGTGTCCGGGGGCCGATAAGGCCGGTGGCGGCTTCCAGGTCGATCACTCCGTCGGCATCCAGGGGCAACACCACCAGGGTCAACGATCGGCGCTCGGCCAACTGCTGCCACGGCAGCAGGTTGGCGTGGTGTTCCAGGGCGCTGATGGCGATCTCATCGCCCGGGTGGAATAGATGTTCCAGCCCATAGGCCAGCAGATTCAGCGCGGAGGTCGCGCCATGGGTAAAGACGATCTGCCCGCAACCCTGTGCATTGAGCCATTGCGACACCTTGAGGCGACTGTCTTCGAACGCCTGGGTGGCGTGAGCCCCCGGCAGATGCTGCGCCCGGTGCACGTTGGCCGCGCCATTGGCGTAGTAATGCGTCAGGGCATCCAACAGGGCTTGGGGTTTCTGCGTGGTGGCGGCACTGTCCAGGTAGGTCTGGCCTTGCCGTTGCAGGGCGGCGATGGCCGGGAAATCGGCCCGCCAGGGGGATTGGATCAACATGCTTTCGGGCCCTGCTGGAGTTACGCCGGACCCTGTGGGAGCAAGGTTGCTCCCACAGGTGAGGGGGACGCGGCTTAGTTGTGCGCGTGCAGTGCTTCGTTCAGCTCGATGGCCGACTTGTGGGTCTTGCATTCCACCGCGCCGGTCTCGGAATTGCGGCGGAACAGCAGGTCGGGCTGGCCGGCCAGGTCGCGGGCCTTGACCACTTTGACCAGTTGGTTGTTCTCGTCCAGCAGCGCCACCTTGGTGCCGGCGGTGACATACAGGCCCGACTCCACGGTATTGCGGTCGCCCAACGGAATGCCGATACCGGCGTTGGCACCGATCAGGCAGCCTTCGCCGACCTTGATCACGATGTTGCCGCCGCCCGACAGGGTGCCCATGGTGGAGCAACCGCCGCCCAGGTCCGAACCCTTGCCGACGAATACGCCTGCCGAAACACGACCTTCGATCATGCCCGGGCCTTCGGTGCCGGCGTTGAAGTTGACGAAACCTTCGTGCATGACCGTGGTGCCTTCACCCACATAGGCGCCCAGGCGGATACGCGCGGCGTCGGCGATGCGCACGCCGGCCGGGACCACGTAGTCGGTCATTTTCGGGAACTTGTCCACCGAGAACACTTCCAGCAATTCGCCGCGCAGGCGGGCTTCAAGCTGGTGCTCGGCCAGTTCGCTCAGGTCGATCGCGCCCTGGCTGGTCCAGGCCACGTTCGGCAGCAGCGGGAAGATACCGGCCAGGTTCAGGCCGTGGGGCTTGACCAGGCGATGGGACAACAGGTGCAGCTTGAGGTACGCCTCGGGGGTGGAACTCAGTTGTGCATCTTCGGCCAGCAGGGTGGCGACCAACGGCTTGTGGCTCTCGGCCAGACGGGTCAGCAGCGCGGCTTGGGCGGCATCGACACCCTTGAGGGCATCGGCCAGTTGCGAGGCCTGGGCGGTGGTGAAGCTGATGGCCTGGTTGCCTTCGCTGTAGCCCAGGATCGGCGCGATGGCCTTGACGATGTCGGCCGAAGGATTGAGCAGTGGCTGTGCGTAGAACACTTCCAGCCAGGCGCCTTGGCGGTTTTGGGTGCCGACACCGAAGGCCAGGCTGAACAGGGTAGTGGACATGAACGTTACCTCAACAAAATGGACTGGGCAGGCTTACTTGATCTCTGCCGCATAAATATCTGGCTTGAAGCCAATCAGGGTTCGGTCACCGAGATCGAGCACCGGGCGCTTGATCATCGAGGGTTGGGCGAGCATCAGTTCGATGGCTTTCGTCTGGTCGAGATCGGCTTTGCGTTCGTCATCGAGCTTGCGAAAGGTCGTACCGGCACGGTTCAACACCACTTGCCAGCCATGCTCGTTGCACCATTGGGTCAGGTGCTCACGGTCGATGCCGGCGCTCTTGTAGTCGTGAAATTCGTAGCGTACTGCGTGTTCATCGAGCCAGGTGCGCGCTTTTTTCATCGTGTCACAGGCTTTGATGCCGAAAAGGTGCAACGTTTTGCTTGAATCGGTCAAGGAACTGCCCCCTTTGCAGGTGCTGGAAATAAAAGGTGAAGGATTATGCCATGACCGGACGGTTTCGCGACGGCCCAGGTTGATGGACACCAAAACCTGTGGGAGCGAGCTTGCTCGCGATGGCGTCCGATCAGCCAGCAATGAATCGATTGATACATCGCTATCGCGAACAAGCTCGCTCCCACAATAGTGGGGCTGCGACATAGGTGTAACGGCCAGGTTCATGCTAAGCGGTTAATATGGCACTTCAACGGCAAGCTGTTGCCGGATGTGTATCGCTGTCATTGGAAACCGCTATGCAAAGCGCCTACACCGTCCTGATCCTGCTGACGCTGGTGGGCGTCTCACGCCTGATCGGACGGTTGATCCCCCTGCCGTTGCCCCTGGTCCAGATCGGCGCCGGTGCCGTGCTGGCCTGGCCGTCCCTGGGCCTGCATGTCACCCTCGACCCGGAACTGTTCCTGTTTCTCTTCCTGCCGCCACTGCTGTTCTCCGATGGCTGGCGCATGCCCAAGCGTGAACTGTGGCGCTTGCGCGGGCCGATCCTGACCCTGGCGGTGGGGCTGGTGTTGTTCACCGTGGTGGGTGCCGGGTATTTCATTCACTGGTTGTTGCCGGATATTCCACTGCCGATGGCTTTCGCCCTGGCGGCAGTGCTGTCGCCCACCGACGCGGTGGCGGTCTCGGCGATTGCCCGCGACCGCTTGCCTGGGCCCCTGATGCACATGCTCCAGGGCGAGGCGCTGATGAACGATGCCTCGGGCCTGGTGACGTTCAAGTTTGCCTTGGCGGCGGCTGTCACTGGCGTGTTTTCCCTGGCCAACGCCAGCGTGACGTTCGTGCTGGTGGCGGTAGGTGGGCTGCTCGTCGGGGTCGCCTTGAGCTGGTTGATGGGACGCCTGCGAGCCTGGATGGTCGCCCGGGGCTGGGACGACCCGGCCACCCACGTGGTGTTCATGTTGTTGCTACCCTTCGCCGCCTACGTGGTGGCTGAGCGACTGGGCGCCTCGGGCATTCTCTCGGCGGTGGCGGCGGGGATGATGCAGAGCTGGCTCGACCTGTTGCCACGCCAGACCGGTACGCGGCTGCTCAATCGCAGTGTCTGGGCGCTGCTGGAGTTCGCCTTCAACGGTTTGATCTTCCTGCTGTTGGGCTTGCAGTTACCGGACATCATCAAGGCCGTGACCAGCCACGAAACCACGCTGTGGCCAACCCTGTTCTACCGCTGCCTGGATGTCGTGGTGATTTTCCTGGTGCTGCTGGTGCTGCGGTTCGTCTGGGTGCAGAGCATCTGGCGCCTGTCCGGGTTGTTGCGGCGCTGGCGCGGCAAGGGGGAACTGACACTGGTGCCCACCGCGCGCTCCTGCTGGCTGCTGACGTTCGGTGGGGTGAGGGGCGCGGTGACCCTGGCGGGCGTGCTCTCTGTGCCGTTGCTATTGGGCGCGGGCGAGCCCTTTCCCGAGCGGGACCTGCTGATCTTCATTGCCGCCGGGGTGATCCTGTTGTCATTGATCGCGGCCTGCATTGCCTTGCCGCTGTTACTGAAGGGCATCGAGAAAAGCCCCGATGACAAGCGCCGCAACGAAGTCCGCGATGCCTGGCGCAAGACTGCTGAAGCGGCGATCCGCGCGCTGGAAGTGGAGGAGCCGAGTGAGGCGACAAGTACGCCGGATGCGGCCCAGGCGGCGCTGGCCACTGAGGTCAAGGCGCGGTTGATGTCCGAGTATCGTCATCAGCTCGACGTGTTCAACGATTCCGCCGAGGCCCAGGCGTTGGCATTCGAAATGGACCTGCTGGAGCGCCGGCTGCGCTTGAAGGCTTATCGGGCGCAACGGCTGGAGTTGTATCGCCTCAGTCGTCATCACCAGATCGGGGATGATGTACTGCGTGAGGTGCTGGGGGAGTTGGATCTGGCAGAGGCGAATCTGGGGTTGGGTAAATAGTAGTTTTGCGCAGGACTCACCGTGGTGAGGGGATAAGACCCCTCACCACAACGGCGGTACGCTTCAACCCCGACGCTGGATAAACGCGCGGATCCGTTCCGCCGCTTCCACGCATTCTGCCAGTGGCGCCACCAGGGCCATGCGCACGCGCCCGGCCCCTGGGTTGACGCCGTCCACATCGCGGGACAGGTAGGAGCCCGGTACCACGGTCACATGTTCCTGTTCGAACAGGTCGCGGCAGAACGCTGCATCATCGCCGGCCACATTCGGCCACAGGTAGAAGCTGCCGTCGGGGCGTTGCACGTCCAGCACCGGGCTGAGGATTTCCAGCACGGCGTCGAATTTCTCCCGGTACAGCGCGCGGTTGGCCCGCACGTGCTCTTCGTCGTTCCATGCAGCGATGCTCGCCAGTTGGGTCTGGACCGGCATCGCGCAGCCATGATAGGTGCGGTACAGCAAAAAGCCTTTGAGAACGTCCGCATCGCCGGCGACGAAGCCGGAGCGCAGGCCTGGCAGGTTGGAGCGCTTGGACAGGCTGTGGAACACCACGCAGCGCTTGAAGTCCTTGCGACCCAGTTCGACGCAGGCGTTGAGCAGGCCCGGCGGCGGGCTCTGTTCGTCGAAATACAGTTCGCTGTAGCACTCGTCCGCAGCGATCACGAAATCGTGCTCGTCGGCCAAGGCGATGAGCTTCTTCAGCACATCCACCGGAATCAGGGCACCGGTCGGGTTGCCAGGGGAGCACAGGAACAGGATCTGGCAGCGTTTCCAGATGTCTGGCGACACGGCGTCGAAATCCGGGTTGAAGCCATTTGCGTCCAGGCATGGCAGGTAGTGCGGCTTGGCCCCGGCCAGGAACGCGGCGCCTTCGTAGATCTGGTAGAAGGGGTTCGGGCTGACGACCAGGGCGTCGTCGCCACGGTTGACCACGGTCTGGGTGAAGGCGAACAGCGCTTCGCGGGTGCCGTTGACTGGCAAGACATGACGCGCCGGGTCGAGCCAGCCGTTGGGTATATTGAAGCGACGCTCGCACCAGCCGGTGATTGCTTCACGCAGTTCCGGGATGCCGAGGGTGGTCGGGTACACAGCCATCTTTTCCAGATTACTGGCCAGGGCTTCAGCCACGAAGCTGGGCGAGCGATGCTTGGGTTCGCCGATGGACAACGCGATGGGGCGTTTGTCGGGGTTGGGCGTGACGCTGCCCAGCAGCGCGCGGAGCTTTTCGAACGGGTAGGGCTGCAACTGGTTCAAAGCGTTGTTCATCGAGGGCCTCGTCAATGTGGGCGCGGTCCTTGTGGAAGCTGGCTCGCTCCCACAGAGGGGGATTGTTCGTTCAGATGCTGATGCGTGTCGGGTGAGCATCGGGTTCCTGGTTGACGCTCAGGTGCCGGACGATCGCGTCCTGCAGACGGCTGCACAGTTGCGGATCGGACAACGGCTGGTTGTGGGCATCGGTGATGAAGAACACGTCTTCCACCCGCTCGCCGAGGGTGGCGATCTTGGCGTTCTGTAGCGACAGGTCGAATTCCAGGAAAATATGGCCGATCCGCGCCAGCAGGCCGGGACGGTCCGGGGCGCTGAGTTCCAGCACCGTGATCTGGCGCTGGGCATCGTTGTGGATCGTCACCTGGGGCGCAAAGGCAAAATGCTTGAGCTGGCGTGGCACCCGGCGCTGGATGATGGTGGGGTAGTCCGCCGGATTGCGCAGGGCCTCGGTGAGCCCGTCGCGAATCTGCTTGACCCGTGCCGGGTTGTCGCCAATCGAATCGCCGTCGGTGTCGAGCACGATGTAGGTGTCGAGGGTGAACTGGCTGCTGGAGGTGATGATCCGTGCGTCATGGATGTTGAGGTTGAGCTGGTCCATCGCGGCCACGGTCACGGCGAAGAAATCATGCTGGTCCGGGGCGTAGATGAAGATTTGCGTACCGCCTTCGAACTCGCGTTGCGTGGTTTCCTTGATCAGCACCAGGGGCCCGCCATCGGCCGGTTGCTGAAGGATTGCATCGCTGTGCCAGGCCACGTCGCCGGCGGTGTGGCGCAGGAAGTAGTCATCGCCCAGCTGCGACCAGAGCTGTTCTACATCGTCCGGGTCGGTACCGCCGCGTACCAGGATATCCAGGGCGGCACTCTGAGTGCGGCGGATCTGCTCTTCGCGATCCACCGGGTTTTCCAGGCCGCGACGCAAGGCACGCTTGGTCTCGGTGTAGAGCTGGCGCAACAGGCTGGCCCGCCAGGAATTCCACAGGGTCGGGTTGGTGGCGTTGATGTCGGCCACGGTGAGCACGTAGAGGTAGTCCAGCCGCGTTTCGTCGCCGACGACCTGGGCGAAGTCATGGATCACCTGCGGGTCGGACAGGTCCTTGCGCTGGGCGGTGGTGGACATCACCAGGTGGTTCTGCACCAGCCAGACGATCAGCCGGCTGTCCCATGCTGGCAACTGATGGCGCTGGCAGAACGCTTCGGCATCCACTGCGCCGATTTCCGAATGGTCGCCCTGGCGGCCCTTGCCGATGTCGTGGTACAGCCCGGCCATGTAGATCAGCTCAGGCTTGGGCAGCTTGCCCATGAGCTTGCTGGCCAGTGGGAATTTCTCCGATACCTGGGTGTATTGCAGCTTGCGCAGGTGCTTGATCAGGTTCAGCGTGTGGGCATCGACCGTGTAGATGTGGAACAGGTCATGCTGCATCTGCCCGACGATGAAGCCGAACTCCGGCAGGTAGCGCCCCAGGATCCCGTAGCGGTTCATGCGTCGCAGGTTGCGGTGCACGCCGATCTTGCACTTGAACAACTCGATGAACAGGCTGGTGTTGCGGATGTCGTGACGGAAATCGTCATCGATCAGGTGGCGGTTTTCCCGCAGCAGGCGAATGGTGTCGGCGCGCACGCCCTTGATTTCCGGCTGCTGGGCCATGAGCACGAAAATCTCGATCATGGCGAAGGGCGTACGCCGGAATACGTTGTCGTTGCGTGCCTCGATGTAACCGTCGTGCAACTGGAAGCGGGCGTTGATGGGCTGGGGCGGCTCGGCGTCTTCCGGCGCGAGGATGACTTCCTCGAAATGCTGGATGATCAGCTCGCTGAGCTGCGCGATGCTCATCACCACCCGGTAGTACTGCTGCATGAAGTTTTCGATGGCCTGCTTGGCATCGCTCCCTTCGAAGCCCAGCAGGCCGGCGATGGAGCGCTGATGGTCGAACAGCAGGCGATCTTCGGCGCGCCCGGCGAGCATGTGCAGGGCGTAGCGTACCTTCCACAGGAACTCCTGGGAGGATGCCAGCAGGGCGTTCTCGCTCTCGACCAGGAACCCTTCGCCGGCCAGGGCTCGCAGGTTCAGGGTGCCGTACTGGCGGCGGGCAACCCACAGGATCGTCTGAATGTCCCGCAAACCGCCGGGGGAGCCCTTCACGTTGGGTTCCAGGTTGTACTCGGTGTCGTTGTACTTGTGGTGACGGGCCTTTTGCTCGGCATGCTTGGCCAGGAAAAAATCCTTGCTGGGCCACATGTGCGCCGTGCTGGTAACGTCAAGCATGCGCTGGCGCAAGCGCTCAGGGCCGGCGATGGTGCGGCTTTCCATCAGGTTGGTGATCACCGTCAGGTCGGCGCGGGCTTCATCGGCGCATTCCTGTACCGACCGCACGCTCTGGCCGACTTCCAGGCCGATGTCCCACAGCAGCGTCAGGAAGCGTTCGATGGAGTCGCGAAAGACTTCGTGATCGTCGCCGTCCAGCAGGATCAGCAAGTCGATGTCGGAGTAGGGGTGCAGCTCCCCCCGGCCGTAACCGCCCACCGCCACCAGGGCGATGTGGGTGTCGGGGTTCCAGCTGAACTGCTCCCAGGCCCTTTGCAGGATGTTATCGACGAACCAGGCGCGATCCTCGATCAGCCGACGGATATCCCGGCCATTGCGAAAGCGCTGGTCGAGCACTTCGTGGGCCTGGCGGATCGCCTTCTTGAAGGCCGGGATGGGGCTTGCCTTCAGTGCCAGTTCAGCCTGGAACTGGCCGCGGTCGAAGAGTTCGGGATCCACCTGCGGCATCGAATGGCTTTCCTTTCTATCTATAGCTGGGGTCGGTTCAGGCGGAAACGCGAGGGATGGTGTCGTCGCTGCGCAGGGTAAATATTTCGTACCCGGTCTCGGTCACCAGCAGGGTGTGTTCCCACTGGGCCGATAGCTTGCGGTCCTTGGTGATGGCGGTCCAGCCGTCGCCCAGTACCTTGGTTTCGGCGCGACCCTGGTTGATCATCGGCTCGATGGTGAAGGTCATGCCCGCCTGGAGCTCCATGCCGGTGCCGGCGCGGCCGTAGTGCAGGATCTGTGGCTCTTCGTGGAAGACCTTGCCGATGCCGTGGCCACAGAATTCACGTACCACCGAGAAGCCGTTCTTCTGCGCGTGCTTCTGGATCACCTCGCCGATGTCACCCAGTCGGCAGCCCGGCTTCACCAGCTCGATGGCCATGTACATGCATTCCTGGGTCACTTTCGACAGGCGCTGGGCCCACTCCGGCACGTTGCCGACGTGGAACATGCGGCTGGTATCGCCGTGATAGCCATCCTTGATGACGGTGACGTCGATGTTCAGGGTGTCGCCATCCTTCAGCGGCTTCTCGTTGGGGATGCCGTGGCAGACCACGTGATTGATCGAAGTGCAGATCGACTTCGGAAAGCCCTTGTAGTTGAGCGGTGCGGGAATGGCCTTCTGCTCGTTGACGATATAATCGTGGCAGATCCGGTCCAGCTCTTCGGTGGTCACGCCCGGCTTGACGTAGTCGGCGATCATTTCCAGCACGTCGGCGGCGAGCTTGCCGGCGACACGCATCTTTGCGATGTCCTCGGGAGTCTTGAGGGTGACGGTCATACAGGCTCTCTCTGCGCCTGGTGGCGCTGTTCGAAACGAAATGGGCGGCGCAAGAGGTTCCCTGCGGCCCCGAAAACGCGATTCTAACAGACGATCAGTACAATGAGCTCTCCAGGCCGGAACTCTGTGCTGAGGGGGTTATCCCCTTGCCACAATAGGTTTTAAGAATCCGGGTTTCGTTTTCGCCCTCGCTGTGGTATAAAATGCGCCGCTTTCCGGGGATGACCCCGAGAGCTTAAATCCACACACGTGTCGACACGATGACCTGGGTGCCTTCGGCTTATATAGGCCGCTGGTTGGTCATTGGGATACGTGGAGGCCAAACCCGACTTATCAAGGAACTATCATGTCCCAAGTCAACATGCGCGATATGCTGAAGGCCGGTGTGCACTTCGGCCACCAGACCCGTTACTGGAACCCGAAAATGGGCAAGTACATTTTCGGCGCGCGCAACAAGATCCACATCATCAACCTTGAAAAAACCCTGCCGATGTTCAACGAGGCACTGACCTTCGTAGAGCGCCTGGCCCAGGGCAAAAACAAGATTCTGTTCGTCGGCACCAAGCGCTCCGCTGGCAAGATCGTTGCTGAAGAAGCAGCACGTTGCGGTTCGCCGTACGTCGATCACCGCTGGTTGGGCGGCATGCTGACCAACTTCAAGACCATTCGCGCTTCCATCAAGCGTCTGCGTGATCTCGAAGTCCAGTCCGAAGACGGCACTTTCGCCAAGCTGACCAAGAAAGAAGCGCTGATGCGCACTCGCGATCTTGAGAAGCTGGACCGCTCCCTGGGCGGTATCAAGGACATGGGCGGTCTGCCTGACGCACTGTTCGTGATCGACGTTGACCACGAGCGCATCGCGATCACCGAAGCCAACAAGCTGGGTATCCCGGTCATCGGCGTTGTCGATACCAACAGCAGCCCGGAAGGCGTTGACTACATCATCCCAGGCAACGATGACGCCATTCGCGCCATCCAGCTGTACATGGGTTCGATGGCTGACGCTGTTATCCGTGGTCGCAACAATGTTAACGGCGGCACCGAAGTCTTCGCTGAAGAAGCTCCGGCAGCAGCCGCTGAGTAATCGACGCCCTGGCGTTGACTCAGTAAGCAAAAAGGGGGCTTGGCCCCCTTTTTGCCACCTCGAAAACCATTTGTCGCCGGCGCAGTGACTTGTTTGTAACCTGCCGCGGCCTATAAGCAGTGGTTTTCCAGGAAGAATTGATCGCCCGTTCGGTCGGGTGGAATGGTTGAAAACCTATCCAAGAGGATTTTGAAATGGCAGAGATTACTGCAGCGTTGGTCAAAGAACTGCGCGAGCGTACCGGCGAAGGCATGATGGACTGCAAGAAAGCCTTGACCAAGGCTGGCGGCGACATCGAGAAAGCCATTGATGACATGCGTGCTTCGGGCGCCATCAAGGCTGCCAAGAAAGCCGGCAACGTCGCCGCTGAAGGCGCCATCGCCATCAAGGACGACGGCAAGGCTGCCGTCCTGCTGGAAGTCAACTCCCAGACCGACTTCCTGGCTCTGCAGGATGACTTCAAGGCCTTCGTCGCTGCCAGCGTCGAAAAAGCCTTCGCTGACAAACTGACCGACGCAGCTCCGCTGATCGAAGCCCAGGAAGAAGCGCGCCTGGTCCTGGTTGGCAAGACCGGCGAAAACGTCAACATCCGTCGCCTGGTTCGCGTTGAAGGTGATGTGGTCGGTACCTACTTGCACGGCAACAAGATCGGTGTTGCGGTTGTCCTGAAGGGCGGCGACACCGAGCTGGCCAAAGACATCGCCATGCACGTGGCTGCTACCAACCCTGAGTTCCTGCTGCCTTCGGACGTTTCCGCTGAAGCGATCGAGCGCGAGAAGGGTGTTTTCCTGCAGCTGAACGAAGAGAAGCTGAAAGGCAAGCCTGCTGAAATCGCAGAGAAAATGGTCAGCGGCCGTATCTCCAAGTTCCTGGCCGAAGCCAGCCTGGTTGAGCAGGCCTTCGTCAAGAACCCGGAAATCAAGGTCGGCGACCTGGCGAAGAAAGCCGGTGCTGAAATCGTTTCGTTCACCTACTTCAAAGTAGGTGAAGGCATCGAGAAGCCGGTCGACAACTTCGCAGAAGAAGTTGCCGCTCAGGTAGCTGCTGCCAGCAAGCAATAAGACGGTTTTACAACTGTCGCCCAGAAGAGGCTGCCCGCTCACGCGCGCAGCCTCTTTTTGGATCGGAGGCCGATTATTATTGGTTTCCTGTCGGAACTGGCTCACAAAGCCGTGTTCCGATGGCGCTGTGTCAGCGTCAAGCTAGAGTGAACGCAGGCTGTAAACAGCTTGAAGAATTTTTGAAAATACGCCGCAGGAGAGATTCGCAATGGCTCAGCAGGGCAGTGGTTATCAGGCTCGCTATAAACGCATTCTACTCAAGCTTAGCGGCGAGGCCCTGATGGGCTCGGAAGAGTTCGGGATCGATCCGAAGGTCCTGGATCGCATGGCCCTGGAAGTTGGCCAGTTGGTCGGCATCGGTGTCCAGGTCGGCCTGGTCATCGGCGGCGGCAACCTGTTCCGCGGCGCGGCGCTGAGCGCGGCCGGCATGGATCGGGTCACGGGCGACCACATGGGCATGCTGGCCACTGTGATGAACGCCCTGGCTATGCGCGACGCGCTCGAGCGTGCCAATATCTCGGCCATCGTGATGTCGGCCATTTCCATGGTTGGCGTGACCGATCACTACGACCGCCGCAAAGCCATGCGCCACCTCAATTCCAAGGAAGTGGTGATCTTTGCCGCCGGCACCGGTAATCCGTTCTTCACCACGGATTCGGCTGCCTGCCTGCGAGCGATCGAGATCGATGCCGATGTCGTGCTCAAGGCAACCAAGGTCGATGGCGTCTACACCGCTGACCCGTTCAAGGACCCGCATGCCGAGAAGTTCGATCATCTGACCTACGATGAAGTACTGGATCGCAAGCTGGGTGTAATGGACCTGACGGCAATCTGCCTGTGTCGCGATCACAAGATGCCGCTGCGTGTCTTTAACATGAACAAGCCCGGCGCCCTGCTGAACATCGTGCATGGCGGCGCCGAAGGAACCCTGATCGAGGAAGTTCAACAATGATCAATGAAATCAAGAAAGACGCCGAACAGCGCATGCAGAAGTCCGTGGAGTCTCTGGCGCACAACTTCGGCCGCATCCGTACCGGCCAGGCCCACCCGAGCATTCTCGAGGGCGTGATGGTGCCTTACTACGGTGCAGACACTCCGATCAAGCAAGTGGCCAACATCACCGTCAAGGACGCCCGTACCCTGCAGGTCGTGGCTTTCGAGCGCAACATGCTCGCGGCGGTCGACAAGGCCATTGGCAGTGCCGGCCTGAACCTGAACCCGACCAACCTGGGTGAGTTGCTGCTGATCTCCATGCCGGCCCTGACCGAAGAGACCCGCAAGGGCTTCACCAAGCAGGCTCGTGACGTGGCTGAAGACGCTCGTGTTGCCGTGCGCAACATCCGTCGTGATGCCAACAGCCAGCTCAAGGACCTGGTCAAGGAAAAGGAAATCAGCGAAGACGAAGAGCGTCGCGCCGCCGGCGAGATCGACGACCTGACCAAGAAGTATGTGGCTAAGATCGACGCGGATTTGGCGCAGAAAGAAAAAGACCTGATGGCCGTATAAGGGTCTCGTTTTCATGGAAAAGACCAAGCAGGCCGTGTCGTTCGCGGTGCCTCGCCATGTGGCGATCATCATGGACGGCAACAATCGCTGGGCCAAGAAACGCTTCATGCCCGGCGTCGCCGGGCATAAGGCGGGTGTCGATGCGGTTCGTGCGGTCATCGAGGTGTGTGCCGAGGCGGGAGTCGAGGTGCTGACCCTGTTCGCTTTCTCCAGCGAAAACTGGCAGCGTCCGGCCGACGAGGTCAGCGCCTTGATGGAGTTGTTCCTCAAGGCCCTGCGTCGCGAGGCCAAGCGCCTCAACGAGAACAGCATCAGCCTGCGCATCATCGGTGATCGTTCGCGCTTCCATCCGGAGCTGCAGGCGGCGATGCGCGAAGCCGAGGCCGCGACGGCCGGTGCCGACCGGTTTGTCCTGCAGATCGCCGCCAACTATGGTGGCCAGTGGGACATCGCCCAGGCTGCCCAGCGCCTTGCGCGGGAGGTCCAGGCCGGGCATTTGCGGCCGGAGGACATCACTCCCGACCTGTTGCAGGCCTGCCTGGCCACGGGCGACCTGCCATTGCCGGACCTGTGCATTCGCACTGGCGGCGAGCACCGCATCAGCAATTTCCTTCTCTGGCAGCTGGCTTATGCCGAGCTGTACTTCTCCGACCTTTTCTGGCCGGACTTCAAACACGAAGCCATGCGCGTCGCACTGGCCGATTTCGCTTCCCGTCAGCGTCGCTTCGGTAAAACGAGCGAGCAGATCGAAGCTGGAGCCCGGGTTTAATGCTTAAACAACGAATCATCACAGCCCTGATCCTGTTGCCCATCGCCCTGGGTGGTTTCTTCCTGCTCGAGGGGGCCGGCTTTGCCCTGTTCATCGGGCTGGTCGTGACGCTGGGGGCCTGGGAGTGGGCCCGGCTGGCGGGTTTCGCCGCGCAGTCGGCGCGCATGACCTATGCGGCGGCCGTGGCGGCCATGCTGTTCGTCATGTACGTGGTGCCGGGCATCGCACCCTGGGTGCTGGGTGCTTCGGTGCTGTGGTGGGCAACGGCAGCGTTCCTGGTTTTGACCTACCCCCGGACTACCCATCACTGGGCCAACGCAGCGACCAAGCTGACCATCGGCCTGTTGATCCTGTTGCCGGCCTGGCAAGGCCTGATCTGGATCAAGCAGGGACCGTTGGGCAATTGGCAGATCATGGCTGTGATGGTGCTGGTATGGGGGGCCGACGTCGGTGCCTACTTTTCCGGTCGGGCCTTTGGCAAACGCAAGCTGGCGCCAAAGGTCAGTCCAGGCAAGAGTTGGGAAGGTGTCTATGGTGGGCTGGCCTTGAGCCTGGTGATCACGACAGTGGTCGGTGTCACACGCGAGTGGACTGCCGGGCAACTGCTGATCGGCCTGTTCGGTGCCGCGCTCATCGTATTTGTCTCGGTGGTCGGCGACCTGACTGAAAGCATGTTCAAGCGTCAATCCGGGATCAAGGACAGCAGCAACCTGTTGCCGGGCCATGGCGGCGTACTGGATCGCATTGACAGCCTGACTGCCGCGATCCCGATCTTCGCCGTGCTGTTGTGGATGGCTGCACCGTGAGTCGTCCTCAGCAGATCACTGTACTGGGCGCCACCGGTTCCATTGGCCTCAGCACCCTGGACGTCATTGCCCGGCATCCAGAGCGTTACCAGGTCTTCGCCCTCAGTGGCTTCACGCGCCTGAACGAGCTGCTGGCGTTGTGCTTGCGTCACGTCCCGCGGTTCGCCGTGGTGCCGCAAGCCAGTGTGGCGCGGGCGCTGCAGGACGACCTGCGCGCGGCAGGCTTGCAGACCCGCGTGCTGGTAGGGGAGGAGGGCCTGTGCGAGGTGGCCTCCGATCCCGAAGTCGATGCGGTGATGGCGGCGATCGTCGGTGCGGCGGGCTTGCGTCCGACGCTGGCGGCGGTGAAGGCGGGCAAGAAGATCCTGCTGGCCAACAAGGAGGCCCTGGTCATGTCCGGGGCGCTGTTCATGCAGGCGGTGGGCCAGAGCGGCTCGGTGCTGCTGCCGATCGACAGCGAACACAACGCGATTTTTCAGTGCATGCCCCGGGACTTTTCCCGAGGCCTGGGTGCGGTGGGGGTTCGGAGGATTCTGCTGACGGCTTCCGGCGGTCCGTTCCGCCAGACTCCCCTGGCCGAGCTGGAACATGTTTCGCCTGAACAGGCGTGCGCTCATCCGAACTGGTCCATGGGGCGCAAGATTTCCGTGGATTCGGCCAGCATGATGAACAAGGGCCTGGAGCTGATCGAGGCCTGCTGGCTGTTCGATGCCAAGCCTTCCCAGGTCGAGGTGGTGATCCATCCCCAGAGCGTGATCCATTCCCTGGTGGACTACGTGGACGGTTCGGTGCTGGCCCAGCTGGGCAACCCGGACATGCGCACCCCTATCGCCAATGCACTGGCCTGGCCGGAGCGGATCGACTCCGGCGTGGCCCCCCTGGACCTGTTCGCCATCGCTCGCCTGGACTTCCAGGCGCCCGATGAGCAGCGTTTCCCGTGCCTGCGCCTGGCTCGCCAGGCTGGCGAGGCAGGCAACAGCGCGCCGGCCATGCTCAATGCGGCCAATGAAGTGGCAGTGGCGGCGTTTCTCGATGGACGTGTCCGTTACCTCGAGATCGCGAGTATCATCGAGGAAGTCTTGAACCTGGAGGCTGTGGTTTGCCTCGATGATCTGGACGCGGTATTCACTGCCGATGCCAGGGCTCGTGAGCTGGCGAGCCAATGGCTGAGGCGTCACGGGCGTTGAGGTTGCGATACGTTAGCCAGGGTTGCCCTGGACTGGATTGCGGAGAAAGCAGATGAGCGCGCTCTATATGATTGTCGGCACCCTGGTTGCACTGGGTGTGCTGGTCACTTTTCACGAATTCGGTCATTTCTGGGTCGCGCGTCGCTGTGGCGTCAAGGTGCTGCGTTTTTCCGTCGGCTTCGGCATGCCCTTGCTGCGCTGGCATGACAAGAGCGGCACCGAGTTCGTCGTGGCGGCTATCCCTCTGGGCGGCTACGTGAAGATGCTGGACGAGCGCGAAGGTGAAGTGCCCGCCGATCAGCTGCATCAGTCCTTCAATCGCAAGACCGTTCGTCAGCGCATCGCCATCGTGGCGGCGGGGCCCGTCGCCAACTTCCTGTTGGCCCTGGTGTTTTTCTGGGCGCTGGCCATGCTGGGCAGCGAGCAGGTGCGGCCGGTCATCGGTGGCGTAGAGGCCGGTAGCGTGGCCGCACGGGCCGGGCTGAGCCCTGGCCAGGAGATCGTGGCGATCGATGGAGAGCCCACTTCCGGCTGGGCCGCCGTCAACCTGCAGTTGGTGCGTCGCCTGGGCGAAAGTGGCTCGTTGCAGTTGATGGTGCGCGACGAGGGCTCGACCACGGATTCGCCTCGGGAACTGGTGCTGGACAACTGGCTCAAGGGCGCCGATGAGCCGGATCCGATCCGCTCCCTGGGTATTCGCCCCTGGCGTCCGGCGCTGCCGCCGATATTGGCCGAGCTCGATCCGAAGGGCCCGGCCCAGGCCGCGGGCCTGAAGACCGGTGATCGCCTGCTGGCCCTCGATGGGCAGCCGGTCGGTGACTGGCAGCAGGTGGTGGATGCGGTTCGTGTACGTCCTGATACCAAGATTGTGCTGCGCATCGAGCGTGATGGTGCTCCAATTGACGTCCCTGTCACCTTGGGCGCGCGGGGCGAGAGCAAGGCGCCGAACGGCTACCTGGGCGCTGGCGTCAAGGCTGTCGACTGGCCGCCAGAGATGATTCGCGAGGTCAGCTTCGGTCCTGTCGCTGCGATTGGCGAGGGTGCGCGTCGTACGTGGACCATGAGCGTCCTGACCCTCGATTCGCTCAAGAAAATGTTGTTCGGCGAGCTCTCGGTAAAAAACTTGAGTGGACCGATAACCATTGCTAAAGTGGCGGGCGCTTCTGCCCAGTCGGGCGTTGCTGATTTCCTGAATTTCCTTGCTTATCTGAGCATTAGCCTGGGGGTTCTGAATTTGCTGCCTATCCCGGTGCTGGATGGGGGGCATCTGCTGTTCTATCTGATCGAGTGGGCGCGTGGTCGTCCCTTGTCGGATCGGGTTCAAGGTTGGGGGATACAGATCGGGATCAGCTTGGTGGTCGGGGTGATGTTGCTTGCCCTGGTCAACGATCTGGGTCGTCTGTAACGCTTCGCTGAATTGCGAATCTGCCGCATTTTGCGGCAGTTTGTTTATTGCCAGTTGGAATAAGAAAGGACTTCATGAAACGTCTGCTGCTAACCGCGGTTATTACCGTGTTGATGATCGCCGAAGTTCACGCCGAGTCCTTCACTATCTCTGATATTCGCGTCAACGGCCTCCAGCGGGTCTCCGCGGGTAGCGTCTTTGGTGCCTTGCCGTTGAACGTCGGCGAGCAGGCGGATGATCGGCGCCTGGTGGAGTCCACTCGTGCGCTGTTCAAGACCGGCTTCTTTCAAGATATCCAGCTGGGCCGTGATGGCAATGTCCTGGTCATTACGGTTGTCGAGCGGCCGTCGGTCGCCAGCATCGAGATCGAAGGCAACAAGGCGATCTCCACCGAAGACCTGATGAAAGGTCTCAAGCAATCCGGTCTGGCCGAAGGCGAGATCTTCCAGCGCGCGACCCTCGAAGGCGTGCGTAACGAACTGCAGCGCCAGTACGTGGCCCAGGGCCGCTACTCGGCCACCGTCGACACCGAAGTGGTTCCTCAGCCACGTAACCGTGTCGGCCTGAAGGTCAACATCAACGAAGGCACCGTGGCGGCCATCCAGCACATCAACGTGGTGGGCAATACGGTTTTCCCCGATGAAGACCTGATCGACCTGTTCGAACTCAAGACCACCAACTGGCTGTCGTTCTTCAAGAACGACGACAAGTACGCCCGTGAAAAACTGTCCGGTGACCTGGAGCGCCTGCGTTCCTATTACCTGGACCGGGGCTACATCAACATGGACATCGCCTCGACCCAGGTGTCTATCACGCCGGACAAGAAACACGTCTACATCACTGTCAACGTCAACGAGGGCGATAAATACACCGTTCGCGACGTCAAGCTCAGTGGTGACCTGAAGGTGCCGGAAGACCAGGTCAAGTCGCTGTTGCTGGTGCAGAAGGGCCAGGTGTTCTCGCGCAAGCTGATGACCACCACGTCCGAGCTGATCACCCGCCGCCTGGGTAACGAAGGTTATACCTTCGCCAACGTCAACGGCGTGCCGCAGCCTCACGACGAAGACCATACCGTCGATATCACCTTCGCCGTTGACCCGGGCAAGCGTGCCTATGTCAACCGCATCAACTTCCGCGGCAACACCAAGTCCGAGGACGAGGTACTGCGTCGTGAAATGCGCCAGATGGAAGGTGGCTGGGCTTCGACCTACCTGATCGACCAGTCCAAGACCCGCCTGGAACGCCTGGGCTTCTTCAAGGAAGTCAACGTCGAGACCCCGGCGGTACCGGGCGTCGATGACCAGGTCGATGTGAACTACAGCGTCGAGGAGCAGGCGTCCGGCTCCATCACCGCCAGCGTCGGTTTCGCCCAGAGCGCGGGCCTGATCCTGGGTGGTTCGATCACCCAGAACAACTTCCTGGGTACCGGTAACAGGGTCAGCGTCGGCCTGACCCGCAGCGAATACCAGACCCGCTACAACTTCGGCTTCGTGGACCCCTACTGGACCGCCGACGGGGTGAGCCTGGGCTACAACGCCTTCTATCGCACCACCGACTACGACGAGCTGGACTCGGACATCTCCAGCTATGCGGTGGACAGCTACGGTGTGGGCGCCAACATCGGCTACCCGATCAGCGAGACCTCGCGCCTGACCTTCGGCCTCACCGCCCAGCAGGACAAGATCAACACCGGTCGCTACACCGTCGACGAGATCTTCGACTTCGTTAACAAGGAAGGCGACAGCTACCTGAACTTCAAGGCGTCCGCCGGCTGGTCCGAGTCGACCCTGAACAAAGGTGTGCTGGCGACCCGCGGTCATTCCCAGAGCCTGGTGTTCGAAACCACCACCCCTGGCAGCGACCTGTCGTTCTTCAAACTCGACTACCGGGGCCAGTTGTTCCAGCCATTGTCCGATAACTACACCATGCGCCTGCACACCGAGCTGGGCTATGGTGACGGCTACGGTTCCACTGACGGCCTGCCGTTCTACGAGAACTACTACGCCGGTGGTTTCAACTCGGTGCGTGGCTTCAAGGACAGCACCCTGGGTCCACGCAGTACGCCGAGCCGGGGTAACAATCCGGGCACCATCAGAGACCCGGATCAGGATCCGCTGCCGTTCGGTGGCAACGTCCTTATCCAGGGTGGTCTGGAAGTCCTCTTCCCGATGCCGTTCGTCAAGGATCAGCGCTCCCTGCGTACCTCGGTATTCTGGGACGTGGGTAACGTATTCGACTCCAAGTGCAGCGACACTACCAACGCCAACGGCACCAGGTCCAACACTCAGTGCAACGACATCAGCCTGAGCAACATGGCCAGCTCCGTTGGTGTGGGTGTGACCTGGGTCACCGCGCTCGGTCCTTTGAGCTTCGCCCTGGCGATGCCGATCAAGAAACCGGATGACGCTGAAACCCAAGTGTTCCAATTCTCCCTCGGCCAGACGTTCTAAGCGTCTGCCCCAAGATAACGACAATGGATTTTGTAGGAGTACATCGTGCGTAAGTTGACTCAATTGGTTCTCCTGGCGACCGTACTGGTCGCAGGTCCGGCTTTTGCCGACATGAAGATCGCCGTGCTGAACTATCAGATGGCCCTGCTGGAATCCGACGCGGCTAAGAAATACGCCGTGGATGCCGAGAAGAAGTTCGGCCCGCAGCTGACCAAGCTCAAGAGCCTGGAAAGCAGCGCCAAGGGCATCCAGGATCGTCTGGTGGCCGGTGGCGACAAGATGGCCCAGGGCGAGCGTGAGCGCCTGGAGCTCGAGTTCAAGCAAAAGGCCCGTGACTTCCAGTTCCAGTCCAAGGAGCTGAACGAAGCGAAAGCCGTGGCTGACCGTGAAATGCTCAAGCAGCTCAAGCCCAAGCTCGACAGCGCCGTGGAAGAAGTCATCAAGAAGGGTGGTTTTGACCTGGTGTTCGAGCGTGGCGCAGTGATCGATGTCAAGCCTCAGTACGACATCACGCGCCAGGTCATCGAGCGCATGAATCAGCTGAAGTAATCCATGACAGCGACTATCAAGCTTGGCCAGCTGGCCGAGTTCCTCGGCGCCACCCTGCGTGGCGACCCGGAGAAGGCAATTACTGGGCTGGCCACTTTACAAGAGGCTGGCCCAGCTCAGTTGAGCTTCCTGGCAAATCCCCAGTACCGAAAGTACCTTGCAGACAGCCGCGCTGCCGCGCTGTTGCTCAAGGCTGCCGATGCCGAGGGGTTCCATGGTGACGCCCTGATCGTGCCCGACCCGTACCTGGCGTATGCACGGATTTCCCATCTGTTCGACCCCAAGCCCAAGGCACCTGCCGGCATTCATCCCAGCGCGGTGATCGCCGCCGATGCCGTGGTGGATCCTACCGCCAGCATCGGGCCTTTCGTGGTCATCGAGAGTGCGGCGCGCATCGGTGCGGGGGTCACCCTGGGGGCTCACTGCTTCGTCGGCGCGCGTAGCGAGATCGGCGAGGGCGGTTGGCTGGCCCCCCGGGTCACCCTGTATCACGATGTGCGCATCGGCAAGCGGGTAGTGATTCAATCCGGCGCGGTGCTGGGTGGCGAAGGGTTCGGTTTTGCCAACGAGAAGGGTGTCTGGCAGAAGATCGCCCAGATCGGTGGCGTGACCGTCGGCGACGATGTGGAGATCGGCGTCAATACGGCCATCGACCGCGGTGCGTTGGCAGACACGATCATCGGCAACGGCGTCAAGCTCGACAACCAGATCCAGATTGCCCACAACGTCCAGATCGGCGATCACACGGCCATGGCCGCCTGCGTGGGCATTTCCGGCAGCACCAAGATCGGCAAGCATTGCATGCTCGCCGGTGGCGTAGGGCTGGTGGGGCACATCGACATTTGTGACAACGTTTTCCTGACCGGCATGACCATGGTGACCCACTCGATTACCGAGCCGGGCGCCTATTCCTCCGGAACGGCGATGCAGCCGGCGGCCGAATGGCGCAAGAGCGCGGCCCGGATTCGTCAGCTCGACGACATGGCGCGACGTCTGCGACAGCTGGAAAAGCGTGTAGGGGACGTGACCCCTGACGGTAATGCTTCATCAGATGGCTGATACCATTTCCATATCAAGTGTGCACAGCCGCTAGACTGCCTCCTTGATTTGCCAGCGGAGTGCGCGTCAATCCGCGCTCCCAATCTTTACATAGGCTTCCTCCCGAAATGATGGACATCAACGAGATTCGCGAATACCTGCCTCACCGTTACCCGTTCCTGCTGGTGGATCGGGTAGTGGAGCTGGATGTCGAAGGCAAGCGCATTCGCGCCTACAAGAATGTCAGCATCAACGAGCCGTTCTTCAATGGCCATTTCCCCGCGCATCCAATCATGCCGGGTGTGCTGATCATCGAGGCAATGGCCCAGGCTGCCGGGATTCTCGGTTTCAAGATCATGGACGTGAAACCCGCCGACGGCACGCTCTACTATTTCGTAGGCTCCGACAAACTGCGTTTCCGCCAGCCGGTGACCCCGGGCGACCAGTTGATCCTCGAAGCCAAGTTCATCAGTTGCAAGCGCCAGATCTGGAAGTTCGAATGCCAGGCTTCGGTCGATGGCAAGCCGGTCTGCTCCGCTGAAATCATTTGTGCGGAACGCAAACTATGAGTTTGATCGACCCTCGCGCAATCATCGATCCGACGGCCGTTCTGGCCGCCGATGTCGAGGTCGGCCCGTGGTCGATTGTCGGCGCAGGTGTGGAAATCGGCGAGGGCACGGTGATCGGGCCCCACGTAGTTCTCAAGGGGCCGACCCGGATCGGCCGGCACAATCGCATCTACCAGTTTTCCTCGGTAGGCGAAGACACCCCCGATCTCAAGTACAAAGGCGAGGAGACCCGCCTGGTCATCGGCGATCACAACGTGATCCGCGAAGGCGTGACGATCCACCGCGGCACTGTACAGGATCGTTCCGAAACTACCCTGGGTGACCACAACCTGATCATGGCCTATGCCCACATCGGCCACGACAGCGTTATTGGCAACCACTGCATCCTGGTCAACAACACCGCGCTGGCCGGCCATGTACACGTGGACGACTGGGCGATCCTGTCCGGCTTCACCCTGGTACACCAGTACTGCCACATCGGTGCCCACAGCTTTTCCGGCATGGGCACCGCCATTGGCAAGGACGTCCCGGCCTATGTCACGGTGTTCGGCAATCCGGCCGAAGCCCGCAGCATGAACTTCGAAGGCATGCGCCGTCGTGGCTTCAGCGAAGAGGCGATCGCGGCGTTGCGTCGTGCCTACAAGGTCGTCTATCGCCAGGGGCTGACCGTCGAGCAGGCGTTGGCCGAGTTGGCCGAAGCGGCGACCCAGTTCCCGGAAGTCGCGATATTCCGCGACTCCATCCAGTCCTCGACCCGCGGCATCACCCGCTGACCATGGCTACCTTGCGTGTTGCGCTGGTGGCGGGGGAGGCTTCCGGCGATATCCTGGGCGCGGGCCTGATGCGTGCGCTCAAGGCGCAGCATCCGGCGGTCGAGTTCATCGGTGTCGGCGGACCGTTGATGCAGGCCGAGGGGCTGGCCTCCTATTTTCCGATGGAGCGTCTGTCGGTGATGGGGCTGGTAGAAGTGCTCGGCCGCCTGCGGGAATTGCTGGCCCGGCGCAAGCGGCTCATCCAGACCCTGATCGATGAAAAGCCGGATGTATTCATCGGCATCGATGCGCCGGATTTCACCCTCAACATCGAACTCAAGTTGCGTCAGGCCGGGATCAGGACGGTGCATTACGTCAGCCCGTCGGTCTGGGCCTGGCGGCAGAAGCGGGTGCTGAAGATTCGCGAAGGCTGCGACCTGATGCTGACGTTGCTGCCCTTCGAAGCCCGATTCTACGAAGAGAAAGGCGTGCCGGTACGGTTTGTCGGTCACACCCTGGCCGACACCATTCCCCTGGAGGCTGATCGCGACCAGGCCCGCCGGGCGCTGGGCCTTCCCGACGGTCCGCTGGTGGCCTTGATGCCCGGCAGCCGGGGCGGCGAAGTCAGTCGTCTGGCAAGCGTGTTCTTCGACGCTGCCCAACGCATGCAGGCGATACGCCCCGACGTGCGTTTCGTCCTGCCCTGTGCCAGCCCGCAACGGCGGGTCCAGCTCGAGGCCTTGCTGGCCGGACGCGATCTGCCGGTCACGTTACTCGATGGCTGCTCCCACCAGGCGCTGGCAGCCTGCGATGCCGTGTTGATTGCCTCCGGGACTGCTACCCTTGAAGCGTTGTTGTACAAACGCCCCATGGTGGTCGCCTATCGCCTGGCGCCGCTGACGTTCTGGATTCTCAAGCGTATGGTCAAGAGCCCTTACATCTCCCTGCCCAACCTGTTGGCCCAGCGTCTGCTGGTGCCGGAGTTGCTGCAGGACGAGGCGACGCCCGAGGCGCTGGCCAGTACACTGCTACCCTTGATCGACGGCGGCGAGGAGCAGACTCGTGGCTTCGATGAAATTCACCGTACCCTGCGTCGCGACGCCTCCAACCAGGCGGCGGATGCAGTACTGACCCTGGTCGGCGCAAAACCATGAGCCATTCGAAGATACAACTGGGCCTGGACTTCAACCTGGTGGCCGAGGTGGAAGAACTGGTGGCCGGTGTCGACGAGGTTGGGCGCGGCCCGCTGTGCGGCGCGGTGGTGACGGCAGCGGTGATTCTCGACCCGAACCGGCCAATCCTGGGTCTTGACGACTCCAAGAAGCTCACCGAGGCCCGTCGCGAAAAACTCTACGATGAAATCTGCGAGAAGGCCCTGAGCTGGTGCATCGCTCGGGCCGAGGTGGAGGAGATCGACGAGTTGAACATCCTGCACGCCACCATGCTCGCCATGCAGCGTGCGGTGGAAGGGCTGCACATCACGCCGAAACTGGCGATGATCGATGGCAACCGCTGCCCGAAACTGTCGATGCGCGCCGAAGCCGTCATCCAGGGCGACGGCAAGGTTCCAGCTATCGCGGCGGCGTCGATCCTGGCGAAAGTCAGCCGTGATCGGGAAATGGCCGCCTTCGAACTGATCTACCCGGGGTACGGCATCGGCAGCCACAAGGGCTATCCGACCCCCGTTCATCTGGAGGCCCTGGCACGCCTGGGGCCGACGCCTATCCATCGGCGTTCCTTCGCCCCGGTGCGGTTGGCCTATGAGGCCCGTGAAGGGGTGATCGCGAACAGTCAGTGCCCTGTTTCCTGATGCAAACGCTGCTTCTGTGGCGAGGGGATTGGTTTCCGCTGGACCGCGAAGCAGTCCCAAAGTCTGTCAAACGTAACGGGATTTCAGGTTCAAGGACCGCTTCGCGCCCAACCGG
This sequence comes from Pseudomonas sp. NFACC32-1, assembly GCF_900101215.1. NCBI lineage: Bacteria > Pseudomonadati > Pseudomonadota > Gammaproteobacteria > Pseudomonadales > Pseudomonadaceae > Pseudomonas > Pseudomonas sp. NFACC32-1. The sequence goes on from NZ_FMUL01000004.1 coordinate 373,870, forward strand.
GACAAAACCCTCGCCACAAATGCCGTGTTCGCGGCTGGACACTCATGGCTGATGTTTTACCCAAGGCCCGGTACAATCCGGGCCTTGTTGTTCTCATGACTTAACGCAGGATCACTATGCCGGCTTCATTCGTTCATCTACGCCTGCACACTGAATACTCCCTGGTCGATGGTCTGGTGCGGATCAAGCCGCTGATCAAGACCCTCGCGGGCATGAACATGCCTGCCGTGGCGGTCACCGACCAGAACAACATGTGTTCGCTGGTCAAGTTCTACAAGGCGGCCATGGGCGGCGGAATCAAGCCGATCTGTGGTGCCGACCTGTGGCTGGCGAGCAAGGATCCGGACGCGCCGTTGAGCCGTATCAGCCTGCTGGTGATGAATGCCGTGGGCTATCGCAACCTCACCGAGTTGATTTCCCGGGGCTTCATCGATGGCCAGCGCAACGGCTCGATCATCATCGAGCGCGAATGGGTGGCCGAGGCGAGCGAAGGCCTGATCATGCTGTCGGCGGCGAAGGAGGGCGAAATCGGCCTGGCGCTGCTCAGCGGGAACAACGAGGAAGCCGAAACCCTGGCCCGGGAGTGGATGGACGTATTCCCGGATCGCTTCTACATCGAAGTTCAACGTACCAACCGGCCCAACGATGAAGAGCACCTGCATGCCGCCGTTGCCTTGGCCGACCGGATCGGCGCGCCGCTGGTGGCCACCAACGACGTGCGTTTCATCAAGCAGGAGGATTTCGAGGCCCACGAAACCCGCGTCTGCATCGGCGAAGGCCGCGCCCTCGACGACCCGCGCCGGCCCAAGAACTACAGCGACCAGCAGTATCTCAAGAGCGCCGAGGAAATGGCCGAGTTGTTCAGCGACCTGCCCGAGGCGCTGGAAAACACCGTCGAGATCGCCAAGCGCTGCAACATCGAAGTGAAGCTGGGCAAGCACTTCCTGCCCAACTTCCCGATTCCCGATGGCATGACCATCGACGAGTATTTCCGCAAGGTTTCCTTCGACGGCCTGGAGGAACGCCTCAGCGTCCTGCTGCCCAAGGACACGACCGAAGATTACGAAGCCAAGCGCCAGGTCTATGTCGACCGGTTGAATTTCGAACTGGACATCATCATCCAGATGGGCTTCCCCGGTTACTTCCTGATCGTGATGGACTTTATCCAGTGGGCCAAGAATAACGGCGTGCCGGTAGGCCCGGGCCGTGGATCGGGTGCGGGGTCGCTGGTGGCCTACGTGCAGAAAATCACCGACCTCGACCCCCTGGAATACGACCTGCTGTTCGAACGTTTCCTCAACCCGGAACGGGTATCCATGCCCGACTTCGACGTCGACTTCTGCATGGATGGCCGCGACCGGGTGATCGACTACGTGGCGGAGAAATACGGCCGCAACGCCGTAAGCCAGATCATCACCTTCGGTTCCATGGCGGCCAAGGCGGTGGTGCGAGACGTGGCGCGGGTGCAGGGCAAGTCCTATGGCCTGGCCGATCGCCTGTCGAAGATGATTCCGTTCGAAGTCGGCATGACCCTGGAAAAGGCCTATGAGCAGGAAGAAATCCTGCGGGACTTCATCAAGGTCGATGAAGAGGCCGCGGAAATCTGGGAAATGGCCCGCAAGCTCGAAGGCGTGGTGCGCAACGTCGGTAAGCACGCCGGTGGCGTGGTGATCGCGCCGACCAAGCTGACCGACTTTTCGCCGATCTACTGCGACGAAGAGGGCGATGGCCTGGTGACCCAGTTCGACAAGGACGACGTCGAGGCAGCGGGCCTGGTGAAGTTCGACTTCCTGGGGCTGCGGACCCTGACGATCATCGACTGGGCATTGAAAACCATCAACCGCGACCGGGCCAGGGCAGGCGAAGAGCCCCTGGATATCGCCTTCATTCCGCTGGATGACAAGCCGACCTACAACCTGCTGCAGAAAGCCGAAACCACGGCGGTGTTCCAGCTCGAATCCCGTGGCATGAAGGAACTGATCAAGAAGCTCAAGCCCGACTGCCTGGAAGACCTCATCGCTCTGGTGGCCCTGTTCCGTCCGGGCCCGCTGCAATCGGGCATGGTGGATGACTTCATCAACCGTAAGCACGGTCGTGCCGAGCTGGCGTATCCGCACCCCGATTACCAGTACGACGGTCTCAGGCCGGTATTGGCTCCGACCTACGGCATCATCCTGTATCAGGAACAGGTGATGCAGATTGCCCAGGTGATGGCGGGCTATACCCTCGGCGGCGCGGACATGCTGCGCCGGGCGATGGGTAAGAAGAAGCCCGAGGAAATGGCCAAGCAGCGCGGTGGCTTCATCGAGGGCTGCGCCAACAACGGCATCGATGCGGACCTGGCCGGCAACATCTTCGACCTGGTGGAAAAGTTCGCCGGCTACGGCTTCAATAAATCCCACTCTGCCGCCTATGGCCTGGTTTCCTACCAGACTGCCTGGCTCAAAGCGCATTATCCGGCACCGTTCATGGCAGCCGTCCTGTCGGCGGATATGCACAACACCGACAAGGTCGTGACCTTGATCGAAGAAGTGCGGACCATGAAGTTGCGCCTCGACGCGCCGGACGTGAACGCTTCGGAGTTCAAGTTCACGGTGAACGACGAAGGCCGCATCATCTACGGCCTGGGTGCGATCAAGGGCGTGGGCGAGGGGCCGGTGGAAGCCATCACCGAAGCGCGCCAGGACGGGCCGTTCAAGGACCTGTTCGATTTCTGCGCCCGGGTCGATCTCAAGCGCATCAACAAGCGCACCCTCGACGGCTTGATCCGCAGCGGCGCGCTGGATCGCCTGGGGCCTTATTTCCATGATGAGCCCAAGGCCTATCAAGCCAACATCGACCGCAACCGCGCGGTATTGCTGGCGGCCATGGAGGAAGCGATCAAGGCGGCCGAGCAGACGGCCCGTACCCACGACAGTGGCCATGCCGACCTGTTCGGCGGTCTGTTCGTCGAGGAAGATGCCGACGTCTACAGCAATCATCGCAAGGCCAAGGAGCTGACCCTCAAGGAGCGCCTCAAGGGCGAGAAGGACACCTTGGGGCTGTACCTCACCGGCCACCCGATCGATGAATACGAAGGCGAGATCCGCCGCTTCGCCCGCCAGCGCATCATCGACCTGAAGCCGGCCCGCGATACGCAGACGGTCGCCGGTATGATCATTGCCCTGCGGGTCATGAAGAACAAGAAGGGCGACAAGATGGGGTTCATCACCCTGGACGACCGTTCCGGGCGCATCGAGGCTTCGCTGTTTGCCGATGCGTTCCACTCCGCGCAGTCGCTGTTGCAGACCGACGCCATGGTGGTGGTGGAAGGCGAGGTGAGCAATGACGACTTCTCCGGTGGCCTGCGGTTGAGGGTCAAGCGGGTGATGAGCATGGAGGATGCCCGTACCAACCTGGCCGAGAGCTTGCGCCTGAAGTTGCAGACCCAGGACCTCAAGGGCGATCAGCTACGCTGGCTGGGAGAGTTGTTCACTCGCCATCGCGGTGCCTGCCCGATCACCATGGAGTACGTGCGCCCCGACGCCAAGGCCGTGCTGCAGTTCGGCGAAGGCTGGCGGATCGATCCGGCGGATGCGTTGATTCAAGCCTTGCGTGACCAGTTCGGCAAAGACAACGTCTTCCTCCAATACCGTTGACGGCCAGGGGCCACTCTTGGACCCAGAGCACCCCTGACCTCAACCCGAATTTTTAATCTCGACCTGAACGCGCCTCTCCCTTAAGGTAGGGCGCGAATAGACAACCGGCCGGCCCAAGCTCTCTTGGACGTCGACCCAAGACGGACGCCTATGAACCCGAATTTTCTAGATTTCGAACAGCCGATCGCCGACCTGCAAGCCAAGATCGAAGAGTTGCGCTTGGTCGGTAATGACAATTCGCTGAATATCGGCGATGAAATCTCTCGTCTGCAGGACAAAAGCCGCACGCTCACCGAAGACATCTTCGGCAAGTTGACCAGTTGGCAGATCGCGCGCCTGGCACGTCATCCCCGTCGTCCATACACCCTGGACTACATTGAACACATCTTCACCGAATTCGATGAGCTGCACGGCGACCGTCACTTTGCCGACGACGCCGCGATTGTCGGTGGTGTGGCCCGTCTGGAAGACAAGCCAGTCATGGTGATCGGTCATCAGAAGGGCCGCGAAGTTCGCGAGAAAGTACGCCGCAACTTCGGCATGCCGCGTCCTGAAGGTTATCGCAAGGCTTGCCGCCTGATGGAAATGGCCGAACGCTTCAAGATGCCGATCCTGACCTTCATCGACACGCCGGGCGCCTATCCGGGGATCGATGCCGAAGAGCGCAACCAGAGCGAAGCGATTGCCTGGAACCTGCGGGTAATGGCACGGCTGAAAACCCCGATCATCGCCACCGTGATCGGTGAGGGTGGTTCCGGTGGTGCATTGGCTATCGGTGTCTGCGACCAGTTGAACATGCTGCAATATTCCACTTACGCGGTGATCTCGCCGGAAGGTTGCGCCTCGATCCTCTGGAAAACCGCCGAGAAAGCGCCGGATGCCGCCGAAGCCATGGGCATCACCGCCGAGCGCCTCAAAGGCCTTGGAATCGTGGACAAGGTCATCAACGAACCCGTGGGCGGCGCCCACCGCGATCCGGCCGCAGCCGCGGCATTGATTCGTGCCGAGCTGAGCTCGCAGTTGGCGATGCTGAAGAAGTTCGACAACGACGCGTTGCTGGCCCGTCGCTATGAGCGGTTGATGAGCTACGGCCTCTGATCCGAGCGCTGTACCCTGTGTGGGAGCGGGCTTGCTCGCGATAACGGTTTAACATTCAACAGATACGTTGACTGAAACACCGTTATCGCGAGCAAGCCCGCTCCCACATTCGATTTGTGTGAAGGTCAGTTTCTATGAACCCGTCCAGGATTGATCTGCCAACCCGGCTCCTCACACAGTTATCCCCCTGGCGCAACGCCACCACTTGGCGCATCGCCTTCTCCGGCGGTCTCGACTCCACCGTCCTGTTGCACCTGCTCGCGTCTCTCTCAAAAAGCCATTCCCTGCCAACGCTCTGCGCGATCCATGTCCATCATGGCCTGCAGGCTGTGGCTGACACCTGGCCGGACCACTGTCGTTCGGTCTGCGAGGCCCTTGAGGTCCCGTTGCAGGTGGTTCATGTCCAGGTCAAGCCCGGCGCCAGCATCGAGCGTGCCGCCCGGGACGCGCGTTATGAAGCCTTCGCCGCGGCGACCCACGGCAATGAAGCGCTGCTCGTTGCCCAGCACCGCGACGATCAGGCCGAAACCCTGTTGTTTCGTTTGCTGCGAGGGGCAGGAGCCAGGGGCCTGTCGGCCATGCCGAGGCAGCGTCCGCTGGGCCAGGGGCATCTGCTGCGGCCGCTGCTGGAGGTGTCTCGGGCCGAGCTGCAGGCCTATGCGACGCAACAGGGCCTGAGCTGGATCGAAGACCCCTCCAACGACGATCAGCGGTACGCACGCAATTACCTGCGCCAACGGGTCTTTCCGCGGCTGGTCGAGCAATGGCCCCAGGCTTCGATGACCCTGGCTCGCAGCGCCGCGCATCTGGGTGAGGCCCAGGGGTTGCTCGATGACCTGGCACGGATCGACCTGGCCCGGGCCATGACGCCTGGAGCGTTCGACTGGCTTGGGCTGCCTTCGCTGGAACTCGCGCCTCTTCAGGCATTGTCGCCGGCCCGGCAACGCAACGCCTTGAGCCATTGGCTGGCGACGCAGACGACGTTGCCCGACAGTGACCACTGGGCCGGCTGGGAGTCACTGCGCGACGCAGCGGACGACGCGCGGCCTGTCTGGCGACTGGCCGCAGGTGAGCTGCATCGGGCCGGCGGACGAGCCTGGTGGTTATCCGACCACTGGTTGCGTCCCGTCTCGGGCACCGTCGAGTGGCCAGAGGCGGCTGATTTCGTGCGGTTGCCAGGAAATGGCCGGGTGTTCCTTGTCGGCAGCCCTCCTGCCGGCCCGCTTTGCCTGCGCTATCGTCAAGGTGGCGAGGTCATGGAGCTGCCCGGGCGTGGCCATCGGGATCTCAAGCGCTTGCTCAACGAGAGGGGCGTGCCGGCCTTCGTTCGCGGCCGATTGCCGCTGCTGTACCGGGGCGGGCAACTGCTGGCGGTGGCCAACCTGCCAGGGCTGGATGGCGACCGCGATGGCACCTGGCGATTGGGCTGGCAACCATCGGGACAAGATCTGGGTTTGAGCTGAAAGGGGCTTTCCGGTAGACTACGCTCCCTTCTTGATACAACTTCTGTGGATTCGCCTGAATTGCAGGAGTTGCCGATTACCAAGCAGTCTTTGCTGGGCGATTCCAAAAAATGTGTAGCGAGCAACGTACCGGTGATTTCACCTCCGGTCTGTCCCAACGCGGCGGTTTTTTTGAAAGGTGCACTGTGATTAATGCAGGTGATCGGGGGCTTCGGCCTTCCTTCGCTTTCCCCGGCGGCTCGGACCGCTTTAACGCAGACTTCTAGGGTTTTTCATGACGCGCTACATATTCGTCACGGGCGGTGTTGTTTCTTCATTGGGGAAAGGCATTGCCTCGGCTTCATTGGCGGCCATCCTGGAGGCGCGGGGACTTAAGGTCACCATGCTCAAGCTGGACCCGTACATCAACGTCGACCCGGGCACCATGAGCCCGTTCCAGCACGGCGAAGTGTTCGTCACCCACGACGGCGCCGAGACCGACCTGGACCTGGGCCACTACGAGCGGTTCATCCGCACGACCATGACCCAGAACAACAACTTCACCACCGGCCGCGTCTACGAGCACGTGCTGCGCAAGGAACGTCGTGGTGACTACCTGGGTGCGACCATCCAGGTCATTCCGCACATCACCGACGAAATCAAGCGCCGCATCATCAAGGGTGCCGGCGATGCCGACGTGGCGATGGTGGAGATCGGCGGTACCGTGGGCGACATCGAGTCCCAGCCGTTCCTCGAGGCTATCCGCCAGTTGCGTTTCGAAATCGGCGCCAAGCGTGCGATGCTCATGCACCTGACCCTGGTGCCGTACATCGCCACCGCCGGCGAAACCAAGACCAAGCCGACCCAGCATTCGGTCAAGGAACTGCGGTCCATCGGCCTGCAGCCGGACGTGCTGATCTGCCGCTCCGACCACCCGATCGACATCTCTTCGCGCCGCAAGATCGCCCAGTTCACCAACGTTGAAGAGCGCGCGGTCATCGGCCTGGAAGACGCCGACACCATCTACAAGATCCCCGGCATCCTGCACTCCCAGGGCCTGGACGATTTCGTCGTCGAGCGTTTCGGCCTGCAATGCGCTGGCGCCGACCTGTCCGAATGGGACGCCGTGGTCGATGCCAAGCTCAACCCGGAGCACGAAGTCACCATCGCCATGGTCGGCAAGTACATGGAATTGCTGGATGCCTACAAATCGCTGATCGAGGCGATGAGTCACGCCGGCATCAGCAACCGCACCAAGGTCAACCTGCGCTACATCGATTCCGAAGACATCGAGAACCAGGGCATCGGCCTGCTGGAAGGCGCCGATGCGATCCTGGTACCGGGCGGTTTCGGCCTGCGGGGCGTGGAAGGCAAGATCACCGCCGTCCAATACGCACGTGAAAACAAGGTGCCATACCTGGGCATCTGCCTGGGCATGCAAGTGGCCGTCATCGAGTTCGCCCGTAACGTGATGGGCTGGAAGGACGCCAACTCCACCGAATTCGATCGTGCCAGCGGCCACCCGGTCGTGGGCCTGATCACCGAGTGGGAAGATGCCACCGGCGCCGTCGAAGTCCGTACCGAAGCCTCCGACCTGGGTGGCACCATGCGCCTCGGCGCCCAGGAATGCCTGCTCGAGCCAGGCTCCCTGGTGCACCAGTGCTATGCCAAGGACGTGATCGTCGAGCGTCACCGTCATCGCTACGAAGTGAACAACAACCTGCTGCCGCAGCTGATCGAGGCGGGCCTGAAGATTTCCGGTCGCTCCGGTGACGGCGCGCTGGTGGAAGTGGTGGAATCCCCGGATCATCCATGGTTCGTGGCCTGCCAGTTCCATCCCGAGTTCACCTCGACGCCACGGGACGGCCACCCGCTGTTCAGCGGTTTCGTGAAGGCCGCTTTGGCTCAACACCGGAAAAAGGCATAAGACGATGGCCCAGAAGATCATCCGCGTCGGCGACATCGAGATTGCCAACGACAAGCCCATGGTGCTGTTCGGCGGCATGAACGTGCTGGAAAGCCGCGACATGGCGATGCAGGTGTGCGAGGAATACGTGAAGGTGACCCAGAAGCTGGGCATCCCCTACGTCTTCAAGGCCAGCTTCGACAAGGCCAACCGCTCGTCGGTGACTTCCTACCGTGGCCCGGGCCTGGAAGAGGGCATGCGGATCTTCCAGGACATCAAGCAAGCCTTCGGCGTGCCGATCATCACCGACGTCCACGAGCCTTATCAGGCTGCGGTCGTCGCCGAGGTCTGCGACATCATCCAGCTGCCGGCCTTCCTGTCGCGCCAGACCGACCTGGTGGTCGCGATGGCCAAGACCGGCGCGGTGATCAACATCAAGAAAGCCCAGTTCCTCGCGCCCCAGGAAATGAAACACATCCTGAGCAAGTGCGAAGAGGCCGGCAATGACCAGTTGATCCTGTGCGAGCGCGGCTCCAGCTTCGGCTACAACAACCTGGTGGTGGACATGCTCGGCTTCGGCATCATGAAGCAGTTCGAGTATCCGGTGTTCTTCGACGTCACCCATGCGCTGCAGATGCCTGGCGGTCGTTCCGACTCCGCTGGCGGACGCCGCGCCCAGGTGACCGACCTGGCCAAGGCCGGCATGAGCCAGTCCCTGGCGGGCCTGTTCCTGGAGGCCCACCCGGACCCTGACAATGCCAAGTGCGACGGTCCTTGCGCCTTGCGCTTGAACAAGCTGGAACCATTCCTGTCTCAGCTCAAGGCATTGGATGAGCTGGTCAAGGGTTTTCCGACGATAGAAACCGCGTAACCCGGTTTTCTCCGGTAAAGTACCGCTCGACAAACGCTCTGGCCTGCGGGCCGGGCGTTATCGTCGGCAAGCCTGCCCGCTGCTGTCTTCCCGCCGACGGTAAAAGATTTCCTCTCGCTGCGTCGTTTTCGTCAACTTTGGAGTGTTTACAACAATGGCAAAAATCGTCGACATCAAAGGTCGTGAAGTTCTCGACTCCCGTGGCAACCCCACTGTCGAAGCGGACGTGCTTCTCGATAACGGTATCATCGGCAGCGCCTGCGCGCCGTCCGGTGCTTCCACTGGCTCGCGCGAAGCGCTGGAGCTGCGTGATGGCGACAAGAGCCGTTACCTGGGCAAGGGCGTGCTGAAAGCCGTCGCCAACATCAACGGTCCGATCCGCGACCTGTTGCTGGGCAAGGACCCTGCCGACCAGAAAGCCCTCGATCAGGCCATGATCAAGCTCGACGGTACCGAGAACAAAGCCTCCCTGGGCGCCAACGCGATCCTCGCCGTATCCCTGGCCGCCGCCAAGGCCGCCGCCCAGGACCAGGACCTGCCGCTGTACGCGCACATCGCCAACCTCAACGGTACCCCTGGCGTCTACTCGATGCCGGTGCCGATGATGAACATCATCAACGGCGGCGAGCATGCCGACAACAACGTCGACATCCAGGAGTTCATGGTGCAGCCGGTTGGCGCCAAGTCCTTCTCCGAAGGCCTGCGCATGGGCACCGAGATTTTCCATCACCTCAAGGCAGTGCTGAAGGCACGCGGCCTGAGCACCGCGGTGGGCGACGAAGGCGGTTTCGCACCGAACCTGGCCTCTAACGAAGACGCCCTGAAAGTCATCTCCGAAGCCGTGGCCAACGCCGGCTACAAGCTGGGCACCGACGTGACCCTGGCCCTGGATTGCGCCGCCAGTGAATTCTTCGAAGACGGCAAGTACAACCTGTCCGGCGAAGGCCAGGTGTTCACCGCCGAAGGTTTCGCCGACTACCTCAAGGGCCTGACCGAGCGTTATCCGATCATCTCCATCGAAGATGGCCTGGACGAGTCCGACTGGGCTGGCTGGAAGATCCTCACTGACAAGATCGGTGCCAAGACCCAGCTGGTGGGTGACGATCTGTTCGTGACCAACACCAAGATCCTGAAAGAGGGCATCGACAAGCAGATCGCCAACTCGATCCTGATCAAGTTCAACCAGATCGGCACCCTGACCGAGACCCTGGAAGCCATCCAGATGGCCAAGGCTGCCGGCTACACCGCCGTGATCTCCCACCGCTCCGGTGAAACCGAGGATTCGACCATCGCCGACCTGGCGGTGGGCACCGCGGCGGGCCAGATCAAGACCGGTTCGCTGTGCCGTTCCGACCGCGTTTCCAAGTACAACCAACTGCTGCGTATCGAAGAGCAGTTGAATGGCAAGGCCAAGTACAACGGTCGTGCCGAGTTTCGCGGTTAAGCGGTAAATGGTAAAAAGACAGCGGATTGTGTCGGAAAAGTCGCCATAACGGTGGCTTTCCCTCTAATCTGATGCCTTATCAAGCACAAGCCTGGGTTTTCCAGGCTTCGTGCTATCAGGTGCTTCAAAGTTTGGCATGGCGGTCTTTTTTCACTGGATACCCGATATTCGATGCGCAGTCCCAATTGGTTGTTTCTTGTCTTGCTCCTGTTGCTGGCCGGCCTGCAGTACCGCCTGTGGGTAGGTAATGGCAGCCTGGCGCAAGTGGCCGACCTGACTCAGCAGATTGCCGAGCAGCGTGCCGAGAACGAGGCACTGCTGGAGCGCAACCGGGTGATGGACGCCGAAGTGATGGAGCTGAAAAAAGGCATGGAGACCGTCGAAGAGCGGGCTCGCCATGAGTTGGGCATGGTCAAGGAGGGCGAGACCCTCTACCAGTTGGCCCAATGAGTATTCGTTTGCCGGCCTTCTGGGCCGTGATTCCTGCCGCGGGCGTCGGAGCCCGTATGGCCGCGGACCGTCCCAAGCAGTACCTGCAACTGGGCGGACGCACAATTCTTGAACACAGCCTTGGCTGTTTCCTCGATCATCCGACCGTCAAGGGCGTGGTGGTCAGCGTTGCATGCGACGATCCCTACTGGCCAACCCTGGCCTGCGCCAACGACCCGCGCATCCAGCGCGTGGACGGCGGCGCGCAGCGTTCGGACTCGGTGCTCAATGCCTTGTTGCACCTGCATGCCCAGGGTGCCGACGATCACGATTGGGTGCTGGTGCATGACGCGGCCCGGCCCAACCTGGCCCGGGACGATCTCGATACATTGCTCGGCGAGCTGGCGAGCGATCCGGTCGGCGGCCTGCTGGCTGTTCCGGCGCGCGACACCCTCAAGCGGGTCGACCGGCATGGCCGAGTGCTGGAAACCATCGACCGCAGCGTGATCTGGCAAGCCTATACACCGCAGATGTTTCGCCTCGGTGCCTTGCATCGGGCCCTTGCCGACAGCCTGGTCGCGGACGCGGTGATTACCGATGAAGCCTCCGCCATGGAATGGGCGGGACAGGCACCACGGTTGATCGAAGGGCGGGCCGACAATATCAAGGTCACTCGACCCGAAGACCTGGAGTGGTTGCGCCAGCGTTGGGCGAATCGGCATTAAGCGGGATCTGCCCCTCGTTGGATTGTCATCATCTGGGCCGACGTCATCGCGAGCAAACTCGCTCCGACAATGAACCGGTGTGAACAGTTGTCCATCATTCGACGATAAACCCCTGTGGGAGCGAGCTTGCTCGCGATAACCTCAGCCCAGGCAACAAAGACCCGGTCACCCCCGATATTCCGGCCGCTGCGCCAACCCTTCCTTCAAGTAATCCACCAACTTGCGCACCTTGGGCGACAGATGTCGCTGCTGTGGATATAACGCCCATACTGCCGTATTCGGCGGCTGATGGGCTTCCAACAGCGAGATCAACGCACCATTGTGCAGATGCTCCAGCACGTAGTAATCCGGCAACTGACACAACCCCACCCCTTGCAACGCCGCATCCAGCACCGCTTGCCCGCTGTTGCAGCGCCAGTTTCCCTGCACTCGTTGGGAAAATTCCCGCCCGTTCTGTTCCAGTTGCCAAAGATCGGAGCTACCGATCAGGCAATTGTGGCGGCTCAACTCCGACAGGCTATGGGGCCGGCCATACCGTTCCAGATAGGACGGCGAGGCACACAAGTACATGCGCCGTGGCGCCAGGCGGGTGGCAATCAGACGTGAGTCCTGCAAGCGGCCCAGGCGGATCGCCAGGTCCAGTCCTTCATGGACGAGATCGAGGGGGCGGTTGCTCAGTTCGATGTCCACCCGCAGTTGTGGATAAAGTCCCATGAAACGTGTCACCAGCGGCACGATGAAACGTTCGCCATAGGCCACGGCACAAGTCATTCGCAGCATGCCCTTGGGCTCGCTGGCGAGGTCGCCCACCGCGCGAAGGGCTTCCTCGCGGCCATCCTGCAGGCGTTGGCAGTGCTGCAGGAACGTCTGCCCGGCCTCGGTGAGCGTGACGCGGCGGGTGCTGCGATAAAGCAGTCGGGTCTGAAGACGCTCCTCAAGCCGTACGATTTGGCGGCTGATGTGGGAAGACGACACACCAAGACGCTCCGCTGCGGCGGTGAACTGACTGCATTCGGCCACGGCGACGAACTCGTCGATCCCTTCCCAGCGATTATCGGACATGGAGGATTATCCCTGTATGGCAATAATGTTTTGCTTTTGGCTGGATTATTCCCTGGCTGCAGGCGGATTACACTCCCTGTCTCGTTTTTATTTGCTGGAGCTACAGGATGATCAAGTCGCGCGCCGCCGTTGCCTTCGAGGCCAAGAAACCCCTGGAAATCGTTGAAGTCGACGTCGCCATGCCCAAGGCTGGCGAAGTGTTGCTGCGCGTGGTGGCTTCCGGTGTCTGCCACACTGACGCCTACACGCTGTCGGGTGCCGACCCGGAAGGGATTTTTCCGTCGATCCTCGGTCATGAAGGCGGCGCCATCGTCGAGGCCATTGGCGAAGGCGTGACCTCCGTGGCGGTGGGCGACCATGTGATTCCGCTGTACACACCCGAGTGCGGCCAGTGCAAATTCTGTAAGTCGGGCAAGACCAACCTCTGCCAGGCCATCCGTGCTACCCAGGGCAAGGGCCTGATGCCGGATGGCACTTCGCGTTTTTCCTACAAGGGCGAGACGATCTTCCACTACATGGGAACCTCGACTTTCTCCGAGTACACCGTGTTGCCGGAAATCTCCGTCGCCAAGATCGCCAAGGATGCACCGCTGGAAAAAGTCTGCCTGTTGGGATGTGGCGTCACCACCGGTATCGGCGCGGTGCTCAATACGGCCAAGGTCAAGCCGGGTGATACCGTGGCGATCTTCGGCCTGGGCGGCATCGGCCTGTCGGCTGTGATCGGCGCCGTGAAAGCCCAGGCCTCGCGCATCATCGCCATCGACATCAACCCGTCCAAGTTCGAAATCGCCCGGCAACTGGGCGCCACCGATTTCGTCAATCCGAAGGACTTCGACCGTCCGATCCAGGAGGTCATTGTGGACATGACCGATGGCGGCGTGGACTTTTCCTTCGAATGCATCGGCAACGTCCAGCTGATGCGTGCCGCATTGGAGTGCTGCCACAAGGGCTGGGGCGAGTCGGTAATCATCGGCGTGGCCGGTGCCGGCCAGGAAATCTCCACCCGTCCATTCCAGTTGGTGACGGGGCGCGTCTGGCGCGGTTCGGCGTTTGGTGGCGTGCGTGGTCGCAGCGAACTGCCGAGCTACGTGGAAATGGCCGAGAAGGGCGAGATTCCACTGGATACTTTCATCACTCATACCATGGGCCTGGAAGACATCAACAAGGCTTTCGACCTGATGCATGAAGGCAAGAGCATCCGCACCGTCATTCATTTCTAAGGAGCAGCGGCAAGCGGCGAGCTACAAGCTGCAAGTAGGCCTGGCACTCTCTTGCAGCTTGAAGCTTGGCGCTTGCCACTGGAATGTCCATGAACCTCGAAAACATCTCTTGCCAGAAAAGCTTCGGCGGCTGGCACAAGCGTTACCGGCATCGTTCCGAAGTGCTTGGCTGTGACATGGTATTCGCCGTCTACCTGCCACCCCAGGCCGAGCAGGGCGGCAAGCTGCCTGTGCTGTACTGGCTGTCGGGGCTGACCTGCACCGACGAGAACTTCATGCAGAAGGCCGGCGCCCAGCGCATGGCCGCCGAGCTGGGGTTGATCATTGTCGCGCCGGACACCAGCCCCCGTGGGGCCGATGTACCGGGGGATCCGGACGGTGCCTGGGACTTCGGCCTGGGCGCGGGATTTTATCTGAATGCCACGCAGGAACCCTGGGCGCGGCACTATCGGATGTATGACTACGTGGTGCAGGAGTTGCCTGCGCTCGTCGAGACCCATTTCCCCGCCTCGGACAAGCGCAGTATCAGCGGGCACTCCATGGGTGGGCATGGGGCGTTGGTCTGCGCCTTGCGCAATCCGGGTCGTTACCAGTCGGTGTCGGCATTTTCGCCGATCACCAATCCGATGGATTGCCCCTGGGGGCAAAAGGCTTTTTCCCGTTACCTGGGAGAGGACCGTTCCAAATGGCGGGAATGGGATGCCTGTGCGCTGATCGCCGAAGCGGAGGAGAAGCTGCCCTTGCTGGTGGACCAGGGCGACCGTGACGACTTCCTGGCCAACCAGCTCAAGCCCGAAGCCTTGCAGCAGGGGGCAAAGGCGGCCGGCCATCCCCTGGAGTTGCGCCTGCAACCGGGCTATGACCACAGCTACTACTTCATCGCCAGTTTCATCGACGATCACCTGCAACATCATGCCCGCGCGCTCGGGAGGGCAATCGGTTAGTTTTTTCCACCACGTCGGGAAGACTAATTGAGAACACCCCTACCTCTAATGCAGGTAGAATCACGCCCTGACAGAAATCAGGGCGTTTTTTTATGCGTATTGGCCACGGCTATGATGTTCACCGGTTCACTGAAGGCGATTTCATTACTCTGGGCGGTGTGCGGATCGCACATGGTTTCGGGCTGCTCGCGCATTCTGATGGTGACGTCTTGCTGCACGCCTTGAGCGATGCCTTGCTCGGCGCCGCCGCGTTGGGCGATATCGGCAAGCATTTCCCTGATACCGATCCGCAATTCAAGGGCGCCGACAGCCGTGCGCTGCTGCGCCACGTGGTGTCGCTGATCCACGCCAAGGGCTGGACGGTCGGCAATGTCGACAACACCATCGTGGCCCAGGCTCCGAAGATGGCACCGCACATCGAAACGATGCGCCAGTTGATCGCCGAGGATCTCCAGGTCGGCATCGACCAGGTGAACGTGAAGGCCACCACCACCGAGAAGCTGGGCTTCGTCGGCCGCGAAGAAGGCATCGCCGTCCATTCCGTTGCCTTGTTGCTGCGCCCATGACCGAACTGGAACTGTTGGGGCCGCGTGCCTATGGTGAGTCGCTGGGCAGTGCGGTACTGAAAGCCACCGCCGAGGATTTCCAGGTCGATGAAGTGCTGGATATTCCACTGACCGGCGATGGCGAGCACCTGTGGCTCTGGGTTGAAAAGCGTGACCTGAACACCGAGGAGGCCGCCCGGCGCATTGCCAAGGCTGCCGGCGTGCCGTTGCGCACCGTCAGCTACGCGGGACTCAAGGACCGCCAGGCCCTGACCCGGCAATGGTTCAGCATCCAGTTGCCCGGCAAGGCCGACCCGGACCTTTCGGCGGCGCAGAACGACACACTGAAGATTCTCAAGACCGCCCGCCACAGGCGCAAGCTGCAACGTGGCGCGCATTCGGCCAATGGCTTTACCTTGCGGCTCACTGGGTTCAAGGGCGACAGCGCGGCGGTCGATGCTCGCCTGCAGACGATCGCTCGCCAGGGCATCCCCAACTATTTCGGCGCCCAGCGGTTCGGGCACGATGGCGGCAATGTCGTGGATGCGCGCGCCTGGGCTGCCCGCAGCGCCCTGCCGGAGCAGCGCAATGTACGCTCGAGGCTGTTATCCGCCGCGCGCAGTTATCTGTTCAATCGGGTACTGGCGGCACGGGTAGCCGATGGAACCTGGCAAAAGGCACAGGTTGGCGACTTGCTGGCCTTCACCGACAGCCGCAGTTTTTTCCCTGCCGGCGAAGCCGAATGCAGCGATCCGCGCCTGGCAATCCTCGACCTGCACCCGACCGGACCGCAGTGGGGCGAGGGGCCTTCGCCCGCCGCTGGCGCCACCTTCGAGCTGGAACAGGCTGTTGCCGAGGGGGAGGCCGATCTGCGGGACTGGTTGATAAACGCGGGAATGAATCACGAACGTCGCATCCTGCGACTGCCCATTGGCGGGCTGTCGTGGCATTATCCCCAGCCTGACATTCTGCAACTGGAATTCGTCCTGCCGGCCGGATGTTTCGCCACTGCCTTGGTGCGCGAACTCGTCGATCTGGTGCCGGTAGGGCAGACGGACAGCCCATGCGTATTCTGATTTCTAACGACGACGGGGTGACAGCACCCGGTCTTGCCGCGCTTTATGCTGCGCTGGCGGATTTTGCCGAGTGCGTGGTCATCGCCCCGGACCAGGACAAAAGCGGCGCCAGCAGCTCGCTGACGCTCGACCGTCCGCTGCACCCCTGCTACCTGGATAACGGTTTCATCAGTCTCAACGGCACCCCCACCGACTGCGTGCACCTGGGCCTCAACGGTTTGCTGGAACGCGAACCGGACATGGTGGTTTCGGGTATCAACCTGGGGGCCAACCTGGGCGATGACGTGCTTTATTCCGGTACGGTCGCCGCTGCCCTGGAAGGTCGCTTCCTCGATCATCCGTCGTTTGCTTTCTCGTTCGTTTCGCGGCAGGTCGACAATTTGCCCACTGCCGCCTATTTCGCCCGTAAGTTGGTGCAGGCCCACGGTGAACTGGACCTGCCGCCACGCACGGTGCTGAACGTGAATATCCCGAACCTGCCTCTGGACCATATCCGCGGCATCCAGCTGACCCGCCTGGGCCACCGCGCCCGCGCCGCCCGGCCCATGCATGTGGTCGACCCGCGGGGCAAGGCCGGCTACTGGATCGCCGCCGCCGGTGATGCCGAGGATGGCGGGCCGGGCACGGATTTCCATGCGGTGATGCAAGGTTATGTCTCGATCACGCCGTTGCAGCTCGACCGCACCTTCAATGATGCCTTCCGACATCTCGATGGCTGGCTGGAGGGGCTGCACTGATGGCTCGTGAGCAAGACGATATGCTACGCCGCGGGATCGGCATGACTTCCCAGCGGACCCGTGAACGACTGATCCAGCGGCTCTACGAAGAAGGTCTGTCCAACGCCCAGGTGCTGGAAGTGATTCGCCGTACGCCGCGGCATCTGTTCGTCGATGAAGCCCTGGCCCATCGGGCCTATGAAGACACGGCGTTGCCGATCGGCCATAACCAGACCATTTCCCAGCCTTATATGGTGGCTCGCATGAGCGAGTTGCTGCTGGAGGCGGGCCCGCTGGACAAGGTGCTGGAGATCGGCACCGGTTCGGGTTACCAGACGGCGGTCTTGTCGCAACTGGTGGAGCGGGTGTTTTCCGTGGAACGGATCAAGGTGCTGCAGGATCGCGCCAAGGAGCGCCTGGTGGAGCTGAACCTGCGCAACGTGGTATTTCGCTGGGGCGACGGCTGGGAAGGCTGGCCAGCCCTGGCGCCTTATAACGGAATCATCGTCACGGCCGTGGCGACCGATGTGCCCCAGGCCCTGTTGGATCAACTCGCACCGGGTGGACGCATGGTCATCCCGGTGGGCGCCGGCGAAGTACAGCAATTGATGCTGATCGTGCGGGAAGAACATGGCTTTTCGCGACACGTCCTGGGGGCGGTGCGGTTCGTGCCGTTACTCAATGGGCCGTTGGCCTGAGCATTTATAAACAGAGGCTGAATTCCGTGACGCTGGCTGTGTCTTACAGCGGCATCGATTTGTCGAATACGCTTCAACGGCGGCGAGCAAACGTGTGCGGTAGCGTCCCGCGCGTCATTGATAGAAGGGTGGGCGCGGCCCGTTATACTCGCGCCACCTCTGCCTGGACAGGCAGTTTCCATTTTTTCAGCCACCACAAAGGGAGCGGCGGGTGAGTCTCACAGTCATTGCGCAGCGTATGAGTATCACGAGCTTTCAGCGCCTGTTGACTGGCCTTGTCTTGAGCAGCTTCTTGCTGGTCGGTTGTTCCAGTACACCATCGGGTAATGTCCGGGTCGTCGATCGCAACAATGCTGCGCCGCAACGTCCTACAGTAACGACCGGTCAGTATGTAGTCCGTCGCGGCGATACGCTGTTTTCCATCGCTTTTCGCTATGGCTGGGACTACAAGGCTCTCGCGGCGCGTAACAACATTCCTGCGCCCTATACCATTCATCCAGGTCAGACGATTCGCTTCGATGGTCGCAGCGGTTCAACGCCAACCGCGGTGGTCACCCAGTCCGGATCGACGCCTTCGTCTTCGAGTAAAACCACGGTGATACGCCGGCCAGTGGGGGCTGCGACGGCGACAGTACCGTCCGTCGCGAACAAACCGGCCCCCGCTCCACTGCCTCCGGCAGGCCCCGCCCCGACAGGCTGGGGATGGCCTTCTAATGGCGTTCTTATTGGAAAATTCTCTTCAAACGGTAGTTTGAATAAAGGAATTGATATCGCCGGAGATTTGGGACAGCCTGTTTTAGCCGCGTCTGATGGCACGGTTGTGTACGCCGGGAGTGGTTTGAGGGGCTACGGCGAACTCGTGATCATCAAACACAGCGATACCTACGTCAGTGCCTACGGTCACAACCGCAGGCTGTTGGTTCGGGAGGGGCAGCAGGTCAAGGTCGGACAGACAATTGCCGAAATGGGGTCGACGGGTACAGACCGGGTGAAACTGCATTTTGAGATTCGCCGACAAGGTAAACCGGTAGATCCGCTGCAATTCCTGCCACGTCGTTGATAGGTTGTCAGCCTGTTCCGTCACGTAGAGGGAACAGGCTCCAGCGTTGCCAAGGATAAAGGCGTCGCTCGAGCTTGAGGTCGAACTCACCAAAGGACTATAACAATGGCTCTCAGTAAAGAAGTGCCGGAGTTTGACATCGACGATGAGGTTCTCCTTATGGAGACCGGCATCGCTATGGATTCGATGTCGAATGATGAAGGGGCGTCATCTCCACCTTCCGTTCGTGCCAAATCCAGACACTCCGCTTCACTTAAACAACATAAGTACATCGATTACACCCGGGCGCTGGACGCCACTCAGCTGTACCTCAACGAAATCGGTTTCTCGCCACTGCTCTCCCCAGAGGAAGAAGTTCATTTTGCGCGGCTGTCGCAAAGTGGCGATCCGGCCGGTCGAAAACGCATGATTGAAAGCAACCTGCGCCTGGTGGTGAAAATCGCCCGACGTTACGTCAATCGTGGGCTCTCGTTGCTGGACCTGATCGAAGAGGGCAACCTGGGATTGATCCGCGCCGTCGAGAAATTCGACCCTGAACGGGGGTTCCGTTTCTCGACCTATGCCACCTGGTGGATTCGCCAGACCATCGAACGGGCGATCATGAATCAGACCCGTACGATCCGGCTACCGATCCACGTGGTCAAGGAGCTGAATGTCTACCTGCGGGCCGCCCGCGAGCTGACCCAGAAGCTCGACCATGAGCCTTCACCGGAAGAAATCGCCAACCTGCTGGAAAAACCGGTGGGCGAGGTCAAGCGCATGCTCGGACTCAACGAGCGGGTTTCCTCCGTGGACGTCTCGCTGGGGCCGGATTCGGACAAGACCCTGCTGGACACCCTCACTGACGAACGCCCCACCGACCCTTGCGAACTGCTCCAGGATGACGACTTGTCCCAGAGCATTGATCAGTGGCTCTCGGAACTGACGGACAAGCAACGGGAGGTGGTGATCCGGCGTTTTGGCCTGCGCGGCCATGAAAGCAGCACCCTCGAAGACGTCGGCCTGGAAATTGGCTTGACCCGGGAAAGGGTCAGGCAGATCCAGGTGGAAGGCCTCAAGCGCTTGCGGGAGATCCTGGAGAAGAATGGCCTGTCGAGTGAGTCGCTGTTTCAGTAACCCGAGTGCAGAGCAGCGAGAAAAACCCCGACTGGTTCGGGGTTTTTCCGTTTTTGAGCAGATGTATCGAGCACTACGCTCTGCGATGCACGCTTGTGGCGAGGGATTTCTACGCCTTCTCTATTTATAGATTCAGCGTGTAAGCCTTTGCCTAGTGTTGCGTAAGTGATCGGTTTCTCATTGGCGGGACAGACAGCTATAAGCACTGTGATTTTTTTGTATTTATATGATTTGTAAGGTTTTTTATTTTGTGAATGTGGCGTGACAGAGCAAGCCACCTGTATCAGCCACGTTGCACTCACCTGGGAAAACACTAATATCAGTCCTGTGTCGACGGACAGACACACCCGTCACGGACGATGGGGAAGGAAGGACATCGCAGGATGCGATTCATCAGGATGATGAAAAGGATCAAAGGGATTAGGGAAAAAATGTGGGCGGGTCAAACCGCCCCTTTTTTTGCCTGTAATTCCTTGAATTCGCAAAAGCAAAAAGGCCCGCAAGGGGCCTTTTCGATGAGCGCAGGAAGGATCAGCGTTCGAGGTCCGCGATCTTGCCTGGCTTGCCATCCCACTCTTCAGCGTCTGGCAGGGCGTCTTTCTTCTCGGTGATGTTCGGCCAGATATCCGCCAGCTCGGCGTTCAGCTCGATGAAGTTCTCCATGCCGGCCGGCACTTCGTCCTCCGAGAAGATGGCTTGTGCCGGGCATTCCGGTTCACACAGGGCGCAGTCAATGCACTCGTCCGGGTGAATGACCAGGAAGTTAGGCCCTTCGTAGAAGCAGTCCACCGGACAGACTTCTACGCAGTCGGTGTACTTGCACTTGATGCAGTTGTCGGTGACGACGAAGGTCATTTCTAGTTTTCTCCTCAGGCGGCGGCAGCGAAGACCCTTCACGGTGGGCTCGCCAGGTTTGGGAGCGATAGTCTGCAGACCAGGCTAGTTGCCTGCAGCATCCCAAACCGCGCGAGATTCTAACAGCTTGAAAGCCTGTGCGTTAGATCCGTGTCTTCAATGTATAGAGTAAATCCAATGCCCGGCGTGGGGTGAAGTCGTCCAGGTCGAGCTTGGCCAGTTCATCGAGTACCGGATGCGGCAGGCTGGCGAACAGGTCGCTTTGCTGCGGGGCGGCGGGTTTGCCCTTGGCCGGGCGCGGTGCTTCGTGGGGCAGGCTGGTGGTTTCCAGGCGGCTCAAGTGCTCCCGGGCGCGGCTGATCACGTCGCCAGGCACGCCGGCCAGCTGTGCCACCGCCAGGCCGTAGCTCTGGCTGGCCGGGCCGGGCAGTACATGGTGCAGGAACACGATTCGATCATTGTGCTCGGTGGCATTGAGGTGGACGTTGGCCACCAGCGGCTGGCTTTCCGGCAGCACCGTCAACTCGAAATAGTGAGTTGCGAACAACGTATAGGCGCGCAGCTGTGCCAGTCGTTCCGCCGCCGCCCAGGCCAGCGACAGGCCGTCGAAGGTGCTGGTGCCGCGTCCCACTTCGTCCATCAGCACCAGGCTACGCTCGGTGGCGTTGTGCAGGATATTGGCGGTCTCGCTCATTTCCACCATGAAGGTCGAGCGTCCCCCGGCCAGGTCATCGCTGGAGCCGATCCGGGTGAAGATGCGGTCCACCAGGGATAACTCGCAGCTGGCCGCCGGTACGAAACTGCCGATGTGAGCCAGCAGCACGATCAGGGCGGTCTGGCGCATGTAGGTGGATTTACCGCCCATGTTCGGACCGGTGATTACCAGCATGCGGGTATTGTCGTCCAGGCTCAGGTCGTTGGCCACGAACGGGGTGGTCAGTACCTGCTCGACCACTGGGTGACGACCTTGGCTGATGCGCATGCACGGTTCGCTGACGAAGCGCGGGCAGTTCAGGTCCAGGTTCAAGGCTCGTTCGGCCAGGTTGCTCAATACGTCCAGCTCCGCCAGCGCGGCAGCGGTGTCCTGTAGCGGCGGCAGTTGGCTGATCAGATCCTCGAGAAGGGCGTCATAGAGCATCTTCTCCCGTGCCAGGGCGCGGCTCTTGGCCGACAGGGCCTTGTCTTCGAACGCCTTGAGTTCCGGGGTGATGAAGCGCTCGGCACCCTTGAGGGTCTGGCGACGAATGTAGTCGGCCGGGGCCTGTTCGGCCTGCTTGCTCGGCAACTCGATGAAATAACCATGGATGCGGTTATAGCCGACCTTGAGGTTGGTCAGGCCGGTGCGAGCTTTTTCCCGGGCTTCCAGGTCGATGAGGAACTGGCCGGCGTTTTCGCTCAGGGCTTGCAGTTCGTCGAGCTCGGCATCGTAGCCGGTCTTCAGGACGCCGCCGTCACGGATCACTGCCGGCGGGTTGTCGATGATCGCTTTTTCAAGCAGCGCGGCCAGCTCCGGGTAGGTGCTGGTGTTGCGCGCCAGATGCTGCAGGTGCGGGGCCTCGAGATCGGTCATCGCTGCCTGGAGTTCGGGCAAGACGCCCAGGGCGTCGCGCAGGCGCGCCAGGTCACGGGGACGGGCGTTGCGCAGGCCGATACGCGCCAGGATCCGCTCGATGTCGCCGATTTCCTTGAGCTGTGGCTGCAATTGTTCGAAGCGGTACCGGTCCAGCAAGCAGGTAATCGACGTCTGTCGGGCCAGCAACACCGTCAGGTCTCGCAGGGGGCGGTTCAGCCAGCGGGTGAGCAAGCGGCTGCCCATGGCGGTCTGGCAGCGGTCGACCACCGATTGCAAAGTGTTGTCGCGCCCGCCGGCCAGGTTGGTGTCCAATTCCAGGTTGCGGCGGCTGGCACCGTCCAGCACCACCGTGTCGTCCAGACGCTCATGGCGCAGGCTGCGCAAATGGGGCAGGGCGGTGCGTTGGGTTTCCTTGGCGTAGGCCAGCAGGCAGCCGGCCGCGCCGATGGCCAGGGTCAGGTTTTCACAGCCGAAGCCCTTGAGGTCCTGGGTGGCGAACTGTTGGCAGAGGCTTTTCAGCGCCGAATCACGCTCGAAATCCCACGGCGCGCGGCGACGTACGCCACGGCGTTTTTCTGCCGGCAGATCCTTGGGCCAGTCGTCGGGAATCAGCAGTTCCACAGGATTGACCCGCTCCAGCTCCGCCAGCAGGTTTTCCCAACCCTTGATTTCCAGCACCGAGAAATTGCCGCTGGTGATGTCCAGCACCGCCAGGCCGAACAGACGCTCGTCCCCCAGCACTGCGGCGATCAGGTTGTCCCGGCGTTCATCCAGCAAGGCCTCGTCACTGACCGTACCCGGGGTGATGATCCGCACGACTTGGCGTTCCACGGGGCCCTTGCTGGTGGCCGGGTCGCCGACTTGCTCGCAGATCACCACGGATTCGCCGAGCTTGACCAGCTTCGCCAGGTAACCTTCCGCCGCATGGTAAGGAATCCCACACATCGGAATCGCCATGCCCGCCGATTGCCCACGCGCCGTCAGGGTGATGTCCAACAACTTGGCGGCCTTCTTCGCATCCTCGTAGAAGATTTCGTAGAAGTCGCCCATGCGGTAGAACATCAACTGGTCGGGGTGCTGGTTCTTCAGGCGCCAGTATTGCTGCATCATCGGCGTGTGGGAGGACAGGTCGTTCACGGCGGTGTTCATGGGTGTCAGGCAAGCTCGTTGAAAGGGGTGGGGCAAAAGGAGGGGCATTGGCCCGGCTTTTCCGCGATGGGCGCAAGGTTAACATGGGTGGTCTGGTGGGACCCAGGGATGAGCGTCTTCCATCGCTTTGGTAAAGCAGGATTTCTGACCCTTGGGTATTTCTTGCCGCCGAGGTGCCTGCAGTCGCCTTACGGAGCATGGGCTGGAGATAATAAAATGTATGGTCAGCCCTTCTCCTGCAACCTCATGGGCTGTTTTCGGTAAAGCTGGCTTGCGCTAATGTATCCGGGCTCGTTGTGAGCGTTGCTGCAACAACGCTCGGCCCTCGATGAGTAGCCGCTCCCAACTGTCCTGAAAAAACCCTCAGCTTCTAAAGCTGATTTTATTGCCAGGTTCTCAGTCGGGCCGTTTGCCGTTTACTGTCATCAGTCAGTGACGTCGCAAAAGCCGGTGGTAACGCTGTGCATTCAAGCGTTCGGATGTGGGTCGTACTGGCCGCCTTTGGCCAGTACCGCCCACACGATTCGCGCCAGTTTGTTTGCTAGCGCACACGCGACGACATTGGAGTGGCGA
>NZ_FMUL01000009.1:0-230010 GCF_900101215.1 Pseudomonas sp. NFACC32-1
AAGGCGTCCTGCATCCAGTACAGGCGGTTCATCAAGGCGCCGTGTTCGTTCATCACGCCTTTTGGCTGGCCGGTGGAACCGGAGGTGTAGAGCACGTAGGCCAGGTCATTGGCGGCGACGCTGATGGGTTCGAACGCCGGGGCCTGGGGCAGGGCGTCGAGGGTCCAGGCCAGGTGCCCGGCCGGCAGGCGCTCCAGCCACTGCGCCTGGGTCAGGGTGACCTTGGCATCGGCGTCCTGGATCAGGAAGGCCAGGCGCGCGACCGGCAATTGCGGGTCCAGCGGCAGCCACGCGGCGCCGGCATGGACGATGCCGAGCAAGGCCACGACCATTTCCACCGAGCGTTCCATGCACACCGGCACGATGTGCTCGGCGCCGATACCGGCGGCGCGCAGGGCGCGGGCGACGGCCTGGGCACGCTGGTCCAGTTCGGCATAGCTCAGGCGTTGGCCTTCGAACACCAGCGCCGGGGCGTTGGGGCTCAGGGCTGCCTGCTGGCTCAGGGCCGTGTGCAGGTTGGTCGGGCCACTGTAGTGGCGGTCAGTGGCGTTCCATTCGACCAACTGGCGTTGGCGCTCGGCTGCCGCCATCGGCGTCCATTCCCCGAGACGGGTCTGTGGCGCGTCGAGCATGGCTTCCAGCAGTTGCTGCCATTGCGTCAACCAACGCCGGGCGGTGGTTTCGCTGAACAATGCGGCACGGTATTCCAGCAACACCGACAGCACTTCGCCGTCGTGCACTTCCCAGTTCAGGTCGTACTTGGTGGCCTGGGCGGTCACCGCTCGTTCGCTGACGTGCAGTCGCGGCCAGTGCCGGCCGCAGGCATCGGCGTTCTGCATGGCGAAGAGCACCTGGAACAGTGGCGTCTGGCCGAGGCTGCGGGAAGGCTTGAGGTGGTCCACGACCTGCTCGAACGGCACGTCCTGGTGCTGCTGGGCGTCCAGTACGCGGTTGCGCACCTGGCTCAGCAAGCCTTCGAAATCCAGGCTCGGATCGAGATCGGCGCGCATGACCACGGTGTTGACGAAGCAACCGATCAAAGGCTGCAGCTCGGCGAACGGCCGCTGGGCCACCGGACTGCCGACCCGCACATCGCGCTGGTTGGCGTAGCGGCCCAGCAGCAGTTGTGCCGCACTCAGCATCAGCATGTACAGGGTGGCGCCGCGTTGCTGGGCGAATAGCCGCAGACGCGCTACCAGCGCTGGTGGCAGTTGCAGTTGGACGGCACCGGCGGCCGGCGCGAGGTGGTCGGGACGACCTTGCTCGGTGGGCAGGTCCAGCAGGTAATCGCCATCCTCCAATTGGTTGCGCCAGTATTCCAGTTGCTGGCTGAACAGGCGCTGCTGGGCGGGTTCGCGTTGCCAGAGGGCATAGTCCGGGTATTGCAGGGCCAGCTCTGGCAGTACTGTCGCGGTGCCCTGGCATTGGGCGGCGTAGAAGCGACCCAGCTCATCCAGCAGGTTCTGGCTGGACGCATCGTCGGTTGCGCAATGATGCACGGTGAGCAACAACAGCGACTGGTCACCGCCACTGCGCTGTATCAAGGTGGCGCGCACGGGGATTTCGCGGGCCAGATCGAACGGACGTCCGGTTGCTTGGCGCAGGGCATCGTCGGTCAACTGCTGCCAGGCGGCGTCGCAGGCAGCTTCCAGCACCGTTGCCTGCAGCGGGACGTCGACCTGCCCATCGACCACCAGCATCAGCTCGCCGTCGGTGTCGCGCACGATGCGGCTGCGCAGGATCTCGTGACGTTGGATCACGTTGTTCAAGGCTACCTGCAGGGCCTGGGTATCGAGTTCGCCGTCCAGCTGCACCGCGCTGACCACGTTGTATTCACCGCCACCGACGCTCAGTTGTTCGAGGAACCACAGGCGCTGCTGCTCGAACGACAACGGCAAGCGCGCCGGGCGTGGCGCCGGGACGAAGGCCGTCGCCGCTTGCAGGGGATCGCCCAGCAAGGCGGCCAGGGCTTGGAGGGTCGGGTGTTCGAAAACGGCCCGCAGCGGCGGTACCGTGGCGAACTGTTGGCGCAGGCGGGCGAACAGTGTCGCCGCCAGCAGCGAGTGGCCGCCAAGGTAGAAAAAGTGGCTGTCGCGACCGATCTGCGCCGCCGGCACCTTCAGCAGTTCGGACCACAGGGCCGCCAGTTGCCGCTCGGCACCGCCGCGTGGCGGATCCAGCGCGTCCGGCGCGGCCTGGATGTCCGGCGCCGGCAACGCCTTGCGGTTGAGCTTGCCGTTGTCGGTCAACGGCAGTTCATCGAGCACCACGAAGGCCGAGGGCACCATGTAGTCGGGCAGGGCTGCGCCAATGGCCTTGCGCCAGGCATCGATATCGGCCTGCTGTTCGCAAGTGACGTAGGCCACCAGGCGCTTGTCGCCGGGCACGTCTTCGCGAGCCAGCACCACGGCCTGGCGCACGCCTGGTTGCGCACCGAGCAGGGTTTCGATTTCCCCCAGTTCGACGCGGAAGCCACGGATCTTCACCTGATGGTCCATGCGTCCGAGGTATTCGAGCTGGCCATCGGGCAACCAGCGCACCAGGTCGCCGGATTTGTACATCCGCGCACCGGACAGGGACGAGAACGGGTCTTCGATGAAGACCTTGGCGGTCTGCTCGGCGCGGTTGAGGTAACCCAGGGTCACGCCGGCACCGCCGATGTGCAGCTCCCCCGGGACGCCCACCGGCATCGGGTTGAGGAAGGCATCGAGCACGTAGGTGCGCACGTTGGCGATAGGGCGGCCGATGATCGGGCGCTGGGGGAAGTCGTCCACCGCGCAACCGGTGGCGTCCACCGTGCATTCGGTGGGGCCGTAGGTGTTGAAGAAGCGGCTGCCGGCAATCGCTGGCAGGCGTTGCCACAGCTGGGTGTCCACGGCATCGCCACCGAACAGCACGAAGCGGGGCAGGTACACCTCGCCACGTCGCACGCCTTCGCTTTCCAGCAAGGCCTTGAGCTGTGCCGGGGTGCACTCGAAGGCCTCCAGGCGGGTCTCGCGAAAGAACTGCGCCAGCGCCTCGGGGTCGTAGCGCACGTCTTCCGGCGTCAGGTACAGGCTATGGCCGTCGAGCAGCAGGATCAGCTCGGCCACCGAACTGTCGAAGGCGAAGGAGTAGTTGAAACTGGTACGCATCGGCTGGTCGGTGTAGCGCCGGTACAGGCCATGGATACGTGCCCAGGCCAGGTTGACCACCGAGGCCTGGGTAACCAGGGTGCCCTTGGGCTTACCGGTCGAGCCGGAGGTGTACATGATGTAGGCCAGGTCTTGCGGGCCGGAAAGCGGCGCCGGGTTGCTGTCCGGCTGGTGAGCGAACAAGGCCGCGTCGCTGTCCAGATGAACGCGTGGCAGCCCGGCCCCCAGTTGTTCCAGCAGCCCGTGCTGACCGAGGAGCAACGTCGGCTGCGCGTCTTCGAGCATGTAGGCCAGGCGGTCCGCCGGGTAGCTCGGATCCAGCGGCACATAGGCGCCCCCGGACTTGAGGATGCCCAGCAGGCCGATCAGCAGTTCCAGGGAGCGCTCGACACACAGCGCCACCGGGCTGTTGGCGCCCACGCCACGCCCGCGCAGGTAGTGCGCCACCTGGTTGGCCCGGCGGTTCAGTTCGCCATAACTCAGGCAGCGTCCTGCGAAGGTCAGTGCGTCACGCTCCGGAGTTCGCTCGGCCTGTTGTTCGAACAGTTGGGCGAAGGTCAGGTGGCGCGGCACCTCCATTTCGGTGCGGTTCCACTCGACCACGGTGCGCTGCCATTCGTCCGCCATCAGCAACGGCAACGCTGCCACCGGACGTTGCGGTTCGGCGAGCATCCGCTCCAGCAGATGCTCCAGGCGGGCCAGGGTCTGGCGGGCGCTGTCGGCCACGAACAGGTCCAGGGCGAACATCAGTTCCAGCTGGATCGGTGCATCGGCCGGACACAGCACATGCAGGTCCAGGTCGCATTCGGAGTGGCGCAGCGGGGTGTCCAGGGCCTCGAATGCCAGCCCGGGGAAGCGCAGGCGCGATTCCATGGCCAGTTGCTGGGCGACCATTACCTGGTACAGCGGTGCATGGCTGAGGCTGCGGGGCAGTTGCAGGCTGTCCACCAGCTGTTCGAAAGGCAGGTCCTGGTGCCGCAGGCCGTGGCGCAGCCGCTCGGCCACCTGTTGGACCAGGGCGGTGAAGTCCGCTTGTGGCTCGAAGTCGGCGCGGATCGCCAGGTTGTTCAGCAAAATACCCAGCAGGCCTTCGGTGCCCGGCTGTTCACGGTGGGTCACCGGGGTGCCGACCAGCACCGTGGCGTCGCCGCTCAAGCGGTGCATCAGTACGGCGAAGCCAGCGAACAGAACGGTGAATGGCGTGGTGCCGAGGCGACTGGCAAAGGCCTGAACTCGCTTACTGAGGTCGGCGCTGAGTTCGCGCTGGACGATCCCGGCGCGGTAGCTCTGCACCGATGGCCGCGGATGGTCGGTGGGCAGGGCCAGCAGTGGGCTGCCTTCGCTGTCGCGGCGATCCAGGGTGGCGGTCCAGTAGTCCAGTTGGCGCTTGAGTTCGGCGCCCTGCAAATGCTCCCGCTGCCAGAGGGCGAAGTCGGCGTATTGCACCGGCAGCGCCGGCAGCTCGGCGGCGGCACCGTTGCAGCGGGCTTCGTAGCCCAGGGCCAGCTCGCGCAGGGCGATGGTGGCCGACCAGGCGTCGGAGACCATGTGGTGCAGGGCGATGCCCAGCACATGTTCATCCGGCGCCAGGCGCAGCAAGCGGGCGCGCAGCAACGGCGGGCAGGCCAGGTCGAAAGGCTGTTCGAAGGTCTCTTGCAGGGCATTGAATTGCGCACCCGCCCGAGCGGTGGCGGTCAGGCCCGACAGGTCCTCGAAGGGCAACGCGATGTCCAGGGTTGCGCTGATGCGCTGGCACGGTACGCCGTCGACGCTGTGGATGCCGGTGCGCAGGATTTCGTGGCGAGCCAGCAGGTCGTTCAGGCTGGCGTGCAGCGCCTGGACATCGAGTTCACCCTTAAGGTGCAGGGCGAACGGGATGTTGAACAGGGTAGTGCCCGGTGTCAGTTGCTCGATGAACCACAGTCGTTGCTGCGAGAACGACAACGGCAGCAACGCCGGACGCGGCTGGGCCTTGGGGGCACTGATGGGCGCGGCTTGCGGTTCGGCGGCCTGGGCCTGGCGGGTGGCGATGGCCACGGCCAGCAGGGCCACGGTGGGATGCTCGAACAGCACACGCAACGGCAGGTCGAGTTTGAAATGGGTACGCAGGCGAGCCACGATCTGGGTCGCCAGCAACGAATGCCCGCCAAGGGTGAAGAAGTTGTCTTCCACCCCCACTGTGTCCCGACCCAGCACCTCGGCCCAGATCTTCGCCACGCTGCTTTCCAGGTCGTTGCGCGGGGCGATGCTTTGCCGGGTGTCGCCCTGCCAGTCCAGTTCCCGTGCGGCGAGGGCCTTGCGATCGACCTTGCCGTTATTGTTCAGGGGCAGTTTGTCCAGGCAGACGAACGCGGCCGGCACCATGTACGGTGGCAGCTGCGCCCGCAGGTGTTCACTCAGGCCGTCGCTGCCCTGGGCCTGGTCATGGGCCGACCAGTACGCCACCAGCCAGGCTTCGCCGACGGTATTTTCCCGCAGCAGGACTGCGGCTTCGCGCACGTTTTCATGCTGCGCCAGACGGTGTTCGATTTCGGTCAGTTCGATGCGGTGCCCACGCAGCTTTACCTGCTGGTCACGGCGGCCGAGGTATTCGATCACGCCATCTGCACGCCAGCGTCCCAGGTCACCGGTGCGATACAGGCGTCCTTCGAGTTGCGGATGGTCGATGAACGCCTGCGCGGTGCGCTGTGGATCGTGCAGGTAGCCACGGCCGACGCCGACGCCGCCGACACAGATTTCCCCGGCCACGCCAACCGGCACCGGGCGCAGGTAATCATCGAGCACATACAGGCGGTTGTTGGCCGTCGGACGGCCGATGGGCATGTGGCTGACTTCGGCCGCCGGTGCTTCGAAAATGGCCTGGAACGCCACGTCATCGGCGCATTCGGCCGGCCCGTAGGCGTTCATCAAGGCAATGTCGGGAAAGCGCGCGAACCAGTCCCGGGCCACGGTCGGTGGCAGGGCTTCGCCAGTGGGCAACACCCAGCGCAGATCGGGCAATTGCAGGTCGCACGGGCACAGGGCGAGCAGGGTGCGCATCAGGCTCGGAACGATCTCCAGCACGCTCAGGCGCTCCTCGGCCAGGACCTGTAGCAGGCGCTGCGGGTCGTGGGCGACTTCGTCCGCAAGGATATGGACGGTAGCGCCGAGCACTGGCGCGGCGAGGAACTGCCACACCGAGATGTCGAAGGCCACCGAGGCGGTCTGGGGAATCCGGTCGTCGGCGCCAAGCCCCAGGGCCGGCACTTTGCCGAAGATATTATTGAGCATGCCCCGTTGCTCGATCATCACGCCCTTGGGCGTACCGGTCGAGCCCGAGGTGAACAGCACGTAGGCCAGGCTGTCCGGGCCGGCGAGGGCCGGCAAGGGCGCGTCGTTGCCGGATGCCCAGCAGGCTTGGGCGAACAGGGCTTCGGGGGCCTGGTCGAGGCCGCTGAGCAATTGATCGAGCAGGCCGCTGCAACCTTCGCTGGCGATCAGGAACGGGGCACGGGACAGGCCAAGGATTTCCCGCAGGCGCTCCGGCGGATGATTGACTTCCAATGGCAGCATCGCCGCGCCGGCCTTGAACACCGCCAGCATCATGGTCAACAACGCCAGGCCCCGAGGGGCCAGCAGCGCCACCAGGTCACCCTCGCTGGCGCCGGCGGCGCGCAGGGCATGGGCCAGGCGGGTGGAAAGCCGGTCCAGCTCGGCGTAGGTCAGGGATTCACCGGCGCAGACCGCGGCCACCTGCCCACCTCGCTGGGCGACCTGGGCGGCGAACAGTTGCGCGTAGCTTTGATCCAGGGGGAACTCATGGGGATTGACCGCCCATTCGCCCAGCAGTTGCTGGCGCTCTTGTGGGGCGAGCAGTTCGAAGCTGCCTAGGGGCGCGTCGGGCGCGGCCAGCATGCTGTGCACCAGGCTGGCGATGTGACCCAACAGGCGCTGCACGGTAGCGGCATCGAAGCGCTCACGGTCATAGGACACCCGGATACCCAGCTGTTCACCGGGCAGGATCACCACGGTCAGGCCGTAGTGGGTGTGCACGCTGTGGTCCATGCCTTCGAGGCTGAACTGGAAGCCCCCTTCGAGGATCTGCTCGTCGATGGGTGCGTTCTCGAACACCAGGATGCTGTCGAACAGGGTTTCGCCGCGAGGGAAATCGCTCCAGCCCTGGATGTCGGTCAGCGGTGTGTGCTCGAAGTCGCGCATGTCGACATTGAGCCCCTGCAAGGCTTGCAGCCAATTGCCGAGGGCAGCGTCCGGGTCCACTGAAACCCTCAAGGGCAAGGTATTGATGAACAGGCCGATCATTTCAGCCACACCGGTCAGGTCGGCGGGCCGACCGGCTACGGTGACGCCGAACACCACGTCCCGTTGCCCGCTGTAGCGCGACAGCAGCAACGACCAGACCCCTTGGAAGAACGTGTTCGCAGTGATGCGACGTTGGCGGCAGAAAGTGGCCAGCGCCTGGGTTTGCTGTTCGTCCAGGTGGATCAATTGATCGTCCACCAGCACCGCATCGGTGTAGCGGTCGCGGCTCACGCCGTTGTCCACGGTCAGCGGCGTGGGCGCACTGAGACCTTGCAGCTGGCCGCGCCAGAACTGCTCGGCCTTGCCGGCATCCTGGCGCTGCAGCCATTGGATGTAGTCGCGAAAAGGCCGCGGGCTTTTGAGTTCCGGCGTGCGGTCGTTGCACAGCGCTTCATAGACCTTGAGGAAGTCCACGGTCACCAGGGAAATGCACCAGGCATCCATCAGGATGTGGTGGAAGCTGCGAATGAACTCGTAGGACTCGTCGGCCAGGCGCACCAGGCGGAAGCGGATCAGCGGTGGCTTCGACAGGTTGAAGCCAACTTTCTGTTCGTCCTCCAGCAGTGTGCGGATCCGCGCTTCCTGCTCGTGGGGCGCCAGGCCGCGCAGGTCGAGGGTGTCCAACGGCACCTTGACCTCCCGGTGGATCACCTGCACCGGTTGCTTCTGGCTTTTCCATTGGAAGCTGGCACGCAGGGACGGGTGCAGCGCTACCACCCGACGCCAGGATTCGAGGAACGCCACTTCGTCGATGGCCCCGCCGATGCGGTAGCGATCCTGCATCAGGTAGACGCCGGAGTCTTCATGCAGCAAGGAGTGAAACAGCATCCCCTGTTGCAGTGGCGACAGCGGGTAGATGTCTTCGATCGGATTGCTGGTGGTTTTTTCGGTGGTCATTGAAAGCGTCCTGCGTAAAAAGGGGCGACGGCGGCACGGCGGCGCAAGGAACCGGTCACAGGTCGGTCTCGTTCAGTTCGGCCATCAGGGCTTGCATTTCGTCATCGGACAGGCCCGAGGCGCTGAATTCGGTGCTCTCGGCCACGGGCTCGACGGCGTCGGCGGCCAGCGGTTGCGCAACTTCGGCCATGGCCGCGATGGTCTGGCGTTCGAAGACTTGCTTGGCCGACAGCGCGATGCCTTGCTCGTGGGCCTGGGCCACCACTTGCAGGCTGAGGATCGAGTCGCCGCCGATGGCGAAGAAGTTGTCGGTGACGCTCACGGTGGACAGCTTCAAGACCTTGGCGACGATGGCTTGCAGGGTGGTTTCCATGGCATTGCGCGGGGCCACGTGGGCGCTTGCGTCGAACTGGTCCGGATCAGGCAACTGGCGAATGTCGAGCTTGCCGTTGGGGGTACGCGGGAAGGTCGGCAGGGTCAGGACCTGGGCCGGCACCATGTACGAGGGCAGGCGCTCACCGAGGAAGCGCTTGATCGCCTCCGAGTCCGGGGCGTAGCCGTGGGCGGCCAGGATGTAGGCGAGCAGGCGCTTGCCGGCGGTGTGCTCCTGGACGATCACCGCGGCTTCGCGTACGTCGCTGTGGCTGCACAGCTGGCGTTCGATTTCTCCCAGTTCGATGCGGTAGCCGCGAACCTTGACCTGATGGTCCTTGCGGCCAAGGAACGCCAGGCGTCCATCCGCCAGCCAGCAGGCCAGGTCGCCGGTACGGTAGGCGCGGGTGCCGTCGGCCAGGGTGACGAAGGCCTTGGCGGTTTCTTCGGGTTTGTTGCGATAGCCACGGGCCAGGGTCGGGCCGGCGAGGACGATTTCACCTGGCTCGCCGACGCCGCAGGCAACGTCCTGTTCGTTGAGCAGGCGCAAGTCCATGCCGGCGATGGGACGCCCGATGCTGACACTGCGGTTGGGTTCCAGAACTTCGTAGGTGGCCCATACCGTGGCTTCGGTGGGGCCGTATTCGTTGACCAATCGGGCTTGTGGCAGGGTCTTGCCGTGTTGCGCCACCAGGGACGGCGGACAGGCTTCGCCGGCGACGATCCAGCATTCGAGGCTGTCGCTCCCGCCGCTGCGCTGCAACTGATCGAGCAAGGCCTGGTACAGCGATGGCAGCGACAGGCCGTGGCTGACCTGGTGCTCTGTGATCAATTGGGCCAGGCGCGCCATTTCCAACTCTTCGCCGGTGGCGGGCAATACCAGGCGTCCGCCCTGGGCCAGGGTCCAGAAAATCCCGGCGACCGAACTGTCGAAGGCGAAGGAGGACAGCAGCAGATAGGCCCGCACCGGCGTCTCATAGGCGGCCATGCGCACCTGAGTGGAGAAGCTCAGGGCACCGTGAGTGATTTCCACGGCTTTGGGTGCACCGGTGGAGCCGGAGGTATAGATCAGGTAGGCCAGGTCGTCCGCTCCTGGCGTCGGCAGGGCTGGCAGATGGCTGGCGTCCTCGGCGCTCAGCTCGTCGAGCACGAAGCGTTGCAGGCTGGCCGGTACGCTGTCGGCCAGCTCGGCGCTGACCACGATATGGTCGATGGCGCTGTCGGCGAGCATGTAGGTCCGTCGGTCGGCCGGGTAGGTCGGGTCGATTGGCACATAGGCACCGCCGGCCTTCAGGACCGCGAGCATGGCGACAATGGCGGCATTGCCGCGCGGGAACACAATCCCCACGGGCACCCCCGGGCCGATGCCGACGCCGACCAGTCGATGAGCCAGGTGCGTGGCGCAGGCATCCAGGCGGCTGTAGCTCAGCTCGCCGTCCTGGTCGCTGAGGGCGATGGCATCCGGCTGCTGGCGAACGCGGCGGGCAATCAGTTCCACCAGCGTCAGCGGTTCGATGTTCGGCCGGTTCGGCTCGTTCGCCACCACCTGCGACTGGAGCGGTCCACCAAGGGGCAGATGGGCCCAGGCCCGTTGCGGTTCCGCCAGGGCACCCTGCAGCAATTGCAGCCACTGCTCGGCCAGGCAGGCGGCGGCTTCGGCGCTGAGTGTGTGGCGATCATAGACCAGATGCGCCTGCACGCGGTCGGGGAGCTGGCGTACGTTCAGGCAGGCCTTTGCCGGCGCCATCACCGCCCCGGCAAAACGTTCCCGGGCATCGCCGCAACGCCAGGCGAAGGCGTAGCCCGCAGAGAGATCGTGGGTATAGTAGTCCTGCCAGCCCATGGCTCGTTCGACGCAGGCATCGACCTGGGTGCTCTGCTCCAGCAACGTCGCCTGGGCATCCAGTTCGAGGCTGACGGGCAGGCATTGCTCGAACAGGCCCAGGGCGTTTTCCAGTTCCGGGCCACGGCTTTCATGGACCACGGCAAGGGGAACCTGTTGCTGGCCCGCCAGCCGGCCGAGTACGACGGCCCATGCGGTCAATGCCAGGTTCGCCGTCAGGGCCGGGTGGGTGGCCAGGGCGGCGGGCAATGTCAGGTCGTAGCGGGCAGGGGCGAAAGCGCCGGCGCTCGCCGCTTCGAGGGACAATTGCAAGGCAGCCTGTTCGGTTTCGCTCGATGGTTTCCAGAAGCTGACGCCGGGATGATCCGGTTCGTCTTCCACCAGGCTCCAGCGCCATTCGGCGTAATCGGCATATTGCAAAACGTCCGACAGCGGCGCGGTGCTGTCCTGCAGCAATGCACCGGCCAGCCACTTCAGGCTGGCCAGATCCAAATGGCTGCTGGCGGCCGCCAGGTCCAGCACGCTTTGCTCACCGGGCAGGCGCACCAGGGTCACGTACAAGGGTGTCGCCCAGTCGCGGGCCTGGATGGCCAGTCGCTTCAAGGCGCTGTCCTGTTTGGCGGGGCTGTGTTGTTGCAAGTCCAGCAGCTCCACTTTCAGGGAGCCAGTCTCGTCGATCACCTGCACCGGATGGCGCAACCCCGGCACCGGCATCAGGCGTGTGCGCAAGACCTCGTTGTCGGCCACGAGCGCGAGCAGGCGCTCGTTCAACGCATCGACCTCCAGCGGCAGGGACACCGCCCACTGTAGATGGCAGCTGAACGAATGGGCGGCCACGCCGTTGAGGTGGGGATATACCGATGCCTGTTGCGGCGAAATGCGAAAACCTTGAAGTCCGTTCATGTTGATCTCGACTGAAAAAGGGCTTGAACCTGGGGTGCGGCACAGCGCTCGGGGCTTGTCGACAGGTCGGCCAGGCCTCCGGGGAACGGTGGGTGCCCCCTTGAATGTCAGACGGCGACGTCGCTCGACAGCAGGGCTTCAGCCATGCCGGTCATGATTGCGCGCTTGCCGGTAAAGGGTTCACGACCGTGGACGGCGAGCATGTTGTCGATGAACAACACGTCGCCCTGTTGCCAGCTGAACCGCACCAGCGAGTCGAGATAGGCCGTGCGCAGGGACTCCAGCACGTGCGGCTCGATGGGTTCGCCGTCGCCATAAAAGGTGTTGGTCGGCAGGTCCAGGTCGTTGAAGTTGCTCTGCAGCGAATCGCGGATCGCCGGGGGCAGGGTGCTGATGTGAAAAAAAGTCGCGTGGTTGAACCAGACTTCCTCGCCGGTGCGTGGATGACGCACCACGGCCGGGCCGCGCTGGCGGGTGCGCAGGCGATTGTTTTCTTTCCATTCCACTTCGATGCCAACGCTGGCGCAATACGCCTGCACCTCGTTGCGGTCTTCGGACTGGAACACGGTTTGCCACGGCAAGCCGAAACCGTCGCCGTAGTTGCGCACGTACAGCACGCCCTTTTCCCGGAACCGCGCCTCGATCTCGGGACTGATCCGGGCTTTCACGGCTCGGGTGGAACCGATCGGGGTTTGCCCGCCAGTCTCGGACGGCTGCTGGCAGTAGAAGAACAGGCGCAGCGGAAAGCGTGGCGAGTAGGAATGTTCGTTGTGGGGAAAGATCATCTGGTCGGCCGGGTAGTCGGTCGAGGTATAGATGTTGCCGCCGACCCGGGTACGGGGCGAAGCCCGGAACATGTATTCCAGCGCCCCGGGGGAGAGGGCGGCAATCACCTGGTCGAACTGTTCGACGGACGTTACGTTGAAGCCGCGAAACAGCAGCGCGCCGTACTGCAGCACTTTCTTTTCCAGCGACTCGCGTTCACGGGCAGCCCAGGCGGCCAGATCGACGCCACTGACAGCCGGCTCGATCACCAGGGGCAGGGCATGTTCCGGGCTGAGCAGGCGCTCGCTGACCAGTTGTTGTTCAGAGACGTTCATGGCTTTACGACGCACGGCGCCCAGGGCGCGTGGCGATGAGGGCAGGGTAGACATAACGGCATCCGACTCGGTTAAAGGGACAATGAGCGACGTTTGGCTTGCATCATCTGGCTGCGACCGGCCAGCGCCTGGGACTGTTGTCGTTCACGCTGAAAAGCCTGGTCCCAGCCATCGATGCGCTCGGCCAACGCCGGCAATGGCTCATCCAGCAGGTTGCGGGTCTGCTCCAGCAGGCACATCCACAGGTGTTGCAGCCGCGCGGCGCGATCCTGGTCGAAGTATTCGCCGCGGTACTTGAGCGTCGCGTCGAGGCCTTCGGCGCCATGCACCAGGTCGAGGACCAGATGGAAGTCCCCCGGTGCCTGGGCTACGTCCAGCGCCGATAGCTGCGCGCCGGCGATTTCGGTCGGTGTGACGCGTGACGGTTGATAGTTGAGTTTCACCTGGAACAGCGGCGAATGGCCGGCACGGCGTTGCGGCGAGAGGGCCGAGACCACCAGGTCGAACGGCAGGCCCTGGTGGGCGTAGGCCCGTCGGGCTTCATCGCGGACACGTTCGAGGAAACCGGCCAGGGTCGCTTCGCCGTGCAGGTCGCAGCGCAGCGTCAACTGGTTGACGAAGAAACCGATGACATCCGCGTGTTGCGCCAGCGGCCGGCCGCTGACATCGGTGCCCAGCAGGAACTGCTGCTGGCCGCCCAGTTGCCGCAGGACCAGTTGGTAACTGGCCAACAGCAGCATGAATAAAGTCATGCCCCGGTCGCGAGCCAATGCCGCCAGCTGGTCGCAGGTGGCCTGGGGCACCTTGAAATCCAGGCTGTGCTGGCCCGGATTCCTGCCGCTGCCGCCCAGCGCCAGGGACTGAGGCACGCCGGCCAGGTACTCGCGCCAGAATGCCTGCTCCGTGGCAATCCGTTGTTCGCTCCAGTGCAAGGCTTCCCATTGTGCGAAGTCCAGGTATTGCACCGGTGGCGCGGTGTCTGCCGAACCGGCCAGTTCCTCCAGCAATACTTGCGCCGAGCGCCCATCGAAAGCGATGTGATGCAGGGTCAACAGCAGGTCGTGTCGCTGGTCATCCTGGCTGAGCAACTGCGCGCGCAGCACCGGCCCGGCGTCAAGATCCACGGGCGTGGCATGTTCGTGGGCCAGGCGGTCACGCATCGCCTGCTGTTGCTGCGCCTCGCTCAAGCTGCGCAAGTCATGCTGCTCCAGCGCTACCGCCGTCACCGGCAGCACCCGTTGTTGCGGGCCGTCGACGCTGTCGCGGTATACCGTGCGCAGCACGCCATGGCGCTGGACCAGGGCGTTCAGCCGCGATGCCAGCGTCTCGATGTCCAGGGGACCGTGCAGTTGCAGGTGCAGTACCAGATTGTGCTGGGTGTCGTCCGGGTTCAGTTGACGCAGGAACCAGAGGCGGCTCTGAGCGAACGACTGGCGACCGGCCTGGAGGTCGGCGCGCTGCATCGAAGTGGTGGCGCTCGGTGCCGGGGCGCGGAGAAACTCCTCCAGGGCCAGGGCCCATTGCCCGAGGGTTCGTTCGCCGAACAAGTCCTGGGTGTCGAGGTTCCAGCCCAGGTCGTTGTACAGCCGAGCGGCGAAGTCGGCCACGCCGATGGAATCCAGGCTCTGGCCAACCAGGCTGAGTTCGAAGTCTGCCGAGCAATAGGGATTGACCTTGTGCAGGGTCTGCTCCAGCCACTGACGGCATGCGGTCGGCGCCAGTCGAGCGGTTTCGGCTACCAGGCGCTTGAGGTCCTTTGGTTCGAGCGTCTCGCCGCATGCGGCGAGGCTGCCACCGCTCTGGGCAATGATGCTCAGCGTTCCCGCCGCCAGCTGCTTGCGTGCGCCCTGTCGGGCAATCTTGCCGCTGGTGGTCATCGGGATAGTGCCGGCTTCCACCAGGACAATCTGGTCGATGCCACAATCGGCGGCTTCCCGCACGGCGTTCTGCATCGAGGCAAACAGGTCTGGGTGGCGCGCCGGGTCGACGAACCTGCGCTGTGGCTCGGCGACGATCACCAGCTTCTCGCGGCCCAGCACCGGGTCCATTTCCGAGAACGCGGCGATGCGCCCGGTGCGGATGCCCGGCTCGGCATCAGTGATGGCGAACTCGATGTCGTGGGGATAGAGATTGCGACCGTTGAGAATCAGCAGATCCTTGAGCCGTCCGCAGATCACCACCTGGCCTTCGTGCATGAAGCCCAGGTCGCCGGAGCGCAGGTAATGTTCCGATGAGCCGACAATGCGCGCCTCGAAGGCTTCGCGAGTGGCCTGGGGATTGTTCCAATAGGATTCGGCGTTGCTCGGGCCCTTGAGCCAGACTTCGCCGATGCGATCGGCGGCGCAGCGCTCGAAGGTCTGCGGGTCGACGATGGCAATGCTGTGCAAGGGCTG
Source organism: Pseudomonas sp. NFACC32-1 (assembly GCF_900101215.1). Lineage (NCBI taxonomy): Bacteria > Pseudomonadati > Pseudomonadota > Gammaproteobacteria > Pseudomonadales > Pseudomonadaceae > Pseudomonas > Pseudomonas sp. NFACC32-1. The sequence goes on from NZ_FMUL01000009.1 coordinate 14,942, forward strand.
AGGGAAGCCGCAGGCGACGAACTCCACGGCGGGGGCATCGTCGGCGGCCAGTGCGACGCGACCGGTTTCCAGCATCGCCTTGTCCAGGCGCAAGACCACCGGCAGGGCATCGGCCGGCGTGGCGCTGACGCACAGCGTGGCTTCGGCCTGGCCATAGCCGGGGCTGATGGCCAAGGGGTTCAGGCCGCAGGCGGCAAACCGTTCGGCGAACGCTTCGAGGGTGCCGGGGTGGATCGGTTCGGCGCCGTTGATGGCGTGCTTCCAGTTGCTCAGGTCCAGTTGGGCGATCAGGTTGTCACTGACCACCCGGTTGCACAGGGCGTAGGCGAAATTGGGGGCAAAACTGGCGGTGGCGCGGTAGCGGCTCAGCGCCTGCAGCCAGGTGGATGGCGCGTTGACGAAGGTCTGGGAGGCTATCAGGTAGCACGGCATGCCGCTGTAGAGCGGCGCCAGCATGCCGCCGATCAGGCCCATGTCATGGTACAGCGGCAGCCAGTTGACCATGGCGCCGTGTTCATCGAAACCGTAGGCCCGGCGCATCAGTTCGACGTTGGCAATGAGGTTGCGCTGACGCACTTCGACGCCCTTGGGCGACCCCGTGGAACCGGAGGTGTATTGCAGGAATGCCACGGTGGATCCGTCGATGGCCGGTGGTTGCCACTGGCTGGCCGGCGGCGTGCCCAACTGCTGCACGGTCAACACATCGACCTGGCCTTGCACCAGCTCCCGCAGGCCTTCGCAATGATCCGCCGGTGCGAGGATCAGGCCCGGCTCGGCATCCACCACCACATTGCGTACGCGGTCCAGGTGGCGTGGCTTGCGCGACGGTGGCGGAAACAGCGGCACGGCGATCAGCCCGGCATATAGGCAGGCGCAGAACGCCCGGGCGTAGTCGAGGCTGGTCGGCAACATCAATAGCATGCGGTCGCCCGGCGCGTAGCGCGATTGCAGCGCCGCGGCCAGTGACCGGGCTTGCTCGTCGAGCTGGGAAAAAGTCAGGGTTTCGCCGATCTCTACACCGTCCGGCAGAAAGTGCAGGGCAGCACGCTGGGGGAAGTGCTGAGCGTTGGCTTGCAGCACCTCGATCCAATGTTCGAATGAAAACATGAGTCAATTCACGCCATGGCCACGATGACCTTGCGGTCACCGGTGAAAGGATTGCGACCGTGTGCCACCAGTCGGTTGTCGAGCATCAGGATGTCGCCGGGCTGCCAGGGGAAGCTGATGGCAGTCTGGCGATAGACCTCGCGCACGGTGTCGAGCATCTCGTCGGCGATCGCCGAGCCATCGCCGAAGTAGACATGGCGCGGCAGGTTCTCTTCACCTACCGCCGCCAGCAGGCTGGCGCGTACGCTCGGCTCGATGGCCGACACATGGAACAGGTGCGCCTGATTGAACCAGACCCACTCACCGGTATCGGGATGCTGTTGCACCGCGGCGCAACGCTGGCGGGTGCGCAGGTCACCATCGGCTTTCCATTCCCACTCGATGTCGTTGTCCTGGCAGTAACGTTCGACCTGGGCACGATCCTCGGTGTTGAAGACTTTCTGCCAGGGCAAGTCCAGGGCGCCGCTGTAGTTGCGCACGTAGAGCAGTTCGCGGCTGGCGAACAGCTCGAGGATCTCGGCGGGCATGCGCTGGTAGACCAGGCGGCTGTCGGCAATCGGCGTTTCGCCGCCCGTGTCGCTGGCTTTCATGCAGTGGAACCAGATGCGCGAAGGCCAGGGCCGGGTGTAGGCCTGTTCGTTGTGCAGGGGAATGAATTGATGGGCCGGGTATTCGGTGGAGCTGTAGACCCCGGCAAAGACTTTGCTGCGAGGCGTGGAGCCGAATTCGTAACTGGCCAGCGGCGCGCCGAAACTGGCGGCGAAGCGCTTGAAGTCGATGGGCGTGGCGACAGTGAAGCCGCGAAACAGGACGCCACCCACCGTCGCCAGGGTATTGGCCACGCTGTCGCGAATCGAGGCGTCCAGATCGTGGATCGACTGTCCGGCTGTCGCGTGCACCACCACGGGGAGAGTCCCCGCGCTTCCTTGCGTGGATGCGATTGAAAACGGCTCGGAACGCCCGTGCAGGTGTTCGATTGAGGTCATCCTTGTGCTTCCTCTTTTATCTTTTTCGACCCATCAAAGACCGTGAAAGCAAGGCAGTGGTCTATGGTGCGAGACGGGGCGGCAAATGTATCCAGATCAATACACGGCGGCATATTAGGTACAAATGAGATGGATTATCAATACTATTTATTTAAAATTTTTTTTGGATTAGACTCCGCTCCGCTGGCCCGAGATGGGGTTCGGCTGGCTCAAAAAAACCAAAAAAATCTGTCGCAGGGGACGGGGCGTGAATTTCAAAAAAAATACAATTGCGTTGGCGGTGGGGTCGGCGATCGGTCTGCTCAACTGCGCATGGGCGGCTGAAGAATCCGATGCTTCCAACACTCTGGAAATCGCTCCGATCACGGTGTCGGGGGAAAAGATCGACCGTACCCTTGAGCAGACTCAGTCCAGCGTCGTGGTAGTGACTGAAAAGAACCTGCGCGAGCATGCCGACAAGGACCTGGTGGATGTATTTGCCCGCACGCCAGGCGTCTATAGCCAGGCCGGCAACGAGAACTGGGGTATCCGTGGCGTGCCGGTGTCCGGTTTCGACGACCAGGGCCCGGCGGCCCTCAACGGTGCGGTATCGGTGTATGTCGACGGTGCCGTACAGCCCAACCGCGCACTGACCCTCAGCCCGGTCCCGCTCTGGGATGCCGAGCAGGTCGAGGTTTTCCTGGGGCCGCAGTCCACCACCCAGGGCCGTAACTCCCTGGCGGGTGCGGTGGTCATCCGGACCAAGAACCCCACCTTCGAACCGAGTTTCTCGGCGCAGACCAACGTGGGCAACTACGGTGAGCACGGTGCTGCCGTGGCGGGCGGCGGCTCGATCATCGACGACAAGGTCGCGGGCCGTATCGCCGTGGACTATGGCGAAGGTGATGGCTACATCCGCAACACCGCCCTCAATGACGACGCCAACCCGCGTCGCACCAGCAACGTGCGCGGCAAACTGCTGATCCTGCCCAATGACGACACCGACGTCCTGCTGACCTACGCCCACAGCGAACACCGCCAGGGCGACCGTTCTACCATGCGCGTCAACGGCAAGCCGAGCTATTACGACATCTCTTCCAACACAAAGGCTTTCGACAACCTCAAGCAGGACACCCTCAGCGCCAAGGTGGACTATCGCCTGAACGACGCGTGGTCGCTGACGAGCATGACGGCCAATACCCATACGGATTACAGCAACCGGTTGGACTCTGATCAGACTGCCTCGCGAAATATCGTCATTCTGCGTAAGCATGACGGCGATTTGTTTAGTCAGGAATTGCGTTTGAATTACGCCTCGGACACGGTGAAGAGTTTCGTCGGTGCATACTATGGTCATAACACCAACAACTTCGACGACCGGAGGTTTAACAACGACTTGCCGGCTGGCAACGTCAAGGGTGATACCAGCATCGAGAACAAGGCGATATTTGGTGAAGTCAACTGGACGTTTGCCCCACGCTGGACCTTGATCACCGGCCTTCGTTACGATCACGAGACGAACGATACTGACGTTGAACAGGACAGTTTCTCTACCTCTGAACAAGTCAAAAAGTCGTTTGATGCGGTACTGCCGAAACTCGGTGTTGATTACGAGCTGGCCACGGATCAGTATCTCGGCTTCATGGTGCAGAAGGGCTATCGTGGTGGCGGTGTCAACGTCCGCGCAGGTAGTAGTCACCAGGCTTACGATCCGGAATACACCACCAACTATGAGCTGTCTTACCGCGGTTCGTTCTTCGACAAGACCCTGCGTACTCGCGCCAACCTGTACTACACCGACTGGAAAGATCAACAGGTCAGCGTGATTGAGCCGAACACCGAGGTTCTTAATGTTTTCAACGCCGGTCGCAGTGATATCAAAGGCCTGGAAGTTTTTGTCGAAAAAGATATCACCGAACAATTGACCCTGAACGTCGGTGGTGCCGTTACCGATAGCAGGTACAAAGATTTCGTCGCTGACGATGGACAGGACAGAAGTGGCGAATCGTTTCTCTATTCGCCCAAGTACAAGGTGTCGGTCGGTGGCGTCTATCGCTTCGATGACCGCTTCACTTTCGGCACCGATGTTACCTACCAGAGCACCGCGCCTTCGGAATACGAGTTCGACGCCAGCGGCAAGGTGAGCGGTGAGCGCCGTAGCGACAACTACGTACTGGTGAACTTCAACACCGAGTACAAGGTGACCAAGAACGTTGCGGTGTCCGCCTACGTGAAGAACGCTTTCGACAAGGAATATGTCACCGTCAACCGCAGCGGCGACACCCTCGACGTCGGCGCGCCGCGTACGTTGGGCATGATCCTGCGTTACGACATGTAAACCCACGAGCGCGGGGAGGCAATCTCCCCGCGCCTGGTTTGCAACGTCACGGATGTTTGTTTTCAGGCTGTTTGTTCCCTTCCAAACCCAGCCTCCATGGAGGAAATCATGAATACTTCTTCGAATGCCACGGCGGGTGGCGCGCAACAGCTACGTCTGTTGCACACCGGTCTGTCGACCCCTTACTGCCTCGATCCGACCCCGTTGCTGGAGCGTCAGCAACAGCAGGAATCCAATGCCCGCAGTTATCCGCGACGCATCCCCCTGGTGCTCGAAAGGGCCCACGGCATCTATGTACAGGACAGCCGAGGGCAAGTATTCGTCGATTGCCTGGCCGGCGCCGGGACCCTGGCGCTGGGCCACAATCACCCGGTCATCATCCAGGCCATCACCCAGGTCATGGCGGCGGGTGTGCCGATGCATACTCTGGACCTCATGACTCCGGTCAAGGACGCATTCGTCCAGGAAATTTTCGGGTGCCTGCCGGCCGAGTTCGCTCGTAACGCACGCATCCAGTTCTGCGGCCCCAGCGGGGCCGATGCGGTCGAGGCCGCCCTCAAGCTGACCCGCACCGCGACAGGGCGTCACTCGGTCCTGGCGTTCGAAGGCGCCTATCACGGCATGACCCTGGGCACGCTGGCCATCAGCGGCAACCTGTCGCCGAAAAACGCCCTGGGCGCCCTGATCGCGGGGGTGCAGCGCCTGCCATACCCCAACGATTACCGTTGCCCGTTCGGCGTCGCCGGCGAGCAAGGAGTCACGTTGAATGTGCGTTACCTGGAGCACCTGCTCAACGACCCGGAAAGCGGTGTGACCGCGCCGGCGGCGATGATCCTCGAACCGATCCAGGGGGAGGGCGGCGTGATCGCCGCGCCTGACCGCTGGCTCCAGGAACTGCGCCGGCTGACCCAGGCCCACGGTATTCCCCTGATCGTCGACGAAATCCAGTGCGGCATCGCCCGCAGCGGGCGCATGTTCGGCTTCGAGCAATCGGGCATCACGCCGGATGTGATCACGTTGTCCAAGGCCATCGGCGGCGGCCTGCCGCTGTCGGTCGTGGTCTACAACGATTCCCTGGATGTCTGGCAGCCGGGGGCCCACGCCGGAACATTCCGAGGCAACCAGCTGGCGATGGCGGCGGGCACGGCGACCTTGCGCTTCATCCGCGATGAGGGCCTGGTGAAGCACGCCGAATCCATGGGGGCGCATCTGCGCAAGCACCTGCTGGCCCTGCAAAGCGAGTTCGCCTGGATCGGCGATGTGCGTGGTCGTGGCCTGATGCTCGGCATGGAAGTCGTCGATCCCCAAGGCACTGCGGACGTCCAGGGCCATCCGCCGGTGGACACTGCCAGGGCCAAGGCCTTCCAGCAGGCTTGCCTGCGACATGGCCTGATCCTCGAACTGGGAGGCCGTCATGGCGCGACCGTGCGCTTCCTGCCGCCGCTGATCATCACCGAGCAGGAGATCGATTTCGTCGCGCAAATCCTGTTCCGTGCCGCCAGCGCGATCAATGAGCGTCCGGCTGGCTGATCGGACACCGTACAAGGCCTGCCTGCCATGGCAGGCCTTTTTCATGGACAGGGAGCGACGATGCCCAGGGTTCTTGCCTCGATGAAACCCGCCTGGCTGATGCTGGCGGTGCTAGGGATAGGCGGTTGCGGCGAGCCGAAGCCATCCAACGAACGTAACGTGCCGGTACCCCGGGTCAAGACGCTGACGGTACAGCCGCAGGCGTTGGCCATGACCACGGAGCTGCCCGGCCGTATCGAGCCGGTACGCATTGCCGAGGTGCGCGCCCGCGTGGCCGGTGTGGTGCTGACCCGGCACTTCCAGGAGGGCGCCGACGTCAAGGCGGGGCAGTTGCTGTTCAGCATCGACCCGGCGCCGTTCAAGGCCGCGTTGATGCGCGCCGAGGGGGCGTTGGCCAGGGCCGAGGCGGATGTCTATCGGGCCAAGGCCCAGGCAAGGCGCTTCAAGGAACTGGTGGCGATCAATGCCATCAGCCCACAGGCCTTCGACGACGCGGTCTCGGACCTCAAGAGTGCCGAGGCCGATCGCCTCACCGCCCGGGCCGACCTGGACAGCGCCCGGCTCAGCCTGGGGTACTGCCAGGTGCGGGCGCCGATCGATGGTCGTATCGGCCGGGCCCTGGTCAGTGAGGGATCGCTGGTCGGGCAGGACGAGGCCACGCAGATGGCGCGGATCCAGCAACTGGACCCGATCTATGCCGATTTCACCCAATCGGCCGATAAAGTCGTGGCGCTGCAGCAAGCCCTGGCCGACGGCCGCCTGACCCAGGATGGCAGTGGCTCGGCGCAGGTGACCGTACAGGTGGGCGACCCACCCCAGGTGCGACATGGCAAGTTGATCTTTTCCGATATTTCCGTCGATCGCAGCACCGGCCAGGTCACTCTGCGTGGCGAATTTGCCAACCCGGACAACCTGCTGTTGCCCGGCATGTATGTGCGCGTCAAGGCGCCGGCCGGCGTCGATCCGCAGGCGTTGTTCGTTCCGCAACAGGCGGTGCAGCGCGGTGCCGATGGCCAGGCCCGGTTGATGCTGGTGGACAGCGGCGCGGTGGTGCGCGAGCGGGTGGTCAGCACCGGTGTAATGCAAGGTTCCAACTGGCAGATCACCCAGGGGTTGTCGGCCGGCGAGCGGGTCGTGATCGAACGGGCCGACAAGCTCGGCGCCGGGACCCAGGTCAGCCCTATCACGCTGGCCGAGCAACAGGCCCAGCACTGACGGTCAAGGAACAACAACCGTGCCGCAATTTTTCATCAATCGTCCGAATCTTGCCTGGGTCATTGCCCTGTTCATCGTGCTGGCGGGGCTGCTGACCCTGCGTACCCTGCCGGTCAGCCAGTACCCGGACGTGGCTCCACCGCAGATCAGTGTCAGCGCCAATTACCCCGGGGCGTCCGCGCAGATCGTCGGCCAGAACGTCACCAGCCTGATCGAGGAGGAGCTCAACGGCCTCAAGGGCTTGATCTATTACGAGTCCACCAGCGCCAATGGTGGGGCCGATATCACCGTCACCTTCACTCCGGGGACCGACCCCGACATGGCACAGGTCGATGTGCAGAATCGCCTGCAGCGAGTGATCGGGCGGTTGCCTCAAGCCGTCATCGAGCAAGGCCTGAAGGTGGAACAGGCGCGCTCCAACTTTCTCCTGGTGTATGCCCTGTCCTATGTCGACGGACAGGCCGACTCCGTGGTGCTGGCGGATTATGCGGCCCGGGCCATCAACAACGAAATCCGCCGGGTGGCCGGTGTCGGGCGGGTGCAGATGTACACCTCCGAACGGGCCATGCGGATCTGGGTCGATCCCGCCCGCCTCGTGGCGTACAACCTGTCGATGGCCGATGTCGGCCGGGCCATTGCCGCGCAGAACGTGCAGGTGCCCGCCGGCAGCACGGGAGAACGGCCGGGGCCCGCCGAGCAGCACATCACCGCCACCGTGATGGTGCAGGGGCAACTGGAGTCGGTCGAGGCGTTCGGCAATATCGTGTTGCGGGCCAACGACGACGGCTCCAGTGTGCGAATCCACGACGTGGCGCGGGTCGAACTGGGGCGCAAGGACTATCGTTTCGACGCGCGCCTGAACGGCAAGCCTGCCGCCGCCATGTCGGTGCAGCTGGCCCCCGGCGCCAACGCGCTGCAGACCGCGCAAGCGATCAAGGCGCGGCTTGGGCAACTGTCGAGTACATTGCCGGCGAACATGGCCCTGAGCGTGCCTTATGACACTTCCTACTTCGTCGATGTGGCGATCGAGCAAGTCCTCTACACCCTGGCCGAAGCCATGGTCCTGGTGTTCCTGGTCATGCTGCTGTTCCTGCAGAACCTGCGTTACACGCTGATTCCCGCCGTGACCGTGCCGGTCTGCCTGCTGGGAACGATCGCGCTCATGGCGCCGTTGGGTTTCTCCATCAACATGATGACCCTGTTCGGCATGGTCCTGGCCATCGGCATCCTGGTGGATGACGCCATCGTCGTGGTGGAAAACGTCGAGCGGCTGATTTCCCGCGAGCACCTGTCGCCCGGGGAGGCGACCCGCAAGGCCATGCAGCAGATCAGCGGGGCGATTGTCGGCATTACCCTGGTGCTGTCCGCGGTATTCGTGCCACTGGCGTTCATGGGCGGATCGGTGGGAGTGATCTACCAGCAGTTCGCCATGACCTTGTCGATATCCATCCTGTTTTCCGGGTTCCTCGCCCTGAGCCTGACGCCCGCCCTGTGCGCGACCCTGCTCAAGCCCCACGACCCGACCCGCCGGGCCGGCGCTCATCGCTGGGCGCACGCCTTCAATCGGCGCTTCGATGCCCTGGCCGAGCGCTTCGAGGGACTGGGAGCCAGTTGGGTCCGACGGTCCGGGCGCAGCATGGCTGTCTACCTGGTGTTGCTGCTGGTACTGGCCTTGGCCTACCTGCGGCTGCCAACCTCGTTCCTGCCGGACGAGGACCAGGGCTACATCGTCACCGATATCCAGTTGCCGCCTGCGGCGTCCGCCTCTCGTACCGATGTCACGGTCCGGGCGTGGGAGGACTATGCCCTGGCGCAACCGGCCACCGAGCACGTGCTGGCGATCATGGGCTTCAGCTTCTCCGGGGAGGGCGCCAATGCGGCGCTATCCTACGTCACCCTCAAGGACTGGTCGTTGCGCAGCAGCGGCCAGGCCAGCGACGAAGTGGCCGAGCGGGCTAACGAGGCCTTCGAGGACATTGCCGACGGTACGCTCTACAGCGTGGTGCCGCCGCCGGTGGATGGGCTCGGTACGTCCGGTGGTTTCGACTTGCGCCTGCTGGACCTGGCGGGCCGGGGGCACGAAGCGCTATCGAAGGCGCGTGACCAGTTGCTCGAGGGCGCCAAGGCATCGCCGCAGATCGGGCATCTGTCGGAAGACGGCCTGGCTGATGCGCCCCAGATCAATGTCAGCATCGACCGTGAAAAAGCCGAGGCCCTGGGGGTGAGTTTCGACGTGATCAGCTCGGCATTGGCCGCCGCCCTGGGCTCGGAGCAGATCAACGAATTCGCCAATCAGGGGCGGATGCAGCGGGTGATCATCCAGGCTGACGGCGTCAGCCGGCAGACGCCCGAAGCGCTGCTGCGCCTGCAAGTGCCCAACCGGCAGGGGCGCCTGGTGCCGCTGGATGCCTTCAGTCGTTTCGAGTGGCAGGTCGGGCCCCTGCAGATCGCCCGCTACAACGGCTCGGCGTCGTTGCGTTTTTCCGGAGAGCCGGCGCCGGGGTACAGCACCGGCCAGGCGATGGAGGCGTTGCAGGGCATCGCGCGGCAGTTGCCGTCCGGGTTCAGCCTGGAGTGGGCGGGGCTTTCCCTGCAGGAACAGCAAGCCAGCGACCAGGTCCCCTGGCTGGTGGGCTTGGCATTGACCATGGTCTTGCTGGTGCTGGTCGCGTTGTATGAAAGCTGGTCTATTCCCTTCGCCGTGTTGCTGGTGGTGCCGCTGGGCATGCTCGGTTCGGTATTGGCGGTGACGGTGATGGGCATGCCCGATGACGTCTATTTCAAAGTAGGGCTGATCACCATCATCGGCCTGTGTGCAAAGAACGCCATCCTCATCGTCGAGTTCGCCAAGTCCCTTCATGGCCAGGGCGTCAGCCTGGCGCAGGCGGCGGCCCGGGCGACCCGCCTGCGCTTTCGGCCGATTGTCATGACGTCCCTGGCTTTCATCCTGGGGGTATTGCCCCTGGCGTTGGCCAGCGGCGCCGGAGCGGCGAGCCAGCGTGCAATCGGCGTCGGTGTCATCGGCGGCATGCTGGCGGCGACGGTGCTGGGCATTCTGTACGTCCCGGTGTTTTTCGTCTGGGTGCTGTCCATCGCCCAACGGCGACGTGATCGCCGGGGGCCGGTCAGCGCGCCAGTGCCCGGGGAAGCGGGGCCATGACTCGCACCGCAGGCTGACAAGGGCAACGCGACGGCCGGGAGCGGTCGTTTCCGGTTTTACCAGGTAGGTGTTGAAAAGGATTTCTCATGAACGACCCATCGGCCTCGTTGCCGCGTATCAGACCACAGCAACCCTCCCTCGGCGTCGGCCGAGGGCTTGCCGAGGATGATCGCGACACGAATCGACGTATCCGTGAATTGCTGCGCTTCTATGGGCTGCGCACCAGCCTGATTCGTTTGAAGGTGATCGAGGCCATGCTGGTCGCGGCCAGGGCGGATCATGCCCTAGAGGTGCGTGAACTGCATGCCGCCCTGGGCGAGCCTTGCGCACAGCTGTCATTCATCAGCGTGAGGGAAGTGCTGCGGCGCTTATGCGAGGAGGATGTCGTTCTCCTGCGGGACAAGCGTTACAGCTTCACCGTCGACGCCCGGGCGATGTTGCACCTGGACACTGGTCAAGCGTTCGGATGAGGTTGTTCACTGCACAAAGTGCAGCGCCCGCGCCCTTTTTACGGGGCGCGGGCGCTTGAGCGGACCGGCGTGCAATCACAAACGCATGCCCTGGAACGGGTTCCAGCCTTGCTCGCCTTTGACTTCCTTGAGGTAGTAAGCGTAGTTGGTCATCAACGCGTAGGTCATGGAGAACGCGATGCTCAGGCCGGTATTCAGAGGCCTTGGCACCTCCATGCCCATGATGGCGAAAAGCACGCTCAGCGCGATGTTGATGGCGATGATGAGGCCGATCATGGCCAGGTTCTTCTTCCACAGCCCCAGGACGAAGAGATAGATCGGGCCAAAGAAGAAGGCGATGATGTTGGCGTTGATGAGGATCTTTGTCCTGAAGTCGGGCAGCTTTTTCATCGCTTCCTTGTAGCGCGGGTCGCTCGGCGCTCCGTAGGTGTCGAAGAAGTTGAAGCGCTCCTGCCACTTGGCACTGTATTTGCCGCTATCTTGCAACTGTTCGGTGGTGCTCATCCGGGGCTCCTTGGGGTCCATGAGGGGGCAATCGTTCTTCCGGGATTTTCCTGTGCTTGCGCTGCAAGCTTTATAAGCGTTGGGGCGAAAAAATACTCCACCGCCTGCCCGTGGGACCGCCTGATCTGTGACCCGTATCACTTTCCTGCGCACACCGGCCCGCCCTCATTCGGAACGTGCCCATTGTCTGGCACGGCAATTACGTCTAGTTTGCTGCCCGACCCTTAAATAAAAACCAGCGTACAAAAAAATCAGGAGTCCCAGATGCAACCGATTCGTCTCGGTCTGGTGGGCTATGGCAAGATCGCCCAGGACCAACACGTTCCCGCCATCCAGGCCAACCCCGCCTTCCAGCTGGTGGCCGTCGCTACCCAGGGCAAGCCCTGCGCCGGCGTGGAGAATTTCCAGTCCCTGGGCCAGTTGCTCGATAACGGCCCGCAGGTCGATGCCATTGCGTTCTGCACGCCGCCCCAGGGTCGATTCGCGTTGGTGCAGCAAGCGCTGGCCGCAGGCAAGCATGTCCTGGTGGAAAAGCCGCCGTGCGCCACGTTGGGCGAAGCCATGGAACTGGTGAGCCAGGCGCACAAGCACGGTGTCAGCGCGCTGTTCGCCTGGCATTCTCGCTACGCGCCGGGAATCGAAGCCGCTCGCAACTGGTTGGCCACCCGGACGTTGCAGAGCGTGCAGATCGACTGGAAGGAAGACGTGCGCAAGTGGCATCCCGGCCAGGCGTGGATCTGGCAGCCGGGTGGCCTGGGTGTGTTCGATCCCGGAATCAACGCGCTGTCCATCGCGACCCATCTGCTGCCCTTGCCACTGTTCGTCGAATCTGCCGAGCTGCGGGTTCCGGACAATTGCCAATCACCTATCGCCGCCAGCATCAGGATGTCGGATGCACGCCACCTCGATGTCCGGGCGGAGTTCGATTTCGACCATGGTCATGATGAGCTCTGGAGCATCGAGATTCGCTGCGCCGAGGGTGTCCTGCGGCTGGACAACGGTGGCGCGTTGTTGAGTATCGATGGCGTGCGCCAGGCCGTTTCGGAGGAAGGGGAATACCCGGCGGTGTATCGGCATTTCCGGCAGTTGATCACGGACAAGGCCCGCGACCTGGACCTGCAGCCCTTGCGGCTGGTGGCGGACAGCTTCTTCGTGGGCAGCCGGACGCTGGTCGAACCGTTCTACGATTGAAGATCGGGCAACGGCACTGCACCCATTGGCGTGGCAAGGTCATCGCCAGGCCCCATGTGAGGCTGCCGGACACTGCGACTCGCTCGCAGAGTCCGGCAGCCTTTTTCATGTCATGCCAGCTGGAACGGCAACTGGCGTAGCGGCTTGCCCGTGAGGCTCGCGATGGCGTTGGCAAAAGCAGGTGCCAGGGCCGGCAGGCCGGGTTCACCCATCCCCGTGGGAGGCTCGGCGCTGGGTACGACATGGACGGCGATGTCCGGCATGTCGGTGATGCGCGGCACGCTGAAGTCGGCGAAGTTGCTCTGCTGCACCACCCCGTCCTTCAAGGTGACAGCGCCGCCTGGCAGGCACATGGACAAGCCCATCACGGCCGCGCCCTGTACCTGGGCTTCCACGCTGCGCGGGTTGACCACCAGGTTGCAGTGCACGCCAGCGGTGGCGCGATGCAGCACCGGGCGACCGTCTTGCACGGAGGCCTCCACGACATAGGCCACCACGGAACTGAACGACTCATGGACCGCCACGCCCCAGGCATGGCCGGCGGGAAGCTGACGCTTGCCATATTCGCTCTTGTCCACGGCCAGTTGCAGGGCCGTGCGATGGCGAGGGCTTTGGTCGCCGAACAGCTTCATCCTGTAGGCCACCGGATCCTGCCGGGTGGTGCGGGCGATTTCGTCGATCAAGGTTTCCATGACGAAGGCGGTGTGGGTGGAACCCACGCTGCGCCACCAGAGCACCGGTACGTTGAGTTTGGGATGATGGACCGTCAGGCGCATCGGCAGCGGGTAAGGGTTGCGCATGCCCTCGGTCGCGGTAGGATCGATGCCGTTTTTCACCCGGCCACCGAACAGGGTGCCGCTGAGGATCGACTGCCCGACCAGGGCGTGGTCCCAGGCCAGTACCTTGCCGTTGTCATCGAAGCCTATTCGCGCGCGGTGCAGGTGCATGGGCCGGTAGTAGCCGCCCTTGATGTCGTCTTCCCGGCTCCAGAGCGTGCGTATCGGGACCTCCAGCCCACTGGCGCGGGCAGCCTTGGCCACCTCGCAGGCCAGGGCGACGAAATCGCCGCTGGGGACACCACGCCGGCCGAAGCCTCCGCCCGCCGTCTGCACGTTGACCAGGACCTGTTCCGGCTTGAGATTCAGCACCTTGGCGGCCACGCTCCCATCGCCGCCGGGAAACTGCGTGCCGACCCACAGGCGGGCGCCATCGTCGGCAAGCTGCACGGTGCAGTTCAGGGGCTCCATGGGGGCATGGGCGAGGTAGGGGAATACGAATTCGGCTTCGAGCTTGTGCGGTGCGGTGGCCAGGGGCGCCATGTCGGCCTCGAAATGCAACGGGCCGGGCTGGCCGGCGAGTTCCCGGTACTGGACCAGTTGCTTGTCGCTGTCGACTTTCTCCAAGCCAGCCAGGTTCCATTCCAGCTTCAAGGCGTCTCGGGCGAGCTTGGCTTGCCAGTAGCCATCGGCGATGACCGCCACGCCTTCGGCACCGCCATCCAGCGGCACCCGCACCACGGCTTTCACGCCCTTGGTGGCACGCGCCGCGCTGTCGTCCAGGGAGCTGATTTTCGCGCCGAATACCGGTGGCCTGGCGACGACGGCCGTAAGCTGCCCAGGCAGGTGCATGTCGATGCCGAAATCCTGCTGGCCGCTGCTCTTGGCCTTGGCATCGATGCGGGTGGTGGCCTGGCCGATGATGCGGAAGTCCTTGGGGTCCTTGAGCGTGATCTGCTCGGGCACGGGCATTTTCATTGCGGCTTCGGCCAGTTCCCCATAGCTTGCCTGGCGTCCTCCAGGCCCCAGCACCTTGCCAGATTGCGTGCTCAGGCTCGCCACGTCCACGTTCCAGCGCGCGGCCGCGGCGGCAAGCAGCATGGCGCGAGCGCGGGCGCCGAGTTCGCGGTATTGGATGTAGCTGTTCTTGATCGAATTGGAGCCGCCGGTGAGGTGGATGCCGAAGATCGGGTCCTGGTAGGCGGCGTCGCCGTTGCCGTTGCGACTGCGCACCAGGCTCCAGTCGGCATCGAGTTCTTCGGCGAGAATCATCGGCAGGGCGGTCTGCACCCCTTGGCCGAACTCCAGTCGATTGATGATCACGATGACCTCTCCGCTGGGGGCGATCTGCACGAAGGCAGACGGTTGCTGGGCCGGTTTGAGAGGGGCGCCGGCAGTGTCGTCGGCCTGTTGGGCCATGGCCAGGTGCGGAAAGGCACCCAGCGCCAGCCCGCCGATGCCGACGATCTTCAGGAAACTGCGACGGGGCAGGGTGGTGGGGCCGTCGGCAAGATCGCGCTCGAACATAGGCTGCAAGGCGCGGGGAACCTCACCGGGAAAGATGTCGTTCAGCATGACGAGCTCCGATCAGGCAAGGGCCTTGGCGGCATCAGCCACCGCGGCGCGAATACGGGCATAAGTGCCGCAACGGCAGATATTGCCGGCCATGGCTGAGTCGATTTCAGCCGCGGTGGGTTGCTTGCCCTTGGGTTGGGCCTTGAGGAAAGCGGTGGCACTCATGATCTGGCCGCTCTGGCAGTAGCCGCACTGCGCCACGTCGTGCTTGACCCAGGCTTCATGGACGGCGGTGCCGACCGGATCGCTGCCGTTGGTGGCCGCTTCGATGGTGGTGATGTGCTTGCCTTCGGCGGCGGCAATGGGCGTCACGCAGGAACGAATGGCCTGGCCATCGAGGTGAACGGTGCAGGCGCCGCACAGTGCCGCGCCGCAGCCGAACTTGGTGCCGGTCATGCCCAGCGTGTCGCGCAGGGTCCAGAGGATGGGCGTTCCAGGGTCTACGTCGACCGTGTATTCACGGCCGTTGATAGTGAGTGCACTCATGATGGGCTAGCTCTCCGGACAAGAGTGGGTCAGTGCTTGGATACGACGCGTGTTGAAGACAAGGGGAGGCCGGTAGCGGAAGGTCAATCTGGCCCACTTCCGCTGTGGACACACCGCATCATCAGGCTTTGCACGAAAAGCCTTGATACTCGCTCATGCTGCGTTGAAAACAGCCTCGCCTGAACTTCGTCTCAAGACTTTTCGTATAGAGCCTGGCGCCGTGACTCGATCAGATACCGATTTGATGTGAATGACTCTAACCCACTATAGAAGTCATTGCGTTAGACCGGATTGCCTGATCCTCTCGAATAATTGCCTGATCTGGCAAATTGGCGGGTCAGTCGAATCGAAGTTGTCGATAGCCGCTTCGCCTCATCCAGGGCTCCTGAGGGCGCTAGGCTCGGTACGGAAAGCCTTGACACTCGTTCAGGCTGCGTTGAAAACCGCCTCGCCTGATCTTCGCCTCAAGACTTTTCGTACAGAGCCTGACTGTCAGGATTCAGCGCGTTGAGCGTCTGTTCGATTCGTGATCGGCCGTTGCGGCCGGGGCAAGTTCCGGGAACTGCGCCAGCAGCGCCTTGTTCCCGGCGGCGATGAGTTTCTTCACTGCCTGGGTGATGTTGAGTCGGACCATTCCGGTGGAAATGGAATACATGGCCCAGGCTTGTTCGGGTGTGCAATGGATGATTTGCTCTTCAATTTCCTTATAGGCCTTGCGGTCGTCTGACTCCGGATAGCCCTGGTGGTTACTTTGGTGCATGAATGGATTCCTTCCCTCTATGACAGCCCTGGCGTCGGGCTGTCTTTTCCCTGGGTGACGTTCATGGCTTCAGATAGCCGCGTCAGAACTGCAGCGGTTCTCCCACCCTGGGCGCTGTCTGAAAAGCCTCAAACAGAGCCTGATTCAAGCGTTGCAGGAGGCGTCAACGACAACTCCGTCAGATCAAGTGCCGCTCTTTACCTTGGTCCAGACCCGGGTGCGGATGCGCTCCAGTTTCAAGGGCAGGGGTTCGAGAGGAACCAGTGTGGCAATCGTCTTCTTGTCCGGATAGATCCAGGGATTGTCGCGCAGCTGTTGCTCGACGAATTCCGTGGCGTCTTTATTGGCGTTGGGATAGAGGGTGTGATTCGAGGTCTTGGCGATGACTTCCGGACGCAGCATGTAGTTGATGAATGCCATGCCTTCCTTCGGGTGGGGGGCGTCTTTCAATAGAACCAGGTTTTCCGACCAGACCAGCGCACCTTCGCGGGGAAGGCTGTAGGCGATCTTGCGACCAGTGTTGTTCTTTTCGTTGATGGCCTGCGCCGCAAGCGCACCGTTTGCCCAGCCCACGACCGCGCAGATATTGCCATCGGCCAGGTCGGCGTCGATTCGCGACGAGTCGAAATAGAGGACGTAGGGACGGATTTTCAGCAGCAGCGCCTGGGCCTTCTGGTAGTCGTCCGGATTCTTGCTGTTGCTTGGCAGCCCAAGGTAATGCAAGGCAATGGAGATGATCTCGCTGGGAGAGTCGAGCATCGCCACGCCACACGACTTGAGTTTGCTGATGTTCTCTTCCTTGAAGATCAGGTCCCAGCTGTCCACCGGCGCATCGTCGCCCAGGGCGGCCTTGATCTTGTCCACGTCATAACCAATGCCGGTGGTCCCCCACAGATAGGGCACGGCATAGCGGTTGCCTGGATCATTGACTGCCAGTTGGGCCAGGATGTCAGGGTCGACATGGGACAAGTTGCCGAGCTGGTTGCGATCCAGCGGTTGCAGCACACCTGCCTGGATGAGGCTTGGCAATACATTGGAGGTGGCCACCACCACATCGTACCCTGTACGCCCGGCCATCACCTTGCTCTGCATGATTTCGGCGCTGTCGAATGGGTCCATGTGGAATCGGGTGCCGGTTTCCTGCTCGAACTCTTTCGGAGTCTGCGGTGCGATAAACCCGAACCAGTTATACAGATACATCGTCGGTTCTGCGGCACCCGCCGAGCTGTTTATCCCGATACAAAGAAGCGAAGCTGAAAGAATGCGGCGCAGGCGCGACTTGCTCATACAACTATCCTTGTCAAGGCGATGGCCTTCATGGCCGTCGTAACCCGGGACCGAATATACCCCGCATTGACGAATAGTAAATACCTACGAATACTTATCCGCGCCCGACGAATCCCTAACCCTAAAGGGGTAGAAAATGCCGCTCGACCTTCACAGCCTGGCTTGGCATCGATCGATCGGACAACTGATCATGCGGTTGAATCGTCCAGAGTTCTGGAGCTCTCTTGTCCGTCTTTTGAATGAACATGTGCAGGTCGATAACTGGGTCGTATTGATTTTCAGCAATCAGCAAGTTCAAGTGGTCAGCCTTCCTGAAGTGGCCGACACGGAAGAAGTCGATGCGTTCATTCATCGCTATGTAAAAGGGCTCTACATGCTGGACCCGTTCTATATAGCCGATCGGGAAAATCCGCAGACCGGTTTCTTCCATATGTTGGATGTGGCGCCGGAGCACTTTCTCGAGACAGAGTATTACCACCAGTATTTTGAACAGTACATCTCGGTGGATGAGGCGCAATACAACGTCAAGCTCGATCCCGAAAGAACGCTATGCGTGTCCTTCGGCAGCAATGTTCGCTTTACCCAGGAACAAATCACGACGCTCGATATCATCAAGCCCTGGGTGACAGCGTTGATGCACCAGCGCATGGCTTTTGAAGTTGACGTGGCAAAACATCCTGGCGAGCCAGCACCCTGGCCAGAGACCATCGCCTCGCTGGGGGCACAGATCACCGTGCGTGAAAAAGATGTGCTCAAGTTGTTATTGAGTGGCTTTTCAAACAAGGAAATCGCAGGAAAGCTTTCCCTGTCGGCGGAAACCATAAAAGTGCACCGTCGTAACATCTACGCCAAGTTGAATATCAAGTCACAGTCCGAATTGTTTGCACGATTCTTTACCTCCAAGCAGGACGCCATGGCGTTGAGTTGAGGCCGGTATGCCTTTGCAGAATGAGCAGAGGCACCGCTATTTCCCTCACGGCTTGCCGAAGAAATCAACCAACAGGTCGGCCACGCGGTTGGCCGCTTCCTCTGGCAGGTAATGCCCGGCATCGAGGATCACCTCGCCTTGCACATCTGCCGCCAGAGGCTTCAATGCATCGATGATGTGATTCGCGACACCTCGCTGCGCTCCGAGGGCCAGGACGGGGATGCCGAGTGGCGTCTCGGCGCGGCGACGGTTCGCGGCGACCCCTTCGCCGGACAATGCAGATTGGTAGTAGCCGGTCACCGCCCGTAATGCGCCAGGGGCCGCAAGCTGGCGTGCATAGACGGCGATGTCTTCAGGCGTGATGGTCCAGGGCTGAAGGGCCTTGGCCCTGAACAGCCAGGTGAGAAAGGCCTCTTCGCGCCCGGATATGAGTAGCTGGGGGAGGTCATCGAGCTGGTTGAACGCAAAGTGCCAACTGCGTCGGTTGGCCTCATCGACAGGCAGGTCGGTGCGAGGCGTTGAAAGGCCGGGTATCAACGCGTCGAGCAGTGCGACGCGACGGATGTCCGAGCGCCAGTCCGCGGCCCAGGCGTAGGCGATCCAGGTGCCTACGTCATGCCCCGCGACATCGATGGGGCCGTTTTCGAACAATCCGAGGACCTGGGCGAACTGGTGCAGTTCGGTGGCGACAGTGGCCAGGTCATAACGACCGGCAGGCGCATCGCTTTCACCCATGCCGCGAGGGTCGAGCGCGATGACCCGATAACCGGCGTCCACCAGTTGGGGCATCACATAGCGCCATGCATACCAGCTTTGCGGCCAACCTGGGATCAGCAGGATGGGTGGGCCTTCGCCGCCCTCGACGTAGTGAATATTGACGTCACTTACCTGTGTGCTGGCATGGCGAAAACGCTGCCAGAAGTCGGTGCGGAGCAGGAAATCCTGACCGACGAAATCAGGCTGTGCTGATCGAGTGTTCATGTGGTTTCCTCAAATGGAACTGAATGTTTCCTAATTGGGCAAAAAAATCATTCGAGCAAGCGCATCAACTCGAAAACCATGCCAGACATTGCCTCGCTGCTGGATCCGGTCTTTCCCAATACCCGCATGCCTTGCTGGAGTGCCAGCAGGAGTTTGGCCAGGGGAGCGGCATCGATCTGTGCATTGACGGACCCGTCGAGCTGCCCTTCTTCGATCAGGCGACGCAACTGTGCCTCCCGCCTGTTCTGCTGTGCAGCGATCCGGTCTGCCACGTCCATATCGGCCTGGGAAAGCTCCACGGCGGCTTCGACCACCAGGCATCCGGTGCGGCCCGGGATCTCGCCGCTCAGCTGCGCGTATTGAGTGAGCAAGGCCTGGATTTTGTCGCGGCCCGAATGCCTGTCCAGCAACTGAGCGGCGATGGCTTCGGCGCGCAGCGCCATATAGCGATCGAGCGCCGCCAGAAAAAGTCCGCGTTTGTCGCCCCAGGCCTTGTAGATGCTGCCCGACGTCAGCCCCAGGCAGGCGTTCAGGTCGGCGATGGAGGTGCCGTGATAGCCATATTCGCTGAAGCGCTTGATTGCCTTGTCCAGCACCGCATCCGTATCGAATTCGCGGGGGCGGCCTGGGCGGATGGATATTTCGGATTGAGTCGTCATGGCGACAGCATAGGAAACATTTGTTTCCAAATAAAGGGGGGGAAACAAAAAATACCGTTGCCCCCACAGAAAGACAGGCGGGTCCAGGCGAACCCGCGCCTCCTGATGCATGGCTCCGGGGCGTCTCACTGCTGCCGGATAAGCTGGAACCGTAGCCCGGGATCCGCTCGCTGTACGGACAGTGTCCAGCCGTGGGCCGTGGCGATTTCCTGGCAGATGGCCAGGCCCAGCCCCGCGCCGTGATCACGCCGATGGGCCCCGCGCCAGAACCGCTCGAAGAGATGCACCAGATGCTCTTTGTCCACGCCCGGACCGTGATCGCGCAATGTCAGGGTGTCGGCATCCACTTCGATATGAATGTCGCTGCCTCGAGGCGCATGCTGGAGAGCGTTTTCCAGCAGGTTCTTGAGTAGCGTGAAGAGGGCGCCTCGATCCGCCAGCCACTGTGTGTCGGCATCGCCGCCGACGAGCAGTTTCACCTGTGCCGTGTCGGCCATTCGTTGCAGGTAATCGACGGTTTCCCTGACCACTTCGCGGACGTTGACCGTAGCGAACCGGTAGCTCTGGATCTCGCTCGCTTCGGCCAGGTGCAGCAATTGATGGACCTGGCGGGTCATGTGCTCGACGTCGTTGAGCAGCGCTCCGCGTTCATGGCCTTGATCCAATAATTCGATCTGGGCACGGATCAAGGCCAGCGGCGTCTTCAGCTCATGCGCCGCTTTGGCCAGGAATTCCTGCTGCACGCGATAACCACGTTCCAGGCGCATCAGCACGTGGTTGAAACTCTCGACCAGGGGCGCGATTTCCGCCGGAACCGAAGCGGTTGGCAGGCGTGCGTGAATGGACCGGGGGGAAATGGCGGCGGCCAGGTTCGATATGTCGCGCAGTGGCTTGAAGGTGTATTTCAAGGTGACGTAGACGCAGGTGCCGAAGACGAACAGCAGCACCAGGCTGAACAGGGCGATTCCCAGCCCGGTGAAAGGCAGTGCGAAGGCCCGGTAGACCAGGTGCAGGAACCTCGTGCTGGCGGCGAATTGCAGATACCAGACGCGTCCCTCGTGTTCGACGACCGCGGTGGCGCCGTGCATCCGCACGTCAGCATGCGTGAACACGAAGCGCTCCGGTGGCGGCAGGCTGGCCGCGCTGTAGGGCGGCCATTGGACTTCGCTGGCGGAAGCCAGCGCGACCTTGCCGGAATCGTCCAGCACGCGGTAAGCCGTTTCCTGTTTAAGGCTGTCGAACACCCATTCGACGTCGAAGTCGGTGACGTCCAGGTCCACCGGATTGCCCTGGCTGTCGAACACCAGGTCATCGACCATGTCGTGTGTCGTATCGGCCACTTCTGCGCCCGAGAGCAGGTCGCTCTGGGAAGAGGACATCGAAACCACCACCAGCACCACCAGCGCGGTGGTCAGCGCTGCCCCGGCGACATACGCGAGCAACACCTTAACGGCGAGGCTATTGAACCTGATCATGCGTGCCCAGGGCATAGCCATGTCCCCTGACGTTCACGATGGTGTATTGCGACCCCACCATGATCAATTTACGACGAATGCGGTGCAGGGCGACGTCCAGTGCATTGGGTGTGACCGCATCGGTCAATCCCCAGGCTGCCGCCTCCAATGCTTTGCGTCGCACCACATCGGACTGATTGCGCACCAGAAGCAGCATGATCTGCATTTGCGCAGCGGACAGGGCCATGCTCCTGTCCCCTCGGCACAGTACGCCGGTGTCGGGTCGCAAGGTCAGGTCGCCATGGCTGGGATTGAGGGTGCTGAGCTGGACGGGGCGGCGAAGCAGCGCCTTGACCCGTGCCACCATCTCATCCATGGCGAAGGGTTTGGGAAGATAGTCGTCCGCGCCGGCGTCCAGGCCTTCGACGCGATCATGCAGCGCATCCCGCGCCGTCAAGACCAGGCACGGCAAGCCCAGGGCGACCCTGCGCATTTTCTGCAGCAGCACGAGCCCGTCGCCATCCGGCAGCCCTCGGTCCAGGACCATTGCCTGGTAAGGAAGCCGCTGCACGGCCGCCCAGGCGGTGTCGATGCGGCCGACCACATCCACCGCGATGCCGACGCCGGCCAGGCCCTTGCAGATCAGCTGCGCAAGCCGTTCGTGGTCCTCGACCAGGAGTATGCGGCTCATCAGAAACGGTACAGGTAACCGAAGCGCACGCTGTTTTCGGTAGAAGCATCCACCAGCGGGCTGTCCTTGATCTCATTGGCCAGGCGTACCGCTTCCAGGTCGAGAAATACCGAGTGGTGTCGATCGAACAGGTAGGTACCACGCAGGCCGAATTCAGTGTTCATAGCGGACTTCCCGTCATAGGCTGGGCGATCGGAACGGGCTTCCTCGTCGCGAACCCCGAAATAGTAGTCGACATAGTCCTTGTCCTGCCAGACGGCGGCCAGCCGCGGAGTGAGCCTGATCCGGTCGCCCAGCTCCCACGTCCTGTCCAGGCCGAGGGTGAAGCGCTGTCCATCGCTGTTGCCCGAGGCGTCGGCCGTCCACTGCGCCGTGACGTTCGCCCATGGGTTTTCCCATTTCACGTTCCCCCCGGCCCATAGGCCGCCGTCCCGGTCATCCATACCGTCGAGAATCCGTGCGTCGTCGTCCTCATAGCCGCTGGAGTCGTAGTGGATCACTGCGTTGAACTTCAGTTGCTGAGTGTCATCGAGGCGCAGGCTCGGCAGCTTGATCTCGGCAGTGGTGCCGAACACCTCCAGATAATCGTTCTCGAAATAGATCAGCGGTATGACCTGGTTATCCCGATCGATATCGGTATAGGGCTGTTGGCTGCTGGCGGCACCGATCCCCAGCCCCCAGGATGAACTCCCTTCGGCGCGTTCCGGTTCGGCGGCGCGGACCACCAGGGACGTACTCGACCCAACCAGAGCGGCTGAAATGACCATGCAGCGCGTCAGCGCCGTCAAGCGTTTCGGAGCAGGGAAGCGTGAAAGAGACATGCAGCTCTCCAGAGCGAGGATAAGGACGCCGCGATGATCGGCAGCTTCGTCTTACCGAACACTTACCGGGCGACATCTTTCGCTCCTTGTCCCTGGTAAGGATCTGGAAAGGCTTCCCGCTGGATAGTGGCCGCCTTGCAGCGATTTGCGCACAAGCCCCATCAGCATCGCGCCGACAGCGCTGTGTCCAGGAATACCACCCGCATGAAATCGATCTCCCGCCAAACGGCTCTCGTGGCCGTGAGCACCGCCGCAGCGATCATTTTGGTGATCGTCGCCCTTGCAACGAGCCCCTCTGAATCCACGCCGGATGTCAGCCAGACAGCCCCCGCGGCAAAGCCTGCGCTTTCGGTCGCGGTCACCACGCTGCAGCCGTTGCGGCTTCCCGTGCGGATTCATGCCAACGGCGACATCATGCCGTGGCAGGAGGCGAGCATCGGGACCGAGGCGGACGGGCTGCGCCTGGCGGAGGTCAAGGTCAATGTCGGCGACCGGGTCCGGCGCAACCAGTTGCTCGCCACCTTTGCCCCCGACACGCCTGGCGCCGAGCTTGCGCAAAGTCAGGCCGCCACGGCGGAGGCGCGGGCTGCCCTTGTCGAAGCCGAGGCCAATGCCAAGCGGGCGCGCTTGCTGGAGGTCGACGGTGCGATGTCAGCGCAGCAGATCACCCAATACCTGGTGGCCGAGCGCACCGCGCAGGCCCGGCTGAAGTCCGCCGAGGCCACCGAGCAGTTGCGGCGCCTTCGACTGGCCCACACCCAGGTACTGGCCCCGGACGACGGTGTCATCTCGTCTCGAACCGCCACCGTGGGCGCCGTGCTGCCGGCTGGCCAGGAACTGTTTCGCCTGATCCGTGGCCAGCGGCTCGAATGGCGGGCCGAAGTCGCGGCCGCCGATCTTGCGCGGTTGAAACCCGGCCAGGTGGCCAGGGTACGCCTGGCCGATGGCCAGGTGGCGCAGGGCACCCTGCGGATGATCGCGCCCACGGTGGATACGCAAACCCGCAACGGGATGGCCTATGTCGATCTGCCGGCCGGTGGCGTCGCCCGTGCCGGCATGTTCGCACGAGGCGAATTCGAGGTGGGTGCCGATCGGGCGATGACCTTGCCGCAGAGCGCGGTACTGTTGAGCGATGGCTTCAGCTACGTGCTGCGCGTAGGGCCGGACGCCAGGGTCATGCGAAGCAAGGTATCGGTCGGGCGCAGCGTGGGCGAGCGGATCGAAATCATTCATGGCCTCGACCCTGCTAGCCCCGTGGTCCTGGCCGGTGGCGGCTTCCTGAACGAAGGCGATCATGTCCGGGTCGTTGAGGCGCTGCCGGCTCCCGACCCTGACCAGGTGACATCCAGTTCGAGGGTGGGTGCTGGCAGCCTGCGTTTGCCGGAGAGCCAGCCATGAGCCTGAACGTGTCGTCCTGGTCGATCCGAAACCCGACACCGGCCATTCTGCTGTTCATCCTGCTGACGTTCGTTGGCCTGATGAGTTTCGCGATGATGAAAGTGCAGGAGTTTCCCGATATCGACTTGCCGGTGGTGACGGTGACGGCTGAATTGCCGGGCGCTTCGCCGGTCCAGCTGGAAAACGACGTCGCCCGCAAGATCGAGGATTCCCTCGCCACGGTGCAGGGCGTCAAGCACATTCGCAGCACCCTGTCCGACGGCACCGTGGACATCTCCGTCGAGTTTCGTCTGGAGAAGTCCAGCCAGCAAGGGTTGGACGAGGTTCGCGACGCCGTGGCCCGTGTGCGCGCGGACTTGCCCGCCGACCTGCGGGACCCGGTGATCAGAAAGGTCGACATCGCCGGCTCGGCGATATTGATCTATACCCTGGCATCGACGCGCCTGGACGATGAAGCCCTGTCCTGGTTCGTCGAGCACGAACTCAGCAAGGCGCTGCTGGCGGTTCGGGGTGTCGGGGCGGTTTCCCGCGTCGGTGGGGTCAGTCGTGAGGTGCGCATCGACCTGGATCCGGTGAAACTGCTCGCCCTCAATACCAGCGCCTTGGATATCTCCCGCCAGCTGCGGCAGATGCAGCAGGAGGCGTCCGGCGGCCGGGCCTATCTGGGTGGCGCGGAACAGTCGATCCGCATGCTGGCCAACGTGCAGTCGAGCGAAGAAATCGCCCGTTTCGAAATCACCCTGAGCGACGGTCGCCGTGTCAGGCTCGACGAAATCGCCTCCGTGGCCGATACGGTGGCCGAACCGCGTTCAGCCGCACTGCTCAACGGCCAGCCAGTGGTCGGTTTCGAGGTGCTGCGCGCGCGCGGCGCCGGGGAGGTCGAAGTGGGCGAAGGCGTCCAGGCCGCCCTCGACGCCCTCAAGGCCAGGCATCCTCATATCGTGGTCACAGAGGTATTCAACTCGGTGGAGCTGGTGGTGGAGAACTATGACGGTTCGATGCGCCTGCTCTACGAAGGTGCCGCCCTTGCCATCCTGGTGGTGTTTTTCTTCCTGCGTGACTGGCGAGCGACCGCCGTTGTCGCCGTCGCGCTACCCCTGTCGGCCATTCCGACCTTCGCCGTGATGCACTGGATGGGATTCACGCTGAACACCGTAACGCTGTTGTCCTTGTCCCTGGTGATCGGTGTGCTGGTGGACGATGCCATAGTCGAGATCGAGAACATCGAGCGCCATATGCGGCTGGGCAAGACTCCTTATCAGGCCGCGCTGGAGGCCGCTGATGAGATCGGGTTGGCAGTGATAGCCACCACGTTCACCTTGATCGCGGTATTTTTGCCGACGGCGTTCATGAGCGGGACCGTCGGCAAGTTCTTCGTCCAGTTCGGCTGGACAGCTGCCATTGCGGTGTTCTTTTCACTGCTCGTCGCGCGAATGTTGACCCCGATGATGGCGGCCTACCTGCTCAGAGCACCGAAGTCGTCGAACCGACAGTCTTCACGGTGGATGAACCTGTATCTGTCCTGGGCTCGCTGGTGCTTGCGTCATCGTCTGTTGACGGTGACGATCGCGGCGGCCTTTTTCGCCGGTGGCCTGATGCTCGCGGTGTCGTTGCCAGGAACGTTCATTCCTGCCGATGACGATTGGCAAACCCAGGTCACGCTGACACTCGCTCCGGGCAGCAAGATGGCCGATACCCTTTCCCTCGCCGAACGGGCACGCCGGATCGTCGAACAGAACCCCCAGGTAAAGCGGGTTTACACCGCCATTGGTAAAAGCGCCGCCGAGGATGATCCAGGCGAACCGCCTGCCAGTTCCGCCGGGGACGTGCGTACCGCCGTACTCACGATCAGCATCGCACACCGCAATGACCGCCCCGGCCTGAGCAAGCAACAGATCGAGGGCGAACTGCGCGAAGCGCTGGGCGTGTTGCCGGGAGTGCGGGTCGGGGTCGGCATGGGCGGTTCGGACAACTTCGTGCTGGTGTTGGCGGGTGAAGACGCTCTGGTGCTGACCCGACATGCGCAGCAGGTAGCGCGCGAGCTGCGTACGCTTCCAGGGGTCGGCGCGGTCACTTCAACCGCCAGCCTGGTGCGACCCGAGTTGATCGTGCGTCCTGACTTTGCGCGCGCCGCCGACCTGGGCGTCACCTCCGCTGCGATCGCCGATACCCTGCGGGTCGCTACCCTGGGGGATTACGACCAGGCGCTCGCGAAGTTGAGTTTCAGCGAGCGACAGGTGCCGGTGGTGGTAAGGCTTGCCGATGCTGCCCGGGCAGACATCGAGGTGCTCAAGCGGCTTCCGGTTCCCGGGGCCAGGGGGCCTGTAGCGCTGGAGAATGTCGCCACGCTGGAAATCGGCAGCGGTCTGGCTGAAATCGCACGCTACGACCGCATGCGCAACGTCGACATCGAAGTCGAGCTCAACGGCCAAGCCTTGGGAGACGTAGAGCAGGCGGTGCTGGCGTTGCCCAGCCTGCGGACGTTGCCGGCAGGGGTGGTGCAAACCTCCGGTGGCGATGCCGAGGCCATGGGCGAGCTGGCCATCGGCTTCGGCCTGGCGATGCTGACGGGCGTCCTGTGCATCTACATGGTGCTGGTCTTGCTGCTGAAGGATTTCATGCAGCCGTTGACAATCCTGGCGGCGCCGATGCTATCGATCCCCGGGGCATTCGTGGCCTTGTTCTTCACCGACACCGAGATGTCGATGCCGGCGATGATCGGGCTCATCATGCTGATGGGCATCGCCACGAAGAACTCTATCCTGCTGGTCGACTACATCATCCTCGCTCGCCGGGATCATGGCCTTTCCCGCTGGGATGCGATTATCGATGCCTGTGGCAAGCGTGCCCGTCCCATCATCATGACCACGATGGCCATGGGGGGTGGGATGCTACCGGTGGCCCTGGGTATAGGGGCCGATCCGAGTTTTCGAGCGCCCATGGCCATCGGCGTATTGGGCGGCCTGATGACGTCGACCCTGCTCAGCCTGCTGGTGATCCCGGTGGTCTTTACCTATGTGGACGACGCCGCCCAGTGGATCGGCAGACTCACCGGCACCTTTGGCGGGCGGCCGATGGCGGGCAAGGAAGGGCATGCCGATCTTTCTGGTGGAGGTGCTGGGTCATGAGTGGACGATGCCGCCCGAGAACCATACGCCTTACGAAAAACCGTGCTACTCGTTCAGGCCGCGTTGAAAACAGCCTGACCTTGGGCTCAAGATTTTTCGGACAGAGCCTAAGGCTGCCTTTTGGTGTCGGTCGAGACCACGTTCTCGAGACCGGCCGCATGGGGTATGTTGATCGGCACGATCAATTGCACTTGCTGACGGCGGCATTTGAATTTCACGCCCTTGCGGGGCGCCATGCCCCTGGCCGTTTCCATGCATATTTCCTTGGTGGCATAGGTCGGTCCCGGCTTGCGTTCTTCCACGCAGCCTTCCTTGCCACTGCAGATCGCCATGACCATAACGTATACAGTCATCATCCCGGTGTTGCTCCCATAGAAGCGATGCGATTGTTGCGTCCTGCGCCAGCCCTTGAAGGGGCAAACGAGTAGCAATGACACGCGGATGATGAGCCTTCATTCGAACACCCAGCAATGGCATGGTGATGCCATTTGTCGGAAAAGCGTCACTATTTTAGTTTATGGCATTTTTGCCAAAAATGGCGACAGTATATTGGCGCTATTGCTTGGAGGGCTGGGTTAATACTATGGGTTGAGCTGAGGTAATGGCCCGTAAATAAAGGGTTGTAAGTGACGCTGCGGCTGGGTGGGGGGACTGCTGTTTCGATCCGTGGATTCTGCTCAAAAATGATCGTGCAATACCTTGATTCGAATCACTTTTAAAGGGCCCAGGGCTGCGATGGCGGGGGTACATGCCGCTGTCAACGCGATCTGGATGAGGGCGATAAGGGTGGGGCACCGCGGCGGGTCTCGAAGCAATTCACCCTTCGCAAGCCTGACCTGATTGACGAGCGGATTGTTTTCTCGCGCTGGGGCGAGAAACTGGCGACAGCAAGCGCTCGATGGCACCGCCCACCATATTTGTCATCATCAGGCCGCGTGCTTGTTCATCCAGCGCATATTGACCAAGCCAACTGGGCGCGCTGTTGAGCAAGGCGGCAATGGCATGAGCGGCAGCCATCTGGCCTTGTTCGTCGAGTTGCAGGCGCACGCCGAGCAGCAGCAAGAGCTTGCTCTCATACTGTTCGCGCAACTGCCGGACCCGTTCCTGTTGCGCCTTGTTCAGGCAACCGCTGTCACGTTCCGCCAGACGGAAATGCCAAGGCATCTCCAGATGCAGGTTCAGGTGCGCGCGGATCACAAGGTCGAGCCTGTCGCGTTTCGCCGGGGCGGTTCGTTCGACGCGTTGCAGGGTGGCGAGCAACTCTTCGTAGAACTCTTCGATCAGGTCGAGCAGCAAATGCTGCTTGCTGGGGTAATGGTGATACAGC
Organism: Pseudomonas sp. NFACC32-1; assembly: GCF_900101215.1. NCBI lineage: Bacteria > Pseudomonadati > Pseudomonadota > Gammaproteobacteria > Pseudomonadales > Pseudomonadaceae > Pseudomonas > Pseudomonas sp. NFACC32-1. The sequence goes on from NZ_FMUL01000009.1 coordinate 43,693, forward strand.
GAGCCTGGGGCGAGCCCCAGGCAGGTTGCGAGCTCACGCATGCCGACCTGACCGAAACCCTTGCAGGCAAAGAGCTCCAGCACCTTGTCCCGGTATTCGGCGAAGCGTGAGCAGCGCTCAGGCATAGGCATGGAAACCACGCCCCGTCTTGCGTCCCAGGTAACCGGCGGCGACCATTTCCTTGAGCAACGGGGCAGGGCGGTACTTGCTGTCGTTGAAGCCCTCGTAGAAGGCTTCGAGGATTGCCAGCACCGTGTCCAGGCCGATCAGGTCCGCCAGGGCCAGAGGGCCGATCGGCTGGTTGCAGCCCAGGCGCATGCCCGCGTCGATATCCTCGGCACTGGCCAGGCCTTCCTGGAACACCAGGATCGCTTCATTGATCATCGGCACCAGGATCCGGTTGACCACGAATCCCGGACGGTTGCCGGCGGTGATGGCGGTCTTGCCGAGCGCGGTGGCCATGTCCAGCGCCACGGCGTGGGTGGCGTCGCTGGTCTGCAGGCCACGAATCACTTCGATCAGGCCCATCACCGGCACCGGATTGAAGAAATGCAGGCCGATGAAGCGCTCAGGTCGGCTGACGCTGGCGGCGAGCTGGGTTATGGACAGTGACGAGGTGTTCGAGGCGATCACGCAATCGGCGCCGACCTGGGCCGCGATCTGTTGCAGGACGCGCAGCTTCAAGTCGAGGTTTTCGGTGGCGGCCTCGATCACCAGTTGCGCATCCTGGAGGCTGTCGTAATCGCAGCGGGTGCGGATCCTGTCCAGGGCTGCGCATTTTCGCTCGGGTGTCAGCGTGTCCTTGGCGACCTGGCGGTCGAGATTTTTATCAATCGTCGCGATGGCTTTCTGCAGGGCCGTCTCGCTGATGTCGATCAGCGTTACGTCGAAGCCGGCCAAGGCGCAGACCTGGGCAATACCGTTGCCCATGGTGCCGGCGCCAATGACGCCGATATTTCGTGGATTCATGCGCATCTCCTGGATCACACCCGTTCGAACAACACGGCGATGCCTTGGCCGCCGCCAATGCACATGGTTGCCAGGGCATAGCGGCCCTGGCAGCGATGCAATTCATGGATGGCCTTGGTGGCGATGATGGCGCCGGTCGCGCCTACCGGATGCCCCAGGGAAATGCCCGATCCGTTCGGGTTGACCTTCTGCGGGTCGAACCCCAGCTCTTGCGCGACGGCACAGGCCTGGGCAGCGAAGGCTTCGTTGGACTCAATGACGTCCAGGTCGGCGACGGTCAGGCCGGCGCGCTTGAGCACCAGGCGGGTGGCGGGAATCGGTCCCAGGCCCATCATCGAAGGCTCGACGCCGGCATGGGCGTAACCCACCAATCGGGCCATGGGCTTGAGGCCTTGAGCCTGGACGACCTGGCCCGTGGCCAGGATCAATGCACCGGCCCCGTCGTTGAGGCCGGACGCATTGCCGGCGGTAACGCTGCCGTCCTTCTTGAAGGCGGGTTTCATGCGGCTCAATTGCTCGACATCCACCTCACCTCGGACATGCTCATCCGTGGCAAAGGAAACCGTTCCTTTGCGGGTGCTGATTTCGATCGGCACGATCTGCCCATCGAAACGCCCTTCGGCAATCGCCCGGGCGGCCCGCTGCTGGCTGAGGACCGCCAATTCATCCTGGGCCTGACGACTGATGCCGTAGTGCTCGGCGATGTTTTCAGCGGTGATGCCCATGTGGAACCCGCCAAACGGGTCCTGCAGGACCCCAAGCATGTAGTCGATGGCCTGCATGTCGCCCATTCGTGCGCCCCAGCGGGCCTGCGGCAGCAGGTACGCGCCTCGGCTCATGGACTCGACGCCACCGGCCAGCGCCGCGCCGGCATCTCCCAGCATCAGGCTTTGCGCGGCGCTGACGATTGCCTGCAGACCCGAACCGCAAAGGCGGTTGACGTTGAAGGCAGGCGTCTCTTTCGGCAGGCCCGCATTCATCGCCACGGCCCGTGAAATATAGGCATCACGCGCTTCGGTGGGGATCACATGGCCCATCACCGCATGGCCGATGTGTTCGGGCGCCAGGCCCGACCGCTCGATAGCGGCGCGGCAAATGTCGGTTGCCAGCTGGACAGGCGGCACATCCTTGAGCGAACCGCCGAAGCTGCCGATGGCAGAACGGACGGCGCTCATCACAAAAATATCGGAAGGGTTCATGGCGACTCTCCAGGCAGGTCTTTTTTGTTGGCTAGGAGTCTAGAATCTGCAGCGCCACTGGCCTATGCCAAAACTGTCCAGGGGTGATGGCGTTTTTTGCCATGTCCAGGGGTGACGAGAGGGGCGTTCAACAATGCGGGAAACGGACTCGGTGGCGGTCTACTTCATGTACCCCATGCTTCATGCACTGCGTGACGAGCCGCAGCGCCTGCGCTCGGTGCTCGAGCAGGTGGGGATCGATCCGGCATGGGTGGATCAGCCGACGGCACGGGTACCGGCCAAGGCTTTCGCCGCGTTGTGGCTGGTGCAGATTCGTGAGTTGAACGACGAGTTTTTCCAGCTGGACTCCCATGGCATGCCGCCGGGCAGCTTTGCCTTGATCTGCCGGGCATTGATCCAGGAACCGACGCTGGAAAAAGCCATGCGCCAGTGCCTGGCCAACTTCGGACTGTTCCTGCGTGATTTCCGTGGCACGTTGAGTGTGCGGGGCAAGCGCGCGGTCATCAGCTTGCAGACCCGTTCGCAGAGCCGTGAGCTCGTCAGACTGGGGGAGGAAACGTTCATGGTATTGATGATCAGCCTGCTGTGTTGGCTGGGCGGACGGCGCATCCCCATCGACCGGGCGGATTTTCACCATACCCGCCTGTCACTGCAGGATGATCCCTTGCTCTGGGGGCCGAACCTGACCTTTGGCACCGAACACACCGAAATCGAGTTCGCCAGTCACTACCTGCGGCTGCCGGTGGTCCAGGACCTGGCCTCGCTGAAAGTATTCTTGCGTACCGCTCCCCAATGGCTGGTGATTCGCTTCCGCAACCAGCATGGGTTGGCATCCCAGGTCTACCAGCGCCTGCGCCATAGCCATTACAGCGAATGGCCCACCTTGCAGGCCTTCGCCCTGGAACAGCGCCTGAGCCCCAGCACCTTGCGCCGCAAGCTGGGGCGTGAGGGCTGTTCATACCAGGAAATCAAGGACGAGGTACGGCGCGGGGTGGCGTTCGAACGGCTGCGCCAGGGCCAGGCGAACATCAGCGAGATCGCCGAGCAGCTGGGGTTCCAGGAGCCGAGTGCTTTTCACCGGGCATTCAAGAAATGGACCGGAGAGAGCCCTGGGCAGTACCGGTTGCGGTTTCAGGGGCGCGATGGTTGATTGCTTTGCGGCGGCTGGCGCGAGCAGGCTCCACTTAAGGATTATCCCTAAGTCGGTTATGAATGCATCCTGGCATTTGATATCATTCTGCTATTGAGAGTGGGCGGAGGTCCCTGACGGCACGCGGCGCGAACCTGGAATGTTCTGATGGCCTGGGTGAATTGAAATCCCTTCGCTGGAGGCATCCATTGTTACGACATCGAGTGACCAAGACCAAGGCTGGGTTAGTGGCTGCGGCAGCCTTGCTGCTGACTTTGGTACCCATGTGGGTCACCCTGAGCGCATGGCTCAAGCATGAGCAGGTCCTGGTGGAGCAGGCGGCGGGCAATGATGCCATGAACCTGGCCATTGCCTTCGAAGAACACATCCAGAGTGTGGTGCGTTATGCAGATGCTCTGGTCCAGGACATTCGAGAGGATGTCATCGAGGACCCGAGCGAATTCGAAGAGATCGTCAAGGAAGAGACCCAGGTCTACGGAGACATGGTTGCCCAGGTCGCCGTGATCGATGCCCAGGGCAAGTTGGTCTATTCCTCGCTGGGTCCGGTGAACGGTACTGTGGACCTGAGCGGCCGTGAACATTTTCAGGTGCATCGCAACAATCCGTCCCAAGACAAACTGTTCATCAGCAAACCCGTTCTTGGGCGGATATCGGGGATCTGGTCGATGCAGTTCACTCGGCCCATTCTCGATAAGGGCAAGTTTGCCGGTGTCTTTGTGCTGTCGATCCCTGTCAGCTTCTTTACCGACTTCTATCAGAAGATCAATGTGGGGCCGAACGGCCTCATTGCGCTCGTGGGGCAAGACGGCGTTCCTCGAGCCGCCGCTTCCAAAGTTGGCGTCAACACGGCTTTGGACGGAATCGTTCTGGCCCGGCATGAACCCTATTTCGCCTCCGACAAGCCGCCGCAAGGACTCTATCGGGGGCTGAGTGCCTTAGACAAGAAAGATAGCCTGGTTGCCTATCGACGCCTGATGCAGGCCGAGCTGGTGGTACTGGTTCAACTTTCGCCTGTGGACTATCTGGCGTCCTTCAATGAACGTCGTCAGTTTCTGTTGTTTTCTGCTGCAGCCATCTCGCTCTTGTTGGTCGCCTTTGCCGTGTTCATCTATTTCGCCACACGGCTGCATTTGGGCAATACGGCCGCGCTCAAGCAATCCCATAGTGCGCTAAGACAACTTGTCAGTATCGATGCGCTGACCGGTGCCCGTAGCAGGAGCGACTTTCTCAATGCCCTCGATAATGAATTCAGTCGAGCGAAGCGCCATGGCACGGAGCTCAGTCTCATATGGCTTGACCTCGATCACTTCAAGCGAGTGAACGATACGTTTGGTCATCCGATTGGTGACATCGTGTTGAAACAGGTGGCCACTCTCTGCAACGGCGTGCTTCGGGCCCATGACGTGTTCGGCAGGCTTGGAGGAGAGGAGTTCGGGGTGGTCCTTGCTCATACCAGCGGGGTCGATGCGCTGGAGGTGGCCGAGAAGCTACGCGTGACCATCGAAGCGGCCATTATTCAAACGGACCGAGGCCCATTGCAGATCACGATCAGTTGTGGAGTCGCCTCCCTGTCGCTGGCGGGAGACAGTCCGAGCCAACTGATCGTGCGTGCGGACGATGCGCTATACAGCGCCAAGCACGCAGGTCGCAATCGAGCACGAGCTGCTCCTGCCTGTGTCGAGCAGCCGACGCAATCCCAAGGGCGATCTGCAGACTGGTAGCAGGTCGTCAACGGTCAGGATCGAGGCCTGTCTCAACCGGTAGCAACCCACTGCTGCGGTTCGTTGATTTGAGTCAAGGGAGGAATGTCGGGTAGTGGCACATTGGTATTCATTCGCCTGTGCTTCTACCAATAAGAGATACGCCCGTATATGCCAGCCTGCAGCCGTGTTCGCAGAGGTTTCTTGCCGACCCGACGTCTTGCTTCAGTTCTTCCCGCCACCCCGTCACTCTTGGCTTGCATCTCCATTGCAACGTCTTCGCAGGATCGCAGCGAGGCTGGATTCGCCTCGCCAAGCATCAAGTACTGGAAGGGATTCTGCTCATGCCCATCTCCTTCAGTAGATCACTGCCATGCCGGATCATAAGGATCTTTCGCAAGTCTTCATCCAGACCCTGGAGCAGAGTGTCGACAGCGTCGTCGTCATCGACAGCCATAACTCCATCATCTTGTTCAACGAGGCTGCCCAGAAGCTTTGGGGGTACAGTCCTGACGAAGTCATGGGCCGAAATGTGGACCTGTTGGTCCCGCAGAAGATTCGCCCTCATCACGATGGGTTCATCGATGCCAACCGCCGCACCGGCATCAACAAGATCGTCGGCACCAGTCGCACTGTGCCGATCGAGCGCAAGGACGGGTCTCGTCGTTGGGGGGCGATGTCCATTTCGAGGGTCGAGACTCAAGGGCAGATCCTGTATACCGCCTTCATCAAGGACATTACCCAGCAACATGAAGAACAGCATCGCCTGTATCTCTTGTCGCTGGTCGTCGACACCACCGAAAACGCCATCCTCATAACGGATGCCTCCTGGCGGATCATTTTCGTCAATGACGGTTTCGTCCAGATGTTCGGCTATGGCGCTCAAGAGGCTGCCGGCAAGACGCCAATCGAGCTGCTCGCGCCGCACCTTGAACACCGCCAGGTCGCAGGGATTCGCCACCAGGTGGCCAGACACCATGTCTATCACGGACAGAACTATGGCTATCACCGGGAAGGGCCGCGGGTGTGGTGCAACATCACCAGCCATTCGGTCCACGATGCCCATGGACAACTGGCCAACACCGTAAGCGTGTTGACGGACGTGACGCATACGCGGATGCATGAGGTGCTGCGCCACAAGATTCTCGAGGCGATGGTGCGCGAGGAGTCATTGAAAACCGTCTTGAACCTGGCATGCCTCGAAGTCCAACGTATTGCCCCTGAAGTCACTGCTTCGGTCCTGCATGTCGATGACCGCGGGTGCCTGCAGACATTGGCTGCCCCTGGCTTGCCGTCAGGCTTTTGCATGGCCCTGGACGGCACTGCCATAGGAGCCGGGCTCGATGCCTTGGCTGCGACGGTATTCAGCGGCGAGGCCGCCACGATAAGCGAACTCGACGCTCATCCGTTCTGGGCACGATTCAAGGAGCAGAAGCAGCCACTGGGCCTGACGAGATGCTGGGCGACGCCCGTCAAGTCCAACGACGGACGAGTGCTCGGCCTGTTCGCTTTCTACTACCGCGACTCAGGCCAGCCAAGCAGGCTTCATCAGTTGCTTGTCGACGCCTGCATTCATTTGTGTGCCTTGGCGCTGGAGCGGGAAGAGTCGCGCCAGCACATACGCAAGCTGGCGTTCTATGACGAACTGACGGGGCTGGCCAATCGCAATCTGCTCCACGCCCGGGCCGAGCAGGCGATCGCCGATGCGTCCAGACATCAGTCGAACCTGGCTGTGGTGTTCATCGACATGGACCGGTTCAAGCAGGTCAACGATTCGTTGGGGCATCCGGCCGGCGATGAGTTTCTGCGTCTGGTCGCCCATCGCCTGTCCGAGGACCGGCGTGAGCACGATATCGTCAGCCGGTTATCGGGCGATGAGTTCGTGCTGGTGCTGCCTCAATGCGACTCGGCGCAGGCGATCGACCTGATCGAGAAACTGCGGGCACGCCTGAATGTTCCTAGCCAGGTGTGCGGTGTGACCCTCAGGCCCTCGGCGAGTATTGGCGTCAGCCTGTTTCCCGAGGATGGCTGCACCATGGAGGTGCTCCTGCACCGCGCCGACATGGCGATGTACCAAGCCAAGACTCGTGCGCGGGGAAGCGTCTGTTTCTTCAACGATGGGCTTAGCCAACTGACCCAATGCCGGTTGCGCCTGGAAGCGGCGCTGCGTGAGGCGATGGATCAGCGATCCCTGCACCTGGCCTATCAGCCGCAGATCGATCTGGGCCGGTCGGCGTTGTATGGGGTGGAAGTGCTCGCGCGTTGGACGCATCCCCAACTGGGAGAGATTTCGCCCGCTCGTTTCATTGCGCTGGCGCAGGAGTGCGGGCTGATCAGCGAGCTGGGCCTCTGGGTGCTCAGCGAGGCCTGTCGTCAATTGGCCGCGTGGCGCAAGCAGGGACTGTTGGTGCCGGCGGTATCGGTGAACATGTCGCCCACCCATTTTCATGACCGTGACCTTCCGACGATCCTGATGCGGACGCTGCGGGCCCATGGCCTGCAAGCCAGGGACCTGACGTTGGAGATTACCGAAAATGTGCTGATGGACATCAATCCGGACACGCTGACCACCATCGAGCAGGTTCATGCCTTGGGTATAACCCTGGCAATGGATGATTTCGGTACCGGTTATTCAAGCCTCAGCTACCTGCGGCGCTTGCCGATCCAGGAGCTCAAGCTTGATCGAAGCTTCGTCCACGACCTTGAGTGCGATACGACCAGCCAGGCCTTGAGCGAGGCCGTCATCCGTATCGGCGAAAGCTTGCAGATGAGAGTGGTCGCCGAGGGCGTCGAGACGTTGGCGCAACAGCAAGTCTTGCAAAACCAGGGGTACCGGATCGTTCAAGGGTTCCTGTATTCGAGGCCCTTGGTGGCCGAGGAAATAGGCCCCTGGATCAGGGCGCGCTACGTGTAGATGTGGTTGACCCGGCCCACGAGCCGGGTTTTTTATGGCCACCTGCTCGGGGCGCTGGGAGCGAACCGGCTTCAAGCGTGCATCGGCCTGCACTATTTGAAGCGTGCCGCATAGGTCGCCAGATTGTCTGCGGTGATCAGTTCGTAGGGGACCCAGACGTCTCCCTGCACCGGCTCCTTGCGGATCATCTTCAGCGCGGCCTGCACGGCCTGCAGCGCCTGGCCCCTGGGATCCTGAAACACCGAAGCCGCCAACAGGCCGCGCTTGATGGCCGCCTGGCCATCGGGCAAGCCATCCACACCCACCACGGGGACGTCCTCCCTGCCAGCCTGGCGCAACGCCATGGCAGCGCCGATCGCCATTTCGTCGTTGTTGGCGACGACGGCGTCGAAGTCTGTACCAGCGGTCAACCAGTTGCTCGTCAGGTCCATGCCCTTGCTGCGATCCCAATCGGCGTTCTGCTGCACCACCACCTGAATGCCCGGAAAGGCCTTGAGGCCCTCCTTGAGGCCTTCGGAACGGCCCCGGGTGGCGTTTTGGGTCAGTTCACCCATGATCAGGGCGATGCTGCCCTTGCCGTTCAACCGCTTGGCAATGAACCGGGCCTGCAGCTGGCCGGCCTGCAGGTCATCCGAGGCCACGGCAACCACGCCGTTGGGAATGCCGGGATCGTCGGGGCGGCGGTTGACGTAGACCAGCGGGACCTTGGCGGAGGTGGCGGCCTGGGTGATGTTGACGGTGGCGGCGGTGTCCACCGGCAGCACGATCACGGCGTCGACGTTCTGGGCCAGGAAACTCTGTACCTGGTTGAGCTGGCGCACGACATCGCCCTGGGCGTCCTCGAATTGCAGGGAGACCTTTTGCGTCTTGCCGGCTTCCTCGAGGTTACGGCGAACGTAGGTCATGAAGTTGTCGTCGACCTTGGCAATGCTGACACCGATGCGGTAGTCGGCCAGGGCCAGGGGAGTGAGGGAAAGCGCGAAGGCGGCGCACAGCAGTTTGCGAAGTAGCATGTCCGGTTCCTTTTGTTGTTATGCAAACGGGATGAAAACCTGGATCTATAACGTGAAGGCACTTTTGAAACGCTGGAGCGCACGTTCGCAATTGCCATCCGCCGCCCAGCCCTCCAGACCGACCACGCCTCGATAACCCAGCTCGGCAAGCGTCCGGGCGATGGCGGGGTAATGGATTTCGCCGGTGCCGGGTTCGCAGCGGCCCGGCACGTCGGCCACCTGGATCTCGCCGATAGCCGCCCCGGCGCGCCGGATCAACTCGATCAGATTGCCCTCGCCGATCTGGGCGTGATAGAGGTCCAGATTGAGCCGCAGGTGTGGGCTGTCCACGGCCTCGATCAGCGCCAGAGTGTCTTCGGCACGCGCAAAGGGAACCCCCGGATGATCCAGCGCGGTGTTGAGATTCTCCAGGAGGAAGACTTTGCCAGCGGCCTCGCCCAGGCGCGCGATCGCCATGAGGGTGTCCCGCGCGGCCAGCCATTGCGCGCCAGTCACGGTGGGCAGGGGCCTGACCGGCAGGCCGTTGCTGTCCAGGCCGGTGCCATGCAGGTTGAGGGAGGGGCAGCCGAGCCGCTCTGCGACGGCCAGAGACTCCCGGGCACTGGCCAGCAGTGCGGCGCGTCCCTCGGCGGTGACCAGGTCGCCCGAAACATACCCGGTCATGGAGGTGAAGCGGGCGCCGGTAGCGGCCAGGGCGTCGATGTCGTGGCGCGTCCAGTCCCAGATTTCCACTGCGAAACCCAGGGCGTGCAAGCGACGAACCCGCTCGACGAAGGGCAGGTCGATAAAGACCATCTCGGCGCTGACGGCCAGTACAAAAGGTGTGGTAGAGGTCATGGCATCACGCTCCGACGGCGACCGGCTGGCCGGATTTCACCGATTCGATGGCCGCCAGAGCGATGGCCAGGGCGGCCCGGGCGTCGGTTCCGTCCACCGGCACGGGGGTGCCGCCGCGCACGGCGTCGACGAAGGCGCGCAGCTCGGCCAGATAGGCGTCGCGCAGCAGCTGCGCATCCGAGCGCTGGGTGGTCTGGCTGATGCCTTCGGCTCCGTAGCAGACCAGCTCGCTGGTGCGCACGTCGCCGGCGGTGAGCATGCCTGCGCTGCCGAACACCTCGCCACGTACGTCATAGCCGTATACCGCCTGGAAGTTGGCCTCGGCGGTAGCGATGGCGCCGTTATCGTAGCGGACGGTGACCACTGCGGTATCGAGCAACCCCTGGTCGCGCAAATCGGGTCGTACCAAGGCGTCGGCCACCGCATACACCTGGGTGGCTTTGGCGCCTGGGTTGAAAAAGTTGAGGGTGTCGAAATCGTGGATCAGGGTTTCCAGGAAAATGGTCCAGGGTTTCACCGCGGCGGGATTGTGCAGGGCCGGATCCCGGGTGAGCGAGCGCAGCAGTTGCGGCGTGCCGATGCGACCCGCGAGGATCAAGTCGCGCGCCGTACGAAAACTGGTGGCGAAGCGCCGATTGAAGCCAACCTGCAGGGCGACACGGGCTTGGGCGCAGGCCGCGATGGCCCGGTCGGCTTCTTCCAGGGTCACTGCCATGGGTTTCTCGCAGAATACCGGCTTGCCAGCGCGGGCGGCCGCCACCACCAGTTCGGCGTGACTGCGTGCCGGAGCGACGATCACCACCGCGTCCACGGCGCGGTCCTCGATCAGTGCCTGGGGATCGGTGTAGATGCGCTCGACATCCAGGGTCTCCCCAAGTCGAGCGGCGGCACCCGGGGCTGGATCGGCCAGGGCAACCAGGCGGGCGCCGTAAAGATGCCGGGCGAGGGCGGTGGCGTGGAATGTGCCCATGCGACCGGTACCGATGAGGCCGAGGGACAGAGGTGTCTTGGAATGCGGCATGGAAGGGCGTCCTTTTGTGGTTGTTATAGGCGGCCGTGGGCCTTGATAGCCCGGGAGCAATCGCCATGCCACTCCTCCAGCCCCCGTTTCCAGGCGCTTTGGCGGCTTGCCTGCTACTGTCTATGTCTAGCTGGACATGTCCAACCTCTGGACAAGACTGACCCATGACGCCCCTGACCGCCGCGACCGACCTTGAACAAGAGCTGCTGTTCGTCACCGAGCTGCAGCAGCCTTCATCCGCCGACGCCACCCAGCATTCCCTGCACGCGGCATGGGAAGCCTGCCTGGCTGGCGATTGCGATCTGGCCGCTGTACGACCGGTGATTCGCGCGTCCTGGCTACGCAGCCGGGAGGCAGGCATTGCCGCGGATGAATTCCACTATGAATTCGTCTCCCCCGAGGATCTGGCGAGCCGTCTCGCTGCCCATCGCGAGCTGCTGGACATCGCCGCACCGATCATGGCCGACCTGTTGCGCTACAACCCGGACGGCCACCTCAATCTGGCGGACGCCGATGGCGTGACCCTCAGCGCTTGTGGGGTGGACCTGACCCCGTTGGGGAGCCGCCTGCTGGAGCAGGTTCAAGGGACCAATTGCACGGGTTTGGCGCTGCGCGAGCAGCGCCTGGTATTCGTCCTGGCCGCAGAGAACTTCAAGCGGGAACTGCGCGAGCGACACATGCATTGTGCTTCGGCACCGGTGCGCGATACCCAGGGACGCCTGCTGGGCGCCCTGACGCTCACAGCGGCCGTGGGCAATTTCCATTGCCACACCCTTGGCACCGTACAGGCAGCGGCCGAGGCCATCTCCCGGCAACTGGCGCTCAAGGCGTTGCTGGAGGAGCAACAGCGGGTACTGGAGGTGCTCAACGAAGGGGTCATCCTGCTGGACGATGACCGCCGGATCCGTAGCCTGAACGGCTATGCCCGGCGGCTGTTGCAGCTCGACGAGCCGCAGCAGGGCCGCCCCTTCGCCAGCCTCATCACCCAGGACACCGACCTCGATGTCTGGTTGGACCGGCGCTGGGAGCGCCAGGATCGCGATCTTACGCTGCTGCTGCCCGATGGCAGCGGTCTGCCGTGCCTGGCCTCGGCCTGTCCCATCGCCCAGGGCGGCTGGGTGCTGTCGCTCCGTGAAAACCGCCGCATCCGTGAGATTACCCGCCAGTTGCTGGGGACCCGGGCGCGCTACAGCTTCGCCGATATCCAGGGCCGTTCGGCGGCGCTGCAGGCCAGCCTGCAACTGGCACAGGCGGCCAGTCGCAGCGAAGCCACGGTGCTGGTGCTGGGGGAAAGCGGGGTGGGCAAGGAACTGTTCGCCCAAGCCATCCACAATGCCAGCGGACGTCGCCACGGTCCTTTCGTGGCGGTGAACTGTGGCGCCATCCCAAGGGATCTGGTGCAGAGCGAGTTGTTCGGTCATGTCGAGGGGGCCTTCACCGGTGCTGCGCGGGGTGGCGCGGCCGGCAAATTCGAACTGGCCGACGGCGGGACCCTGTTTCTCGATGAGATCGGCGACATGCCCCTCGAGGCCCAGATCAGCCTGTTGCGGGTGTTGCAGGAAGGCGAGGTCACCCGCGTCGGGGCGAGGAAGGCCCAGGCGGTGGACGTGCGGGTCATCGCCGCCACCCACCGCGACCTGGCCCAGGCCGTGGCGGAAGGAACCTTTCGCGAAGACGTCTTCTATCGCCTCAACGTCCTCACCCTGCAGGTGCCTGCGCTGCGCGAGCGCCGCGAGGATATCCCGCTGCTGGTGGCAACACTGCTCAAGCGCCTGGGCCGCAACCTGGAGCGACCGCCGCTGGCCATTTCCGACGAGGCGCTGGCGCGGTTGATGGCTCACGACTGGCCCGGCAACGTCCGGGAGTTGGAAAACGTCATCGAGCGAGCCATGAATCTCGCCCAGGGTGCGTTCATCGAGCCTGCCGACTTTCCCCCCGCGCTGCTCGTCGATACCGCAAGAACAGCGCAGGACGAGGAGCGCCTGACGCCCTTGGAGCAGGGGCAGCGCGAACTGATCCGTGCGGCCTTGAAAGACTCGGGGGGTAACTTGCGCCAGACGGCGAGTCGCCTTGGCATTTCGCGGGCGGGACTCTACGTCAAGCTCAAACGCTACGGGCTTAGCGCAGCCAACTTTCGAGGGGCCTCGGCGCCTTCGCCACGAATGTCAGGCCGGCGCCACGAATAGGAGGGCGTCGGCGCCTCGTCCAGCCGCGGTTCATATCGGTTCGGTCAATGGCGTGTAGCTTCGCCGGTACAGCAGATTGCCCGCCAGCTTGAGCACAGACGCGCGGCCCCAGCCAGGCAGCCTGCGCATCTTGTCCCGGGCGATGCATTGCTTCTGGACCCAATCGACGCGTGGCTTGCGTCGTTGCGTATAGCCAGCAAGGGCATCGCCGATGCGCTCACTGGCGGATAGCATCTCAGCCAGCACCAGCGCATCCTCCATCGCCATCGCAGCCCCTTGTGCCATGCTCGGAGAAGACGCGTGCGCCGCATCGCCGATCAGCACTACATGCCCCGAGACCCAATCCTCCATGACCACCTGCTCCAGACGACCAGCATGGACCTGGGTGTGTGCAGGCATCTGCTCGACAAGCGCGGACAACGGTGCCGGGAATGTCTCGAGCAGGGCATTGCGGGGTAGTTGGGCCAGGTCCTGCTGCGCTTCCCGTTCGCTGGCGCTCCTATCGGCATACATGTAGACCTGCCCGTCACCGATGGGCAGCGCCAGCAGGCTCATCGAGTCCCCGAGCATCACTGTCCAGGCATCGATGCCCACGGTGTCGGCGGTGATGAAGCGCCAACAGACGTTCCCGACATACTGGCTCAAGACCTCAGGGAACACGCTTTGACGTACCTTCGAATGAACGCCGTCGGCGCCGATGACGAGGTCGTACTCGACCATGGTCCCGTCGGAAAAGGTCGCCAGGCTGGTCTTTTCGAGGGGTTCGATCTCGCTGATCGAAGTCCCGAAACGCAGGTGTGTTTCACGCAGCGATTGGCGCAGCGTCGCGTGGAGGACGCCACGGGGAAGCGCCAGGCACGGCCCGCAGGATGCCCAGACGTCCTGGGTCTGGGTAATGCTCAACGGTCGGCCTTTGTGGTCCAGGATGCGCTGGGTCTTGATCGGTGTCGCCAGCGCTGAGGTCGCATCCAGCAATCCCAGGGCTTGCAAGGCCCGGGCTGCGTTGCCTGGCAAGTAGAGCCCGGTCCCGCCTTGGGGCACGTCGGCCTTGCGTTCGATCAGGTCGGGGCGCAATCCCTTGAGTTCCAGCGCCCTGGCCATTGCCAGGCCAGCGATACCGCCGCCCACGATCAGTATTCTCATTGCATTACCCGATGGTTGCTGTGGTTGGCGCGATCATACCGTGCGCGGCGAGGAGGAGATCTGCGGCTCGTTCGCCGATGACCACGCAAGGGGCCATGGTATTGCCGACGGTGATCCTGGGCATGATCGAGGCATCGGCGATGCGCAGTTTCTCGAAGCCATGCACCCGCAGCCGATGATCGACCACGGACATCTCGTCGCGGCCCATTCTGGCGGTGCAGCACGGGTGCCAGTAGGACACGGCGGCGTTGCGGATGAATTGCTCCATGGCGCGGTGATCCCTGGGGCCGGGTACGACTTCGCGCTTGACCAGGCCGTCGAAGGCTTCGCTGTTGCCCAGTGCCCGGCAGAGATCGACCGATGCGAATGCCGCCGCCATGTCCTCGGGCGCGCTCAGCGAGTTCGGCTCGATGAGCGGGGCATCCAGGGGGCCGGCCCCCGACAGGCGCACGGCCCCTCGGCTGACGGGACGGGCCAGCCCGGCGAACATCGTCCAACCCTGTGGCGGTGGCTGGATGTCGACTTCGGCTGGGGAGGGCACCGCGAATTCCAACTGACAGTGCAGAAGGTCCGGGGCATCCAGGCGGCTGTCGCTTTTCCAGTACAGCGTGGTCTCACAACCACCGCCGCCCACCGCCTGGGGATGCAGGTACTCCCAGGTGCAGCCAAAGGCGATATGGTCCTGGAAATTGCGACCCACGCCGGGCAGGTGACTGATCGGCGCGATGCCATGGGGGCGCAGTTCGCTTTCCGGGCCGATACCTGACTGCATCAGCACCTTGGGCGTGTTCACCGCGCCCATGGACAAGATGACCTCGGCGTGGGCATGGAAGCGCTGGCGCTGACCATCGACCACCGCTTCGACTCCGATCGCCGTTGTGCCGCGCAACAGCACCCGGCAGACCCATGCGCCGGTGAGCACCGTCAGATTCGGCTGCTTCAGCAATGGTCGAAGATAGGAGTCGTAAACGGATTCGCGCCTGCCCTGGTTGATGCGCAGATCGGTGATCGCGACCCCGCCCGGGCTTTCCATCATCGCTCCGTTGGGACTGTCATAGCGGGGAATGCCCAGGCGATTGGCCGCTTCCAGCGTTGCCCAGGCCAGGGGCTGGGGCTCGGCCGGTTGCTCGACGTGCGCAGGACCACCCGAACCGCGCCGTGCGGCGTCCGGTATGCCTTGCCAGTTCTCGATCCGCCGGTAGTAGTCCAGTACCGAGTCGTAACCCCAGGCAGGATCGCCGGACTCGGCCGCGAAATGATCCCAGTTCGTTCGATGCCCGCGGGCCCAGACCATCACATTGATGCTGGAGCCGCCCCCCAGGCCCTTGCCCATGTTCAAGGCCAGGCGGCGACCGTTGAGATGGGGGTTGGGCTGCCCGGCGAAGGCCCAATCGCGCTCGGAGCCGAGGTTCAACGGCCATTGGCCGGGCTCGACCACCTCAGGGCCGGCGTACGCCTGGCCGGCTTCGATCAGCAGTACGCGTACGTTGTCCTGGCGAGCGAGGCGGGCCGCGACCACGCAGCCCGCCGTACCTGCGCCACATACGATGAAGTCATAGTGACGATCATGCAGATGATCCATGCGTCCGTTCCGTACAAATGCAGCGGTTGAGTTCAGGGCTGTGAAGAGGCGGCGATCACTGTTTGTCGACGCTGTTCACTGCCTCGAGGATCACCTTGGCCACTTCGGCTGGCTGCGACTGCTGGGGAACATGGCTGGTGCGCAGCTCCGTCAGGGTGGCGCCGATACGCTTGGCGGCGGAACGCTGGACATCGGGATGGATCATCCGGTCTTCGCGGGCGAGCAGGTACCAGGACGGCTTGGTCTTCCAGGCGGAGACGGTCGTCTTGTCCTCGAAGGCGGAGGCCTTGATAGGGCCTTGCGTCGCAGTCATCACGGCGGTCTGTGCCGCGGGGAGATCCTGGGCGAAGTCCTTGGCCATGCCTTCTGGCGTGAGGTAGAGGAAACCGTTGCCGTCCGCCTTGATCTGACTGATACCAGGAGGCGTGGGCGCGCCTTTGCCCTGTTCGCCGCTGGTTTGTCCGGCATCGGGCGCGAAGGCGGCGACGTAGACCAGGGCGCGGACTTTCTCGTCGTTGCCGGCCTGGGTAATGACAGTGCCGCCCCAGGAGTGACCGACCAGCACGACGGGGCCCGACTGGTTGTTGAGTGTTCTCTGCGTGGCGGCCACGTCGTCGGCCAGGGAGGTGAGCGGGTTCTGCACCACCGAGACGGCCACCCCTTTGGCCTGCAGAAGCGGCACGACTTTGGCCCAATCGGAGCCGTCGGCGAACGCGCCGTGTACGATGACGACCGAAGGCGTTGTATCTTTGGCCTGGCTGACACCGGCGGCGAATGTGCTTGCAACGGCAAAGGCGACGGTGATGGCTTTCAATCTGAATGTTTTCATGGGATGAGCTCCTGTGTAGGTGCTCGAATTCTGCTGACTGGCCTGCTCGCTGGGCATCGGTCATTTATCCGACCCCAAGGTTTTTCCATGGATAGTGCGTTGCGGCTGGACATTTCATTGAGCGGAGCGCTGCGGGCGATCGGCCAGGTTGGCGACCTCAGCATGGGACAACCCCTGGGGCACTCCCGCCGCGTCGCCACGTTGGCGCAGAGGTTGGCGCAGGCCGCGCACGGCGAAGGCGAGCACCTGGCAGTGGCGGAGCAGGTCGCCTTGCTGCGCTGGTCCGGCTGCACCGCCAACGCCGAAGGTTTTGCCGACCTGCTGGGCGATGACGTCGACGGCCGCCGCGCGATGCTCGACCTGACCTTGAGCCGCGAGGAAATGACCGCGGTGCACCAGGCGACCCCGTTGGCGGTGGTGCACTGCGAGGTATCCGGCGAAGTCGCCAGGACCCTCGAACTAGGTGAGGCGGTGCAGGCAGGCTTGTGTCGTGTATTCGAAACCTACGATGGGACCGGCCGGCCGCTGGGCCTGACCCATGAGCACATTCCGGAAGTCGCTTATCAGGTGGTGCTGGCCGGTGACCTGGATATCCTCAGCCGAGCCCATGGCCTGGACGCCGCCCTGCGCTGGATCCGGGACCAGTCGGATCGACGTTATCCCGCCGCGCTCGCATCGTTGCTGGCGGATAACGCCAATGATTGGCTGACCGAGCTGGAAAATTCTTCTCAAGCCCCGGCCGGTGAGCATGCCGAGCGTTCTGTCTCACTGACGTTGGTGGGGGATGTGATCGACTTGAAGCTACCCTGGCTGGCGGGCCATTCGCGGCGGGTGGCCCTCCTGGCGATGGAAGCAGCCCGTCTGTGGGGGGTGAGCGAGCCCACCCTGACGGCGCTCGGGAAGGCCGCGCTTGTCTACGGGCTCGGTCGGGCAGCAGTGTCCAACCAGCTCTGGAACACCGCCGGGGCACTGCCTTATGGCGCCGTGGAGCGGGTGCACCTGGTTCCCTACTGGACGCAACAGGCGCTCAGGCCGATCAGCGAACTGGTCGTGCCCGCGCAGATTGCAGCCCATGCCTACGAGCGGCTCGACGGCAGTGGTTATTTTCGAGGCGTGATGGGCGATGCGCTGTGTGCCGAACATCGGCTGTTCGCTACTACCGTCGCCTGGGTCGCGCTGAGGGAGGCCAGGCCGTGGAGGGCGGCCCATGGAGAATCGGAAGCGGCCAGGCTGCTCGAACAGGAGGCCGTCCGTGGCTTGTTCGACAGGGATATCTGCGACGCGGTGATCGCCGCCGCCCGTGGCGAGCGTCGAGCGCATCAGCCCAAGGCGTCGTTACTCACCGCGCGCGAGTGTGATGTGCTCCAGGAGATCAGTCGCGGCGCCAGTAACAAACAAGTGGCGCGACTGCTGGACATCAGTCCGAGCACGGTTCGCACACACATGGAGAGCATCTTTCGCAAACTGCAATGCTCGACCCGAGCCGCCGCGACCCTCAAGGGATTGACGCTGGGGTTGATCTCCTGAAGTCGGACAATAGCGTCAGTTCTCCATCAGGCTGGAAGTGCCATGGAAGATCGTCCCATTCGGCTGGCGAACACGAACGCACCGATGGCGTCAGCCCTCAAAGCTGCCCCCCTCGATATGGTAGACCTGCGGTTCTTCGGAAAAATATTCCTCCAGGCCCATCATGAACAACCGATGGTCTTCACTCGCTTCGAAGCCTGGCGTGTGATCTTCCAGTGATTGCCATCTCACGATCAGATTGAACACCTCGGGACTTTCGATCCCTTGTGCGAGCAGATGGCCGCCGTAACCTTTCGCACGGCTGAGCAAAGGGGCGACCTCGGCAAATGCGCCTCGGAACATTTCAATGCGTTCTTTGTGAACGGGAAGTCGAGCGATCTCGTAGATCATGGCGTTTCCTCTGGCTTGGCTTGATGATTGAAATTACCCACTCAAGGAATCAGCGATGGCTCCACTGCGATCGCGATTTTTCCTTGGAGACCGTTGTTGGGCGTTTCCAAACGGGCATGGGCGAGGGCAATGTCGGCGAGCGAATAGACGGCGCCGACATGAGGCCGCAGCTGACCGCGCGTTATCAATGCACTGAGCTCATCCAGCTTGCCGCGGTTTTGCCGGGTGAACACGAAGTGATAACTGGCGTTCTTGCCCCAGGCCTGGATGAGGTTTTGTGGCTGTGCGATGTCCACGATGGTGACGACGCGGCCAAGCTGGGCCAGCACGTCGGAGCTGCGTGACAATGTGTTGCCGCCAATGGTGTCGAAGACGACATCGACGCCGCGACCATTCGTTTCCCCCATGACGGCGTCGACGTAATCCTGTTTTTCGTAATCGATGGTCACGTCGGCCCCCATGCTGCGGGCGAATGCGGCGTTTGTCTGGCGTACGGTGGTGAACACCCGGGCTCCCATGGCTTTGGCCAGTTGAATCGCGACATGACCGACGCCGCCCGCGCCGCCGTGGACAAGAATGCTTTCCCCGACCCTGAGCGCCGCACGCACCACCAGCGCTTCCCATACTGTCCCGCCGACCAGGCTCAGGCTTGCCGCCTCGAGGTGGCTCAGCGAGGAGGGCTTCTTACCGACAATGCTTTGGGCGACGACGTGGTACTCGGCATAACTGCCTGGGCCTTCGAATATCTGTGGCGTGTACCAGACTTCGTCTCCCGGAACGAAGGCCGTCACCCCTGGCCCCACTGCTTCGACAACGCCCGATACGTCGTGCCCGGTAATGGCCGGCAGTGGTACCAGGTCGGGATAGTCGCCACGTCGAACCTGGTAATCCAGCGGATTGATGGACGTGGCGTGGACCCGCACCAGCACTTGCCCGGCTTGCGGTACGGGCTTGGGTACTTCGCAGAGCTCGAACGATTCAGGACCGCCGAATGCCTTGAGAATCATCGCTTTCATGGTTGAAAACCTCGTATCGATAAAAAGGGATATCGAGATATCTCGATATATTGCGGCAAAAAAATCTACAGCTCTTTCCCTATGATCTCGGCCAGTGCACCGATGGCCGCTTCATTGCGCTTGTAGTACGTCCACTGGCCGATGCGCCTGACTTCCACCAGGCCGACTCGTTGCAACGTAGCGAGGTAACCCGACACCGTCGACTGCGACAGCCCGATACCTTCCTGGATACTGCTGACGCAGACGCCGACCGTGAGAACGTCCCCTTCATCCTGTGGAGGGAAGTTCTTTACGGGGTCCTTCAAACCTTTCAGGATCTGAAGACGCGTAGGGTTCGAGAGGGCTTTGAATATTTCGATCAATTCCATGCGCCGAGGATATCGAGATTTACCGATATGTCAATACGAAAAAATTGGTCCGCCCGGTTTTTCCTCGGCCGAAGCATGCCGCTCTTCAGTCGAGGCGGCCGATGGCGTGGGCAAGGTTCGCACGTGCCTGTGTTTCAAACGCGTCGAAGTAAGTGGCAGTCGTATAGAGCCGCCCCCGGGCCAGAAAGCCCTCCAGCACCTGGCGCCGCTTTTGGCGGTAAAGGGGCAGGGGCACGTAGCTGTATTCCTGACGGATTTGCCGGTCGTACTCCTCGAAGCGTTCGGGCGGCGCCCCGAGAATCGCCAGATCCGTGTCCACCAGCACTGCCTGGTCTGCCGAAGCAGGGGCTGCGTCGTGCCGCGTCACCATGACCAGGTCGTACAGCCTGCGCTGTGTTTCGGCACACAAGCCGTGATCCCGAGCGACCTCGGCCAGCCACTGGGCACTGCGCAGCTCGTTGTCGTTGCGAAGTGGATCGTAGATCGCATCATGGAACCACAGGGCGAGGTCGACCTCGGCGGCTGCCTGGCAGCTGGCGTCGACGCCTCGTCTCACCCGCAGGCACTCAGTCAGGTGCTGGCGGTTGTGGTAAGCGCGATGTGGTTCGTCGTAGCGCCGAATGAGTGCTTCGTATGTCTCGTGCGACGCCGCTGTGACGCCCAGCACCGACCAGGCACGAGCCCAGGCCGAAAAGTCCATCGCGCCGGTGTCTTCATGTGTATTGGCTGGAAACGGGGTGCTTTTTTCTGATGATGCCGTCATTTCGTGTCCTTACCATCAATCCAGGGGCTTAGCTGCATGTGCTGGCAATAACCAGAGGAGGCGATACCTGATACAAGGATTGATTCGCCGGTCAAACCGAGCGATCTCGATCAGCCTCCTGAACTTTCAATCAGCATGGCGCGCAAGCGTTGGCGTTGTTCTTCGAGTGCATCGATCTGTCGTTCGAGCCTCGCCAGCCGCTTGCGTTGAGTCTCGGTGATGTCCGCGCAGGCTTTCGCTCCTTCGATCAACAGCATGCAATCGGGAAAGCTGCGGATTTCATCCAGGCTGAAGCCCGTGGCGATCAGGCGCTGGATCTGCTTCACCTGGGTGATGGCTTTTTCCGGGAACGCCCGGTAGCCATTTTCGCTTCGCGTGGAGGCCAGCAGGCCATGCTGATCATAATGACGAATCGAGCGCACGCTGACGCCGGTGGCCCGGGCCAGGGCACCGATCTTGAGCACGGTGGGGGGCGATATCTGGTTCATGGGCGAACGATAGCATTGCGGCTTGACTGTGACACTAATGTCAGGGTCCAGGCTGTGCTCTTTCAATACTTGAGGAGCTTGAACATGATGTCGTTCAAATGCATCAACCACGGGCGCAGCTGGCTGGCTGGCCTGCTGCTGATGGGCGCGTCCTGGCTGGCACAGGCCGCCGTGCAACCGTATACCGTGACGGCGCCTGACGGTGTGTCCATCGCGGTGCAAGAGGCGGGGGACCCGAACGGTCAGCCCATCATCTTCATTCATGGCTTGCTGGGCAGTCATCTGAGCTGGGAAAAACAAGTCGAGAGCCCTGAGCTTCAGCGTTATCGCCTGATCACCTACGACCTGCGTGGGCATGGGCGTTCCGGCCAACCCGGGGAGGGCGATGCCTACAGCGACGGACGACGTTGGGCCGATGACCTGGCGGCGGTGATCGCAGGATCAGGCGCCCGACGCCCCGTCTTGGTGGGATGGTCCCTGGGGGCTGCCGTAGCGACCAACTACCTGGCCGCCTATGGCGACGAGAAGATCGCCGGCGCCGTTTACGTCGGCGGCGTCATTGAGCTCAAGCCTGATCAGATCGTTGCGCACCCCTCTGTGTACAGCGGCATGACGTCGCCTGATCTCAAGACCCACCTCGATGCCGAGCGTGAGTTCGTCGCGCTGTGTTTCGCCACACGGCCTGATGCCGATACTTTCCAGCGTTTGTTGGCCAATGCGGCCATGGCTTCCGAAAACATGCAGAAAGCCGTGCATGGCATGTCGCTGGACGCCCCCAAGGGCCTGGGTGCGATGCACAAGCCGTTGCTCTTGATTTATGGGGCGCGTGACGCCCTGGTGCAGGCCGAACCGTCCTTCAATCGCGCCAAGGCGTTGAACCCCAGCGTCCTCGGCAAGTTCTACCCGAGTTCGGGGCATTCTCCCTTTCTGGAAGAGGCGCAGCGGTTCAATCATGACCTGTCTGCGTTCGTTGACGCTGCGATGCGCGCTCGGCGATGAAGCCGGCCGCTCACAGCTTCAACGGGTATTCGATCACGATGTAAATCCGGTCGATGTCATCCCCGCCCCGAGCGCTGTTGGCCCGATGGGACACGTGGGATACCTGCATGGACAAATCCTTGGCCGGCCCGGAGGGCACGATGTAGTGCAGGTCTATATCCCGTTCCCAGTGGCGTCCGCCATCCCCTTGTTGCGGGACGAACTGGCCGGTGTCCGGGTCGAGTGGGTTATACGCTCCACCTTGGGGGGCATGGGTGCCGTCGATACCGCGACCGGTGACGTAGCGGGTCATGAATTTCAACCCCGGGACGCCGAAAGCGCCCAGGTCAAGGTCATAGCGGGCCTGCCACGAACGTTCGCCGGCACCGTTGAAATCAGCGTATTTGATGGAGTTGGCAAGGTAGATCGAGTCGCCGCCCACAAAGTCGAATGGCGTGTCGCCCTGGATCTTCTGATAGGCCAGCGTGAATCCCTGTGCGCCAAGGGTGTATTTGCCCGACAGGCTGTACGCAGTGTTATCGATCCTGCCGGACGTAGCGTTGCCGTAATCCCGGGTGTGGTAGACGTTGCTGTCCAGGAAGAACCCGGATCGCTTCAGATGTGCATTGGCGTAGTACTGACGCCAGGTGTCGGTCAGCTCGGAAGCGTACAGGGCGCCGCCCAGGGGCTGGTCTTCGAAAAATTGGGTACCGAGAAAACTGATGCTGCCTGGGTCAGTGCTTGCCCCGTAGCCCGTGAAGTCCCCTTCGCTGGTGGAGGCGTCCTGATTCTTGAACGCGGTGAACCGCCCGGCCTGCAAGTGCACATCGTCGAACTCCCGACTGTCGAGCAGAAACCCTGTGGCATATTCCGGTTGCAGGCGTTTGTCGGCGGTGTCGAACACCGGGGTTTGCACGGTCATTTCACCGTAGGCCAGGGTGGTTCTGGACGAGCGCAGTTTCAACGCGCCACCGGCACTGGAGTATTCGCGCTCACTGCGGCCTTGCGAATCCAGCGGCAGCAATCCCGTTCCGGAATGCCCTCGGCCGCCATCCAGTTTCAATCCGAGAAAACCATGGGCATCGACACCGAACCCGACAGTGCCGGAGGTAAAACCGGAGGAAAACGAGGCGATGAAACCTTGGGCCCACTCCTGTTTGTAGTTTTTGTTCGCCGGGGAGGGGGATCGGTAGTCGTTCTGCAGGAAGAAATTTCGGCTCAGCACGCCGAAGGTCGAGCCGGCCATGACATCCTGCACCGAAGGCTCGGCAGCCAGGGCCGTGGTGCTGGAGCCGATCAGCACCATGGATAACCAGAGTCTGTGCATGGGTTGTGGCCACCGTTGCGTGCAAGCTTCATTGCTGCAAAGGCGCCGGGTTTTCACCGCGTGATTTGTCGTGTGCATGCTACAACCGGTTCGGTGACTTCAAAGGGGGGCGTCGGGCCATGTATGCGGGCGTGTGAAAGGCTCGCGCAGAGGGCTTGATTATTGGCTGCGGGGCTCTGGCGAGTGAGTTAAACGTTGTTAATTTCAAGCGGAACGCGTCGGGGCCTCAGATCAGGATGTAATCGCTGCGTTGGCCAATCCCCTTATGAGCGCCTGGAACCAGATGCACGTAACGGCCATTCACCAGGTCGACCGGCAAGCAATCGTCCACCTCGAGTACCGCGTCGGTGTGTGACTTGAGCCACCCGGCCGGCATGCGTTGCCTGCCCAGTTGTCTGGCCTGGGCCTTGTTCTGCGCCACCACCAGCAGGTAACGATGTGCCTCGCCAAACACACCGGGTTCGTAGCCCCCAAGGTTGATGAAAAACAGCCTCGGATCGTCGGGCCCCGGGGCCAATTGGCCGAGTTCGACACGGTAGGAGTCGATGCCGTCGACCTCCAGCCACGAGTCGATGTGCAGGCCCTTGGGGCTGCCGAACCAGGCGTCGCGCAGTTGCGGATACGCCTGTTGCAGTGAGTCCGCCTGGGCGAACAGCACATCATGTACCTCAATGCTCGCCCTTGGATGACGGCCACCGAGCATGACGATGTACAGCATGGATAACTCCTTCGGGACGCGTAAGGCGCGACATTCTGCGGATGATGGGGCGTTTATTCAAAGTCGTGAAAAACCTATACATGGTTTGAAATTATCTGTACAAGAAACTAGTCTTGTACAAGTATTTCTCTCGCCCTGATAGGTGCCTCATGGCAAATCCGGCTCGTTGGGCCTGCCTCTGCTTGCTGTTGACGGTGATGTCGTCGGCGGCAGCGGACTGGCGCACGACATTGCCCACGGCGCAACGGCTGGGAGGCGGTGATTTCACCTGGTTCGGCCTGCGCCTCTATACCGCACGGTTGTGGACTGTCGGTCTTGTACATGACTGGAACCAGCCTTTCGCCCTGGAACTGCTTTACCACCGATTCATGTCCCGGGAGACGCTGGTGCAGGCCAGCCTCGAGGAGATGCGCCGCCTGGGTTCCGGTAGCGTGCCTCCGCAAGACATCACGACCTGGACTGAAGCCATGGAAGCGGCTTTCGTGGACGTGCGCCCCGGCATGCGGATCACGGGACTGTATCTGCCAGGAGAGGGCTGCCGCTTCTATGTCGACGGCAAGCTCAGTCGGGAAATTGCCGACCCGGTCTTCGCCCGGGCGTTCTTTTCCATCTGGCTGGATCCCCAGGCCCGAGACCCACAACTGCGTCAACGCCTGCTTGGCCTGGCTGACAACGACTGAGGAACATGAACATGTACAAAGCGCTTGTGCTGGTAGCCTGCCTGTTTCTGGGCAGTTGCGGCAATGTCGGGGTCGAGCATTACACCGGGGAGCAGCCACGTCTGGACCTGGCGGCTTTCTTTTCTCGACCGGTGCAGGCCTGGGGCATGTTCCAGAAGCGCTCCGGGGAGGTGGTCAAGCGCTTTCATGTGCGTATCGACAGCCGTCGGGAAGGCGAGCAGCTGATCCTCGACGAACATTTCCTCTACAGCGACGGCACGCGTCAGCAACGCACCTGGACGCTGGTGCCGGATGGCCCGGGCCGGTGGAGCGGCACGGCGGGGGATGTGATTGGCCAGGCCCGCGGCGAAGTAGCCGGCAATGCCCTGCGTTGGCGTTACCGATTGGACCTGCCGGTGGACGGAGAACACTGGCAGGTGGATCTGGATGACTGGATGTACCTGATGGATGAGGACACCCTGATCAATCGCTCGAGCATGAGCAAACTGGGCGTGGAGATCGGTCAGATCACCTTGTTCTTCCGCCGCCTGCCGGAGGGCACACCATGAACCTGAACAATCTCGCCGAGCGAGTCACTGCCGGGGAAGTCCAAGAGCTTGAACTGCTGTCGCTGGAAGGAGGTTTCTACATCCTGCGGGCCCTTACTTGCACGGGGCCGATCACCCTGAGCGATGCGCAGGGGCAACCCCTTCGATTGCGCTCCACCACCGAGCTGCGCCAGTTACTGGCGGACATGCCTGCGGTGCCGTGCATGCTGGTGCAGCAAGTGGTGCATGACGAGATGTGCGGCCTGCGTGATGGCCCCGTTGCACCGCTGCGGGTACCGGTGTCGCTGACGACCCAGTGGTAACCGGTGGATGCTGGGGCTCAGCGCCACGCCGCGATGCGCACCAGCAGCATAAAGACCAATGCCCACACCACGGATAACAGCAGCGCTGTTTCCACGGTTCCCAGGGGCAGGCCCACATTCGCCAGCCTGGCGCCGCCCAGATACGCCAATGGCCCCCCAAGGGCACCCAGCAGTGCGCCGCGCCAGATGGGCCGGCCTGCCCAGGCCAGGCTGTGACGCAAGCCGCTGGCCAGCACCAGCCACAGCAACCCCAGCCACAAGGGCAGCGGCCTGGCGTCGAAGCTGAACACACCCAGTGCCCCCAGCACGCTGTCGAGCACGCAGCCGGCCAGTGCGACGCGCAACAGTGCCTTGGCCTCGGCAGCCAAGTCCGGGCAAAGCCACAGGTGCACTGCCAGGCCAAGGGGTACCAATAGCAACAGCCAGGGGCGCTGCGCGCCCAGGACGCAGATCCACCAGCCGGCCTGCAGCCAAAGGGCGTTGCCGATCAGCCAGTATCCGGGCATCAGGCTGGCCCGGACATTGGCGCGCGCCGTGCCTGGGGCGCCGCCCACAACAGTTGTGCCACACCGATGGCACGCTCCTCGAAGCCGCCCTGGCAATAACACAGGTAGAACTCCCACAGGCGCTGGAATGTATCGTCGTAGCCCAGCGTGGTCAGCTCGGCACGGGCATGGCGCAGGTTATCGCGCCAATGTTCCAGGGTGCGGGCGTAGTCCAGGCCGAAGTCCTCCAGGTGCACGAGGTTGAGCGGGGTGTGCCGGCTGGCGGTGTCCAGCATCACGCTCAGCGAGGGCAGTGCGCCGCCAGGGAAAATGTAGCGCTGGATGAAGTCCACCGAGCGCCTTGCCTGGGCGTAGCGCTGGTCGCGGATGGTGATGGCTTGCAGCAGCATGAGTCCATCGGGCTTGAGCAGTGCCGCACACTGGCGGAAATACACCGGCAGATAGCGGTGCCCGACAGCCTCGATCATTTCGATCGAGACGAGTTTGTCGAAGGTTCCTTCAAGGTCACGATAATCTTCACGCAGCACCGTCACCCGCGCCTCCAACCCCAACGCCTGAACACGCTGCAGGGTATGAGCGTACTGCGCCTCGGAAAGCGTCGTGGTGGTGACCCGGCAGCCATGGCGGGTGGCGGCGTGGATCGCCAGGCTGCCCCAACCACACCCGATTTCCAGCAGATGATCGCCGGGGTGTAATTCGAGTTTCTGGCAGATGCGCTCCAGTTTGTTCAACTGGGCCTGTTCCAGGGGCTGCCCGGGGTGTTCGAACTGGGCGGCCGAATACATCATGGTCGGATCCAGCAGCCGTTCGAACAGGGCGTTGCCCAGGTCGTAGTGGGCCAGGATATTGCGTCGTGAACCGCGCTTGCTGTTGCGGTTCAACCGGTGCAGCAAGCGCAGGGCCGGACGGCCGAAGCGTGCCAGGCCACCTTCCAGTGCATCGAGCACGTCCAGGTTGGCGACGAACAGGCGGGTCACCCGTGCCAGGTCCGGGCTGCGCCAGTAGCCATGGATGTAGGCCTCGCCGGCACCGATCGAGCCATTGCCGGCGATCATGCTCCAGGCGGTGTCATCCAGGACCTCCACTTCGGCCTGCAAAGCGCTGTCGGCATCGCCAAAATTCCACTGCTGTCCGTGGCTGAGCAGGCGCAGATGGCCGTGGCGCAGTTTGCCCAGTTGGGCAAGCACAGCGGTTCGCGCGAGGCCGCCGAGCAGAGGCGCCAGGCCCGCGGACTTGCTAACGCTCAGGGTAGGATTCGACATGATCGGGATTCTCGCAAGGTTGGCCGAGCGCCAGGTTGCCCCGGCGGGTCGTGTGGTCATGGATAGGGGTACGTTTGAACAACAGGCGCAGGGCTTGCCAGTAGATGGCCGAGACGGTGCGCAGGCTCATCCAGGGGAAGGCCAGGATGTATCGATGCAGTGCCTTTCGCTCCAGCGGTTGGCGGTGCAAGGCGAGGTCGGCCTCGAAGACCTTGTCGGCGCCTTGCCAGTTCTCCATGTGGATGCGGACGCGCTCCTCGTCCAGGACGAATCGCAGGCGATACTCCATGTCCAACGGCATGAACGGCGACACATGGAAAGCCTTGGCCATGGCGAATGACTTCGCATGAGCGTCTTGCACCGGCAGTACATAGTGAAAACGTTCATGCCAGGGGGTGTTGCGCACTTCCAGCAGGATCGCCGTCAGATGCCCGTCCCGGTCATGGCAAAAATAGAAACTCACCGGGTTGAACGACAGCCCCCAGCAACGCAGTTGGGTGAGCAAGCGGACCGGGCCCTCGGGCATCTGTCCCGTGGCCTGACCGACCAGCAGGCGGGCAGCCTGGGCCAGCGATTCACCCTGGCGGGTCAGCGCCGGCAGGTAGTCGGTCTCGCGCCAGCTCAGGGGCGCCAGGCGCCGACGCCCCAGCCACCGAGACAGGCCCAGCAGACAGGTTTGCTCGTCCAGGTCCAGGTAAAACATGCCGGTCCGGTAGCGAAAAGCATGGCGTCGCGGCGACAGGCGCCGATGGCTGATCCAGCCCAGGCAAAGGCTGCTGTTCACAATGATTCTCCGAAGTGCTCAGCCACCTTCAGAGCGCTGACCACGCCGTCTTCGTGAAAACCGTTGCCCCAGTAGGCGCCACAGTAATAAGTGAACTGCTGGCCCTGCAGCTCCGCCTGGCGCGCCTGTGCGGCGGAGGCCGCCAGGCTGTACTGCGGATGGGCGTACTGGAAGCGGGCGATGATTTTCGCTGGATCCACGAGCGCCGTCTGGTTGAGGCTCACGCAGAAGGTCTCCGGCGCCTGGAGGCCTTGCAGGATGTTCATGTTGTAGGTCACTGCGGCCGGAGCCTGCTCGGTGCCGCCGAGGCGGTAGTTCCAGCTGGCCCAGGCCCGGCTTCGGCTTGGCAGCAGGCGGGTATCGGTGTGCAGCACGACATCGTTGTCGGCATAGCCGATGGCGCCCAGCACGGCTCGTTCTTGCAGGCTGGGCGCTTCCAGCAGCGCCAGGGCCTGGTCGCTATGGCAGGCGAACACCACGTTGTCGAAGCGTTCGGTGCCGGCGGCGCTGACAAGAGTGACGCCTCCTTCGTCACGGCTGACGCGCAGGACTTTGCAACCGAGGCGGATCCGTTCGGCAAACGGCCGGCACAGCGGGGCTACATAGCTACGCGATCCGCCCTGGATAACCCGCCATTGCGGACGATCATTCACCGACAGCAAGCCGTGGTTGCGACAGAAACGCACGAAGAACTGCAAGGGGAAACCGAGCATGTCAGCCCGAGACATGGACCAGATGGCCGACCCCATCGGCACGATGTAATGGTCGATGAAGCGGTGCCCGTATCCTTGGGCCTGCAGGTACGCACCCAGGGTGGTGTCGGTATCGATACGCTGACTGTCCAGGTCGGCCAGGGCCTGGCGGTTGAAGCGCAGGATATCGCGCAGCATCCTCCAGAACCCCGGGGATACGAGATTGCGCCGTTGGGCGAACAGGGTGTTCAGGTCGTGGCCGTTGTATTCCAGGCCTGTGAGCGGATCATGGACAGAGAAGCTCATCTCGGTCGGCTGTGAGGTCACCTCGAGCTGATCGAGCAAACGGATGAAGTTCGGATAGGTCCAGTCGTTGAATACGATGAAGCCGGTATCTATGGCATAGGGCTGACCACGCCAGACCACATCGACGGTATGGGTGTGGCCGCCGATCCATTCGGCGGCCTCGAACACCGTCACCTCGTGTTTGCGTGACAGCAAGTGGGCACAGGTCAGGCCCGCGATGCCACTGCCAATAATCGCTATGCGCATTGATCGTTATTCCTGTTCATGACGGGCCAGGCGTTGGCCGAGAGCCAGACGCAGGCGCGCGGGCAGCGCCCCGAGCAGGCGCAGCACCAGGGTGAAAATGCCGGGGAAATTGATCTCCAACGGGCGTCTGGGCAGACGCCGGGCGATGTGTGTGGCGGCACGCTGCGCCGACCACAGCTGGGGCATGGGGAAGTCGTTGCGACGCGTCAGCGGCGTGTCGACGAAGCCGGGGCTGACCAGGGTGACGTCGATGCCCTCGCGGGCCAGGTCGATGCGCTGTGACTCCACCAGATAGCGCACCGCGGCCTTGGAGGCCCCATAGGCACCGGCCCGGGGCAAGGCCAGCCAGGTCACGGAGCTGCCCATCACCACCAGGTGGGGGCGTTTGCCGGCGCGAAGCAAGGGGAGGGCCGCCGCCAGACAGTAGCTGACGCCCAGCAGATTGGTGCGCAACACACGCTCGACCACGGCTGGGTCGAACTGGCCCGGCTCCAGGTACTCGCAGGTGCCAGCGTTGAGGACCGCCATGTCCAGCGCCCCCCAGGCCTGCTCGATCCGGGCGGCGATTCCGGCAACCTGCTGCGGGTCGTCCAGATCGCCGATGGCCAGCAATACCTGCCCCGGAAAGCGTTCAGCCAAAGGAGCAAGGCGATCGGCGCAGCGACCACCCAGTGCGACCTGATGACCTTGCTCCAGCAGGCTTTGCGCCAGGGCGGCACCGATACCGCTGCTGGCGCCGGTCAGCCAACAGCGGCTCATGCCAGCCTGCCTTTGAGCCAGCGGATTGCGCCGCCCATGACGGGAATGTGTTCGTAAAGCAGGGCGCCAGCGTCGAAATAATCCTGGTGGAAGTGGACACGGTCATGCCACTGCAAGTGACTGCATCCCTGCAAGGTGATCTGTTGTCCATGGGCCAGGCGTGGATGGCGGAACTGCAGGGTCCAGCGCAGGTAACCCTGCCCGGGCTGCACTTCGTCCGTGCCGCTGATGAGGTAGCGGATATCCTCTGCGTTGGCGTACAACTGGGCGAAATAGGCCCGCAGGTCCTGCAATCCGCGAATACGGTGCAGGGGGTCGCAGAAGACGACATCTTCACTGTACAGCTTTTCCAGCGTGTCGAGGTTATCCCCATCGAGGCTGGCGAAGCGCTCGGCGAATTGCTGCAGATAGGCTGACATGGGTGGCTCCGGGCAATCTTGTACAAGAAAGAATATCTGTACAAGTATTGCTGAAGCCTAAGGCTAAATCTGTACAAGTCAATGTCTTTGTACAGTTATTTTGAGTCAGCGTTTGACTGCGTCCAGTTGGCGGCGCAATTCAGCGACTTCTGCCTCCAGTTCGCGGACCTTCTCTTCGGCCGATATCTGCGCGGTGACGTCACGCTGGATGCCGATGTAATAGGTCAACTGGTCCGCCTCATTGTGCACGGGCGTGATGGACAGTTCGTTCCAGAACAGGCTGCCATCCTTGCGGTAGTTACGCAGCACCTGGCGGCAGGGCCGGCGTTCGCGAATCGCCTGGCGGATGGTCGCGATGCCCGCCTGGTCATGATCCTGGCCCTGGAGAAAACGGCAATCCTGATAGAGGATCTCGTCGGCGCTATAACCGGTGAGGCGCTCGAAGGCAGGGTTGGTGTAGATGAGGATGCTCTCGTGGCCCTCCTGCTCGGCGACGACGATGCCATCGTTGGAGTGCTCGACCATCAATTGCAGGAGTTTGGCGTCGATCATGGGGGTCACCTACAGGATTATGCGGCGCTATGCGAAGCGCCGAGGCGGTTCGCTACATGATGACCTACGCAGGCTCGCCGCAAAAGGTATCTATGGGTTTAGAATGTGCCACCCTTCGGAAAACCACGTATGACTCAAACCCCTTCACCCGATCTGCTGCCCATGCGGGATGTGGTCAGCCTGACCGGCATCAATCCGGTGACGCTGCGTGCCTGGGAGCGGCGCCATGGGCTGATTCGCCCGCAACGCACCGACGGTGGGCATCGGCTGTACACGCCCGACGATGTCCAACGGATACGCGACATCCTGCGCTGGACTTCCGATGGCCTGCCCATCAGCAAGGTCGGCGAAATGCTCCAGGGCGAACGCGATGAGCCCCCTCGGCAACTCAATGCCATCCAGGATTGGCGCGCCGCCGTATTACGCGCCACGAAGGCATTCGATATCCAAGCGCTGGAAGAGACTTATCAGCAACTGTTCACGCTCCTGCCCAGGGCAACGGCATTGCGTGAAGTGTTGATGCCGGCCTGGCACGAGCTGTCCTCAGGCAGCGCGTTTGGCGAGTGCAGTCAATGGCTGCTGCTCGATACCTTCCTGCGCGCTCGCCTCATGCTGCGCTTGCAGATGAACCAGGTCGAAGCCCCGCGCGTACTGCTGGCGGGCACCGAAGGGCATGCCGAGCTGCAACTGCTGTGCGCCGGTGTGCTGTTGAGCGGCAGGCAACAACGCATCGAAGTGCTCGGCTGTGGGCAACCACTGGAGGAGCTCCACTTGCTCTGCGCGGCGATCCAGCCTGCTGCGCTGGTGATTGCGGTACAGGCACCAGTGAGCCCGATCCTGGCCAAGCGGCTGCGTTCGTTGCAGATGGAAATCGCCTGTCCACTGGCCCTGACAGGGGCGGGATCGGCGGGTTCGCAGGCTGCCTTGCAAGGTATTCCGCTGTGTCTGTTGAACGAGCAGGACGCCGATGTGGCAGGGGTGCTCAGTGCCTTGATCAAGGGCACCCTGGACCTTTGATTTGCATGGCCTACCGTGGCTCCGCTACGTATAGCCTGCCAGTATTGCTCCTCCTGGCCCGAAAAAAGACCGTAGGCCTGCACGCCTAGCCAGCGGATATCTGGGTGGCGATCACTACGACGCTGGTTCTTGCCATGGAAAAAATGATGGTAAAGTGATGGCGTTGTCTGAGGGTCAATCGAGCTACGCTGGACGTTTTCAAGAGCCAATTCGAGCAAGGAAGCCAAATGAATCAAAATGCATCCGCCACTGATTTCCAGCTACCTGAGCGCATAGGTATCGCAGCTGACCTGTGTTTTTCAGTTTCAGATCATGTTGGCTACCTGGCGGATTGTCTGCTCGTTCATGACGAAGTCGTGATTCCACTCGACGCTGCGGTATTGAACCGACTGGAGGCAGCTTTTGATACAGGCCCCCTCCATCTGCTGATACAGAAAAAACGTATTCGTTTTTGCCCGTCCTACTCGTTAAGTCATGCAAACGGCGTCGAGCCGCAAACGTATGATCGCGATCGATTTTTCGCCAGTGTCCGCGACAGGGACATGCATAAGCATGGCAGTGATCGCGATGCGCTGTTCAAGGACATAGAAGACACGTTCGTTGACCCGATTGGATTCAACTACTCAACCTGGTTGCCAGCCAGGGATGTCATTGAAGATGCCTTCGCTTATTACGAAGGACGTCCAGGTTATGAGTTTCTCTTTCCCAGCGCGCGGTACTATCTGAGTGGTGCAATAACCGGGGTCGCCAGAATGAATGACCTGATGCTGGCCGGGGTCCCCTCCATGGAAATGGATCTGGAGTTACCTCAGTTATTGGAATTGTGCTACCCCATCAAACGATTGAAAGGCGCCTCCCCAGAAGCTGACCATTTCGCGGCAAAGGGTGTAATCGAGCAACTTCATAAGGTTCAGAATCTTCCAACGTTTGAAAAGCTCGCTTCAAGTTCACTCAGGCGAGAAGAGGAAATCAAAGACATCGTGGACATCATCTTGAGTGATGAAGCCCACGACCTGAAGTCTTGGCTGGCAAGAAATCTGAAAGCCGATCTTGATGTACGTGCAGCCTATGATTCGGCTGAAAAGCGGCTGCCGTCCAAAAAGTCATGGACGAATTGGGTCAGGTTCGGGATGTCCACCGGCGTCGGTACGGTTGCCGGTTTGTTCCTGGCTGGACCACCAGGTGCCATAGCGGGGGCAGCGATAGGAGCAGCAGATCTGGCCGGAGGTGAAAAAGCAGTCGCTCTTTTTGATGGCTATCACCCTAAATTATGGCTGTCACACATACAACGAACCGGGCTACTGAAAAAAATCTGATCCCGATCGCATCGGGTGCGTATGCCTTGAGCAAACGCCTCCAGCGATGACAGGCGAAAGTTCATGTTTGCCTGCAAGCAGCGTTCGCGCACCGTAGCCGGACGCTACCGTCCTACCTCAGACGTCCTCGACCAGCCACAGGTCGTTTCTGGAATATCGAGGCGCCCAGCTAAGGGGCAGTGTGCTGATGACCTGCTGACGCCGATGGATTCTGATGAGTGACCCAATGGAACGCATACCCTTGGCGCAGCAGGTGCCTCGCCCGCAGCTGGGGATTGTCCTGTGCCTGCTGTCGATGATGATATTCGCGTTCCAGGACGCGATCACCAAGGTCATGGTGAGGGACCTTCCGGTCACCCAACTGGTGATGGTCAGGTATTGGGCCTTCCTCGCGTTCGCTATCGTCTACAGCCTTTGCAAGGGTGGTTTGCGCGCCGCGTCCAGAACCCGTCACCCTTATCTGCAGGTCATCCGCGCGCTGATCGGCATTGGCGAGATCGCCTTGTTCGGCATCGGCCTGCGTTATCTGGGACTGGCGCAAACCCACGCACTCTTTGCGGTATTCCCGTTGATGACGTTGGCTTTGGCCGGCATTTTCCTGAAGGAATTCGTCGGAATCCGCCGATGGCTGGCGGCAGCGGTAGGCTTTGCCGGCACCCTGGTCATCCTGCGCCCGGGTAGCGGGGTATTCGAGCTGGCGGCGCTTATTCCCCTGATTGCAGCGCTGTGCTTCGCTGTTTTCAACGTCCTGACGCGAAGAATCAGCCAGGGCGACGCCTTCGCCACCAACATGCTCTATATGGGGTTGGTGGGAGCGGCCGCCATCACGCTGGTGGGATTTCCCGGCTGGGTCGCGCCAAATCCGTTGCAATGGGCATTGCTGGGCGTCCTTTCGATCACCGGCGTCGTGGCCCAGCTGCTACTGTTCCAGGCCCTGCGCTATGCGACGGCTTCTACTTTGCAGCCTTTCAATTACACGCTGCTGGTGTTCGCCACGCTCATTGGGTTGTTGTTCTTTGGCGAGCTTCCCGATATCTGGACGGTGACAGGAGGCTGCATGGTCATTGCGGCCGGCTTGTATGCGGCGCGGGTCGCGAGGTAAAGCCCAGGCGAGGGGAGAGAGCCTAGAGATGATGGCCTTTTGATTTCAGCTGGATCCGGCTAGAATTCGTGCCCCTCTCAGTGAGCGGCATGTAGAAATTCACGCAAGGAAGTTGATATGCAATTTGCAAAAGCCATAGGCCTCGCCTTGGCCCTGAGCCTCAGTGGATGCGCCAGTTTCACCAAAGATGAAGTCGCACCCGTGAACCTGCCTTCAATGGCCAGCTACTCGAACAAGCCAAACGTTTATGTCGACTTCGATTTCTATCAAGGCGAACCTGGCAATGCCAAGGCCACCGAGGTGCCACAGGCGCGTGACATGCTCAAGCCCGAGCTGAAACGAACCTTCGATGAATCGGGGCTCTTCGGGCGGGTGGTCTTCGACGAGTTCCAGAAGCAACCAGGCGACTACAGCCTTCGACTGAAGGTCTATAACCATGCGCCAGGCGGCGGACAGCTGGTATTGGCGTTCATCAGTGGTTTCACACTGGGTGTGATACCTGCGGTAGGAACCGACCAGTACACCATGAGCCTTGAAACCCTGGACGATCAAGGACAGCCCCTGGCCAAGTCCAGCAATCATGATGCGATCAATACCTGGATCGGCATCTGGTTCCTGCCGCTGGCAGGCAACACGCCCAAGGCTGCGGTCACTGATACCTTCAACCGGCAGGTCAATGCGCTGTTGAAGAACTGGGTCGACACCAACCGCATGAAATACTCCGCTGTCGACACCCGCATCCCAAGGGGCTGACGCCGATGAAAAAAGGAGCCGCAATCGCGGCTCTTTTTTTGATTACTTCAATGCTTGAGTGAACTGTGGGTCGCTGTACAGGCTCTTGAGCAGATCGTGCACCATCGGGTTGTAATTGTTCGCGGCTGCCGGAATGGCGATTGCGCCAATGAAACTACTGTCCCATTCACGTTGCACGTCCTTGGTGGACTCGTACAACACCTGATCACCTTTACGCAGCGTGAAGCGTGCCGCCAGTTCCCCGTGCCCAGTGCCCATGCCTGCGGTCAGCTGACTCTTGACCAGCTGAACCTGCAGCTGCCGGTCAGCACGTGGGTCCAACAGACCCGCCTGGCGAAGCTCATCGTTGATCGCGGCCTGGATATGCAATGGAACGCTGCCTGCGGGGGAGGAAATCGGGTTCATGCGCACCATCAGCGACCCTTGGCCGGAATCGGCATTTACCTGTGCTTCGCGAAGAGGTTGCATGGGTTCGTTTTTCTTGAGCTGCTGAACGTTCTGGAAATCGGGTTCATAGCGGGTCATGGTGACGCCACAGCCCTGGAGCAACAGAGCGCAGATTGGTAGAGCCAGATAGAGCTTCTTCACAGCAAATCCTTATGTGCTTTTTTGAAGGGGGGATTATCGGTAGATAGCTATTGGCCATCAAGGAATAAGTTCTGCGGCAGCAGATACGCCTGACGTCGTGGTAGCTGCGATGTGCGATGAACCTTGCTCATTGCCGGAGCCGAAACGGTTCAAATGAGGGCCAACCGACGAGACGGCCGATCTGGAGCAGACCGTGATCCAGACCTCTGAATCCAGTCACCATGTCCTTTCACGGCACCGGAAAAGGAATATTGCCGTTCAGGGCCGCAGTCCTCGAGAACACCTCAGCCATGAAGTCCATGAACACGATTGCCCGCGTGGGGAGCAGTCTGTTGGCGACATAGACGATCTGCACCGGGACGGGCGGAGCGACGTGGTCCGCCAGGATGAATTGCAATCGACCACTGCTCAAGCCTTCCTCAAACAGCCACGCGGGCCCATGTCCCACCCCCAAGCCTGCCGTGACCGCAGCACTCACGGCGTCGGGCGAGTTGACCCGGAACCTGCCGGAAACCGCAATTTCAGCGTCAAGCAAGCGCCAGGTCGCCCCGGACGCCAGCAGGGTGTAGATGACGCAGTCGTGGTCGCGCAGGTCATCCGGTGTCAGCGGGACTCCGCGTTTGCCCAGGTAGTCCTTGCTGGCCACGAAGACGCGGTC
This sequence comes from Pseudomonas sp. NFACC32-1, assembly GCF_900101215.1. Classification (NCBI taxonomy): domain Bacteria; kingdom Pseudomonadati; phylum Pseudomonadota; class Gammaproteobacteria; order Pseudomonadales; family Pseudomonadaceae; genus Pseudomonas; species Pseudomonas sp. NFACC32-1. The sequence goes on from NZ_FMUL01000009.1 coordinate 80,301, forward strand.
GTACCATCCAAGACGCCGGGCGCGCAGGGCGCTGTCTTCCAGGTGTCCGATGCGAATGGCAAGTTCGGTTCCTTCATTGACCAGATCCACGTAGCGATCGTTGAGCTGAAGATCCAGGGTCAGTTGGGGGTAACGCTCCAGAAACGCCGGTACGTGCGGCAGCACGAACGCGTGTGCAAGCGCTGTCGGGCAGGCTACACGCAAGAGTCCCGACGGCTCGATGATGTTTCGCAAGGACGACTCGGATTCATCCACCGCATCGAGGATTCGCCGCACGTCCGCATAGTAGCGTTCACCCTCCGGCGTCAAAGACAGCTTTCGCGTCGAGCGGTGAAGCAGACGCGTCTGCAAATGCTCTTCCAGCGCCGCCACGTAGCGACTGACATTGGGTTGCCCCAGTCCCAGGTCGCGGCCCGCAGCGGAAAAGCTTCCGGTTTCCACGGCGCGTGCGAAGCATGACATCAAGAGAAACCGATCCATACCACTCCCTGGATTCATGTAATTTCTGCATGAATCATATTCAAAAGCTGGATCTTATCTATTTGTTGGCATGAGCGCACATTCTCCATCCCGACCGTGTGGGTCGCTATTCCCAGGAGAAACCAAATGTCGCGCTTGCAAGGTAAACGTACTCTCATCACTGGCGGCACCAGTGGCATCGGCCTGGAAACCGCAAAGCAGTTTCTGGCCGAAGGCGCCCGGGTCATCGTCACGGGCGTCAATCCCGATTCGATCGTCAAAGCTCAGGCTGAACTGGGATCCGAAGTCCTGGTACTACGGGCCGACTCGGCCAGTGTCGCCGCGCAACAGGAACTGGCACAAGCCGTCAAGGACCACTACGGCCAGTTGGATGTTGCTTTCCTCAATGCCGGGATATCTGTCTGGCTGCCCATCGAGCAGTGGACACCAGAGATGTTCGAGCGCTCTTTCGACATCAATGTCAAAGGCCCTTACTTCCTGATGCAGGCGTTGCTGCCGGCCTTTGCGAATCCTGCTTGCATCGTACTCAACACCTCCATCAGCGCACATGTGGGCGCGGCCCGCTCGTCCGTGTATGCCGCCACGAAGGCTGCATTGTTGAACATGTCGAAGACACTTTCGACTGAACTGCTGGGACGCGGTATCCGTGTCAACGCCGTCAGCCCCGGACCGATCGACACCCCCCTGTACGATAAGCTCGGGGTTGCGGATGCGTATCGCGAGCAAGTCAACAAGGAGATCACGGCAAGCATTCCGCTTGGCCGCTTCGGTACGGCCGAGGAGGTTGCCAAAGCGGTGCTGTATCTGGCGTCCGACGAGTCGCGCTGGACCGTGGGTTCTGAAATCGTCGTTGACGGTGGCCGCCTGCTGAATGGGTAAGCGCACCGCCCGGATGTTGGGCGAAAGCGACTTGGCATCGGGCCGATGCAACGAGGCGCTGAAGGTTTGCTTCAGCGCTGAGCGACGCGCCGACCTATTGGCGAACAAAGCGCGCGCCTTGCGCACTACAACGCCAGCTGCAACAGTGCCTGCGCGTGCCCTTTGCTGACCTGCTGCGCTCGCTCAGTGCCTAACCCCATTTTTTCAAACCACAGCAAGCTGTCTACCTGCCATTGTTCGATATCAGGCTGAGAGGTCTGGCCCAGGTCGGAACTGTAGAGCGCCCTGGGGACTTCGCACAGGACCTTGCTGAAGTCTCCCCAGGGCTGGTAGCCGAGCAGATAGGTCAGGGCGGTTTGTTCGGTGTAGACCATGGGCGCTTGAGCCAGCTCCAGCAGAGCGGTGGCGTCCAACCCGGTCAAGGGATTGGCCGGCTGGTTGAGCATAAGCCTGGGCACATCCAACCGCACCGCCGCGTCTACCAAAAGACGTACTTCCCGGGCGTCGGCATGACCGGTGGAAATGACGATCGGATAGTCCCGGGCCATCCGCAGCACATCCAGGGTTTGCGCATTGAGTTTCCCCTCCTGACTGACGGTGAGCGGCCGGATGGGGTATTTATCCAGAATCCAATGACTGCTGTTGCGTTTGAGGCGGGACTGGTGGGAGCGGCCTGTGACGGTGGGAAGGTGCACGATCAGCCGGGCTTCGCTGTCCCCGTGGTGGCACAGCGAACGCTGCACCACCCTGAAATCGATACCGCCGGCGATTTCATTGAGAACCACCGACCCTGAAACCGGAAGCCCTTCCTGCCTGGCCTCCCAGGCTTGGGACGCGCTGCAGCCAAGGTGGTTCTTCAGCACCACCCAGCCGTTCAACGAGCGGTAATGCCGACCGGCCTCCATCACGCCATGGCGCCGCAGGTACGCGTCGGGACCGGCGTGATAATGCACATCGATGAAGTCAGCCTCGAACAAACCCAGCGGGCGGCTCATGCGGCCACCTCCAGGTTGATGCCCAGGTGATCGCGCACGGTGCGCATGACCAATGCCGGCGCGTCGAGCAATGGACGCATGCCGCCATCGGGAATGGATAGCCGGCAGTGGCGGGCCTGATCGTTGACATGCACGTTTATACCCCGCACCAGCTGCGACTGTTCGCCATAAACCGCCAGCAGTGCGCCGGAAAAACCGTGGCTCGCTTGCCGCAGGTCGAGGCGATTAAGCAGCCGGAAACCCAGGTGCAGGCGCCTGGCCTGGCGTGCGGCGCTGGCCTGGTCGATGGCGATTGGCCCGCTGGGACGTATCCGGGTCGCCGGTTGTACAAGCTGGTCGAGTAGCTGGAGCGCTTGTTCGAGATCGCCGAGCAGGGCCAGGTCAGCCATCTTCCCCAGTCGACCGTCGAGGATTCCATCGGCGAAGGCAGGGGAGGACAGCAATAGCACTTTGCTGATGTGCGGGGCGAGGCTGGTGCCGAGTAGCGCCTGGACGACCGCGCCACCCAAGGCCGATCCCACCAGCAGATCGATCTGGCCCAACGCCGACAACTCTTGGCGCCAGCGCTGTGAAAACTCTTCAAGCGATTCGTTTTCGTCGCCCAGCAGCGATAGCGTGTCGAAGACCACTATCCGGTAACCCGCTTTTACCAGTGGTGCGATCATGGGTTGGAAGAACTGCCCTTCATCCCATACGGGCATGACCGGCGACATGACCACTGCCAGTTGATTGCCGTTGCCCCAACGGCGGCTGACTGCATTGGACGTTTGCATAATCCTTCTCCGGATGATCAGGCGATTTTGCCGAGAGCCAGCAGTTGCTGGCTGTTGCGCAAGATGCGCGTGGTTTCGCTTAACAGGTTATGGACGATCTGGCGGGCGGGCTTGATGTCGCCTACCAGGTCCAATACTTCACCTGCCCAGATCGCCCGGTTGTCGAGATCATCAGCGAGCACCGCCCTGGCGTAGTCCTGGCGAATCGAATCCGGCGCCTCTCGCAATGCCTCGTCGCGCCCCAGCCAAGCTTGCGAGAAGCGGTTGGCAATGGCCCGGCCGCTGTAGTGCTCAGGCCATTCGATGCCACGCACCAGATCGAAGATCCGGGTGCGCACGGTGTCCGACGTGCTGGATTCGATCAGGCGCTTCTTGAACGCGGCCGAAGGCAGGGCCTCCTCGGTCGCGAGCAAGCGTGTGCCCAGCATGACCCCATCGGCACCCAGCATCAGCGCCGCTGCCACGCCACGCCCGTCTGCGATGCCGCCGGCCGCAATCAGCGGGATTTTGTCCCCGACCCGATCCTGCACCGCAGGCAACAATGGCATCAGGCCCCGGCGCAAGCTGTGCCCGCCGGCTTCGGCACCTTGGACGATCAAGGCATCAGCCCCGGCGTCCAGGGCCGCAGTGGCCTGGTCAAGCTCATGAATCTGTACGATGGCTTTCGCGCCGGCCCGATGGATGATCGGCACGAATGCGGCAGGATCGCCAAACGACAATGCGACGGCGTCTGGTCCGTATTCCAGTGCCAGGTCCAGCAGCGCCATGTTTCGGGCTACGGTGAACATCACCAGGCCAACGCCCCATGGTTGCTTCAGGTCCCGCATGGGCGCCAGCTCGGTGCGCATCCACCGCTCCTCGCCATAGCTGGCGCCGACCAGGCCCAGCCCTCCGGCCTGGGATACCGCAGTGGCCAGCCTGGCCCCAGAGGCTCCCCCCATGGGCGCGAGGACGATCGGGTGGGAAATATTGAAGGCCTGTGTAAGGCGCGTGTTGAGCTCAGCCATATCGATACTCCTGTTCTCGTGCGGGCAGGCCGTTTCGGCCTGCCCGTTCTGGCTTTGGGATTTATTCAGCGATGAGCGCCGCGGCCAGGGCCTGAGGAATGAAATCGCTCACCTGGTAAAGGTGGAACTCCCATGTCCCGGTGTCCTTGAGCCCTGAATAACGTGACATGAATGACTCGTCCTGAAACAACGAATCAAAGGCATCCTTACTGCTCCATTGGGCCTGGTTGATGACCGTTTTGCCATCGAGGCTCTTGTACAGTCGGCTCCACTGGAAGGCAGGGTAGGTTTGCGCCACGTACTGGACGGTTTCGCGCAGGACGGCGAGGGCGGCATCTTGCTGGCCCGGGTTCACATGGACGACGTTCACCAGGAAGATGGCCTGGTCTTCGCCCGATTGCGGTGCCTGGAATTGTTCGATTTGTGTCATGAGTCATTCTCCTTGGGATTGGGGCGGGTCATTGCGTCAGGCGGGCGGATATCGCCGGGCTGCCGTTTTCCCAAAGCAGTGGATTGATGCAGTCGGCGAACCGGACTGCGTCGACGCGACCGATGATCACGTCGTGGGTGCCGTAGCTGAGGTGACTGTCCAAGGTGCAGACAAGGCTCGATTGCGCATCCGCCAGGCAGGGCAGGCCTTGAATGTCTTCCCATTGACCATGGGCGAAACGTTCGGGCCCTTTGACCTGGCCGGCGAACACCGGCACCAGGTCGCTATGGGTCGCGCTCAACAGGTTGACGCTAAAGCGCCCGGATAGCATGAGCGGGCTGTGGAGGCTGGCTGAGCGGTTGATGCATATCAGTAGAGCAGGGGGGCTGGTGCTGACTGAGATCACAGCGGTCGCGACCATGCCCACCGGGGCATCGCCGTCGCGGCTGGCAATGATCGCCACGCTCGATGTCAACCTGCGCATGGCGTGCTTGAACTGATCCGCCAGTTCGCCAGAAACCACGTCCGTGGTGATCGGCAGGACCGCGACATTGCCCGTAGCACTGCGGGCCTGGGAATATCTGCTCATGCCACGGCCTCCATGATCCTGCCCGGCTTGTGCGGCGCGCGTTGGCCGGCTTGCTCCATCAAGGGCAATACCTCCTTGACGAAGCGCTGAAGCCCGCTCTGGTAGTCCAGCCAGGTCAAGTTGATGCCGTCCACCCCCAGGTCGGACCAGCGCTGCATCTGGTCGACGATCATCTGGGCGGTGCCCACCAACGGCACGCCGGCAAAACCGGCCTTGAAATGGAAGCGAAAACGCTCGGCATCGGCGGCGTCCTTGAACATGCCGCTTTGTACGCCGATCTCGCGGGTTACGTTATCCAGCGCCGCGTCGTCCCCATGCTGGGTCACGTAGTAGTCGAGTTGCTGGTGCGCCTGGTCCAGTGTGTCTTCGTGGACGACGTAGGCGTAGACCCAGATCTGCAGTTCCCGGCCATGTTCCAGGCGTGCCAGGTCGCGATAGGCCTTGATCTGCGCGCGGATGGTGTCATCGTCATCTTCATGCTTGAGGATCAGGAACGCGGCATCGCAATGTTGGGCGCAGAATTGCCGACCCCTTGGGGAGCCACCAGCGTTCATCAGAAACGGCCGGTTGATCGGCTTGGGCTCCGCGTAGCCTTGCTTGACGTTGAAGAACTCGCCCTCGTAGTCAAAGTACCCGTTGGCCTCCCACGCTTTTTTAGCGATCGCTATCCACTCATCGGCATGGTCGTAGCGTTTATCGTGGTCACGCTGGTGACCATTGAACATGCCCATTTCCTGGCCGAACCAACCGCAGATCATGTTCAACCCGAAGCGACCGCCGCTGATGTGATCGATGGTCGCCGCCTGCTTGGCGGCAAACAATGGGTGGACGGTGGACAAGTGTGATGTAGTGAACAGCGCGATCTGCTCGGTGACCGATGCCAGGCCTGCTGCCCAGGTGTAGGTTTCGTAGGAAACGCCCATCGGATTGCTGGCGCCTTCCCAGCCTCGCCAGCGGCCCACGGGTAGCAAAAGCTCAAGGCCTGCGCGATCGGCCAGTGTGGCGATCGCCAGGTTGCTTTGCCAATCGGCTGCCCTGTGGCGCTCTGGAACGGTGGTCAGTGTGCAACCGCCTTCGATGTTGAAACCGAACACGCCGAGTTTGATTTTGTTCTGGCTGTCGCGAACCGGATTAGGCTTGCGAATGGACACGTTTGCAGTGGTCATGTCTTGAATACTCTTTCGAATGGGGAAATAAGTCGAAATCAAGCGTTCGCCTGCTTTTCCTTGGATGACAGCCAAGGCTGGTCGTAGCGGTGCAGGGCGCGGGCCTGTTCCAGGGTGTAGCCATTGCTCACGCTCTGGATAATGTCCTTCTCTGTCTGCTCGACAGCCTGGGCACGCCGGATGACCTCTTGGGCCTTGTCTGCCGGAATTGCCAGGCAACCGCTGCTATCGCACACCACCACGTCGCCCGGATTGATCGTCACCCCGGATATCTGCACGGGTATCTGGGTTGCCTTGAGCTGCACTCGGTTTTTCGCCGATTGCATGAAGCGGGCTCGACTGAATAACGGGTAGTTCAGGCGCTGGACCGTATCGATATCCCGCGCGGCCCCGTCGATCAGCGTTCCTCGAATGCCTCGGCTTATCGCCACATGGGTCAGGATGTCGCCCCAGGTTGTGCAGTCCGTGCGCCCGGGATTGCTGGAAACGATGACCGCGTCGGGCGGCACTTCATCGATGTAATTGGCGGCGGACCTGAAGCCGTTCCGTTCCTGGACTGGCTCGTACAACACGGTGTAGGCGAAGCCGATACAACGGGTCCCTGGCACCTGCTGGTTGAGGCCGGCCAGGCCCCCGGCCAGCCCCAGGCTGTCGAGTGCATCTGACAGGCTGGCGGTGTCGAGCGCCTCGCAGGCCTTGAGCAGCGCATGGTTGTTTTGCAAAGCGGGAGAAATGATGGCGTTCATGCATGGGCTCCTTTTTTCAGGCCGTGCTTGTCCTGGTCTCCGGACTGCCGGGATGTCAGCCCGTCAAGCCGCGCCACCCATTCGAGAGCTTGCTTGACGATGGCGGCCGCCACTTCGAAGGTATTGGCCGTTCCGCCCAGGTCGTAGGTGCGGCAATCACTGCGTGCGACCTGGGAGACGGCGTTGCGAATCGCCTGGGCGGAGTGCCGATGTCCGAGGTGCTCGAGCATCAGCGCGACTGACAGGAACATTGCGCTCGGGTTGGCCCGACGTTGGCCGGCGTAGGCGGGCGCGCTGCCATGGACCGGTTCGAAGTAGGCACCCTGGGCCCCGATGTTTGCGCTGGGCGCCAGGCCCAGGCCACCCATGACCCCGGCCCCGAGGTCGGAAAGAATGTCGCCAAACATGTTTTCCGCCACGATCACCCCGAAGCGCTCGGGCCGTCGGACCATCCACAACGCAACGGCGTCGACGTTATCGATGTTGCACTGGATGTCGGGAAAGTCCGCGGCAACCGACTCCAGGATCTCTCGGGCAAACGCGCCGCTGTACCGCAGGACGTTGGGTTTGTCCGCCAGCGTGACGCGCTCGTGGCCCTGCTGGCGTGCGTACTCGAAGGCAAAGCGGAACAGGCGCAGTAGTCCTGCGCGGGTTTGCAGGCGCACCGTCATCGTGGCATCGGTGCAACTCTCTCGCGACCATGGCGCGCCATTGCGTTCGCGCTCAGCCAGTATCGGTTCGAACGCCTGCGGAATGCTGGCAAAATCCAGCCCAGCATACAGGCCCTCGGTATTCTCTCGAATCACCGAAAAACGATAGCGGTTGTTGCCCAGTACATCGGTGACAGGCCGTACATTGGCAAACAGTCCAAGTTTTTGGCGAAGCTGGATAACCGGAGAAACATAGACTCGCCCGGTTCCCCTGAGTATCGATGAAAGTTCCGCTTCCGCTTCACGAAGAGGCTTGCTGGTAATCGCTCCTAATAACGTGGCGTCACTTTCATTGATCAAGTCCCAGGTTTTATCTGGAATGCAATTTCCTTCTTTCTGCCAACAGCTCCAACCGATATCCCCAAACTTTAGATCGATGGGCAATCCAAGGGCTTCGAATAACGGCAGTACCGCGTCGGTAACTTCGACGCCAATGCCGTCACCTGGCAATACACATACTTGTTGTCGCCGGCTCATTAGCGGATACCTCCGCTTGCCAGGGAGGGCGATAGAGTCGTCGGCAATGGCTTTATAGACTTTTCCGGCTTGCGGCTACCCTGTTCGTGCAATATCTGCAAAGCGTGGAAAGTTGAAGCGGGGCTGTACGCCTTTATCACATCATCCAGGCGTTGCTGAACATCGAAGGGCATGTTGTAGGTGCCCATCATGACATCTGTCAGCGACAATGGCAGGCTGCTGGCGGGCACGGTGTCGGCGGTGAGCTGGGATAAATGCAGGGCACTCACCAGGTCATAGTCATTGCGAATGCCGGCACGGTGCAGGTAGGCGACAAAAACACCCAGGTGCAGATTGCCCGCCCCCTTGCCCATGCCACAGATTGAAGCATCGATGTATTCGGCGCCGGCATCCATGGCGGCAATGGAATTGGAAAGCGCCAGGGAAAGGTTGTTGTGGGCATGGAAGCCCAAGGGGATCAGGACCCGGCTGGATATCCGAGTGATCAGCCGGTCTACATCGGCAGGTATCATGTTGCCGTTGGAGTCCGCGAACACCAGCAAGTCTGCCCCGGCGTTCTCCGCGCGCAGGCTCATATCGGAAATTTCCCCAGGACCCAGGGTTGTGACATGGGTGATATTGGCGCTTACCTGGAAGCCATGAGCCTTGGCCAGTCGCACGGTGGCCAACCCGTCGTCCAGACGGTCGCGGCGCAGGCAAACCCTGATCATCGACACGCCATATTCCTGAAGCAGCTGGAAGTCGCTGGCATCGACATTGTGCGGATGCACCATGACGCACAAGTCGATCCGCCCCGCGGCGGCGTCATGGACCGCACTCAGGTACTGGGCGTCGACAGCGCTGGTGAGCCCATGCTCGTGCTTGCGTACGAACGAACCGTTGCGGTAACCGATTTCGCAGTACGGAATGCCGGCTTCGACCATTTGAGAAATTGCAGACTGGGCGTAATCAACGGTGAAGTTGAAATCATTGCGGTATCCACCGTCTCGCAGCGTGACATCGATAATCTTTATCTGGCTCATGAATACAGTCCCTTTTTCATGTTTCGAAGGCACGCAAGTGTGCCGCTTTAACTTCGAATAAGCAGAGGTAACCAGGAGTAACAATGTCTTGCGCAGCCGTATACGCATAACGATCAGCCGACAGTGGCGGCGTTATTGGCGTAAAAGGCAGGGGGATTATTATTATAGGAATGTAACGGTTTTCTACGAGGTCATGATTTCAGCGAAAACTCGTTCGCCTGACCTGATTCGATACTGGACAACATTCCGCAGATTGTAAACAGGTTGTTTTTAACAGCTGCTGTTAAAAAATTCCCAGTCGGGTCGAACCTTTTATTAACGATGTTGCTGTGCAAAGCAATGAATGATGAAGTCCATCATGGCCCTTATTCCGGGAGCCGTTCGCATGTCGCGATGGACCACCAGCCATAGCTCAGCATGTAACGGCCGCTCTTCGATCGAGACCCTGTGCAGGCCGCTTTGAGGATTGGCCATGAATACGGGGAGCAAGGCGATACCGGCGCCGGCCCTGGCCGCTTCGGCCTGTACATCGAAGGATTTGACCCTTAGCACCACTGGCCTTTGGCCCGCGGCATTCTCCAGCCAGATGCGCTGAGGGGAGGGTTCTTGTTCATCGTCATGGGCGATGAATTCATAGGCTGAGGGGGCACGGCCCTGGAGATAGGATTGCGCGGCGAAAAAACCGAAATCCAGGGTGCCGATCTTCCGCACGACCAGGTCCGTCTCGGTCGGTCGTCCGACGCTGATCGCGATATCCGCTTCGCGCCTTGCCATGGAGGCCATGCGGGGGTTGGACAGGATCCGCACGTTGACGCCAGGACATTGCTCCCTTAGCTGACCGAGACGGGGCGCAATGAAATGCGTCGTCAGGTGGGGAGGTGAGCTGAGGGTAATGTCTGCGACTTTATCGGTGCGGATCGCGCAGACCGCGCGGCTCAGCGCGCAGGCAGTTTCCTGCATGCGGTTACCCAACTGGGCGATCCGCTCGCCGTTTTCGGTCAATTCGTATCGGTGGCTGCGCCGGTCCACCAGGCGTATTTTCAGTGCCGTTTCAAGGGCCGCTATCCGCCGTGAAACAGTCGCGTGTTCGACGTTTAACGACCGCGCTGCGGCAGCCAGGGAGCGTATTCTCGCGAAGGCGATGAAATACCGAAGGTTCTCCCAATCGAACTGGGTGCTGTCCACAGGGAAATCGACGGCCTGCGAGGCGGTGAGTGAAGTGCTGCTAACATCCATATCGTAACTCCGTCCGAGTGGTTCTGACCGATAAAAACTCCGCTGAGTTCGAGAAAGACCGTGGCAGGCCACGGTCTCCGAGGAATGACTTTAGTGCAAAACCGCCTGGGTTTCCGACGCAAGGCCTGGTTGTCGGGCTCCATACACAAGCACCTTGGTCGCGATTGTCGCAGCTGCCAGTGCACAGAAAACCAGCCCGCTGACGATGGTTCCTTCCATTCCCAAGCGTGCGAGGAACCAGCCGCCGGCGGTTGCACCGAGCGTCACGCCCAAATTGATGAATGAGATGTAGAGCCCCGTCACAAACTCGGGAGCCTCCGGGGCTTCGGAGGTCAACCATACCTGCGTTACGATCAGGCCACTGGTGTGTGTGGCACCCCACAGCACGACGATCAACACCATCGGCAAAATGGCTGCACTGGCGAAGAAATGGAGGATCAGGTAGGACGCACCCAGCATGATCGGATGCATCAGCGTGGTACTCACTTTGTTCCTGGACAGCAAGCGGCCCGCCAGCAAATTACCGGCTACACCTCCCACACCAAAGAGGATCAACATGGCGCTGATCACCTCACCGCTCATGCCGGCTTCACGAGACAGGTATTCGGCGCTGTAGGAGTACACCGAAAACATCGCACCGAAGATCAGGGTGGAGGCCAGGATATTGAGCCACAGCGTCGGTTTGCGCAGGATAGCCAGCTGTTCCCCATAAGGGGTTCGCTGTCCGGCAAAGGTATCGGGTAGCCGGGCGATGATGCCGAGGCCGGCGATCACATTAACTGCGGTGCAGAACAGAAAGGCCGCCTCGTAGGAGAAGCGTGCGGCGATCCAGGTGGTGATAGGCACGCCCAGGACCATGCCCATGCTGGTGCCGACAAACGCTTTGGCCGTCGCTTGCGTAGCCTGTTCCTTGGGATAAAGAGACACCGCTGCGACAAAAGCCAGAGAGAAATACACCGGATGGAAGAACGCCGGAATGATCCGCAGGACCGCAAGCGATCCGTAATCGGGCGCATAGGCCGACAAGGCGCTGGAACCGGCAAAAATGAACAACGACAGGGTCAGGATCCGCTTGCGGTTGTAACGTGAAAACAACAGCACCATGAAGGGGCCGAATACCGCAATGATCAGGGCGAACAGGCCCACCAGATAGCCCGCCTGAGAGGCGCTGACGCTGTAGCGTTCGATGATCACCGGCAAGATACCGACTACGCCGAACTCGATGGTGTAGACCCCGAACAAACCCAGCGCGATGAAGAACAACGGGTTGAACATTTTCATGGCCGGTCCTCCAGGGTCACGATGACTTTGCCGAACTGCTCACCGGCCTCCAGGTATTCATGGGCCTCGACGATCTCGTCGAAGGTAAAGGTTCTGGCGATTACAGGGGACAGGCTGCCCTCGATCAGGCCGCTGGAGACGAACGCCTTGCCTTGGGCAAACAGGACCGGGTCGTTGACGATTTCGTGCAGCAGGTAGCCTCGCAGCGTGAGGCTTTTCCCTAGCACGGTGAACAGCGGAAAGGGCGAGGGCTCGCTGCTCAAGGCTCCGTACTCGATGATAATGCCGCCGCGACGGGTGGCATCCGCCAACGGCTCGATAGCCGGACCGCCCACTGGATCGAAGACAACCCTGGCGCCATCGCCGGCCGTGATCTCCCCGACACGTACCGCCAGATTTTCCTTGTCGCTGACAATCACATGAGCGGCACCGGCCGCCAGCAGCTTGCGGACCTTTTCCTCGCCACGGGTCACCGCGATAGGTATCGCCTTTACACGGTTGGCAATCTGAATGGCAGCCAGGCCTACACTGCTCGAAGCGGCGGTTATCAGCACGAAGTCACCTGCAACCAGTCCGGCGACGGGCAATAACGCGCCCCAGGCCGTGAGATATTGCATCCAGACGCCAGCGGCCTGTTCGAGGCTGAGGCTGTCCGGATGTTTGACCAGCATCGCCGCCGGCACCACCGCCTGCTCGGCATAGGTTCCCCATCGAGCGATGCTCGAAGGGGGAACGAGGCTGACCGGATCGCCTATCTCAAAATCGTGTACGGCATCGCCTAAGGCTTCGACAAAACCGGCTGCTTCGTACCCCAGCCGGCTGGGAAACTCAGCCTGCTCAAGGTACTGGCCGCGCCTGAACATGGATTCGGCGCGGTTGAGACCGATGGCTTTTACCCGGATGCGGACCTCATCAGGGCCTGGCTGGGCGACCGGTAAATCCTCGATTCGCAGGACCTCTGGATCACCATACTCATGGAACCGAACGACACGTGTCATGGCATTTCTCGCAAGGGTTGGGGACGTTTGCAGTCTAGAGGCGCGCCGAATGCAGAAAAACGCGCTGGAGTTCCGGTGTTAACGGATGTATGTGTCCGCAATGGGAATTGACCGGGCCTGGGGTAGCCGGCGGCCAACACTGCGAACCAGGACGTAGAAGAGCGGGGTGAAGAGCAATCCGAATGCGGTCACGCCCAACATGCCGAAGAACACCGCGACGCCCATCGCCTGGCGCATTTCCGCTCCGGCTCCGGTGGAAATCACCAGGGGGACGACGCCCATGACAAAGGCAATCGAGGTCATCAGGATCGGCCTGAGCCTCAACTTGCTGGCCTCCCAGGCGGCGCTCGACGGGGTGTGCCCCTGGCGTTCCAGATCCCTTGCAAATTCGACGATCAGGATGGCGTTCTTGGACGCCAGGCCCACCAGTACCATCAGGCCTATCTGGGTGAAAATGTTGTTATCGCCTCCGGTCAACCAGACGCCCGCGAGCGCCGAAAGCACCCCCATCGGCACGATCAGGATCACCGCCAGCGGCAGCAGGAGACTTTCGTACAGCGCCGCCAGAACCAGAAAAACCAGGAGCGTGCTGACCGCCAGCACCCAGGCGGTCGTGTCACCGGCCAGCCGTTGCTGGTAGGTCAGGTCGGTCCATTCCATACGTACGCCCTGGGGCAGGGTCTGCCGGGCGATGCGCTCGATGGCTGCTTCTGCCTGGCCCGAAGAGTAACCGGGGGCGGGGGCGCCGTTGACGTCCGCCGCTGTAAAAGCGTTGTAATGCACGACCATTTCCGGCCCATAGCCGGGATCGACCGACAGCAGCGTCGACAAGGGCACCATGTCGCCGTAGGCATTACGAACCTTCAAGCGTTTGATGTCTTCGGGGTGGGCCCTGAACGGCGCATCGGCCTGCGCCCTGACTTGGTAAACACGCCCGAAAAGGTTGAAATCGTTGACGTATAGAGATCCCAGGTAAATCTGCAGGGTCTCGAATACATCGGTTACCGAGACGCCGAGCTGCTTGGCTTTGACCCGATTTAGATCGACGTCCAGTTGGGGCACGTTTATCTGGTAGCTGGAGAAAAGGGGGCCTAATTCCGGCGCCTTGGCAGCCTCGGTCATGAAGGCTTTGACCGCGCTGTCGAGTGCGACATAACCCAGGCTGGCGCGGTCCTCGATCTGGAGTTTGAACCCGCCCAGTGTTCCCAGCCCAAGGACGGGGGGCGGCGGGAAGACCGCAGTGAAGGACTGTGCAATCTTGCTGAACTCGGCATTGAGTTCTGCCGCTATCCGGTTCGCCCCCAACTCCTCGCCGGAACGCTCGGCAAAGGGTTTGAGGATGACGAAGATGATCCCGGAGCTTGAAGAGTTCATCAGACCGTTGACGGACATGCCGGGAAACTCGAGGGTGTGGGCAACGCCAGGATGTTTCAGCGCGATGTCGTTCATTTGCTGGATGACCTGCTCGGTTCGATCCAGCGAGGCACCGGCGGGCAGTTGAGCGAAACCCACCAGGAACTCCTTGTCCTGGGCCGGAACGAACCCCGTCGGTAGCGTGTGGCTCAACCAGGCGCAGGCACACAGCAGAACCGCGAACACCGCGAACGTCCTGCCCTTGTGCGCCAGCACACCGTGTACGCCGGCACCATAGTGCTCCTCGGCTTGCTTGAATCGACGATTGAAACCTTTGAAAAAACGCCCCATGACTTTGTCGATTCCACGTTCCAGCGGATCCTTTGGCGCGCCGTGTGGCTTGAGCAGCAGGGCGCAGAGGGCCGGGGAAAGTGTCAACGAATTGAATGCCGAGATCACCGTGGAAATGGCTATGGTCAAGGCGAACTGGCGGTAGAAACCGCCAGAAAGGCCGGGCATGAACGCCAATGGAATGAACACGCAAACCAGCGTAAGGGTGATGGCGACGATGGGTTTGCTCACCTCTGCCATTGCCTGGTGAGTGGCCTGGTGCGGTGACAACCCTTGGCTGATGTTGCGTTCGACATTTTCCACCACGACGATCGCGTCATCCACGACGATGCCGATCGCCAATACCAGGCCGAACAGTGACAACGCGTTGATGGAGAATCCGAACGCCAGCAAGAACGCCAGTGTGCCGACGATGGATATCGGCACAGCCAGCAATGGAATGACCGAGGCGCGCCAGGTTTGCAGGAACACGATCACCACCAGCACCACCAGCACGATGGCTTCGAACAGAGTGCTGATCACCGCATCGATACTGGAACGGACGAACTGGGTCGGGTCGAAGACGATTTTGTAATCGACGCCTGCCGGCATATCGGCCTTGGCTTGAGTCATGATTTCCCGAGCCCGGGCTGAAATGTCCAGCGCGTTGCCGCCCGCCATCTGGAAAACTCCGAAGCCTACCGCCGGCTGCCCGTCGACTAGCGAGCGAAGCGCGTAGGTGGAAGCGGCCAATTCGATCCGGGCCACATCGCGCAAGTACGTCACGCCCCCGTCCGGTACCGTCTTGATGACGATATTGCCGAATTCCTCTTCGGTTTTCAGCCGACCTTTGGCGTTGACCGAAAGCTGCAGTGGAACGCCCGCGTTCATGGGCGACGCGCCTATGACGCCGGCCGCGACCTGAATGTTCTGTTCTCGTATGGCCGCCACCACTTCGCCGGCGGTGAGGCCTCGCTGTACAACGCTGTCGGGGTCGATCCAGATACGCATGGCGTAGTCGCCGCCGCCCCAGATGCGCACTTCGCCGACGCCAGGGATACGTTCAAGCTGGCTCTTGATGTTAAGGATGCCGTAGTTGCGAAGGTAGTTGGCGTCGTATTCGTTGTTGGGCGACACCAGATGAATCGCCAGGGTCTGGGTCGATGACGATTTGCTGGTGGTGACGCCAAGGTTCAACACGTCGGCCGGCAGGCGTGGGAGCGCTTCGGAGACACGGTTCTGTACCAACTGCTGAGCCTTGTCGGGGTCGGTGCCCAGCGCGAATGTCACATTGATCGCCAAGGTGCCATCGCTGTTGGCCTGCGATTGCATGTACAGCATGCCTTCCACGCCGTTGATACGCTCTTCAAGCGGCGCGGCGACGCTCTCAGCCACCACTTTGGGGTTGGCACCTGGGTATTGGGCGTTCACCACGATCAACGGCGGCACCACATCGGGGTACTCCGACACTGGCAGCCGCGTTAGCGAGAGTATCCCGGCCAGCAATACAAGAGCGCTGAGGACGCCGGAAAAAATCGGACGGTCGATGAAAAATCCGGAAATGTTCATCATTGTTGCGCCTGTGGTTGGGAAGGCGCACGTACCGGAGCAACCTGGGAGCCCGGTGTCGCCAGGTGCAGGGAACTCACGACCACCTGCTCCTCGGGTGAGATGCCCTGGTCAATGACCCGTAGCGCACCCTGACGTATCCCGGGCTTGACCTGGCGATACTGGACGCGGCCCTCGGCATCGACCACCAGTACGTACTTTTTGTCCTGGTCGGTGCCGATGGCGCTGTCGTCGACCAAGGTTGCCGGGCGGCTGGCACTGCCTGGCAGCAGGACCCTGGCAAACAGGCCCGGGCGCAGCTCTCCGTTGCTGTTGTCGAAACTGGCCCTGACGCGGATAGTGGCTGATCGAGTATCCAGCCGGTTGTCCAGGGAGCTCAGGTTGCCTTTGCGTGGATAACCCTCTTCGTGGGCCAGCCCGAGCATGACGGGTACCGGATCGCCCGCGGGGCGGTTGCCCAGGTAGCGCAGGAAGGTTTGTTCATCCACGTCGAAGTCCGCGTAGATCGGAGAGATGGACACCAGGTTCGTCAGGGCTGTGGAGCGCTCTCCCACGTCAACGATATTTCCCGGTGTCACCTCCACCCGTGAGGCGCGACCGTCAAATGGCGCGAGGATGCGGGTGTGCTCCAGGTCGAGCCGGGCCAGTTCGACCCTGGCCTGGGCTTCATTGACCCTGGCCTGAGCTTCGTTGGCGCTCTGTATGCGCTTGTCCAGGTCGGTTTTCGCGATGGCATTGCTGGTGATTAAATGCTCGTAGCGCTGCAGCTCTTTCTGCGCAAACAGACTCATCGACCTGGCGGCCACCAGCGCGGCTTGGGCTTGTTGCAGCGTCGCGGCATAAGGACGAGGGTCGATCTCGAACATCAGGTCGCCTTTGCGCAGCAGCGCGCCGTCCTTGAAGTGCACACTGATGAGCGTACCGGCCACCAGAGGCTTTATGACTACGGTGTCGGTGGCGACCAAGCGACCGGTGTAGCTCTGCCAGTCGACGACATCTCGCGTGATGGCGCTCATCACTTGCACCTGAGGCAGCGGAGCGGGGGCGCTTTTAGCCTGGGCTACCGGGGCCCGCATGCTGATTGCGAAGCCGGCGACTAGCGCCAGCGCCAATAAGCCGAGTGCCCAAACGGGCACGCCGCTCAACCTGCGAATAAACGATGACATGGCTAGCATCCTTTCCAGTGGAGAAATCAAACCTGAGGAACACTCATTGGTCGCTCGATCGGCTTGGCTTTGCCCCAACGTCGCATGGCGGGCCGCTCGACGAAGGCGAAAAGCAGCCAGCCCCCCAGGATCGACAGGCAGAACGTGGCCGCGAGAATCAGAGAGGCCGGTACTACTGCGAAACGTTGTCCATCCAACAGCGAAGTCACGCACATCATGATCAGCAGGTGGACCATGTAGAACCCGAACGAGATCTCTCCCAGCCAGACCATCAGTGGATGACGAAACCAGGACTTGAGCTGCGCGACGTCGGCGGCAGCCAGGCTGGTGATCAGCAAGGCAATCGGAATGACGGTGGTGAGTGACAGGCTGTAGATGAAGGGCATTTCTCCTGCGAGGAAGTATGTCGCCGTCGCCAATGCCAGCGTCGGTGCGACCGGGATCGCAATCCAGCGTCCCGTCATCAGGATGCGGGCCATCAACATGCCGAGAACGAACTCGAACAACCGTAGCGGCGGAAAGTAGTAAGCCAACCACCACTGGCTCAGGGAGATGGGGTATTCGGCGATCTGCGGTGCATCGTCGACAACCTCGGCGATGAGCCAGTGGGTCACAGCCATCGCACAGACTGTGAGGCCCGCGGTCAGCCAGAGGCGGTCCTCGCCGACCTTCCACAAGGCGCGCAAGAGAAACGGAAACGCCAGGTAGAAAACCAGTTCACAACACAGGGACCAGGAAGGCCCGTTGACACTCAGGAACACCGACATGTCCGGGACCCAGGCATGAACCAGCAGCAAGTTGGGCAACCAGGCACTCACGGCTGTCAGCGGTACAGCGAACAAGATCATCGCCAGGACGAAGGTGACCAGATGATTGGGATAGATCTTCACCAGGCGACGGCGCCAGAACGCCCCAAGCGTATCGTCCCTGCGGGCCGACCAGGTTATGACGAAACCACTGAGGACGAAAAAAAACGATACGCCAAGCCAGCCCCCCACGCTGAACAAGCGCTGGAAGCCGGCGACAATGTGCTGGTCGGCAAAGGGGTTGAATCCGATGATCTTTGTCAGTGAGGCGTGAAAGAAGAACACCAAGGCAGCCGCGACAAATCGAAACCCCGTCAGGGAGTCCAGGCGTACGTTGGCATGGTTGTGATACAGGCGTGAATGCGTCATGAGTCGATACCTTTCAATAAAGATCCGCGGCGCTGTCGAAAGCCCAGGCGCCTGGTCAATTCCATGGGGCAGGTAGCCAAAAAAAAGCTGGACAACTCAAACTGCATTCGCATGAAGGCCGGCTCTCAAGCCGGTCTTTTCATCATGAACTCCTTATCGCCGCGTGAACCTTTGGCCATTCAGGCACCGTATACGGCGTTGCATAGATCGACGGTGAACTGCCCGAACATGCCTTCGAACGCCGTGTTGGTGAAGGCCACCACGCAGATCTGTTGCACCGGATCGACGAACCAGGAATGACCGAAAGCCCCACCCAGACGCCACGTGCCAACGGACTCGGTCGTTTGTGCGGCCTGCGGGTCAGTCAGCACGGTGAATCCCAGGCCGAAACCACGGCCAGGCCAATTGGCGAGTTCCAGATTGCCGGTCTGGACACTTCCCATTTCTTTCGCAAGGGCCGCTGGCATGAGCGGCCCACCACCCTGGCGCAAGGTTTCGAGCAGGGTCAGGAACTCTTCGGCGGAGCCGATCATGCCGGAGCCTCCCGATGGATAGGCACTGCTATCGAGGGCCCGATCCGCGTCCATCCGGATACCTGCAGTGTTCTCGAATACTTCGATCACTTCGACGCCATTCATGCGGCGTGGAACGGGATCGGCATTGAGGTAGGCGGCTGTCAGGCGGGAGGTGTCGACGACGTTGAAGCGGGTGTCGGACAGGCCGAGAGGCTCGCACACCAGTTGATTGACTGCTTCAGCCAGGCTACTGCCGCATACCCTGGCGATGAGGGCACCCAACACGTCGGTGGCAATGGAATATCCCCAGTTGGTGCCGGGGCGATAGAGCAACGGCGCGGTCGCCAGCCGCCGGATGTTTTCCTCCAGGGTCAGCGGTGCGCTCTCCAGCCCGTCACACACACCGGCCTGCGCGTAGGCGCCGCCACCCTGGGCTTCGAGAAAACCATAATTCAGGCCTGCTGTATGGCTGAGCAATTGGCGCACGCTGATAGACACCCGAGTGCCGTCCGCCAGGGTCGGCTGGAACTCCGGTAGCCAGCGGGCGATAGGGTCATCCAGGCCAATGCGGCCTTGGGCAACCAAGGCCAGGGCGGCCGTCGAGGTGATAGGTTTGGTGACCGAGGAGAGCCGGAACAGGGCGTCGGTGCGCATCGGTATCCCGGCCTCTCTGTCGGCCAGGCCCACCGCGTTTCGATAGGTGATTTCGCCACGGCGGGCAACCAGTACGACAGCTCCCACCAGGCGTTTGTCTTCAATGGCGCTGCTCAGCGCAGCGTCAATTCGGGCCTGCATAGGGTCAGTGGCGATAGCGCTGGATAACTGAATGGATGCTTTGGCGGTCATGATCGCGATTCCCTGCTGTGATAGACGGTTGTCATGCTAGGTCGCAGACGGCAGGGGAAACAGAGGCTAGAATTCCGGACACATCGGACGTTTCGTTCCGCAATCAAAGCGCCAATACTCAAGGAGAGAGCGTGGACAACCTCAGCGGAATCTCGGTTTTCGTCCAGGTCGCCGAAACCCGTAGTTTTGTCGCAGCCGGTCGGCAATTGGGTGTGTCGTCATCGGCCGTTGGCAAAAGCGTCGCGCGCCTGGAGCAGCGCCTGGGAGTCAGGCTGTTTCATCGCAGCACTCGAAGCATCAACCTGACAGCGGAGGGCATGCTTTTCCTGAACCGCTGCCAGCGTGTGCTCAATGAACTGGAAGCAGCGGAGCTCGAGCTGTCCAGCTCCAGCAGCGAACCCCGTGGCAAGCTGCGCGTGAGCCTGCCCTTGGCAGGGCAGTTCCTGTTCACTTTGTTGTCCCGCTTTGCCAAGCGATACCCGGACATCCATTTGGAGCTGGACTTCAGCGACCGTCTGGTGGATGTCGTGGAGGAGGGTTTTGATGCCGTGGTCAGAACCGGCGAATTGAACGACTCTCGTCTGGTGGCGCGGCGATTGGGCGCCTTCCGTTTCCTGCTGGTGGGTGCTCCGGCCTATTTCCAGGCCCAGGGCGTGCCCTTGGACGCTGGCGACTTGAGCAACCATGACTGCTTGTTGTACCGAGTGCCTTCCACCGGGAAGCTCGAGCGCTGGCCGCTACCGGATAAAACTCACAATGGCGCGCAGGATTTGCCGGCAGTGCTGGTTTGCAACAACATCGACATGCTTTTCAACGCCGCCATGGAAGGTCGGGGCATCGCCTGCCTGCCGGAATTTGCCGTCAAGGATGCCCTTGAGTCCGGAGAGTTGCAGGCGGTGCTGACCCAAGATGTCACCCGCACCATCCACTTCAGTGTGCTGTGGCCGCCGAACCGCTTCATCACGCCCAAGCTGCGTTGTTTCGTAGATTTCATCTCCCTGCATATGTAAGTGATCAACCGTCTAGATCCGATGACAGTTCCTTGAGGAAATCCTGGATCTCGTCTTCGTCGATTTTGACGTTCAGCGTCTTGCAGAGATGATCGGGTCACCCTGCACGTGAGCGTAGCTGTCACCGAATGCGTGGATCAGGAACCCCGGTTCCCAGCTAGGCACCTCGAAGTTTGGCCATCCTTGCCGTAGTAGGGGATCAGTACACCCAAGTTGCCCGCCGACAAAGAGTGGACCTCGGATTGCCGGCCTGGATCGGCCCGGGGCACTTTGAGCCTGTGAATCTCTGGCGACGTTGAAGAACAGCCGTATAACAGCGCAAAAGCAACCTTTCCATAACTATCGAAATAACCGGATTGGTTGACCAATTCGCCCAGCGTTTCGCACGTGAGGCAGGGTTTGACGGTGTTGAAATCCACGGCACCATTGGCTGCGAAGATAAGTATTCCTTTGACTGGTCTTGCCGGGGCTCGATGGAGGCAGCTGCAATCCTGCCGCGCAATATGCTCCAATGGCATCCTTCCTTGAATATCGAGACCTCATCATGGCTGACGCCTCCGACCAAGCCTTCTACGACCGTGCAGACGCCCATATCGAACTGTCCAACGAACAGATCAAGACCCATGGAGATCTCGGTGGGGTCAGCGCCTCAATGATGTTCGGCACCACTCGTTTCAATGCTTGGGCGAGCGCGCAGAACTTCAAGTCTGGTGCCGAAATGGCTGATGCTCGAGAGGCGCTGTTGAAGTATTTCTGCGATCAGTACCGGATGATGCTCGAGGATAATCTTGATGATCACATCAACAATTTCAGCCAGTACATGCAGGTGAAATAGGTTCAGGTGCCGGCACATCCAGACCTACTCGCATCTGCACTCAATCCATTACCATTGAACCGCTTTTCAACAGTCCCAAGTCTCCGACTGGCTAGGGCACCCGATGGAACCAGGGAGAAAGGGATGTACGTCAATCAAAAGTCCGGCCGGTTCATCTTGCTGGCCGGCGCGTTACTGGTCAGCGGTTGCACTTCGTTTCTACAGGGCAAGCAATATGTCGTCCCCGGACCCGCTGACCCTTCAGCAACGGTTCGCCTCAAGGCTGGAGGAGGGGCGAGGCTGGATGCCATGACCTTCAGCGATAATGGATGCTATGCCGGTTATACGGTCCTGCCCTCCAACGGGGAACATATCGAATCACGGGTTGCCGTGGACAAAGAGCTGATCCTGACCTATTGGCAAGTCGCGGGTAGCAGCGCTTGCAAGATCCCGTTCTCCTTCAAGCCACAGAACGGAGCCACTTATACCTTGATTTCGGGCTCCTGGACCGAGCCTAAGGCTGGCATTCTTCCGATCTTCAACCGTGACGAGTCTTTCTGCGGGGTGGCCGTCATCAAGAAGGTCGGTGAACAGGAAAATATCGAACCCATTCAGCAACTGCGGATCAAGACCGGGTTCGGGTGCCTCAGGTTCGTCAAATAAAGACATTGAGGCCA
Source organism: Pseudomonas sp. NFACC32-1 (assembly GCF_900101215.1). NCBI lineage: Bacteria > Pseudomonadati > Pseudomonadota > Gammaproteobacteria > Pseudomonadales > Pseudomonadaceae > Pseudomonas > Pseudomonas sp. NFACC32-1. Next base: position 102,545 of record NZ_FMUL01000009.1, read on the forward strand.
GTGGCAAAGCAGAGGGGGAGTGCAATGACAATAACCATGGCACTGCGCCCCCAAGATCGAAACTGCCCGACATTAAGCCGGCTCAGCCATTACGGTACGGAAACCCCGAGTTCGGCGAGCTTGGCCTTATGTTTCTCCAGCAGGTATTTCTTGTCGACCAGCGCCAGGAATTTCTTGAAGTCGGCCCTGGCATCATCCTTCGCCCCCAAATGGTCGTACGCGACCCCGCGGGTGTAATAGGCCCAGGCATAGTCCGGCTGGCGTTCAAGGCCGGCGCTGAAGGCTTCGGCGGCCTCTCGGTATTGGCCCAGGTCCGTCAGGGCCAGGCCCAGATGATAGTAGGTCGGCATATGGAAGCCGGAGCCCTTACCGGCTTCTCCCAGTCCGTTGTCGAGGTTGTACTGCACAAGTTCGAGTGCTTTCCTGGGGTTGCCGGCCTCACGATACATCGCGCTCAAATCCAGGTTCGCCCGCGGATCTGGCTTGACTGCCAATTGGATGGATTTTTCCTTGGCAGTCACGGCTTGGGAAAATTGGTTGAGGTTGCTGTGGGCCTCAGCCTGCACCGCATAGATCACGCTTTGCAGCGAGGCGGGCAGTGTATTTTTCTGCAAGCACAGATCACCTTCCTGCAGCACCAGGGTGTAGTTTTCGGCCTTGAGCGCCTTCAATTGATTGGAGCAATGGGCGAGATTGGCTCTTTGCGGATTCTGCATCCCGGCGCATCCTGTAAGGAGGAGGGAACAAGCGATCAGTGCGGACCAGCGAGCATTCATGGAAAACATCCTTGTCAGTCGAGCAGATGAGCGTTGAGGTCAGGGCGATAGACCTGCAGCAACGGCGCGGTCACGGTGCCTTGTAGCGAGCAGAACACGGTGGTACGTCCTGCGAGCGGCGGTTTCATGTCGCCCGTATCGACCATCAAGGCGCGGTCTACGAAACCAAACGGAGTAGCAACCCCCGGGCCGGTCAACCCTTCGGTGCGCCATTGGCCGATCGGATCACCGATGCGACGGATTTCGGCGCGGGTGATGGCTTGGCCCTGGCTGGCGAAACGTGCGTTATCGACAATGAGTGGCTTGAGTTTCGTGGCCACCTCTTGTGGCGAGCCATCTGCCACGAATCCCCAAAACAGAAAATTGCCGACGCTTTTGATGGTTTGGGCCTGGTTGTAATAGCCGACCATACGCACGCCATTGATGATCAGGGGTGTTTCGAAGTGCTGGTAAGTGCCACCTTCCTGCAACGGATCCCTGACGGTCGGCGCCTTGACCGAGCCGTAATCACTCAGGCGCAAGGTAGCTGCAGGGAGACGGGCGTCGCGCAGGCTTTCGAAGAAATGTGCATCGCAGCGAGAAAATTCGCTAAACAGTTGCTCGGGCGTGGTGACGGGCTGAGCCTGGGCCGTACAGGCAGCGGCGACGGCGAGTAAGGCAACGCCGGGGAGAACAGAGCGGAACATTGAAATCATCCGTGAGACAAGAATGAAGGCTGTCGGCCTATCAGGGGCGAACTTTAGTAAGACGGGGCGGTGGAGGAGGGGTTAGCGTCGACGTCTCAGAGTAAAAGATCGGGTCTGGTCGAGGATGGCACAGCAGAAATTTTCAATTGATCACTACACATCGTTGGGGTGGCCAAGCCACCTTGGATGATCATGGTTGAGCTCATTCTCGTCGCGTCTTGCCGCGGGGCGAGACAGGCTTCTCGCGATCTTGACCCGACATCCGTCGTGTTCCTGTCGCTTGCGAAACGCCGAGCCTGACCTAGCCTGACGAGGTGGCTTCATCGTCTCCAGCAATATCTTGTGAGAAACAAAGCATGCCTACAGACTACATAGTGACAAAGAGACAGGCACAATTGCTGAGGCTTGGCAACGCAGTGATCGACATTATCAAGGGGTTAACTCCCTACGGTAGTGGCAATCAGTTGGATGAGGAGTACGCCGCCTCACACATTCGTACTGCGGCCACCTACAACTTCATGGAAAACCCAGTCAACAGCGCCATGCTAAGACCTCGGCGTATATTAGAAATCGCCAAAAGAACAGGAGCGGGCAATTGCGATCAGCTGGGGGCAATGGCTTACGCAATCTGCAGGGATTATCTGTCGTCAGATTATTATTCAGCATGGGTCGGCACCAACGCCCACACGTTTGCTTTGATTGGACATAACTCTGGAGATGCTGAGGACGCCATAGCGGTGGACGCTTGGCCTCAGCGGCCGCAAGCGGTGTTGTATAAACACCACTTCTGTTACGGCATGCAATTCGACACCCATGTCGCAAAGCCAGGTACAGGGCGAGGGAGGTACAAGGAATCAACGGCAGCTGAAGGCCTTAATTTCAAAATGTCGAATCAATGGGACGCCGTATTCAACAATGCTGAGATTCAAAACTGGAGATATGAGAATAATAACGTTGTGACCCCATGGAGGGGCCGTCAATATCGATACGTTACCGTCGGTTAACACATATCGCTGTCGCATCGAGTCTCGCGTTTCCACACAATCTTATAGACACACATAAACATTGAATCGCCCCGGGTTTCGTAGGCCACTACATGCGTGTCGACGAGCTAGCTGCCCATAGGTAGCCACTGTGAAGTGTCCTTAGAAATAAGAAGTGGCTACCCAAGGCAGTGTATCGTTCACGCTATTGCAACGGAACATACACGTCAGTTTGCCACTGGTCTTGCGGCGTCTCGGGAAAGAGGCTCAGGTAATGGAAGAACAGTGGCTGGTCACGCAGTTCCTCTCCACTGGCAGGAAGCCAATCGCGGTAAATCGGATAGATCGTTTCGCCGATGTGATCCGGTGACCCCACATGTCGCACCACGGCGCAGCGCCCGCCTGGAATCACGGTCTCCCGCACCCCGAACTCATTTGGCGCCACGGCCTCGTGAATTTCGCCGCAGATTGCGAAGCGAAATGCTTGCGCAGGTGTCGTATCGGGGTTGCCAAAGGGAATGCCGAAGCTGCGACTCGAAGCTACCGGCGACTGTCCGCTTTGCTTGCGCCACTCGATGAACTTGCGCACGCTCTCATTGAGAAGCCCGGCGGGCCCGCAATGTTCAAATGCCGCGACCCTGACTTCAGGGAATTGCACGACTCGTATCTGCATCATGATCGTCCTGGAAAAATGAGGGATTGCGAACACCGTATTCCAGACCTGCCAGTTCGGCTCTTTTCTGAAAGCACTCGGCGACATACCGAACGCCCGGCTGAACGCCCTGCAAAATGCCTCCGGACTTTCGAAGGCAGCACCCAGTGCTGCCTCCAGTACCGAGTGCTCCGCGACGGTTGCCAGGCGATGCGCCGCGCGTCGTAATCGCATCAGTTGCACATAACGTGAAACAGGCACACCTACGAACGCGCTGAATTGCCGATGGAAGTGAAATGCCGAAAAGTTCGCCACACGGCTCAACGTATTCACCGACAGATCACCTTCGAGATTCTCATCAATGTAGGTGAGGACGGCGTTGAAGCGTTTTGTGTAAGCGACGTTGGTCGACATGTCGGGCACTGGGTAAATGCTCCTGGAGGTACGGTCGGCGATAGAGTCGACTATAGCAACGTGAACGTGCCTAGCCGCGTTTGCTCAATGCACGGATCGGATTGACTCATGTAGCTCAACGCAGCTCAAAGGTCGAGCATGTCAATTCAGCAAGGCTGAGCGAGGCATTGCGAGGGTGCTTGTCCGAATCTTTCCAGTGCTTGCGCGAGGTGGCATAGAGGGAGGCAGGGTGGGAAGGTCGTTGGTTTGGCTGGATTACGGTAATGGCGGCAAAGTTCGGTTTTCAGGTACAGGTGACAGCTAGTGATAAACAGGAAAACACACACTGTTTAACAAGTGGGCGATGTCAGATGTTCATAAGAAGCGCACGGGCCTCGAAACTGCTCACGCAGCGCTCGATAAATTGAGTCGATTGTTCATCGATTGATGTTCATAGAATCAGTTTCCCCACCCGTTTAGCCTCGCTGCCCCAACCTCTGACGGTCCCAATATTCCGCGGCATTGATCGCTGGGGGCACTTCGGAGAAGGAGGTTTGCACCCGAACGGTGTAATTCCCCTATTACGAGCAGTGCTTCAGGGGGCAGGGCTGCCGGGCGAACTGTACAGCAGCCATTCCTTGCGTCGGGGCTTTGCTACATGGGCTACCAGCAGTGGGTGGGACCTCAAGGCACTGATGCAGTATTTCGCGTGGCGCGATGGTCAATCGACCTTGCGTTATGTAGAAAGTAAGGGAGTATTTCCAGGGCAGCTGAACCCCTCGAAGCTCGTTCTCAGCGCAAATAGTCCTGCCAGCATCGTTGCAGTGACAAACAACGTTTGCGTTCTAGCGTGCCGCCTTGGCAACCCATATGCTTGGCCTCAGGCCGATAGTCATTAGGTGAGGAGCAGTAATGCAGGAAATTCGGTTCTACCGCGCAAACGAAAAGCCTTATGGGGCCTTAAGCAACCTGTATAAGCGCGAAGTGTTGTTTGAGGATGTCGTGTATCCCACCTCCGAGCACGCTTACCAAGCGGGCAAGCCTCGCAAGGAAGCCGTGCGGGATTGGATCCTTGCGGCTCCATCGCCAGCGCTAGTGGCAATGGCTGCTCACGGTCTTTACTGGTGGGACATTCGCCCGGGCTGGTCGAAAGTTAAATTTGAGCGCATGCGAGCCATTCTCCTGGCCAAGTTCACTCAGCATGAGGATCTGAAAGCGCTCCTGCTTTCTACCGGTGAGGCCCGGCTCGTCGAGTCGGCCACTGTTGATAACGAGGTCAACAGGACTTGGGGCGAGGTCAATGGCAAGGGCAAGAATATGCTCGGCGTGCTGCTGATGGAGGTTCGCGAAGAGCTTCGCAAGGCAGAAGCAAAGCCCGTCAGAGCTGCTAAAAAGCCGCCGAAAGCTGCTGTGACAGTCGACTAGATCAGCGGGCCTGACAGCACACTTCAAGTAGGTCCGTGCTACTGACCGCGATGGTGTGTGTCTTCTGCCAGGCAAGCTTCCCGAGTTGCGAGGCTGTCGCTGTTTCGCTTGCCTGATTGTCACGGCCAGTGCACAGCTGCTGGGCGAACGAAAGAATCTCGTCGGGTGTAAGAACCCCCAGCAACCCTCTAGCGCCACGGGTGAGGCAGTTCATTGAGGAAAGCGCCTGACCAAACGCCAGCGCGTGTTCCAGCTCGCTTTCCTCGAGGTCATTCCAGGCGTGCACGCGATTTTGCTGTAGGGAGTACACCAATCCAGCGGTGCACCAGTCACCTGCGCCGGCAGTGTCTTCAATCTCCGGCAGGCGAAAGGCTGACAGATGGCGCCATGAGCCGCCGGAGGCTGGACTGCGGAAACGCAGGCCGCGTGGGCCTAGAGTCTGGATTTCAACCAGAATGGAGCTGGGGAGTGGTCGCGAAAACGAATGGAAGCGCTCATCCGCGTATTTGATGATGTGGACGTTCTGCAGAATTGCGGAAAAAAGATCTTCATCGTCGCCGGCAGCAGAGGGCTCGAAGACGACCAAGGCTCCAGATTCATAATAGGACTTGGCTAGCTCATAACCTGCCTTGGTAGGCCGATCGAGATAGAACACATCGGTCTTTGATTGCCCCTGCAGAGCTTTGTTGACGATGCGGTCGTCACACTCGACTACGGGGTAATGCTTCTTGCCACAGCAGGGGCAGCTGAAGCTAAAGCGGTGTGTCGAAGAGCTACCGCTTTGAGGCGCTAACTGATGCTGGTAGATCACGTTCGTGCGTTGGGAGCTGGAGAAATCCACGAATCGGAGATCTGCCCCAATGGCTTGAAGCTCATTGCAGAGTCTTTCGCCGGCAGGGTCCTGGCCAAAGCTTGCAACAGGCGTAGCGGCCCAACCCAGGGATCCCAGGATGGACAAAACGTTACCTGTCGACCCACCTAGTGCAGAACCCAAGCGGCGAGAGTCCGCTCCTAAAATCACGTCCAAGGCAAAGAGCCCGGTACCGACAATTCGATTCTGCTGCCACATACATCCTCCTCCCCATCCTGGGGAACCCTTACAGATGGCGTAACCAAGCGTGCCACATGCGGTCTGGCATCTCTGTTGAGACCGGCGGGACTATTTGCTGTTCACACCTATATCCCATAGTCTCCGAGTATACCACTGGAAGATCAAGCGCTATGGCCGCAAAAAGCATGCCCAGGCTGCCCATCTTGCTGCCGCTGGGCGACAAAATGGTACGTGGCGGTGTTTTTTGGAAGCCATCCAGAGCCACTTCTCGACCACAGTGAATGCGCCTGATCGTCTCGAACACATCCGTCGGATCTGACTCGTGTGCATAGATGATGTCCAGCAGGTTCACGTCCCAATCTGAAAGAATCAGGTCATGAAATTCGCGCAGAAGTTCATCGCCACGGCGAGGATTCACTGCGGGGAAGGGGAGAATGGGGGCAACCTCATCTGGGCGTTCCTTACGAAAAATGCGCTCCAGTGAGTCATGGTTGTTCTCGGAAAGCTGGGGGATCCAAAGCTTGATCGCGTCTTTGACCTTATCGGTGTCCATATCTGCCTGGAAGCCATGCATGTACTGCGGCGAGTCGGTGTACATGGCAGTGGTCTTCAGCGGAGAGGCGACACGATCAGCGATCACTACATGAGCGCTGGTCTTACTCTCGTATGCTTGCTTCACCAAGGGGAAACACACGCCCCGGGACATGGTGGTCGCATCCACAATCACGTCGGTATAGCCGCTTGCCAGCCATTTATCAAAGGTCGAGGCGGCATTCCTGCCGGCTGTACTAGCTGTGTCATCCGCGATAATAGGGATTGATTCGAAGCTGAGCTTGTGCTGGCTCAGCATTTTCATCAGCTCCTGCCTATTTTGCTCTGCAGACTGCTCAAGGACCGGCGAAACCTCCGGGCGCTCTTCGATCAAGAAGAGAAAGTCAAAACACTCCAGATCGCAGATCATCCTCGGGAAGTACAGGCACGCGTCGTTGAAGCCCAGCGTACCCACAAAAAGCGCTTTTTTGGGCAGACTGAAGTAGCCGTTGAAAAACGCGTTACACTCCTCGGTGTCCTTGTGAGTAATTAAATTCATAATGCTTACTCCTTAAGCAGCGACTGCAGGCCAGAGAGAGTGTCCTCAATGAAGCCACCGCGGCGCAGGGTCAAACCATAGGCGATGCTCGGAATAGCTCCGATCTCCAGGAGGCACCAAACCCGCCCTTTGCATTTGTATTGTGGGACGAACACCAAGGCCTTATAGGCAAACGCAAAGTGAAGAACACGGGTAAGGCGCTCAGACCGAGCGAGCACCTTGTCCATTTCTTCCTGAGGAATACCAATGGCATTGGCGCCATGGTCGAGGGGGGCGTTGGGCAGTAGCGTCCGATCCAAACAGCGCTTCGCCATGCCGGCCAGAAGGTCTTTGACCAAAGCGTGATAAGGGAAGTCCCATTCGTCCATGATCTTCAGTGAGAGCTTTCGTAAAGCATCATGTTGAAGCTTGGCTGAAAGCTCTGGCTTCCTGTTTCTAACGACACGGACAATCAGCTCGTCGATGAGGGATCCAGACAGGCGAATGAACTGCTCAATGTTGTTGTTACTAGCCTCTGCGAGTTTGTCCATGCCGAAGTAATACGGCCGACCAAACTCATGGAACAACTGCAAGCGAGCACCCTCGAGCAGAGCAGGGCTGACGGTGCGATCACCTGTCAGCGGTTCATCTGTTGGATCGTCATCCAGCAGGCCAAGCTGAGGGGTCTTATTCCATTCGCGCCTGAGTAGAATCCGGAGGGCTGCTAGAGCCTCGTCAGGTTGGGTTGTCTCTGGAATTCGAGCACGTAATGAGTCGATTACCGTTTTAGAAAGCCTCGACTCCTGCTGGAACTCCACCACGCTCTTGCGCAGCTGCTCAAGCTGAGACGCAGTCAAAGACACGTTGTTGTGATCAAGAATATTAGGGAGTGTCTTGATCGAACGGCGGGATAGCTCATTTATGCCGTTGAGATACCGACTGCTGATATCTCGAGCGACAACCAAAAAACGCTTGGCGCTGCGGTTGCTTGGTTGCATCAACCTAAGAATGTAGTCTCGTCCACCTGTTGTGCCTGGTCGTTGCTCGCCATCTTCTATCACCTCCTTGGCCATCGCATCTCGATAATCCTCAGGAGATACGACATCCGGACGGCACATCACCCAGCGGCCGATATTGATGTTGCGGCGCTTCAGCCAGTCTCGTAGCTGAGCAAATTGGAGAGGGTGCAGTTCGTGGGCATCGTCGACGATGGCCATCGGCAGTAGATCGACATACTCACCCGGCGTGCCAACAATCCAGTTCCTCACCCTGATTCGCTCTATGTATTCAAAGACGTCATATGATTCATTGATGATTTCTGCCAGGTCCTGCTCGCTGGGCGCTACAAGTGCAGTGATCACTTTGAATACCGCGAGCTCGATTCTCCGCGCGTATTCTCGAAAATCACTGGGCGAATCGGCCTTAAGGACTTGACGCGCGGACTCTGAATCGCTGCCTGTAACAATCTCGATTTGCTCGATGTCTAGCTCTTCGACAGTCTCAAGCTGTCGGAACCAACCCAAAACCGCCTTGGACTGCACATAAGCACGGAGCAATGTCGCCCGGATGGATTCTGAATACGGAAGATCCCAGATGCTGCGAAAGTTTGTGGTCATCGGTAAGCGATAAGCCAACAGGGACGGCGTCCCATCCTTCAGGATGCTGAGTTGCGTAAGCGCTACAGCTAGCTCCTTGTTGATCTCAACTGGGTCACGAGCGAGTGTTGCCAGGGAGTCAAATTCGATGACTCGGGCGATCGTGGTTTTGCCGCATCCTGGTGTTCCCACAACGATGCTGAGTTTTTCCAGCAACTCAACGCCATCAAGCGAGAAGAACTCAAGTAGCGGAGTGTGGCTAACCAGGGGTAGCAAAGTACTGGGTTCTGCCACGTACTCAGTGGCGCGCTTCTTAAACGGATTATCCATTGGTCGAGTGCCGTTTGCGTCGAGCGAATAGGGGTTTCATTTTGTGCTGCTCAGTAAATTCACTCCCGGTTGAGTCAGCCCAGAGCAAGGCAATTGAATTATTCGGTGTGTTGTGTTCGAGCACCAAAGGCAAACCGCAATCGCTATAGCCAAACCATATGTTGTCCCCAACATGGTTATCTTGAATGCCTTTGTTGTAGTGGCATTTGATGAGGTCGATCAGCTCTGGCGGGAGAGTTTGATCATCAACCACAATGCTTTGCGGGAGCACGTAAGAAAATGTGGCGTTGTAGCTGAACTCCGGATGGTCTCCACCGAACCGTGCTAGCCGATCATTGATCGCCTGCTCAGCCTGGAACGATGCCAAGTGGTGGTGCGCATAGAGGCGGCATTTTTCCGCAAGAATGTCGCCGATCTTTTCGCGATTGACATCATAGAACTTACTTATTTTGCCTTTCCAGATCTGATCTTCATCGTCAAACCGGAGCAGGGAGTCGCCCGAGCCTGAAAAGTCGTCCACTAGGCATACTGCTTCAAACGAAGCAGGTTCGTCTTGATAGTCGTACTTGTCCAACCACTCTCTGAGTTCCTTGATAAGGCTCTTCCATTTCTGGCTGGACATTTCGCTGAAGGGAACGACTTGCTCGTTGGAAATCTTGCCCTCGTTGTAGCGACGGAAGACATCGATACGCGCACCATCGCTTAACCCTACAAAGAGTGTTCGACGTCGAAGAAGGCAAAGTCGCCGACCAGCGGCCGGATCAGTCCACGTTTCGTAGAACTGAACGCCTAACTCCTTCGCAATTTGCTTGCGCATGAGTCTGTCTAGCTCCGGCATCATCAGACTCACCAAGTGATGCATCTCGCGCTGCGTGATGTAGACCAGACGCTCTTTGATAATGCTGAACGCGACACGCCTTTGTGCGACGTCCTGAAATTGGCTTAACCAATTCAGTAGGGCGACATGGAAGCGCGAGGCCGGCTGAAACCCCTGATAGCCATCGTACTTGTGGGTGATCATCAACTGAAGTGCAGAGAACTCTTCCGTTGCCTCCTCGTCACTCCAGTCCAGCTGTTCAGCTAACAACCTCAGGGCAATTTTACTCTTCAAGTAACACCTTCCTTGGAGATTAGAAACGAAGCCAAAATCCTTCGTCAGTTTTCTGCAAGTAATCCAGATACTGTTGGGTCGCACCGGCTTGGCTCGAACCTGGGGAGGCGAAATTCCAGCAGGAGGTCAACGATGCAGACACACGGTCAGCGCTTAGGCTGCAGCCTTGGCTCAACAAGTCGTAGTCGTTCCCTTCCTCATCACCACTATCCCCAAGACGTAAAACCTGGGTAAGTGGGTCGAAGCCAAATTTCTCCCCAATCGCCTTTACCACTTTATTCTTGCTCGTGTCGCCATCCAAGACATCGATCGAGTGACCTGAGCAAAACACTTTCCAGTTTCCGAGCCCTTCTGCATTGAGGCGGGTGCGTAAAGCCAGACGCAGTTTTCTAGACTCTTCTGGGCTGGAAACCGTGATGGTCAATTGCCCACCCCTGGATTTTTTAGAATTTTCCAGCCGGGGGTAGTACGCGGTGGTCTTGAGCCAGCCTAAAAGATCTTCGAACACCGGGTTGGGGGGCGGATGCTCGACCTCTGCATCAAGGGGTTGAATCAACGAGCCGCCGTAATAACCGACCCATATCGCTTTGTGATACTCCGGCGGTAATGCCTTAACAAGATCCTTGCGCAAGGATCCGCCCCTACCCGAGGCGATCGAGAAGATCAGGCCATTATCGATAAGCTGAAGAATCCGCTTTGCAATGTGCGGGCACATGCCGCTGTAGCGGTCTTCTGCATTGCATAAAGTACCGTCGAAATCACTGATGATCGCCTTGTAGACGGCGGCCTGCAGCTTACCCTCATAGACTTTTGCCGCATTCTCGGCTGTGTCCATTTCGTCTGCTGAGACGTTGCGATGATCGAACTTTCGCCGAGCCGCCAGCGAATATCGATTTTCTGATTGACCCCAACCGCGAAAGTGCTGGCTGCTATCCAGTCGATAAATCTCCCGGCCAAAGGTTGGAACCGTTGGCTGCCCGGGGTCCCGACCCACTGCACTGGCGATCGTCTCGGTTAGGAGTGTTGCCATCACCAGCCCGGCGACCACCAATTCATTTGGTTCCTCACCAGGAATCTCAAGTTTGAAGGTCAATACATTCGATGGGAAAAGCCCCAGGGTCGCTTCCGCCAGATCCTTGGAATCCCGGCTGAAAGCAGCAATGACTGCGGTGCCGGCGGCGCCATCTGCCAGTTGCAGGTGTCGACCATGAGCGAACTGCCGGTAATCGGCAATTTCAACCTTGGCGACTGCGGACTCGGAGAGTTTGGATTCCAGGTCGATGGCAAAAGACTTGGTCATCGGGTCGTGAAGAACGATGAAGTTTCGCCCACCCATCGTCTTCATCGTGGTGTTCGCACGCCACTGATTGCGGTACTGGAGCAAAACCTCCGCATCGAACAGCTGCGCAAGAAACTCGCTTCCTGTGCCTTCAGGAAAGAGAGCCCTGTGTAGCAACAAAACGGTCGCGATCAGGCTATTCGTTGCCAAGTAGCCGTCTTTCCTCCATGGCATCTCATAAGAAAAAATTCGTGTTGCCCGGTTCTCTATAGCGCGCCTGGTGAGCGGATTGTCTTTCGTAAGCGTTAGCGCCGCACAAGTCATATCAGACTGCATCGCGTAGGTCGCTGCAGCCAGAACATCTGGATTGCGCCCCTCGGCTGAAAGCAGCATGACCTTTGAGGTAGGAGTGAACCTAGCCTTGGCCGACAGTTCCATTGGGGTCAGTGCACGGGTAGGGGAGCCATGCGCGATTTCCCTCAACTCAGCGGCTGCGAACGCTGCTGAGTAAGAGCCGCCAGATCCGATGAAACATGCATATTCACCGGTCCATCTACTCAAGTACCGATGGAGTCGTAACACATCCTGCTGTGTTGCCCACGAATAGGTAGCATGAATAGCATCCAACTCCGCATGATATGGTTTTCCCACCTGCAACTCCTTCCTTGCTCGTTGATCATGCCGCACGTAGTGGCACCTTGCCTTTCTTTAGGCGTTTGAGCAATGGCATTATTGAGCAAGCATTTCAACAATGATCAGATTCTGGAAGTCATAATGCTTGCAGGCTTCTAGCGTACTCTCTCTTACCTTGCCAATGGCCTCAAGCTGCCACTTGAAACTATTGGAGCGCGATTCAGCCAGTTCCAAGGCTAGAGGCCACGCTGAAAACCTGGAGCCGGCGCTGTGCCTCAAGGCCAGCGCCATCCGGTGTGCCTTAGGCGCTCTGCAATGGCCGTTATCTCGCTGCGCCCCCAAAATGCGCTCACTACTGTCATTGAGAGGGTTCAGCTGTGAAGGCCTAACCGCTGCATTGTACTTTTTTGATGAGCACGCGATGACTGCGCAGCACCGACACTTCGAGGCGGAACACGAACAGTTCCGGGAAAGCTTGAGACGCTACCTGGAGCGCAGGTTGTTCCTCACCAGAACGCATGGGAAGAAACTAGGATCGTGCCGCTAGAAGCCTGGTTAGGTATGGGGACACAGCAATTCCAAGGCGCGCCTGCAATGGGATGTCATTGGAGTGCTGCGCACTCGTAAAATGACTGGCGACCTGTTCCAACATGGCTAGGCGATCCTTGAAACCGTGGATTATGTCCTTTTGAATCGCAGCGTAGAAAGTCGGCCAATCCACCGTCATCACTAGCGACTCAACCTCGGGCTTGGAGGCAGGGCCCCCTCCATAGGTACCCTCAACTTTTTCCCTGAGCCGCGCCTTGATTTTCCAGATCCTGCGGTGGCTTTCAGCGTCCTCCTGGACAATGCTCCTGCCTCCGTAGCTCTCAATGATCTCTAAAACATCATGCAGTAGTTCAGGCGCACCGTCCTTATAGGTGAGGAGGGTGGTCAACTCCGTGTTTTTGTTGATTGCTCCTGCCGTGAGGTTCGCACTGCCAATCAAGACCTCCCAACTGTCGTCTGTCCAGAAAGCAAACACTTTGGGGTGGCCCCCCCCGAGGTTGCAGAACGAATCTGACTTGGTCGAACTCTACAAATTCATCAAGAACATCGGGGTGGGTCTGGTAGAAATGTGTGCCTATCACTCCGGTAGCTATCTTGGACTTTGCCTTCACCAACGCTGTGAACACGTCCGTTCCGGTAGACGCCCATGCGGTGCCGAAGCTGATATGGTCGTAACTGTTGATCAGTCTCAGCAGATTGGATTTGAGTGCTGTGTTGGTGGAGATCAGTTTCACTGGGCGGTATTCCGATATGGAGACTGAGGCTATTGATTATTCAGCCGAACGTGGATGTGAGTGATTTCCCCATCCGGTATTTCTTTTATTTCGATGTAGTCCTGAGCACGTACAAGCGCCCCCAGCTTGGCGAAGCCATAGTTCCGGGCATCGAAAGAGGTATGATTTTTGGAGATGTAGCCACCTACTGCTCCCAGCGGCGCCCAGCCGTGATCTCGAGCCTTTTCTTCAATGGCTTGGCTGAGGATCTCTTTAAGGTCAGGGAGGTTATCCATGGCCAACGGTGCTTCATCTTGGGCAGGTTTTTTCAACACTTCGAAGAAAATGAATTTGTCGCAGGCGCCGATGAATGCCTCCGGCGTTTTGCGTTCGCCGAGCCCGTAGACTTTCTTGCCCGCCTCCCGCAGCCGGGTTGCCAGGCGCGTGAAATCACTGTCGCTTGAGACGATGCAGAACCCATCCACGTTGCCGGCATACAGCAGATCCATGGCGTCGATGATGAAGGCTGAGTCGGTGGAGTTTTTTCCTTGGGTGTATGCGAACTGCTGCATTGGTTGGATGGCGTGCTTGTGCAGATGGTTCTTCCAGCCAACCAAGTTTTGAGTTGTCCAGTCGCCGTAAGCACGTTTGATCGTAGCGGTACCGTATTTCGCTACTTCCTCCAGGAGCTCTTTGACGACGGACGAGCTCGCGTTATCAGCATCGATGAGTACGGCGAGACGAAGAGAGTCAGGTAAGGCCAAGGTGATTTCCTTTTCGAATGATGGCTTGTTGCCAGATATTAGATGCAGAATCGCCGAGGCGTCTACTTAGATCTTGCCGTCTCTTTGGCGGATACCTCGGAGTTGAAGTCCTACTGAACAAAAACGTCTAGACTAAGCGGCATCAAAGGAGCACAAGATCAGGGGGCACTGAAATGGATGAGTCAAACCAGCTGAAAATCAGCCTCGATCAGCTAACTCGTGTCGAATTTGCCATTGACGACAAAGTGGCAAAGTCTTTGTTCATTCGATTTCCCCGCGAACGGCGTGGCTTGGAACTGGCCGCAACTCTCCTTGCAAACATCAACGCGGACAGAGATAAACTCGATGTTGTGCTGGGTCTTCAACAGGTACTCATCTTCAAAATTGCAGAATGTGACATCCGTATTGCTCGCCTTCAGAAAGCCCAGCAACGCATCCCACGCATCTTGGCAAAGCCAGAGTTTCGATCGGGCGGCCAAGCGATCAAGGCTCGCTCCAGCATGCTCAAGAGACTCCGAAAGGGCATCATGGGGAGGATTAAGGAAGTCCGTCATCTAGCCTTTTTATGGCGATGCTTCGGTGATGGGATCGCCTCCGTGTATCAGAGCCAGCACGCCCTAAGGCACCTATTGTACGACGATCAGTACGCGGTCAAGCCGACTGCCGGTGCTCTCTATGGTAAGGAGGGTTTCGGGCACGAATATGCAATGCTCCAGAAAGGGATAGGGATGGGTGTTCCCGTCGTCATGTCCGATTTGACCAATATCATTCGACACGGCGACCTCTGCGCGCTAGCAGGCCCGGATCCATTCCCCCTAGAGCTGAAATCATCAAGGCTCACAGGGAGCAGGGTTGCCAGACAGGCTGAGCAATTAAATCTGATTACCAACTTCTATAAAAAAGACGAGGCCAAAGACTTCCGGGGAATGAAGCGAGTCATTCGCACAGAGGGTGTCATTGATGAGGTTGATCACAGAGAGTTCCTCAACGTAGGTATGCACCAGGCGTTAGTTTCTGGATTCTGGAGTGAGTCACCTGAGCCGGGGCTCCGCTATATCTGTTACCACACGGCCTTGGAAGAAAATCCAGAACGGGTCATGAAAGAGATCGACATTTGGAGTACGCCCTCAACATGGGTGATGCCATTGGGGCCCGATATCTCCTGGCTTCCAGCATACCCATTCACGTTGTCCATGCTGCCGCAGAACGCAGTCTTATTCATGCAGGAAGCCATCGCGGTTGTTGTCCTGACCGATCTGGAAATCACCAAACGGTTATTCAGAGACCAAGGGGTTCACTGCGTCTGGCTCATGGATGGCACCCACGCTATGCAAATCTGCGTCGATCCGAACGATCTTATGAAGGGCGCCTATAGAATTAGTGAGTGCTTGTTTCAGCGTGTCTCCACCGAGTTTTTGTCGATTTCATGGTTTGTAAGGGAGCGATCCCGCATATTTAATATTGATCAACTGGCAGAGGTCGAACTTAGCGACCTTGATCCGGGTGAAATAATTTCCGAGCCGATACCGGGTTGGGCGGAGGCTCGTGATTTTTACGGGTAGAAAAACGCTTCCGGAAAAGGACAGTATCAGCAAAACCGAGCGTGTGGCGGATATGGTTTGTCCCTGAGCTGGTGGCTCACGGCACCTTCCAAAGCCTCAATTCTGAGGCTCAGAGATCTCTAGGGAAGCGGACCTGTTCAAACGGTAAAACTTTTCACTTCAAAGAAGTTGTCATAGTCGATTGCTTGGAAAGGGATGGGGCACTTGATATGGGCAGCCATCGCACTTGACATTATAAGCACCTTGGCAAAAGGCCCATTATCCTTATTGCTGTTGAGAGAGCCAACGGCAAGGTAGAGTATGGCCTTTACGATATTAAACAGGTCGCAAGGTCTAGTATTCTGAAAGGGATTTTAATGGCGCTGGGGCAGTTCTTGGCAGAATAATTATTGACACAGTTATGTTCTGGAGCTGTTGTTTATCCCCGGCGCGCTCTATTATGCATACCGAGACGTCTTAAGATTCCAGGGGTACTGCGCCGGACGATATTGGTAAATGACCTGGCAGCCCATGGTATCGTTGTCCGATAGCTAGTACTGTGATCGTTAGTCGTTCCGTACTCATGGGCCACGCTCATTTTTAATCGTGGGACATCACCCTGGATCGCAAGGGAGCAGGGCGCTTCCGGAGCCTGATCGAGTTCACCAGTGCTATTACATAGTCCAGCCTGTGAGCCCGATCGTGTGGGTTTGAGAAAGCGCTACGCTGGGCTGTAGACGGTTGTGGTGCCAATCCTAGCTAGTGCTCAATAAGAATTCAAAGTACCGTCCTTTTCGATGCACTTTACAGCAAGCCAGCGTATGACTGGAGAAATCCTTCTTAGTGATTGGGATTCAGCAGTGTAAGGCTCGAACGTTGGCGTTAGTTGCCCTTTACGGGTCTTCTTTGAATGTACTACTGCGCATCGAATTTCGTAAAGCCAGCGAGCTAGGTCTTTACCTGCGCCTGCGGTGGCATCATACTTACTAATTTTGATGCCTGAAGATGTTGGCAGGTCAGATTTGATGAAGGTGTTTTCTTCAACGCCTAGGCTCCCAATGAATCCGATGATTTCCTGATCTGTGAGTAGCAGTTTCACTACGCATTCTAACTGGAGTTTTTCTGAACGAGCATCTTCTCCAAGGATACGAGGGGCTTCTTCAAAATAGTATTCCAGTACGTTGTAGAACCCCACAAAGCTCTTAAGTGCGTTTAATTCATGCAAGCCTGAAAAGTAGTGTGACAGCATGACGGGGTTGTGGAACTTTGTCGCAACAATACGCTCAACTGGGAGAGAGTGGTCACCGCGCCAACCTAAGGAAGCCGATTTTGCCTGCTCAGATATTTGACTAAGGGATATATTGGCAAGCGCCATGGCTGAGTCATAGTCAAGTAAGCTCAATTCAGGTTTTACCACCCTCATTTTCCCCATGCAACCATCGCGGCCGGCGCTCGGCATTATTATTGCCATTACCTTTTTCTCTAGCACGCCAGTAACTTTATCTATGTAGCTGTACAAGCAATCTTTAATGTAATTTCGCCCTATGTCCCAATCTTGAAGGTCCACCGAATCCTCTGGATTAATAGCTTCGATAGAGTGCACAGCCTCGTCATTTAAAACGTCTGCAACAAAAACTTTTGTCAGTCCGCGATCTGCAAGTAAGTAGTGGTCGTGCGCATCATCCTGCCAGAATTTGCCTTCTAAAACCTTAAAGCTCATGCGAGATTCAGGGTGATTTTTGCTATATTCGAAGAGGTAATTGTCAATCAGGAATTCTATTTTCTCATCAGATAATACGTCTTGTTCAGTCTCAAATCGAACCTTGGCAACGGAGTCTAAGTGATCCAAATAATAAAATGCTTGTGCGGTAAGAGCGGGCTCACCATGTACGACGGGGTGAATGATTGCAGGAGTAGTCAGCCCTGTGCATACAACGACCTTGCTTAGCCCAATTCCGTTTTCAAGTTGAAGTAATCTATTAATAGCCACAAATGAGTCCTCAGGAGATACCTATCTAGGCCTGCACGGTATTTTGCCAGGCCCAACGTAGCGATTATCCGTTTCAGTTAAGAGCGCGCACCTGACTGATTGGCCGTGCCTAGTTTACAACCTAGGTATGAGCATCATTTGGAGGGTTGAGCGATGTTAAGAGTCTTTAATCGATTACTAAGCTCTACATCGCTTAGCGTACTCCATCCATCTGCAGGACGATTGCAGAGGTAATCGGCACCATCTGTGACCTCAACCGTACCCCTGCTAGTTAGTTCTGTATTAAATGCCAAGAACTTCTCGCACCCAGCATGCAACCTATTATGCCTTAATCCAGATAGAATTTTATTTTTATACTCTGCGTTGCATCGAGGGCCAAAAATCACTCCTTTGATAGTTGTGTAATCGTGATGAAAAACCCTTTGCATTGGTGACTCTGGGACTTCCTCCCTCATAGCCAGAAAGCGTGGATGATCAGTTTTGGTAATTAGGAGTCTAGATTCCTCTTCGTAGTCCCAAAATGAATTTTTCTGGATAAGTGAAAAGATTTTTGCCGCTACGCCATCCATAGCGCTTTTAAGGATCGGGATAGCTTTCTCAGAGTCCAGATAGCTTACTGGCAGGAGTTTATGCGCTTCCCATTTCTTTGAGCTTGGATGAGCCTGAAGATCAATTTTTCCATCGTGATCGTCATAAATTAGTGCGCACCCTTTAAAACCATCTGCGTAATGAGCCCACATCTTCGGCTCAAGCGCCTGCTTGGAAAATGAAACACTATAAAATGTGTTATTATGCCCACCACTCAGCAAAGCCGTTAAGGTTAATATGCAGATTTTAGCACGTGCTTCATCCGAATTTTCTTGAATGAATGCAAATTTTGAGTTTTTATCGCCGCCCTGCCAAAGAGCGGAAATAAAGATTTTAGCGAGCTCACTCTCTTTTGCTCTTATAACTTCCAAGATTGATGCGGTTGACTTGAAGCTCACATCCTTGAAAAGGCTTGCCAGTTGGGTAATAAGTTTTAAATCCCGAACATCAACATGATGGCTCATGTTCCAAGCGTCGTCAGCTTGCGGGCGCTGTAAAAGTTTGGACCAGAGCTCTATATCATCTTCGAAATAGTAAACGCCCATAAGATCATTGGGGTCATTCAGCTCATGGCTTGCGGAAAAGTACAATTCGTTATAGCGAATTGCGCTCTCTAGGCGAGCGCCAAGCCTGAAATATTTAAATACGGCCATATTCAAATCCTTTGAAAACACATGTGCAAGCTTTGTAGCGAAGAATCATTATGCCATCATAGGTTATGATTGTCTTCTGACCACCGCTTTGGGAATCCTACCTTAGGTTCAGGGAATGGGACTGTTGGTAAGTACAGCGCCTAGTCAGCGAAGCCCAGATGGCCAATGATAGGTACAATTGCGTATCGATCAGTCATGAATACTCGGGAAGTTCCTGTGGGGCGTTTCACCCTCAAAGAATGGCCCCGTTGGCCTGTTTAGAGCAGTGCGGATTTCTAATTGACCAAGGAAGGCCGAATGGAGTACATCGAAATGCATGGCGACAATCGGTGCGATTGGAACTACCTGCGGAGTTGACGTATCCATTTACTTCCTGTCTTGAATAAGGTGTCGGGCTGGTCAGAGCAAGTGATCAACAGGTTGCGGAGCGTCTCGAGCCTGCATGGCCGCGAACAGCTCGTCGAGGAGTTGGAGCCGATGGGCTTTGGTCTGCGATGATACTTGCCCCCCATACACACCTGCGGAGGCATGCGGATCGGCAGGCTCCCATCGAAAGCAATCCCCAGCTAATCAGCTTGCAAATCAATATGCCACCAGCGCATCTTCAAGTCGCTAGTTTGTGCTCTAACCATGCGTGCGGGGGGATATGGCGGTAGTTTTCTTTCTACCTTGGGCATCAGTCTCCGAGGAGCTTCGGATCGCAGACATGCGCCTGACCCCTTACGAAAGGGGACAGCGTCCCGGTGAGCTGTTGGGCATCCCGCAGGCAGCTTTCGACGGTGTCCTTGGGAACTACGGCGACCGGGGATTCGGCTCCCAGCCCTCCCTGCCGATCCATCAAGCGACGCTCATCATCTGGGACGATGACATACTAGGTCTGGACGCAGCGGATGACCAGCTGCAGCAGAGATTGGTTCAGGGCTCCTATTTCGCATTCTCCGCATTGGCTGGCCGGACGCTGTGCTCATCGTCTGGTTACTACAACGCGGACACACTCCAGATCGTGGCGCAGCGATTTGATGTCGGTTCACCGACTCACTCCTGTATCACCACTCGCCGGCGTGACGGCGGAACGCAGAACATGTTGGCAGGGAGTGCGGGGCTTAAATTCATTCGGCCGTACCACGTCGACAACCGCGCGCGCATTTCGCTCGACATTCCACTGTTGGAAGCACTGCTCAGGCTACCTGACGGAGAATTGAAGCAACGCGTCGATGGAGCGATCGTGGCTTTCCTCAGAGCCAACACCGATGCACCGTCCATGGATGAGCGATCGGAGCTAATTCTGATGAGGGTTGCAATGGACACGCTGCTGGGCGTTCCTCATGACAAGGCCGCCTTCCGCAGGGCCGTCAACGAACACTTCGACGAGCTCCCGAGCCCGCCGATTTGGCATAAGGGGCATTTGGACGAGTCCTGGTGGCGCAAACACTGGGACAGCAACGTCAGTCGTCCGGTCGACGCCTGGGTTCATGATTTCAGTGCTGCTCGTAACGCCGCTGCTCATGGCCCCATCAATGGTCAGAAGGGAAGCATCTGGCCTCGCCATAATCACCTCATTTTCTCTACCTGGCTGTTGCCCCTGATCGTCAAGAAACTGCTCGCCCAAGCAGGGCTTTACGAGTTCACTGCCGAGGACAAGGTCGCACGGGCCGGCTTTGAAGTATTCCTGGCCCACGATCTGCTGGCGTTCACCGACAACGATGAGAACAAAGTTTGGTGGCAAATAGCTGAGTCCGAGCTGTTTTTACCGCTCTTCGCGGAGTGGTTGCGCCGGGCCTGTGAGCCAAGCGACTGAGATTGGCGCGGTATGACCTGTGCGATCTGTCACACAAGTTCTGATGTCGCGACTTTGCTTGAGGCGGAAAACTATACAGCTGCTACCAAAGGCTGGCTTTTGCTCACTTTCAGCCGGTCAGGTAGAAATCGGCCGAATCGTGTAGCTCACACAGGCTTTTCATGGCATATAGCTAGCGCATCCAGGGATGGGGTGGCGCCAGTCAGATTTGCTCTGGACGAGATCGCTCCCTGCAATAAACCAAGATGGGAGCAGCTCTGTGTACCTTTCTGCTTTGAGGATCGAGAATTTCCGCCAGTTCGGCCATGCCAATCGTGCACTGGATATCCAGTTCAATGAAGGGGTGACTGCTCTCGTTGGTGAAAATGATGCCGGTAAAACCGCCGTAATCGATGCAATCCGTTACGTTTTGCAAACCCGGGATGCGGAATATCTTCGCCTGCAGATTGAGGACTTTCACATCGCAAACGATGGCTCACAGGCGGAGACCATCACCCTAAGATGTACCTTGGAAGGACTGAGTCTTCCTGAACTCGGTGCTTTTGCTGAGTACGTGACCTACAAAGATCGCGTGGGGCGGCTGTACGTTCACTGGTCAGCCCGCCGCGTTGTCGCCTCTGCCTCAACCCGCAAATGGGTCGATATCTCGGTTCGTTCGGGTGCAAATGGAGAAGGCCCGTCTCTGGACATGGGTGTACGGCAACTGCTGGCCACCGCATACCTGAAACCGCTGCGCGACGCAGAGCGAGAGATGTCCCCGGGCAGAAACTCCCGGCTGTCCCAGGTACTGAGTAGTTTCCCCAATATTGACGCCGGCAGTTCATTCGACCTCGCGGCGCTTCCGGCTGACCTCGCTGACGCTGAAGCTCTCAGCATTGCCGGCATGGGCGATTTTCTTCGCCATCTGGTGAACAGCCACGCCACCATTGTCTCCGCCCAGAAGGAGATCAACGACAAGTACCTACGCCCGCTATCGCTCGCTGGCCAGCCCCTGACGAGCCGCATCGGTTTCGGGGAGGCCGGAACGGATCCCGCCAAGCTCAAGCAGATCCTGGAGCGCCTGGAGTTGGGGCTGTTGGATCACGCCACAGGTGAAGCCCGTGGTGTTTACGGGCTGGGCTCGAACAATGTGCTGTTCATGGCCTGCGAACTACTGCTGCTGGGTAAGGAGCCTGACGGACTTCCGTTGCTCCTCATCGAAGAGCCAGAAGCGCATCTGCACCCGCAGCGTCAGCTCCAATTGATGGAGTTTCTTGAGGCCGCGGCCCAGCCATCTACAGGCTTGAGGCCAGTTCAAGTCATCCTGACCACGCACAGCCCCAACCTGAGTTCGAAAATCCCCTTGCAGAACCTGGTGCTAATGCAGCGGCAACAGGCCTTCTCGCTCGCAGAGGAACAGACCTGCTTGGCAGCTGATGATTATCGCTTTCTCAGTCGTTTCCTAGACGTGACCAAGGCGGGCCTGTTTTTCGCCAAGGGCTTGCTCGTCGTAGAAGGCGATGCGGAAGCCATTCTGCTGCCTTCGCTTGCGCGACGGCTGGGCAGGGATCTCACCAAACACGGCGTATCGATCATCAACGTAGGCGGTGTGGGGCTGCGGCGTTACTCAAAGATCCTGCAGCGCAAGGATACTTCCAAGGGCGAGATCACCGTGCCCACGGCATGTATCACCGACATGGACGTGATGCCGGACTGCGCGCCCGAGATTCGGGGCCTAAAGGGGGTGAAGGGTACAGAGTGGCCAGACATCGCCAAACGGCGCTGGCGCGCCATGAAAGACTTTGGATCCACCCCTGCGGATGTTGAAAAGGGCCTCAATGAACATCGCGAAAAGCGCGCCGAAAGTGATGGGCAATGTGTGCGAACGTTCGTGGCCGACCACTGGACGCTCGAATACGACCTGGCGTTCAATGGGCTCTCGAAGGAAGTCCATCATGCCGCGTTCTTGGCCATCCATGAGGAGAAGATCGATGGCGGCACGGAAACCAAGGCCAGCCTGCTGAAGAAAGCGCAGACAGCATTCAATAAGATCCAGGCCTCCCATGCCACCGAGGAAGCCCGTTGCTCAGCGATCTACAAGCTGTTCAACAGGGGGTCAAAAGCAATCGCGGCCCAGCACCTGATCGACTTTATTGACCAGCGCTTCGATGACCACACCCTGGACGCCACCAAGCTGCGGGGCCTGCTGCCCACCTATGTTGTCCACGCGATTGAATATGCGACCAGGGGCTCTGCCTTGACCGCCACCGGTCCGGTTCACCCGACGATGCTACCCGCCGCGCCAACCCCAGGGGCTGCGGATCCGCTGGAAGAGGGCGCCAAATGACGCTCAGCCAACTGGTTGCCCCCATTACCGACGCCGATGTGGACTGGGTCATCGAGTTGATGGGGCTGGAGGCGCTGGACGAGCCCCGTCGCAACTTCTTGAAGTCCATGGACACCCTGGACGTGGCGGCGTGTCCCGGTAGTGGGAAGACGACCCTAGTCGTCGCGAAGCTCGCCATCCTAGCCCGTCACTGGAATAGCCGCATCCAGGGGATCTGCGTGCTCTCGCACACCAATGCCGCACGGGAGGAGATAGAGAAGCGCCTCGGCGGCACGGAAGTGGGGCAGCGGCTGCTGCGCTTTCCTCACTACATCGACACCATCCATGGCTTCACCGGCCGATTCCTGGCCTCGCCTTGGTTACGCTCGAAAGGAATTGCACTGCAGGCCGTTGACGATGAGGCCACCCATAAAGCACGCTGAAGGGAACTGACGTACCGCGAACATTTAGGTGCACAAGCCGCCTTCGAGAAAAAATTCAAAAGCCTTCACAGCTTGCGGATCCGGTCTGCCGAATTCGACCAGCCGCTCGGTGAAGAGGACATTGGGTTTGCACCACATACGGCGACCTACAAGAGTGTGGTGAAATCGCTCAGTGGCGCAGCCAAGGCCGGCTACTTCTGCTTCGACGAGTTGTTCGTTCTGGGCCACGCCTTACTCGATCAGGAGGAGGGAGTGGGTGCCGCATTACGCCTGCGCTTCCCATGCGTCCTGATCGATGAGATGCAGGACACTCAGCCTGACCAGGCTGGCGTGCTTCAGCGGGTTTTCCCCCACGATGATCCGGACGTTAGGGTCATTCGCGTCGGCGATCCAAACCAGGAAATCTTCGAAAAAAAGACGCCGTTGCTAGATCCCTTTCCCGATCAGGGGCGTCAGTTGGAGATTGCCAGCAGCTTCCGCTTTGATCAGGCCATTGCATCGATTGCCAACCCATTTGCCTATGTCCCCATCACAAATGGTTTGATAGGCCTTCGTGCCCCGCGTGCCCCAGACACTGTCCCTAACACGATCATCGTTTTCCCAGACAAGGATGCGACCGGGGTGCTGGACGAATTCGGCAAGCTGGTGCTGAAACATTTACCAGCGGATACGCGCAAGGCTGGTGTGTTCGCCGTCGGCGCCGTGCACCGGCTTGAGAACTTCAAAGCGAACCAGTACCCAAAGGCCCTGGAGCATTACTGGCCAGCCTATCGGTCTGATACGACCAAGTCTTCGTTCAAGCCCCGCACGTTCGCGGAAGGCGCCCATATCGCCCGGCGTTATGCGATGAAGGAGCCCACAGCGTATTCGGCCGTTGAACTGCTGGCCTCGTGCCTGATCAACCTCGGCGAGTTGGCGTTTCCAAACAGCTCAGTGCGACTGAGAGGCCGACACAAAACCTCAGTGGAGGAAAAGCTCACGACTAGGATCAAAACCTTCGCCCAGTACCGCGAGTGTCTCCAGCAGATCCTGTTCGTATCGTCTGAAATCACGCAGCAGGATTGGATCGCGGTCATATCCCCGAAACTCTTGCTGCTGGCAGCCGTGCTCTATGACTCCGAGGGTGTGACGGTTGACCTCCCGGGCCGCCAATACCTTGTCTGGGAGTCTGCCCCAGCAGCCACTGAGGTCGGAGAGAGCGGAGGATCCCTGGTCAACACCTACCGATTCCAGGATGGGGCCGACGGCGTCGATATCCGGATGTCATCTATCCATTCGGAAAAGGGTAAGACCCACGCTGCGACGTTGATTCTGGAGACTTTCCGGAACAGCCACTTCATTCAGAAGCTCATGCCGTGTCTTGAGGGAAAAAAAGCAGGTACCAAACGTCCCCAAGAGAGCACTAAGAAGGACATGATGCTGATGTACGTGGGGATGACCCGGCCGATTCATATGCTGTGCCTGGCCATACGTCAGAGCTCACTGGGGGAGGGAGCCGCAGGCGAAAAGCGGCGGGCAGCGCTCAAGAATGCCGGGTGGTCGATTTTAGAGCTGACTGCTTAAAACCATGTGTCCAAGCACGGCTGATTGCTAACCCTGGGGGCAAGGGCGCAGGTATTCGACAACCGGGCTTTGCAGATCCCTCTAGAGGATAGAACTCAAGTGCCTCAAGGGCTACGGATGAAACACTTTGGGTGATTGATGCAGATGTCAACTTCTTGCATCAAACCGTGACCGTCACGCATCATGTGGTATAGCGATCTCAGGAGATTCGCCATGCGAGCTGAAATTCTTCGTGGCTCTGGATACTCAGCGTACCGTGTGCGCCTTGAAACCTTGCTAGATATTTCTGTCTTGGCCAGTGATATGGATATTCACAACTGTATTACACAGGGTTTTCCTGCAGCCCGACTGGTGAAGTTGACTGAAGACGGAACGGTGTCGCAGATCGAACGCGACCAAATTATCCGACCGCGAACGCTAAAGAGTCGCATCAACCGCGATCAGCTCCTGACAGTTGAGGAGAGTGATCGCTTCTTTCGCGTCGCGCATATCCACGCTATGGCCGATGCGGTGTTTGGTGAGTACGACAAAGCCAAGCTTTGGCTCTCAAAGCCCAAGGTGCGATTCGACGGCCTGGCTCCAGTGCAGATGCTGAATAGTCAGCAAGGCACAAGCCAGGTTGAAGATATGCTGCTGCAACTCGCAGAGGGCTTCATGCTGTGACCCTACAATCAGGTCAGCGGGTGGAGGCATCTAAGTAAGGCCTGCCTGGTTGGATGGCTAAAGCGGTAGGGCGTGGAATGGTAGCCGAGTAACCCATACCGTAATGTATAGTCGTTAGAAACCTGTGCCAGCTTGTCCTAGGGCAACTCAGCTGATCATGCCGTAATCTGTAGTCGATGACCTGGCTAGGTAGATTTATGAGTGTTCCTCAGCGGTGCCATTATCGACTCGACATCCAGCCCGCTAAGTAGGCAATTGTGCGCTATTGCCGAAAGGGCTTCAAAAAGCTGGTCTCGCTGTCTCACCAGAACTGCATTTTCCGTCTTAAGACTTGCAATACGCTCCTCAAGGCTCCTGCGTCGACGGGCACCGTCTGGGTCTCTCCCGCTTTCCCTCAGTTGTGCGATTCGCGCAGACTCGATTCTGCTTCCACGGTCACCTCCTAGCGTAGCTCGGCTTGTCAGGCCCAGCCGGCGCTGCACCTCGGGTCGGGAAATGGGAGCGAGCTCCACTCCTGAGCTAATCATCTGGGCGAGGAGGGCGTCTATTGCCTCATCTAGAGTGCCGCCCCGCAATATCTGTCGTCTCGCCATAGTCGCCTCTAGTCATCTGAAACCGAACTGTGTCGTTTGTCCGTATCTGCAACTGTCACAGGATGCCCATCTGGAAACACGCGTTGCACACCTACATTGGTATCGCGTGCAAGGACGGATTTTAAATTGTTGAGCTTGTCTTCCTGGTCTGCCAGCCATACATCGCTGCCTGCCTCTCCGGCACCGGCATCGCGCATAACGGTAATTGCGGTCGTCAGATTCTCGGCTTGTTTCTCAAGGTTGGTCCGCTCCGATGGTGTGCCCATCAGATGCAGATGCGAGCAGCCATTCCAACACTGAAGATGCTTAGGGCAGGGCGCTTGGGAGAAGTCGTGAATGCAACCTCCAAAGGGTGTCACGTGCAGCGCCGTTGCGTGTACGGTGAGGAATGCTTCTGCAGTGTTCGTGCCTTTATCTGATAGCAACGCATGGTAACTGTCGGTCAACGCACCCTGAATTTCCCCCTTCCTTATCCCGGCATGAAAAAAGTCGATGCGCTCCTGATAGCTGTTGAAAGCTAGAAATCCATGATGGGCTTCCGTATCTTCTTCAATGCTGGTGTGCTGATAAAATTTATTCTGTTCTAGCCGTTTTCGCCCCAAGGCCAAGGCTTGCTGAACATTGCTCATGCCAGTGAGATGATAGATGGTGTTACGCCAATGACGGGGCTGATGGCTCGTCAGGCGAATCGGAGCTCCATCCGCTTCGACCAATGAGCGACGCGCAAAGATCGATGGGTAACGAGGGTCTGCACCAAGAGCTCGGTTGATATCTCCTAGTGTTACCCTTCTTGGGACAGCGCGAAATACGTTTTCCTCACGCCCCCCAAAACGAAACTGGCCATCGAAGGCAATGGCGAGTACCTCGCTGGTTTTGAGCACTACGCGGATCTTACCTCGAACATTTTCTGTGAGCGCCGCATGGCCGGTGAGTTTTGGGGCAATCAAACGCTCAATTTCACCAGCAACGTATCGTCTTGGTTTTATTTTTTGGTGCCGATGAACAGGTTCTTCGGCGTAAGGATGTATACCGTTTCGAGACAAATAAAGATGAAGGTTTCTACCGTATTCTTGTTCGTTGCTAAAGCCTAGCCACTCCATCACTTGAGTGTCTGAAATAATTTTTTCAGATGGATACGACCAGATTCGTCCTGAATTGTTTTCTTGCCATTCAGCAACTTTTCGCTGCTCTACAGTTAGTGCTTTCAATCGTTCAACCGCACGTCTGGCTAAATGGACATCGCTCTCAGCGAACCAATGAACACGGGACTGAAAGTGTTTCTCTGCAAAGTACCGAATTCCGCATTCAACGAGTGGGTTGCGATGGGCATCCAGCACCAACTCTCCCGATGTTCCTTTTATGGGACGTTCAACCCAGCAGTCATAGGGGATAACTGACACTTCGTTCCCACGCTGCCCCGTTGCGATCAATAAATCAATCACTCGCAGTAGAATCTCCTCACCGTCACTGACGGGATGATTTGTACACAGCGCATAGGCTTCCATCGCCTCGCGCGAAGGCAATTTATTGTCAGACTTGCGCTGCTTTACGGCACGATCAGGGTCATGCAGTGAAATATAATCGTGGCGAGCTTTCTCAGGCCGTGCTTCATGTTCAAAATGGATAGCAATTTGGGTTATTTGCAATTTATCAATTAAGTCAGCGATCACTTTTAGGTGCGAAATTGCATCGTAAAAATTTTTGTAGCCACTTGCACGAAGAAATTCTACGACACGGTCAAAATCGCCACGCGTCAATTGGCTCGGGTCTGACTCACTTCGTTCGAATAATGCATTGTACAAGCGGCGGGCAGCGATATTGTAGGCAGCCACCATCGAAAACTTTAATCCTCGGGTACGCTGCAGGTGCACGATTACGGCCTTGCTGAAGTCCTGAAAGAGCAAGGGGAGAGGTGCTTTCGGTGGCACGGGGTAGCCGTTTTGCTCGAGCGACTGCCGGTGCGTTTCGAAAGTAATCGTTGGAGGCTTTAATCGGTGTGGTAGCCAGTTCTCGACTGCCCACCGAGTGGATTCCCAAGATGCTTCAACAGGCAGGGTCTGGAAAATGGTTCGTTCCTGTTTTACGAATGCCTCAAGGCTCCGCCTGGCTCTAGAGTCTTTCATCATCTGCATCCCGCATGTGCTGCCTGCAACGTTCAATAGTTGCCGTCACCGCCAGAATGGTGGCCTGATGTTGCGCTAGTGGTCGATTCTGGCTTAGCTCACCGGCTTGCTCCGCCAAATCGATGAAGCGTTGAGCCTCTTGCTGCAGCGCTTCCTTCACCTGTTCATGGCGGCCATCGGCAAAGGGTTGAAATTTCTTGCAGGTATAGCAGGCATAGACAGGGTTGTAGGGGCAGTGCGCGTGGATGGGGAGGGCGCATGCCCCGATATCTCCGATGTATTGCATGTCGACAACGCCACGAACCTCCCTTTCGGTCGTCGTATTTTCGCGCTGCACAATTTCCCCGGTCAGGAGACTGTGCATGATGCGCTGATAGGTCGGACTCTTACCGAGGGCTCTCTCCTTGATGCGAGCGATATTAGGGGTGGCAGTTATATAAGCACGCGCTGCGACCGTGCTGTTGTGGCCAAGCAACTCGGCGATTATATTTGCTGGCGTCCCTTGATCCGCCAAACCTTGCCCAAGGTGGTGACGCAGTAACATGGTCACTTGGTTCGGTCGCTCTATACCGGCTTCGCGCAATTCGCGTTTGAGGCGATCACCGATCCCGATTACTGATAGTCGCTTTCCAGAAGAAGTGACAAGTAATGCTTTGCAGGCGTTGCCAAAGCGGTGCTGGAGCACTGAGATATGTTGTTCGATTTTCTCGCCCAACCGAGCGGTAATCTTGCGAGGTCGCCGTTCCGGTCGACGCTGGCCTACTTTCTTGGCCATCGGTAGCCAGAGGGTGTAATACTTGTCGTGGTCAGGGGGCTCAATGACTTCGAAATCGGTAATATCCAGTGAATGGAACTGAATTGCACGGGGTGCCAATTCGAATCCTAGGTGAAGAATTATATTAAGCTGAAAATCCTCCCAGTCGCCCCCTGCATCATCTCGATCAATTCGTTTAAGCAGATGTATTTCTTCGTCACACTCCAATCCGGATTGTGAAAGAAATATTCGGGAGTAAGGATCCACATGATCAGCCTTAATTTCTTTAATTAATAGGTAGGTTGCCCTATCAAAACCAGTAACCCCTCGATTTATCGCCCATCGATAGAATGTCCGGAAGAATATTAAGCTTTCCCTGAATTGCTTCCAGGTATTGATCGTCGATATTAGGTCTTGCTGCGTCCAAGGAAATTTCAGTGAAATATCACTCTCTGCTAGGCGACCAAATACCTCTGAGGCCTTAAACGCTGTCTTCGGTGCGTATTTCTCCAGCGCATATGCCATAAAGGCCTTGGAAATTTCCATTAGCTCCGGGTGCAGCTTGAGCGCAGACCAATCAACTTTCATCGCAATGCCGCCGTCGTACCAAGTCCAGACGCTTGAACGGGTATCTACATACCGCGGCTGATCATCGGTACGGGTTCGAATGGCGATCCGCGGCGGGCCTTGAAACTTGTAGGCATCCGATAGAGAGGAGGGCGCAATATTCTTACCAGCTGATTCATCCACAGCGAAACCCTTTAATCGTCTAAACGCTTCCAGGCCGCAGACGTCCGTTGGGCGTTGTGAACGCAGGCCGACTCGGCGAGATAGCGGCGTGCATAGCGACGCGGCATAACTGATGTGTCGGACCAGCCGCAGATACGCCGAAGCTCATCCATAGCCCGTTCCAGTTCATAGCCACGCTTCTCAACCAAGTAGGCTAAGAAGCGGTCGGCGAAGGTGTGGCGAAAGTCATGAGCGGAAAGTGTAGGCAGCAGTCCCGGGTAAGCCAGGTCGATGGTCAGAAACAGCCGATCAAGTACGCTGGATAAGGCTCTGATCGACAGCGGACGACCTCGGTCGGAGATGAATAGATAGCGGAATGGCATCTTCATTGGCTTACCGCCGCGTATGGGCCTCCGCTCATACTGTATATAGCGTTCATAGACCTCACACAGATCAGAGGAAATACCTATCGTGCGGCTGTTTGTCTTCAGGGCCGGTTCTTCGGCTCGAGGGTCGTCAGGATCCTGCTCACGATCAAGGATGCTGACATAAGCATGCTGGGAACCCTGATTAATATCGGTGGTGTACAGCTTCAGAAGTTCCCCTCGGCGCACGCCAGTCTCCAGCAGCAACTCGATCATTAGCCAATTGCGCAACTGCAACCGGCTCGGGAATGGATTATTTGGAGCACCTGGCCGGATCAGCTCCCGGATAATTTGGAGCTGCGCATCGGTCAGACTGCGGTAGCGCGTCTGGTTGGGGCGGAGATCAACAGTATGGCTCTCGAAGCGCCGCTCGATGGCCTCGGCGACATCAACAAACGCAGCGTCGATATCGATCAACGTGCTGGAACCTTGCCGGATGCGCGGGATGTAGCGAGTGGCGCACCAGGATAGATAGCGCTTCAGCTTATGCAGGTACTGATCACGCGTGCGCAAATCGATTGGGGGATGTGACGAGTCAACAACGCCGATTCGACCCACCAGATTGTCGGCCTGGCGGCTACTGATGAGCCAAACGGAATAGCCGTCCAACAAGGCCAGGATAGGCTCGAAGCGGCAGGCCAAGATCGTCTCGTCAGCATCCACTCCACGGCTCGCAGCGTAGAGATAGAAAGCCTGGATGGCTCGTACGTGGGCAACTGCGGTGTTGTAGGCAGAGTACCTGTACTTGAGCTGGACATAGAGGAATGGGACGAGCACAGGTAACGGTGCGGCAGCACCATCCTGCACAAGCAGTGGCACTCGTTGCCCTGAAGAAAAACGACACTGGATCAGCTTCAATGGAAAGCTCCTCACGCAGGTCGACTATGAACATCTCGAGCATAGCCCGTTTGTAAGCATCGAAGCTAAAAGGGGATCTGTGGAATCAGTACGTTATGAAACTCATGAACATTTATGACATGGCATGTGGTTTAACATAATATACATTATGCGTAACTATTTATTTCAGAGCCGGACCGCAACACCCGGTTTGAAACCCATCCCGTGAACAACCTCTGTAGCGTTTGTCTGGACCTCGGAAACATAACCCAGGAACCCAGGAACCCAGGAACCCAGGAACCCAGGAAGAGTTTCCTGGAAACCGCGCTCCTTGTGACAAGCGATCACGCTGACCAGTGTCCACCGTTACGGATAACGGTCTCTGGTGAACACATCGCGGTAACGCTCGAACGAATCTTCCGCTGCCCAGTGCCGCCGTTCTACAGATCTGCAGGCGCGGTATGAAGCCACTTCAACAGGTCGTGACCGTCAAGCTGTACTTGCGACTTGCCGATTGACTGAAGATGCTGGTGGGCCGCTCTGGGTGCATCAACGTCAGGATCTACCTTGGATGCTGAGATCGGGCACGGACATGAAACTCTTCAGCTGGATCTCCATACCGATCATTGAGCGACGCTTCTTTTACTTGAAGATCGGAACCGAGCCCGACCGGTTCCGAAGCTGTTCCTGCTCCCGCAGCCTAAGACCGATTTCGGCGATTTTCTGCTCGCCGGCGCGCAATGCCTCGGGGCTGGTGTGGACCGAGTAGTAACCGAGATGAAGATCGATCGGGTGCGCAATGGCTGAGCCAATGACAAACACCGCATCGCCCTCTCCCGCCGTGATGCGTATCGAAGCGCTGCCTGGCTCGAACACCACCATCTCTCCCGCTTCGACAACATCCGGCGATGTCAGTTGTCCACGGGCGACGCTCAGCCACAAGGCGTCATGGCCTGCTGGTGGGGTGTATTCCCAGCTGGTGCCTTCTGAGAGAGTAACCAGCAGGTAGTTGATACCCTCGGGGGCCCGAACCGGACTTCGGCCCCCCGCATAGTGGCCGAGAATGACCCGGGCTGGGCCCGCTTCAGGCATCGCAGCGGCCTCCAGGTATTGGCTGTCGACGGCCGCGTTCTCCAGGTCTGGAGGTAACGCGATCCATAGCTGAAAGCCCTGGACGCGTTCAGAAGTGCCGGCGCTCATCTCTTTGCCATGCCAGACACCGCCGCCGGCTCGCATCCATTCGACGCCGCCATAGGCGATTTCGCCGCTGCCGGACTCAGGATCATCAAAGTGCAGATTGCCTTCGGTGATGACCGTGACCGTGGCGATTCCTGAATGAGGGTGCATGGCCATCTGGCCGAGAAACGACCTGTCGCCTTCGAACAAGTCGAGGAATACGAAGGGTTTGATCAACTGGCCCAAGTCCGACGGGCTCATGAGCCGGACAATCGGCCCATGCTTGTGCCCCCGGGTGCGGTGAGTGATCCGACGGGAAACCATTGCATTGCCAAGCGCTGAAATACCCATGACAACTCCTCGAAGAATGATCGGTCCGCCCGTCCAAAGCCTGGCGGCGGCGTATGTGCAGTGATCATAAGGAATCGGCATTAAGCTGATTAGAGCCTACAATTGCTTTTCACTCGGCCATTTTTGGAGTAATCGAATGTTCGATCTGAACGACGTGGCCATTTTTATCCAGGTCGTCGAATCCGGAAGTTTCGCCGGCGGCGCACGGCGCATGGGCGTTCCGCCCAACACGTTGAGCCGGCGGATCAAGCAGTTGGAGGACACGATGGGCGTGCGGCTGTTACACCGTTCGACCCGCAAACTGGCACTGACCGATGCGGGCCGGGCGTTGTTCGAACAAAGTGCCTCCCAGATCGGAGAGCTGCTGGAAGTGAGCCGACGCTTTGCCGACCGCAGCCAGGAACCTGCGGGACGGGTGCGTGTGGCCGTGACGGCAGATTTCTTCGACGTGTTCCGCATGGAGTTCGTTGCCGGTTTCCTGGCTCAATATCCCAGGATCCAGCTGGATTTCCTGCTGAGTGACCATCGTGTCGACCTGATTGCCGAAGGCATCGACCTAGCGTTCAGATCGGGAATGCTGCCTGATTCCAGCCTGGTCGCACGCAAGATATTCATTGGTAGCCGCATGCTTGCCGCCAGCGCAGGTTATCTGGAGCAGCATGGATCGCCTTCGCATGTTTCCGAACTGAACCAGCACCTGTGCATTTTCCCTTCCAGCCCCTCAGGTCAAGCCACGTGGCGCTTTTCCGGGCCGGGCGGCGCCGCGGACATCGTGGTGACCGGGCGAGTCTGCGCAAACACCGCTCAGGCGCAATTGAAGGCGGCGGTCGCGGGCCTGGGCATCTGTTTCTTGCCGGGGCCCATCCTGCATGCCAGCTTGAGGAACGGAGCGCTCGTCGAAGTGCTTCCCGAGTTTCGCCAACAAGACATCGACCTGTACGTGGTCTATCCGAGTCGACGCCAGATTCCGTTGGCGGTAAGCACGTTTGCCGATCAGGCCGTCACTCATTTGCTCGAAGAAATGGCCTTCCAATAGCGGCTGGATGATCAGGCCACGGCCAAGGACAAGCAATACTCGGGCTGCCGCTCAAGATGTCGGGCGAAGCAGGAGCGCAGCCAGCGTTCTCGAGGATCGGCATGGCTGGTGCCCCGCCATGCCATTGCCAGATCGGGACTTGAAAGCTGCAGCGGCGGGTATTCAGCGCGCAGTCCATGGATCCGGGCCATCGCCTGAGCCGCGTAGTCGGGTACGACCGCAAGCATGTCGCTATCGACCAGCAGCGCGGGCAAGGCGCTGAACTGCGGGACCGCCAGCACGACACGGCGCCGACGGCCATGGCAAGCCAGGGCACGGTCCACATGATCGGTTACCTTTCCCAGGGCAGATACTGTCACATGGGGGCGCCGGCAGAACTCATCGAGGCTCATGGGACCTGCCGAGTCGGCGCATAGCAGCATCGGCTGCACCGGGCGCAGACTCCGGCAGTGAGCCCGGGCCGGTAGTTCCTGGGCTTGGCCGACACCCAGGGAAATGTCCCCGGCAATCAGCAACTGCGGCAATTGCCACGAATCCACCCGGCGTACCACCAGGGTAATGTTGGGGGCCTCAGCTCGAAGATGCTGCATCAACTGAGGCAGCAGTGCGTACTCCACTTCGTCACACAGCCCGACGTGAAAAGTCTCCTCGCTGGTGCGCGGATCGAAGGTCTGCGCGCAGCTCAGGGCCAGGGCAACACTCTCCAGCGCGGGCCCCAGATGGACATGAATTTCCTCGGCCCGCGCGGTGGGCTCCATCAGCCGTCCGGTCCGGATGAACAACGGGTCATCGAACATTGTCCGGAGCCGGTTCAGCGCGCTGCTGACAGTGGCCTGGCCGAGGAAAAGACGCTCTCCTGTCCGGGTGACATTGCGTTCGCGCATCATGGTTTCGAAGATCACCAATAAGTTGATATTGGCATGTCGCAGGTCATATCTGTTCATCTTATCCGCCGCCTGAGGAAGTTGATGTTCAACAGCCCTTATTTCGTCCCTCTATCGATGGGACTTTCGAGACGACCTGAGTATTTCAAGCGAGTACCTGCCAGTCACTTGTACATGGGTTCAACGGGGTCGTCCGTTGGGTATCCAGAATAATACTTGTGTATTGCCTCGCTCGTTTCCAGCCGAGGGCTCGGGCTCCGTCTGAGCCGAAGCAGTTCGGCGCCTGACACTTCTGCGGACGATACTTTCGTATGGTTCTGTCCAACGCATGAGTGATCGCCCTACACCCATGTAGAACTGTGCCTGGAAGTTTTCCTATCTAGCATTCACTCACGGCAGCCCACTGCAACTCCATAACGCATATCGCGGTTAACGGTGAGCAGCCTGTCGTGCCGAAATGCTCGAAAGGATCAATAGCCCTATCCCTCTAGATGAACTAACAGGAGAACGACCATGAGCACTTACCTGAACAGTTTCGCCCCCGACAGTGCCTTGCCGACTCAGGAGTTGGTGCCCTCGCGCTATGCCCTGCGCCTGGGTGAGATCGATGTGCTGGTGGTCAGCGATGGCGTGCTGCCGCTGCCGACCGAAACCATGTCC
Source organism: Pseudomonas sp. NFACC32-1 (assembly GCF_900101215.1). Taxonomy (NCBI): domain Bacteria; kingdom Pseudomonadati; phylum Pseudomonadota; class Gammaproteobacteria; order Pseudomonadales; family Pseudomonadaceae; genus Pseudomonas; species Pseudomonas sp. NFACC32-1. Next base: position 137,666 of record NZ_FMUL01000009.1, read on the forward strand.
ACCAATGCCGATCCGAGCGAGCGTGAAGCCTGGTTCAAAGAAATGTACCTGGGGCCGGACATGTTCGATTGGGCGCTGAACGTGCTGGTTGTGCGTAGCGGCGAACAACTCATCCTGGTCGATGCCGGCCTGGGCAACCAGTTCCCCGGTTTTCCCCGCGCGGGACAGTTTCCCAAACGCTTGAAGGATGCCGGCATCGAGCTGTCTGCCATCACCGATATCGTGATCACCCATATGCACATGGACCATATCGGTGGGCTGCTGGTCGATACGGTGAAGCAAGGCTTGAGCCCGAATGTGCGTATTCATGTCACGGCCACGGAAGTCGATTTCTGGAAGATTCCCGACTTCAGCCTGACCGAAATGCCTCAACCGGTGCCGGACGTCCTGCGCCGGACTGCCAACCAGTTCATTGCGCACTATCAGGATCGCCTGCAGACCTTCGAAGACGAGCACGAAATAGCCCCGGGCGTGGTCGCGAAACTCACCGGCGGACACACGCCAGGCCATTGCATCGTCTATGTGAATTCCGGCGGCGAACGCCTGACCTTTGCCGGCGACGCCCTATTCCCGGTGGCTTTCGATCATCCTGAATGGCACAACGGTTTCGAGCACGATCCGCAGGAGTCGGTCCACGTGCGTGTACGTCTGTTGCGAGAGGCAGCGGCAAGCGGAGAGCTGTTCGTTGCGACTCACCTGCCCTTCCCCTCGGTTGGCGGCACTGCATTCCGTTGGATTGCAGCCTACTGGGACTACTGAGAATCGACAGGTAGCTGACATTTGATCCTGTCGAACTGGCTCCCACTCACCTTTTCAATCGAAGACGCAGGTGGGAAGCCGCCCTACTTCAGGCCGCGCATACAGGTAGCCTTGCATCAGCTCGACCCCCAGGTTCAGGAGCTCGGCACTTTCTCCACGGGTCTCGATACCTTCAGCTATCACGGTGATCCCCAAGCGTTTCGCCACCAGGATGATGCCCTCGACGATGGCTTGCTTGACCGGGTCCTGATCGATGGTGCGGGTCAAGGCCATGTCGATCTTCATGACGTTGGGCTGGAACATGGCCAACAGATTGAGACCTGAATAGCCGGAACCGAAATCGTCGATCGCCGTGGTGAAACCCTGGCGTTCGTATTCCGTGAAGATGGACCTGAGGTGTTCCGGGTCGTCCACCCTTTCGCCTTCGGTCACTTCGAACATGAGCCGTTCGGGCGGGAAACTGGCCTGGCGGGCGGCTTCCAGCGTAGCGCGTATACAAGTCTCGGCCCGATACACCGCATTGGGCAGGAAGTTGATGCTCAACAGGCAGTCGGGAATATCGAGGATACCCAGCCTGGCCGCTTCCTCGATGGCCTTGACCCGGCACGCCTGGTCGAACCGATAGCGGTTACCGTCATTGACCAATCCCAGGATATGTGACGCCGATTCGCCATTGATGCCCCTCACCAAGGCTTCATAGGCAAACGTGGTGCCTGTGCGGACATTGAAGATAGGCTGGAAAGCCATGGTGAAATCAAACCCGAGTGCCACGTGGTCGCGGCATTCAGCACAACCGATGGATTTGAAGGGTCGAGAGGAAAATTGCTCGGTCATGATCATCATCCGTCGCGGTCACGGGACGTCCCTGCAGTTGCAAAGAACACTAGCCAACGCTTAGTGAATCGGCAAAGACCGGGTATTCTGAAATTTTGATCAGGATATGTGCCCAGTGTTCCAGCAATCGTGCCCATCCCCCTCCAACAGCGTCCATGGCAGGATCGGGCTCAATGCCTGAGCTGATGGCGTTATCCGGTTACTTCGGGCTGTTCTTCGCCGCCATGGGAGCCGCCACGCTGTTGCCCATGCAGTCGGAAGCGGTACTGGTCGGGTTGCTGTTGACCGGTCAATACGCGACCTGGGCACTGCTGGTGGTGGCCATCACCGGCAACGTGTTCGGTTCGGTGCTCAATTGGCTGTTGGGCCGCTCTATCGAGCATTACCGGCATAAACGCTGGTTCCCGGTCAGCGAAGCCAGGCTGGAGAAAGCCCAGCGTGCCTATCAGCGCTACGGGCGCTGGTCGCTGTTGCTCAGCTGGGTACCGATCATCGGTGATCCAATTACCATGATTGCTGGAGTCCTGCGCGAACCCTTCTGGAGCTTCGTATTGATCGTTACGCTGGCCAAGGCCAGCCGCTATCTTCTGCTCGCTGCGTTGACGCTTGGCTGGCTCGGGGTGGGTTACTCGATAAGTGTCTGACTCGGCTGCACAAAAATACGGGTTGAGGGGTGGCCAGGGCAGGCGTTTCATGTCGCTGCGCAAGGGCGCAATCCATAACGGCTCATCGGTATACAACCGCAAATGTATCAATGTGAGATGAGGCTAGCGTTTTCAAACCATCCCTGGCCGACCCAGCCGAGACTGATCGCTCCCCTCGGGGTACAGGCGCTTCTCTCCATCTGTCGCTCCCACCACGCGGGTTGTGCGCCTGAATAGTCCGAAACTCCCAGTCGGGCTGGGAGTATCGGTCGATGCGCAATCCGCGGCGCTTTCCCATAGTGACGAGCAATGGTCAACGGTCAGGCCTCGATGACCGCACTAGCTCTGGAGCACATCATGACTATTGGCGAGCAGAAATCCTTGTTCACCCCCACGGCAGCCACCGACCTGGAAGTCGTGGCCACCGGTGCCGACGTTACCCTGGACGAAACGGCCGGCCTGCAGAACGGCACCGCGACACCAGGCACTGCGGGCGATGCCGACGACAACGACATCCTGCTGACGTCCCTGCCCTCTGCCTTTGCCAGTCGCCTGACCGCCCTCGGTGCCGGCACCGCTACGGGCGCAGCGCTGAGTGGCTATACCGGCGCAGCCGGCAATAGCGGCAGCAATGCGTTCACGCTTTCCGCCGACCCTGGTGCGATCATTACCGATATCGGCTTCGTCGACAGTTCCGGGGTACCCCTGGACGGTGTCGACAGCGGTCTGTTCACCCTGGATGGCATCAGCATCCTGCTCTACACGGACACTGACAACAACATCGTCCTCGGCCGCGCCGGAGGCTCGGACGGTGCGATTGTATTTGCCGCCTACATCGAGGAAACCGGCTCGCCTGTCTCTGGTGGCAAGATCTGGACCGTGGAATACGCCGCGTTGAGCCATCCGGACACCACCAACCCCGATGACCCGCTCAGCCTGCAGGACAAAGTCTTCATCGGCGCCAGCCAGGACCTTGAGTTCAGCCTGGCCAATGCACCTTCCGGGCAGAATCTGTTCCTGATGTTCACCGCTGCGAACCCGACGACGGAGGTGGTCGACGGTGTTACCCGTATCACCGAGCCCACCATCATTGCCACCGGGAAGAACCCCGCCGACCAGTCCAGCGGCGTCAACATCACCACCGGCGACACCGTCAATACAAGCCAGGCCGGCGGACCAACCACCTTCGGTACCAACAACCAGATGATCGTGGAACAGGAAGGCATTCGATTTACCTTTGTCACCGGGGCCAGGCAGGATGTGACCATACCCAACCTGGACCAGAACGAAGCGGACCTTGAATCCAACATCGATTTCACCGAGATGTTCGATGCCAAGACCGCGAGCTTTGACGTGGTGCAATTGCAAAGCGGCAAAAGTGCCGTGATCACCGTCAGCGCTTTCGACACTGCTGTCGAAGCGGGCGCGGACTTTATCAACGGCTATGCGGGGGATGACCCCGTTGCGATCACCAACGTGCGCGTCATCAATATCAGTACCGGTCTGGTGATCGCAGATTCGGACGGCTCGGTGACTGATCCAACCCTCCTGATCAGCTTCGTGGATGGCGTTGCGACCATCAGCGGTGTGAAGGCCGGTTATCAGATCGAATACAGCACCACAGCGGATCACAACCGTGTGCTGATCGAAAATGGCGCGGCCGTGGATGCCAAAGGCAATAACCACGCCGATTTCGATATTGGCGGCTTCACCCTGCTCCAGGCCTCTGTCGCCAAGGCCGAGATAGGCTCGCAGATCATTTTCGAAGACGACGGTCCAAGCATCACTACCACCGGCACGGAACCTACGTTGACCGTAGACGAGACGGTGCTGGCGACTGACGCGACCCAGAGCTTCGCCGCCAACTTCACCTCGGCGTTCGGTGCCGATGGCGCTGGCACGAAGGCCTATTCACTGGGAGTGGTCGCCGGTGCCTGCGGATTGACCGACACGGCCACGGGTGAAGCGGTGAACCTGTCGCTCAACGGTACAGTGGTGGAAGGCCGTACCGCCGGCACCAACCTGCTGGTATTCACCGTCAGCGTGGATGCCGATGGCAGCGTTACCCTGGATCAGCTTCGAGCAGTGGTCCATCCGGATGCCACCGATCCGAATGATTCAACGAGCCTGACTTCGGACGAGCTGGTCACACTGACGGCAACCACAATCGACAGGGACGGCGACAGTGTCCAGGCAACGCTGAACATCGGGCAGAACCTGGTATTCAGGGATGATGGTCCCAGCATCAGCACCACCGGTACGGAACCTGCACTGACAGTGGACGAAACGGACCTGACCAGTGACGCGACCCAAGGCTTTGCCGCCAATTTCACCTCTGCTTTCGGGGCTGACGGCGCCGGCACCCTCACCTACGCGCTGGGAGTGGTCGCCGGCGCTTCGGGGCTGACCGACACCGCCACGGGCGAAGCGGTGAACCTGTCGCTCAATGGCACGGTGGTGGAGGGTCGTACGGCCGGCACCAACCTGCTGGTATTCACCGCCAGCGTGGATACCAATGGCAGCGTTACCCTGGATCAGCTTCGTGCAGTGGTTCACCCGGATGCCACCAATCCCGACGATTCGACGAGCCTGGCATCGGACAATCTGGTCACCCTGACGGCAACCGTGACCGACAAGGAAGGCGACACGGCCCAGGCGATCCTGGATATCGGCCATGACCTGGTGTTCAAGGACGACGGCCCCAGCATCAGCACCACCGGTACGGAACCCACCCTGACGGTGGACGAGACCGACCTGACGAGCGACGCGACCGAGGGTTTCGCGGCCAACTTCACCTCAGCGTTCGGCGCCGATGGCGCCGGCACCCTGAGCTATGCGCTGGGCGTGGTCGCCGGCGCCTCGGGGCTGACCGACAGCGCCTCGGGCGAAGCGGTGAACCTATCGCTCAACGGCACGGTGGTGGAAGGTCGTACGGCTGGCACCAACCTGCTGGTCTTTACCGTCAGTGTGGCCAGCAACGGCAACGTTACGCTGGATCAGCTCCGGGCGATCATTCATCCGGATGCAACCAATCCTGATGACTCGACGAGCCTGAGCGCGGATAACCTGGTGACGTTGACCGCGACCAAGACAGACAAGGATGGGGACATGGCCCAGGCGACGCTCAATATCGGGCAGAACCTGATATTCAAGGACGACGGCCCATCGCTCGCCTTCGGCAACCTGATCGGGACCGGCAGCGTACTGCCGCAATACGGTTACTGGGACCGGTCCGCCGGGGCCGATGGACTGGGCGCGGCCGGGTTGGATATTTCCCTGCTCAACGGCCAGTTCACCCTGGTCCGGCCAGACAACACGACCACCACCGGAACCGGGACACTGACGGAACAGGCGCCCTCGCCGGACATCGACGGTGCGTATCATTTTTCCGGCACCCTGACCGGTGACTTCGACAACAACGCCGACACAGCGCACACCAGCGTCGATTACACGCTGACGGCTTATGCCAATGGCAGCTACGCACTCGATCTGGTGCAAGGCTTCAGTTCGACCATCGTGCGCAGCAGCGCCGACGGCTCCCTCGATGCCGGCGGCCCGGACCCCGTGCGCACATTGTTGATCCCGGAAACCAACGACCCGACCATTCCTTCGGCCTCGGAGGAAATCGTGTTCTTCTCCGCGAAGGCGCTTGCCTCCACCACAGACATCCTGGCGGGTATCGGCCTTGGCGCTCCCGACCCCACCGAGGCGGCCCTGCAGACCAATCCCCTGCCCTCGTACATCGACCCGACGGCGATGAACGTCAGCACCTCCGGGATCGGCGTGGGCAACAATCTCCTCCAGGGCGATAACCTGGCGGCGATCGGCGCCGCCGATGAAAGCTTCGTCATCAACCCGGAAAGCCTGCTGACCGGCATGAAGATCTTCATCGACAACTCCGTGGCGGGCTATAACACGGCCACCGAAGACCTGTACTTCAGGATCTTCTACGAGGATGGCACTTTCTCCAATCTCACGGAGGTGAACACCCTGACTGCGGAAGCCGGCGGCCAGGTGTCTTTCCTGGTCGAACGTGAAGGCACGGCGATGATCGATGCCGTCCAGCTCACCATGGCCCGGGGCGCGATCAAGATTCCAGTGATCCAGTTCATCCAGGAATCCGAGAGCCTGGCCAGCGACATCCAGCTGACGTTCAACGCAACGTTGACCGACAAGGATGGGGATAGCGCCACCAGCACCTTCGACGCCAACCTGTTCGCCGACGAAGCGGACGACGCCACGTTCGATTACCTGCTGGCAGGCACGGGCGGTGAGCGAGATGCCTTCAACGTCGACCTGACATTCACCGAAAACCTGTACCAGCTCACCGGCTTCGATACCGCAGGCCAGCGAGACAGCCTGGTACTCAACGGTGACCAGGGCGCGGTGGTACAACTGATCGACAACACGGGAGCCGACAGCATCGTGACGGTGGCCGAGTCGGGCGGACAGGTGACTACCATTACCCTGGTGGGCGTCGACCTGCTGAGTACCGACATCGTGCTTGGGAGTGCCTGATAACCGAAGGTGCTTGACCCGATGCGAGGGCGGCCTGGAAGCCACCCTCGCACGATGAGCATCAATCCAGCTCCACCCAGGTCGACTCGGGTGGTGCCTGGTTGCTGGTGAGCCCGTGTTTGAGGGCATACATCAGCAGGTCGATGCGATTGATGAGATTGAGCTTCTGATAGATGTTGCTCAGATGATTGTGCACGGTGTGTTCGCTGATGCCCAAACGCTCGGCGATGCTGATGTATTTGGCGGAAGGATCACCCACGATGGCGAGAATCAGCTCTCTTTCGCGCAGGGTCAGCCGCGCCTGCTTGGCCTGCTCCAGGTTGCACTTCAACGGTATGTGCCCACTGGCGGCATAACCTGAAAGCCCATCGGCCCACGCCCGGTCCATACCGACATCGCGGTGATGAACCTGGATGATGGCCCGGATGATGGATTCCGTCGGATCCTCCGCCAATACAATCCCGCGGGCCCCTGCCTCGATCGCCTGGGCAGCGGGCACCGCCTCGTAAAGTCCCTTGAGCACCAGGACTTTCATTTCGGCGCTGCGAGTGAGCTCCGCGACGACCTCCAGCGGATCCAGGGCGTCCGGAAAGAAGCTGAAGAAGATCACGTTGGGTCGCAATTGATCGGCCAGGTCCAGCGCATTGGTGTAGGTGGAGGCCTGGCCGCTCACTTCCATCTGGGGCTTCCTGGCATTGATCAGATCGTGAAGCCCCATCAGTACCAGGGGACGACAGTCGATCAGCATCACACGAATCGGTTTCTTATGGTCCGACGTCATATTCCTGGCCCCCCTGAAGCACCGACGAGAGCCTCCATCCTTGACACTTGTTGTGAGGGTGGATAATCCATGAAGCCGGATAAACCCACTGAGGCGGAATAAACAGGAATAATTATCAACAGCTTACACATGATAATGTGCTCCCTCGAGCCTGTTTGCTGAGTCTAGGCCAGCTGGCGCCTGTCAGTCGCAACTGGCAGGGCCGCTGCATCGAGCGCAGATCCGCCGTTTCGCTGCGCATGGCCAGTCAATAAAAAATATCCATTGAAATCATCCAGCTACCTCTTTTTCCTGTGACGATATCGCTGATCTGGAAAAGCGCACTTCGTCAATTAACCGACCAGCGGCGCGAAATTGGAAGTGACAGCCGCAGGCTCGTCAATTTGCCGTCGACTCCGCGCAGCGCGGCACGTTGCTGAACGCCGGCGCCTTCACCTGGCGGCATCGATACGTTTCTCGCCCGGACCGTTACCGGGGCCCAGCCAGACATTGACGTTTGCGATGCTGTCGGCTGGTGGTTTTCCTGCCCAGCGATTGAGGATCAGCACATTGCTGAGAAAATCGTATTGCGTCTTGAGCAGGTCGCGTCGAGCGCGGAACTCGTTGCGCACGCTGGCCAGCACATCGACGGAATTGATCATCCCGTAGCTCAGCGCTTTTTCCGCCGCGACCCGGGACAGCTGGGCGGAACTCAGGGCCAGGCGATTCGCGGCGATTTTCTCGCCATTGGAGCTGGCCGTCAGATAGGCACTGGTGATTTCCTTGACCACCCGGCGCCGGACGGCTTCCAGTTCCTGTTCGGCAACCTGCTGGTCCTGATAGAGCCCACGGACCCTCGCCGAAGTCGAACCACCGCTGTACAGCGGCACCTGGATGCCGATTCCAGCGACATAGCTGTCAGTACGCGGAGCAAGGGAATTGTTGTAGCCCTCGTTGGTCTGCAGGGCGCTCAGGTTCAGGCTCAGGGTCGGGTAATGCCCGCCCTTGCCGCTGCGCAAGGCAGCGCCGGCGGCTTCGACACCGCTCTCGTTGGCCTTGAGGGCCGGGTTGAGCGCGATGCCGTCGCGGACCCAGGCTTCCAGGCTCTGGGTCGAAACCTGCAAATCAATGTCGTCGCGGATCCGGTTGAGCCTCTCCTTCACGGGGCGCCCGACGATTTCCGCCAATGCCTCGCGGCTGATGCTGGCCTGGTTGCGGGCATCGAGCTCCTGAGCTGCCAACAAGTCCACCCTGGCCTTGAGATCAAGCTGGTCGGTGACCAGGGCCAACTGCTTCTCGTACAGGGCATTGACCCGATCCAGGCTGCTCTGGGTGGTTCGACGTTCCGCCCGCACCAACTCCAGCTCATCTTCGGCCGCCAGCGCCAGGAAATAACGCCGCGCCAGCTCCACCGCCGCCTCGGCCTGGGTATCCAGCGCCTGGGATTCGGACTGTCGCGCCAGGCTCTGGAATTTGCGGTAGTTCTCCCACGCCGTTTTGTTGTAGAGGTACTGACGCAGCACCAGGTTGTAGCTTTCACTGTCGTAGCTGCGCTGCACCAGGTCGCTGTCCTGATGGATTCGATTGGTCCCGGCGTTGAACGAAAGTTGCGGCAACAGCGCTCCCATGGCTTCGCGCTGGTGTTCCTGGCCTGCCTGTGCCCGTGCATGGGAAGCCAGTATCTGCGGATCTTCCAGGCGCGCTTCGCGATACAGCTGCATCAGGTCGGTGGAAAATGTCGAGGCACTGACCCCGGTCGAGATGGTCTCGGAGGCCTGTGCCAGGACGGCATTCGTGGCGAGCATCAACCCGCCCAACAAAACGGCTGCACGGTCCATGCCTCACTCCTCGATCATCGATTGAGACAAGGCCGCCCGGGCTGGCTGCATCAAGTACTGCAGCAGCGTGCGTTCGCCGGTGATGATCAATACATCCGCCGGCATCCCCGGCAGCAGCTTGCGTTCCCCCAGGGTCCGAGCGCCGTTGGCAGTCACCCGCACGCGTGCCAGGTAATAGGCAGTACCGGTCTTTTCCTGGGTCAGTCGGTCAGCCGATACGCTGCTGACCTCCCCTTCGATGACGGGCGTCGTGGCACTGTCGAACGCGCCAAAACGGATGTCTGCACGTTTGCCGATGGCAATGCGATCGATGTCCACCGGCGCGACCTGGGCCTCGATCACCAGCTCGGAAACCGAAGGCACGATGTCCAGCAACGGCGTGGCCGGACTCACCACCCCACCAATGGTGTGCACCGTCATGCCGATCACCATGCCCGCATCGGGGGCGCGGATGACGATACGGCTGAGGCGGTCTTCCAGGGCCGAGGTCTTTTCCTGCAGGTCGTACATGCGCCCCTGGACTTCGGCCAACTGCTTGACCACATCGGCGTTGAAGTCCTTGTCGATCTGCAGGATCTGCAACTGGGTTTCGTTGATCTGCAGGCGGGTCCTGTTGATGCTGGAACGGTGATCGGCGAGCTCCGACCTGAGCAGCCCCAGCTTGCGCTCCTGCTCGACCAGGCGCTGCTTGTCGACGAATCCTTGCTTGAGCAGGTCGCCCAGCTCGGTGATTTCACCGCCATAGGAGCGTTCCAGATGCGCCTTGGCGGCGATCATCGATTCCAGGCCCTTGACCTGTTGCTGCAGCTGGCCGATACGCTCACGCAATACCGCGACCTGCCCCGCCCGTGCTCCTCGGCGGGCATTGAACACCTGGGTCTCGCCTTGGCGTGCCTCCTCAGCACGCAGGCTGGCCGGGCCGGAAGCCTCGCCAAAGTCGATGGTCGCGAGTTCGTCGCGTTCGGCCCTGAGCCTTGCCTCCATGGCCTTGGTCGCGACCAGTTGGTTTCGGCTGATCTCGTATTCGAAGCGCAACTGGGCGTCGTCGAGAATGATCAAGGGGTCGTCACGCTGGACGATGTCACCGTCATGGGCCAGCAGCGTCTTGACGATGCCACCTTCCAGGTGCTGGACCGTCTTGCGGTAGGACTGCACGGTGACCACCCCCGGCGCGTAAGCGGCGCCATCGATAGGCGCGACTGCCGCCCAGGTGCCGAACAGGCCAAAGGTCACGCCGACAATCGCAATGCCCAGGCGGCGGATCTTTCGATCGGAGGTCGGTAGTTCGGTAGGGCTTTCAATTCGACGGTCTGGCGTCGCAGGGTTCATCGGTATCACCCCTGCCGGTATCGACACACGTGATGCCGGCGCTGGCGGGCATGGCGGGCTTCTGTGCCCGCTGTTGCTGCGCTTTGAGTTCGGCCAGCACATCCTCGCGTGCCCCATACAGACTGATCATTCCGGCGTTCATCACCAGGAGCCGGTTGAGTTGCGACACGATATTGGTGCGGTGCGTGATGACGAACAGCGTCGCGCCGGTCTGCTTGAGCTGCTGCAAGGCAGCCGCCAGGGCACGGTCACCGACGTCATCCAGGTTGGAATTGGGCTCGTCGAGCACGATCAGGCGCGGGCGGCCATAGAGCGCTCGGGCCAGACCGATGCGCTGGCGCTGCCCTGCCGACAGCATCACACCTTCACTGCCGATGACGGTGTCGTAGCCATCGGGCAGTTGCAGGATCATCTCGTGGACACCGGCGGTCCTGGCGGCCAGGATGACCTCCGCCGGATCCACCGCGGAGAAGCGTGCGATGTTCTCCGCGATACTGCCCTCGAACAATTCGATGTCCTGGGGCAAGTAGCCGATATGGGGGCCGAGATCATGCTTGTTCCAGGCACTGATGTCCGCGCCATCGAGCCGGACCACCCCATGTTGGGCGACCCACACCCCGATGAGCGCCCGGGCCAGGGTCGACTTGCCCGCGGCACTGGGGCCGATGATGCCGACCATGCAACCGGCCGGCACGCTGAAGCTGATGTTCTTGATGATCGGGGTCCTGGAGCCGGGCGCTGTCACCACCAGGTTCTCCACCTGCACATGTCCCTGGGGCGCCGGCAAGGGCATGCATTCGGGTTGGGCTTGTTGTTTGCGCAGGATGTCGTTCAGGCGACCATACTGCGACCGCGCGGCGGTGAAACCCTTCCAGCTGCCGATGATCAGGTCGATGGGAGCCAGGGCCCGCCCCAGCAGCACGGAGCCGGCGAACACCATGCCGGCACCCACCTGGTGATCCACCGCCAGGTACGCACCCACTCCCAGTACCAGCGATTGCACCAGCAGCCGGAAGGTCCGGGACAGCGTGCTGATGGCCGCGCCTCGATTGCTCGCCAGCGCCTGCAGCAACAGCACGCTCCGTTGCCGACGCCCCCATCGGTCCATCAGGGTTTCAAGCATGCCCATGGACTCGATGACTTCGGCGTTACGCAGGTTCTTCGTGGTGTCGAGCGTGGCGCCGATGTGCTCCTTGTTGGCCTGGGCCAGCACCGGCCCGGTGAGTTTTTCGTTGATGAACGCGAGCATCAGCAACAACAGGGCACTGCCCGTGGCGACCCAGCCAAACCAGGGATGGAAGACAAACATCACGGCGATATAGATCGGTAGCCAGGGCGCGTCGAAGAAAGCGAACAGGCCATTGCCGGAAAGAAACTGCCGCAAGCCTGTCAGGTCGTTGAGGGACTGAGCCGAGGCGTCCATGCCACCGCTGTCCAGCGCCCGTCTGAAGCTGGCCTTGTAGACCTGGCGACTGAGCAGTACATCCAGCCGGGTACTGACGTGGACCATGATGCGCGAACGTATCCACTCCAAAGACCCCAGGGTCACCACCAGCCCGGTCATGATCAGCGTCAGCATGGCCAGGGTGGTGAGACTGCCGCTGGTCATCACTCGACCGTAGACCTGGAGCATGTAGAAGGTCGGAACGAGCATGAGTGCATTGATGAAAAGGCTGAAGAAGCCTACAGAAATGAAGCTGTCCCTGCAGGCCTCCAACGCTTTCCCGAGACTGTTTTCAGATGCGCTTCGCATTGGACCCCCCTGCTCGGGGCGACTCTTTTCTGGAGCTTAGATCAAGCCAGGCGAAGCCGTGGTTTTCCTTTTGCAATTCAATGAAAAAGCTCATCTGAAAAGCGGTCTGCCAAAAATATGGCAGCGAAATCCCGGCGTCCGAAGTACGTCCGCAAGCTGCCAATGACCATCCCCTCAGGAGGCGTGGTGACGGTCGGGCGTCGCGAAGGCGAGCATCGACAATCCATCAGGATCAGGACCCGCCCCTGGATGTCAGTTGCCCCCCTCCCCGATCGGCTGCAGCGCCCCGGAGGGCTCAGGCTTTTTTGCGAAGAGTCGCTGGGGCAACAGGAAGTAAGCCAGCGCCGGCAGCAGGATCAGGGCGCCGAGCATGTTCACCAGGAACATGAACGCCAGCAGGATGCCCATGTCGGCCTGGAACTTGATCGGCGACCAGGCCCAGGTTGCCACGGCGATGGCCAGGGTGATGCCGGTCAGCAGCACCACCTTGCCGGTGAACAGCAATGCCCGGTAGTACGCCTCGGACAACGAGGCGCCGGCGCGCATGTGCACCAGGATGATGCTCAGCACGTAGAGTGCGTAGTCGACGCCAATCCCCACGCCCAGGGCGATCACCGGCAAGGTGGCCACCTTGACGCCCATGCCGAGTCCGACCATCAGCGCCTCGCAGAGAATCGACGTGAGCACCAATGGCAGCACCGCGGCGAGTACCGCGCGCCAGGAGCGGAAGGTTACCCAGCAAAGCAGGACAACGGCGCCATAGACCCAGAACAGCATCTCGCGCATGGCCTTCTTGACCACGATGTTGGTGGCGGCCTCGATCCCGGCGCTGCCGGCGGCGAGCATGAACTTGACGTCCGGCAACTGCTGCCGGGCGATGAAGGCTTCGCTGGTTTCCACCACCCGTTGCAAGGTGTCGGCCTTATGGTCGGCCAGGTACACGTAGAGCGAGAGCAGCGAACAGCCCTGGTTGAACAGTTCTCGGGGCGCCCGGGTCTGTACCGCGCCAAGGGCGCCGTCGTTGGGAATCAACTCGTACCACTTGAAGTTGCCCTCGTTATAGCCGGCGGCGGCGATCTTGCTCAGGGCGGCCATGGAGTTGGTGGACTCCACGCCCGGCAGTTGTTCCAGTTGCCAGGCCAGGGAATCGACGGCAGCCAGGGTCGGATAGCGGGTGCACTGGTCTTCCGGAGTTTTCACCATCACCACGAAAATGTCCGAACTGGCCGCATAGTTTTGCGTCATGAAGGCCGCATCGCGGTTATAGCGTGAGTCCGGCCGCAGTTCCGGCGCGCCGGGATCCAGGTCGCCCACCTTCAATTGCAGGCTGACGGCGAACCCGCCCACTGCCAGCGCCAGGCCAACCAGGCAGGCCGCGCACGCCCAGGAACGCTGGGTGAACAGATCGAGAAAGCGCCAGAACGGATGCCTGACGCTCGCAGCCAACTCGGCCGTTTCCGTGCGCAGGCTGCGTGCCGCCGCCTTGGCACCGACCCCGACATAACTGAGCAGAATCGGCAGCAGGATCAGGTTGGTGAAGATCAGCACCGCCACACCGATACTGGCGGTGATCGCCAGGTCCTGGATCACCTGGATCTTGATCACGATCAGCACGGCGAAGCCCACGGCATCGCAGAGCAACGCGGTCATGCCAGCGGCGAACAGACGACGGAAGGTGTAGCGCGCGGCAATCACCCGGTGGGTGCCACGACCGATGTCCTGCATGATGCCATTCATTTTCTGCGCGCCATGGCTCATGCCGATGGCGAATACCAGGAAGGGAACCAGCGCCGAATAGGGATCCAGGTCGTAACCGAGGCTGGCGAGCAGGCCGATCTGCCAAAGCACAGCCACCAGCGAGCAGAGCACCACCAATGCCGTGCTGCGCGCACAACGGGTGTACCAATAGAGCACCGCCACCGTCACCAGCACCGCCACCACGAAGAACAGCAGCACCTGGGTCAGGCCGGCGATCAGGTCGCCGATGATCTTGGTGAACCCTGTTATATGGATCTGGATCCGCGCGCTCTGGTACTTGTCGCGCAACGCTTCCAACTGCCGGGAGAACTCGCCGGCGTCCAGCGCCTTGCCGGTCGCCGGGTTGATCTCCAGCAACGGCACGAAGATCACGCTGGACTGAAAGTTGGCCGCCACCAGTTGGCCGATCTCGCCGGAACGGGCGACGTTGGTGCGCACCTCGTCCAGGCTGGCCGGCGAGCCGTCGTAGCTGTCCGGGATCACCGTGCCGCCATCCAGTCCCTCTTCGGTCACGGCGGTCCAGCGGGTGGTCGGTGTCCACAATGACTTCATATAGGGCTTGTCGACACCGGGCAGCAGATAGATTTCGTCGTTGAGCCGGGCCAGGGTGTCGAGGTAGTCCTTGTCGAAGATACTGCCGTCCTTGACCTCCACGGCGATGCGGATCGAATTGCCCAGACCGCTCAGTTCGCTGCGTTGTTCGAGGAAATGGGCGACATAGGGATGGGACGTCGGGATGGTCTTCTCGAAACTGGCATTCAACCCGATCTTGCTGGCCTGGTAACCCAGTACCAGGGTCGCCAGCAGGCAGAGCAGGATGACCCAGGGCCGGTGATTGAAGATCGCCCGCTCGCCCAGGTTGCCGGAGCGCGGGTCGAAGTCCTCCAGGCGGGCGGTCACCACTTGCTGTTCGAGGGCGGGATTATGGTCGTTCACGTCAGGCTCCGAATACGGCCACGAGGGCTCAGGCGAGTTGTGTTCAGCGTTGCGCCGGGGAAAGGTCGGGATCGAGGCGGGTCACGCCGCCCAGGCCGACGCAGATCAGGCTGCCGTCCGGAGCCGCCACCAGACCGGCGACCGAAGTGCCGGCCGCAGCGGCCAGGGGCCGGAAACGACTGCCGCCACCGGGGCTGAGCAGCAGGTCACCGCCCTGGCTCGCCAGGACCGATGCGCCATCACCCAGGCGGGTCGAGGCGGACAAGGCCGACTCCAGGCCGGTGTCCATGCGTCGCCAGCTAGCCCCCTGGTCGCCCGACCAATACGCATTGCCTCGCAGCCCGAATACCAGCAACTCGCCGTTGGCGCTGCCCTGCACGCCGAAGAAACTGCCGGGGTAAGGTGACTCCAGGGAGTGGAAGCTGGCCCCGTCGTCCGTAGAACGCAGCAGCAGGCCTCGCTCACCGACAATGAACAACGCGCGACCGGCCGCCCGGATGCCGTACAGGTTCAGCCCTTCGGGGTTGTCGACCTGTTGCATCCAGGGCTGCCAGTTCTGCCCTCCGTCCTGGGTCCGCAGGATGAGGCCATAGGCACCCACCACATAGCCATTGCGCGCGTCGCTGAAGTACAGGTCGAGGAACGGCTTGTCCGGACCGTCCGCCACCAGCCGTTCGGCGTCCTTCAACCGCTGGGCGTCTTGCCGTTGGCGGGCCAGAAACAGCGCTTGCTGCGCGGCTTCGATGCCGTCCAACTGCCTGGTCCAGGTTTCACCGCCGTCGCGGCTGTGCAGCACCACCCCCATGTGGCCGACCGCCCAGCCCTGCTGCGGATCGACGAACTGCACCGCCGTCAGGCTGACGCTGACCGGCACCTCGGCCTGGCGCCAGCGCTTGCCGGAGTCGTCGGAGAGCAGGACGATCCCCCGCTCCCCCACCGCCACCAACCGTTCGCCCGCGCGGGTCACCGCCAGGAGCACGGCACGGGGTGCTTTGGCGCTACGCATGGCCGGTTGATCCAGCAACACGGGTGTGGGACTGGCCAGCGTCCAGCCCGATACCAACAGCAAGGTCAGCATCATGCTCAACAACCGGGCCGCCGACCGCCCTCGCCTCAGTGAAAATGTCCCGATCATGTCCGCTCCCGTCACTGCATGAAAATTATCCAGCCCCCAGCCAGGCGCACCGCTGCCCAGGCAGTGGCGCGCCTTGCAATGCCTAGCGCGAACTGTCGTTGGCCATGGCATCGGGGGTGAAGAACGAAGCCGACGGACGCGGATAACTCTGGTACTGCACATCCAGGTCGTTGGCCGAGGAGTTCAGGAAGTAGGCGCCGGTTTCCAGGTTGTAACTGCCCCATTGCATCTGCGCGGTCAGTGCCGGCATCTCGGGGGCCAGCAGGGTCAGCGAGTAGTTATGCCGTCCCAGCTTGCCCTGGGCGTCGTAACCGTCGACCAGCAGCACTTGCCAGGAATCCTCATCCACGTAGTAGGTGCGCTTGGGCACGACGTGACGCTTGCCTTCGCGCAGGGTGGCGCTCACGACCCAGACCCGATGTTTCTCCCAGCGCACCAGGTCGGGATTGAGGAAGCCCGGCTTGACCAGGTCGTCACTCCTGGCCGCTGCGCAGCGGTTGTTGTTGTACGGCACCAGCAGTTCTTTCTTGCCTTCCAGCTTCAGGTCGTAACGGTCGGTCGGGCCGAAGATCATGAAGGCTTCGTCGAAGAAACCGACGCCGGAGGTGACGAAGTCCGGAGTGTCATAGGCGATGTTCGGTGCGCGCCGTACCCGGCGCTGGCCGACCAGGTACTGCCAGGCAGCACGTTTTCCAGGATCCATGTCCCAGTGGGTCATCAGGCCTTCGCCCGCCTTTGAAGAGGGCAATTCCGTGGACAGCTTGCCGATCCGGAATTTGCCGGCGAACGTTTCGAGGCTGCCTTCCTTGAAGTAGTACGGATCCTGGTACCAGAAACGGGCCCGGGTAGCCTGGATCTTCTTGCCGCCGGCGGTCATCAGCCAGGTGTCGAACGGCGCATAGAAGGTGTCGGCGCCCTGCCAGGACAATCGATAGTTCCACAGGGCCTCGGTACCGTTCTGCGGCAGCGGGAACGGAATCCCGCCGTAGGCACCGCTGACTTTCTCGGTTTCCACATCAACGGTGGCCCGGGTCGCGTTCTGCAGGGTGTTGTCATATACCCACTGCGGGGCGGCGGCACTGCGGTGGGTCGGATAGACGTCCAGGCGATAGCCCGGGTATTTCTGCATCAGGGCCTTGGTGCCCTCGGCCAACAGGTCGGAGTATTGCGCCATGTTCGCGGCGCTGACCGAATACAGCGGTTTCTCGGAGGCAAATGGATCGGCGCGTTTGTCGCCGTTCTTGTAACCGGCGGGCACCTGGGTGTAGCCGCCTGTCCATGCCGGGATGCTGCCGTCCTTGTTGCCTGCACGCTCGGCGCCCATGGGGGTGAGGTCTTTGTTCAGTCGTGCCGCCTGCTCGGGGGACACCGCCGCGTGCACGAAACCAGTGCTCGACAAGGCAATGACCAGGGCCGCAATACGCAAGGAAAATAGGCTTTGCATGGAAAATGAAACCTCTTATTAGAATGTGGTTTTCACGTACACGGACACGAAATCGCGGTCGGCCAGGGACTGCGCGTAGCTGAAGTTGCCGTCCTCGCGCAGCCCGGCGCCGGTCTTGCCGAAGAAGTTCACGTAGTTGACGCCGAAGTCCCAGCGCTGCAGGTAGGTGGCCTTCAGC
Organism: Pseudomonas sp. NFACC32-1; assembly: GCF_900101215.1. NCBI lineage: Bacteria > Pseudomonadati > Pseudomonadota > Gammaproteobacteria > Pseudomonadales > Pseudomonadaceae > Pseudomonas > Pseudomonas sp. NFACC32-1. Next base: position 155,552 of record NZ_FMUL01000009.1, read on the forward strand.
CCGATACTCCAGTCACCGGCGTGGGTATTGCCGAAGCCGGACTTGCTCACTGCCGATGAATGTCCATCGAGCACCACGCCAAAGCCCATGGGAACGCTCACGTCCAGCGCATCCGCCACCTGGAAGTAGGCAGGCTCGGCCAGCACCCGCAGCGCGGTGGCATCGCGGGTGGTGTTGGAGTCCAGGGCCGCGCGGTTTTCAGTGACACTGAGGGTCCGGTTCCAGGCCAGCTCGGCGAGGACCGAACCTCCGTCCCACAGCGCGTTGGGTGGCAGCAGGTAGATGGTCGACAGATTGACGTGGGCGGTCTTGCCTTTGGCGTAAAGCGCATCGCCACTGTTGTCCGCCGCGGTCCCGGGCGTCACCACTTGCAGGTTGCTGACCAGGGGCGCGTCCCAACGCACCGAGGTCTCGCCGGCGAAGTTGAACGGGCCATACGCGGTCGAGAAGCTGACGCCCACGGTCTTGATGTCTTCGGCATAGACCTGGCGATAGGCGCCCAGGATCGGCAACCCGGTGGCAGCCGCCGCCGCGCCGTCGAGGTAGGCATAGAGCGCGCTCGGGGCCTTGTCATGATACTGGGCGGCATAGAAACCCAGTTCCAGTTCGGTGCCGTCGGGCTTGTAGCGCAGTTGCATGCCGCCCTGCCCCGAGTTCCGCGCCTCGATATCGGACGCATGCACGGTGGTATTGCCGAACACCTGGGTCCAGTCCCCGGAGCCTTCGCCGATACCGTCGTTGTCGCTCAGATAGCTGCCGGCACCCGGCAGATTGGAACGCTCCCACTCGAACTGGTAGTACGCCCCCACCGACAACTGCGGATTGATCTGCAATTGCCCGGACACCTGGTTGACCGGGCGCAGGATTTCCTTGAACTGGGTTCCCGGAACACTGAGCAACTTGACGACGTCGGTGGGGCCCTGGGCGGCGGCGATACCGTTGCCACCGTAGAACAGGCTCTCGCCGTAGATCAGGCTATGGCGCCCCAGGCGCAGCGTTCCCTGGCTCGAATCGCCGACATTGCCTCGCAGGAAGACAAAGGCATCGAGCAACTCGGCGTCGCGCCCGTGCAGTTCGCGGGTATCGTCGAGAAAATGCGGGTTGGCGCTGTCGTCGGTGTCCTGGTTATAGATGTCGTCGTACCAGGCCGCCCCACTGATCCGCAGGCCATAGTTTTCCCGGCTCAGGTCCATTTCACTGAACAGGTCCAGGCGATTGGAGACCAGGCCACGGCTGAAATTGCGATCGCCCTGGCTCTGGATCGAAGGATACAGGCCGCCCGCCGTCGGTGCGTTGATCAGCTTGTCGTCGGCACCGTGCAGGCGCCAGGCCTGGCTGTACTTGATGGTGTTGTCCCAACGCAGGCGCCATTCACTGTCGCCCAGATCTATCTGCGCCGCCTGGGACTGGGAAGCCAGGCTGGCCAGGCAGGCCGACAGCGCCAGGGCGGAACGCTTGAAACCCGGGTTGTAACGAAAGTTGCTCCGAGAGTTGCGCATGGTGTTCCTCATTGTTCTTGTTGTGGGAAACAGGTTCTTGGATCGACCTCTGGCCGGCACCACCGGCAAGGGCTGCACGTCAAAACGCGGCAAGCGGTACCTCGTTCAGATGTAGGTGGAGGCCAGCCCGCCATCGACAGGCAGGTTGACGCCGTTGATCCAGCGCGACTCATCGGCGCACAGGAAGGCGATGACGGCCGCCACCTCATCGGCGTAGGCCGGACGTTTCATGCGGTGGGCATCGGCCGCGACGCGCTCCTGGCCGAGCATGCTGACGAAGTCACCGAGGATCGGCGTGAACACCGGGCCGGGGGCCACGCTGTTCATGCGCACCGAGGTCTGCATGAACCAGGGCTGGGCCTGCAGGTAGGTCCAGACGATCAGGGCTTCCTTGAAATACTGGTAGCAGCTGTCAACCGGCACCGGATGTCGAGCCAGCCAGGCCTCGCCTTCGCCATACCCCTCGGTGCGCGCCAGGGCCCTGTGCAGTTCCAGCCGTTGTGGCCACTGGGCGCCGAGGATCGAGGCGACGTTGACGATGCTGCCCCCGGCACCGATGCGTGGCAGCATCGCCGTGCACAGATAACGCAGGCCCAGATAATTGACCTGGGCGACCAGATGCGGATCGGCAGTTCCCGGCACCCCGGCGATATTGCACAGGCCATCGAGAGCCTGCGGCAATTGGCGCACGGCGGCATCGATGGCTGTGGGATGGCTGAGATCGGCCTGGATGAAACCGTCCAGGCTCAGGTTGGGCTCATTGCGATCCATGCCGATCACAATGGCTCCGTGGGCACGCAGGGTTCGGGCTGTTTCGGCGCCTATGCCGGAGGAGACTCCGGTCACGACGATCCTCTTGTTGGTCAGCTTCATACGGGTTTCCCGATTCGCGCTTGTGCTGTGCCAGGGGGGCGCCAACCAAGCCATGTTGTTATTGCCGAATTAGTTAAACTCGGTAACTAGTTGTAGCAAGCGATATGCCATCTAACGGAAATGACACAGCGACCGCTCAAGCACGGGACATTCAGCGAATCAGGGGAATGACAGCGGAGAAACCGAAGCGGAACAGGACCAGGAAAAGTGATGATTTCATCAAATTCATGCTGCACTATGCAGATTATGATTATTCCTATTAAGGATTGGCGATGGCAGACAAGCTGATTTCCCTGGCGGAACTTTCTCGCGGAGCCCAGCAAAAACCGGTGCGCGGGGCCAGCGAGCAACTGCCCCCCGGCGCCGCGCCTACCCTGCAGGACCTGACGGAGTGCCTGCTGTTCAGCCCCGGCGATGGCCGCATCTGGCTCAATGGTGCACGCATGCTGTTGATGCACAACAGCGGCATCGGTGCATTGCGCCGGGAACTGATCGAAAGCATGGGCCTGGCCCGGGCCCGCGGCATCATGCTGCGCACCGGCTACCACTGCGGCGCCCGGGACGCAGCGCTGATCAAGGAGCGTTTCCCCGAAGCCGATACCCTCGCCCTGTTCGCCGCCGGCCCGGTGATCCACGCCATCGAAGGGGCCGTCAAGGTCGAACCGGTACACTTCGAATTCGACATGAACCTGGGGACCTATTACGGCGAGTTCCTCTGGCATCACTCCAGTGAGGACGATGAACACATCGCCCAATACGGCATCGGCACCGAGCCGGCCTGCTGGATGCAGACCGGCTACGCCACGGGCTACACCTCGGCGATGGTGGGCCGGTTGATCGTCTACCGCGAGGTCGAATGCCGTTCCACCGGCTCGAATATCTGCCGCCTGATCGGCAAGCCCGCCGAAGAATGGGAAGACGCGGAACAGGACCTGGCCGATCTCAGCGCCGAACCCTTCGTCAGCAGCAGCGGACGCAGCACGACACCCCGCGACGCCGCCGGCAGCGGCACCCTGCCGGCGAACCCGCAAGCCGATTCGGGGCCGGCCCAGGACGGCGACATGGTGGGCATCTCCTCTTCCTTCAACGCCGCCTGTCACATGCTGCGCAGGGTCGCGCCTACCCAGGCGACCGTGCTGTTCACCGGTGAGTCCGGGGTCGGCAAGGAAATGTTCGCGCGGATGCTGCACCGCATCAGTCCGCGCCATGACGCCCCGTTCGTGGCCATCAACTGCGCGGCCATTCCGGAAAACCTGATGGAGTCGGAACTGTTCGGAGTCGAGCGCGGCGCCTTCACCGGTGCGACCCAGTCACGCGCCGGCCGCTTCGAGCGCGCCAACGGCGGCACGCTGTTCCTCGACGAAATCGGTACCCTCAGCCTGGTGGCCCAGGGCAAGTTATTGCGCGCCCTGCAGGAAGGCGAAGTCGAGCGGGTCGGCGGCAGCCGCACCCTCAAGGTCGATGTGCGAGTGGTGGCCGCTACCAACGTCGATCTGCGTGCCGCGGCGCAGCGAGGGGAATTTCGCGAGGACCTGTTCTTTCGCCTGAATGTGTTTCCCATCCACTTGCCGCCACTACGCGAGCGCAAGGAAGACATCCCGTTGCTGATGACGCACTTCCTGCATCGTTTCACGCGCCTGCATGGTCGCCAGATCAGTGGTTTCACGCCGCGCACCGCCGACACCCTGCTGGCCTACGACTTTCCAGGCAACATCCGGGAATTGCAAAACCTGGTCGAGCGCGGTGTGATCAGTGCGCCGGATGGCGGTGCGATCGACCTGGCCCACCTGTTCACCAGCGGTGAACGCCTGGCCCAGCCGATGTTTTCCATCGGCACCCGCGGCCAGTTGGCAGCGGCGCCGAACGACTCGCCCTCGTCTCAGCGCCCTATCCCAGCGCCCGTGCCTGCCGATGCAGGTATTGAGGCGATCCAGGCCTTGTTCGGTGGCAAGGACCTTAGCCGACTGTCATTGCAGGAAATCGAAGACACGATGATCGACCATTGCCTGAAAGAGGTGAAAGGCAACGTCTCGGAAGCGGCCCGCCGCCTCGGCCTGACCCGAGCCCAACTGTCTTATCGTCTGTCCCGGCGCCCAGGCGGCAATTGAGCTTGCCGCGGGATTGGCCTACGCCTTCGATAAGGGTGAGTGCTGGATGAAACAACGGCCGAACATGTCGAGGGCGACGTCGACCCGCTGGCTGATCTGCTCGTCGCTCCAGTGCTGCTGGATGCCCAGGGTGAACAGCTTGAGGGGCTGTGAAATCAACAAGGCGTCGATCAATTCGATCGCAGGTTCCACATCACGGGCCGCCAGCAGTCCCTTGCCGGCGGCCTTGCCCAACCAGCCCCGCAACAGGCTCAGGCAGCGCTCGGCGCCCTCCTGGTACCAGATCCTGGCGATACCTGGCGCGTTCTCACGTCCCTGGGCCGCCATCAGATAAAGGCCCAGCGCCAACGGCGACAACGTCAGGCGTGCCCACAGCGTCAGGTACATGCGCAACTCACTGAGCAGGTCCTCGGCGCAATCGATGCCGCTTTCCAGCAGCAGTTCGAGGGTCGACAAATCCCGGGCCACCAGTTGCGACAACAGCGCTTCCTTGCTTTCCACCAGCAGGTAGACGGTCTTTTTCGAGACTCCGGCGGCACGGGCGATGGCGTCCATGGTGACATTGGCAAAATTGCCATTGCCGACCGCCTCCGCCGCCGCATCCAGCAGCAGGCTCATCTGCTCCTGGCGACTGCGAACAGGCGGTCGGCCTCGACCGCGCCTGACGGTCTGCAAGGTGCTTTCAGGCATAAGCGCTCTCGTTCTCCTGCACTGCCCTGCCATGAAACGCCTCGCGCAGGGCATCCTCTATCGACTGCCAGGCCTCATGGGCCGAAGCGTCCGGTCCCAGATGGGTGAACATATGGTCGCAACCTTGGAACATCTTCGCGTTCACCGAGACACCGGCCTGACGCAACTTTTGCGCATAGGCGTCACCCTCGGCGCGCAGGATATCGTACTCGGCCGTGATCAGGGTCGTGGCGGGCATGCCCTTCAACGCCTCGACCGTTGCCAGCAATGGCGACGCCAGAGGGTCCTGGGCCTGGGCTGGATCGCTCAGGTAGCAGCTGTTGAAGAAACGCACCAGGCCCGCGCCAAGCAGCGGCTTGTCCAGGGGCGAATGCTTGAGTGACGGGGCCTGGAGCAAATCCAGGACCGGATAATCGATGATTTGATGCACCACCCGCAGCCCTTGGTGCCCCCGCGCCAGATTGGCCACGCCGGTGGCCAGGTTGCCGCCAGCGCTGTGCCCGCCGACAGCGATACGCTGGGGGTCGATGCCCAGGTCCGCAGCCTGTTCGGCCAGCCATTCGAGCACCCTGAAACTCTGGCGCAGGCCGGCGGGAAACGGATGTTCGGGCGCCAGGACGTAATCCAGGTTCACCACCAGGCACCCAAGGTTATGGGCCAGTCGGCGGCAGTAACTGTCGTCATGTTCGGGCACGCCGGCCACGAAACCGCCGCCGTGCAGGTTCAGATACACCGGTAAAGGGCTTGTGTACGTAACAACCGGCCAATAGAACAATGCCCGTGCCGGCCCCCAGGCCGTCGGGATATCGACTTCGTCCACGCTGCGCAGCGGATGCTGCGCCGGATCGTACGTGAACCTGGCTTTCATGCGCTTGGCCAGGGCACGCAGCAGCTTGGCCTTGAAGCTTTTCAATACGCTCATGATCAGGCTCCCTTCGCGGCTCACTCGGCCGTCAGCAATTGATCCAGCAATCCGTGAATCATTGCGCCGTAGGGTGCGCGCATCGCCAGGTTCGACTCACCGATCGGGCTCTGTACCACCACCGCCTTGGCATGGCTGAAGGTACGGAATCCGTAGACGCCATGATAGGCGCCCATGCCGGAATGGCCGACACCACCGAAAGGCAGCGCCTCGAACAGCACATGGCTCATGACATCATTGATCACCACCGCGCCTGATGTGGTGCGCTTGAGCACCTGCTGGCGCTCGTCGGCATCCTCGCCGAAGTAATACGCCGCCAGGGGGCGTGGACGACTATTGACGTAGTCGATTGCGCTGGCGAAGTCGCGGTAGGTCTTGATCGGCAATAACGGCCCAAAAATCTCGTCGTGCAGGACCTGCATGTGCTCGCTGGGATCGAGTACCAAAGTCGGGGCGATCTTGCGAATCTCGCGATCGGCCAGGTCTTCCTGGGCCGGATTCATCTCGATCAGCCGAGCCCCCTTGGCCCTGGCGTCGGCGAGATAACCGTGCAAGCGGTCGAAGTTGCGCGGGTTGATGATAGAGGTGTAGTCCGGATTGTCCCGCAACGTCGGGTACAGGGTGGCTACAAATCGCAGCGCCTCTTCGACGAAGTCTTCGAGCCACTCTTGCGGCAACAGCACATAGTCCGGCGCCAGGCAGATCTGGCCGGCGTTGAAGGTCTTCACCGTCAGCACTCGCTGGACCGCCATAGCCAGATCGGCGCTGCGCGAGACCAGCACGGGCGATTTGCCGCCCAGCTCCAGGGTCACCGGCACCAGGTTCTCCGAGGCGGCCCGCATGATGTGCCGAGCCACTGACGTACCGCCGGTGAAGATCAGGTGATCGAACGGTTGTGCACTGAACAGCGCCCCGACCTCAGCGTCGCCCAGTACCGTGCTCAATTCGTTCTCGTGGAAATAGCGGCCCACCAGCTCACCGATCAGCGCCGAGGTGCGCGGGGTCAGCTCCGAGGGCTTGAGCATGGCGCGGTTGCCGGCGGCGAAAATGCTCGCCAACGGCCCGAAGGCCAGCACGATGGGGAAATTCCACGGACTGATCACCCCGACCACGCCCAGTGGCTGGTACTCGACCCGGGCCTGGCATCCGGGAAACGGGGCCGGATGGGATTGCGGCTGCATCCATTGAGCCAGGTATTCACGGCAGTGCTTGAGGCTGGCCACCGAACCGGCGATATCGGACAACAGGGTTTGCTCGCGGCTGCGATTGCCGAAGTCCGCAGACACCGCAGCGACGATGGCCTCACGGTTGTCCAGCAACAAGGCAATCGCCCGGTCGAGGCGATCACGGCGCAATTCCAGGCTCGCCGGCCCCTCGTCCAGGTGAGCTTGCTTCATTCGTGCGAGTGCTGCCGACAGTTGTTCGGCACAAGACGTCGTGGCGGATTGGCTGGTGATGCTCATGGTGTGGGTGCCTGCTGATTGATTGTTATTAGACAGTACTAAATACCGGGCGAGCGGACGCCGCTGTCGGCTCGCGGGCCGAGTATGACAAAAAAATCAACAAAGGAAACCCTTCAGTTTCTTTATTTGACGACACCTGTGAACGTGCCTTATAGCCAATGAAAACAGGAATATCGAGAAGAAATGACAGGTACGTTGCCCGTTCTGGCGACGCACCTGATATGAAATAGAAGCAAGGAGAAAAGCTGCACCTTCAATGCATATAATTAATTTATATAACTATTTTTTCTTGCATCAAACGGGCGGTCTCAACCGGTGAAATGCCCAGGATGAGCCTTCTCGCAAGCGTTCAAAAGCACGCTGATCCAGCGGATCTGCCGGGTGAGGTCCTGGACCTTCTCCTCGGGCATGGTTTGTCGCGCGCGGGTGAAACCCGCCAGGGTGCGCTGCTTGCGGCGCAGCGCGCGCTGCCACTTGTCCAGGAATGCCGGCGTACGCGCCTGCATCAGCAAGGGGCCAAAATACAATTCTTCATCGGTATAGATCACCGGTCCGGTACGATCGGCGACGATGATTTCGTAGTCGAAACGATTTTCCCGCAAGGCTTCCTCACACAGGATCCGGTAGTCGTTTCGCATCAGCCACTGGCGCAGCGGTTGTTCGCCGCCGTTGGGTTGCAGGATCAGCCGCTCCTGGCCGTTAAGGCGTGCCTTGCCGTCCTCGAGAATGTCGCGGATGGTCTCGCCGCCCATGCCGCAGAGGCTGATCGCGCTGATCCCGTCCTGCGCTTCGATGGCTGCCAGGCCATCGGCCAGGCGCACGCAGATTCGCGTCTGCAGGTCATTCTCGTGCACGGTGCGCATGGCCGCGCGATACGGCGTCAGTGCCACTTCACCGGCCACCGCCGCGACGATAGCGCCACGACGCATCAACGCTACCGGCAGGTAGCCGTGGTCCGAGCCGATATCGGCCAGGCGTGCGCCGGCCGGCACATGCGCGGCCACCCGTTCCAGGCGCGTGGACAATGTCTGCTCGTTCAACCCACCGCTCCTTTGCGTGATCGTCGGCCCGGTTGACCGGATCGGGGGGCGCAATTGTGTCGGGCAATGCAGCGCATTTCAAATCCAACTGACGGAGTCGGGCTACCGGCCCGAGCAGGCAAAAAAAAACCCCGTTACCGAGGCCGGTACGGGGCTAAGGGAATTGGTTGGTTGCGGCCAACCAAAGGAGCACAGACAAAACGTTCGGGCCGGTCAGATGCAATCCTGTGCGGCGCGTTCAAAACTCGATGGCAGCAGGCTCGAAGCCAGCAGCCGGCGTTCGTAGATGAATACCTTGCCGCCATTTCCAGCCTTGTAGGCTTCCAGCACGTTGTCCGCCGCGACCTTGCTCGGCACTACGATCCGGTAGCTGCGCTGGGTTTGCGAAACGGTCGGGTTCAAGGTGCTGCTCTGCAGCTTGGGCACGACGCAATCTGCGTATTCGGCCGGTGTCTTCTCGGTCGTCAAGGTCAGGGACGGATCGTTCGGTGCGGACGCACAACCGGCGAGCAACAGTGAGGCCATCGCCATGGCGGGCATGAATAAAGAGCGCATCGGGCTTTCCTGGAAATGAAGTCTGGTTCGTTATGCGATGGAGGCGATTGTCCTTGGATCGACAACGAAGCAGAACTTGCTTTTCTTGATGGTCACTATCACTTCAAGCAATAGTTATGGCGTAGACCTTCCCGGCCGACTGCTATTCAATCGTGACGTTGGCTCGGGCACGGTCATGGACCGTGGCTGAGTCGTCCATATTTGCGGCCTGCCGTGATCGCCGCTAGCAAACGATGAGGTCCGTCCCATGAATGAAACGTCCTACACACCTCCGAAAGTCTGGACACACGAAGCCCCCTCAGGCGGTCACTTCGCCAATATCAATCGACCCGTCGCAGGGCCCACCCATGAGAAGACCCTGCCCGTCGGCAAGCATCCGTTGCAGCTTTATTCCCTGGCCACGCCCAACGGCGTGAAAGTGACCATCCTGCTGGAGGAGCTGCTGGCACTTGGGCATACCGGCGCGGAGTACGACGCCTGGCTGATTCGCATCAACGAGGGCGACCAGTTCTCCAGCGGCTTCGTCCAGATCAACCCCAACTCGAAGATCCCGGCCCTGCTGGACCGTAGCGTCGAGCCGTCGATCCGTGTCTTCGAATCGGGCTCGATCCTTCTTTACCTGGCGCAGAAGTTCTCGGCGTTCCTGCCCACCGACCTGGCCGGGCGCACCGAAACCCTGAACTGGCTGTTCTGGCAAATGGGCTCGGCGCCCTACCTGGGCGGAGGCTTCGGCCATTTCTATGCCTATGCACCGGAGAAACTCGAGTACCCCATCAACCGCTTCACCATGGAAGCCAAGCGCCAACTGGATGTGCTGGATCGTCGCCTTGCCGAAAGTCGTTACCTGGCCGGCAATGATTACACCATCGCCGATATCGCGGTCTGGCCGTGGTATGGCCAACTGGTGCGCAACAATGTTTATTCGGCTGCCGAGTTCCTCAGTGCCCACGAATACACCCATGTGCAGCGCTGGGCGGAAGAGATCGCCAAGCGGCCGGCGGTGATCCGGGGACAACGGGTCAACAGGACCTGGGGCGATGAGGCGAGCCAGGTGCCGGAGCGGCATGACGCACGGGATCTGGGCTGACCTGCCTCGCAGGTCCGGGGGCACGTCCCCCGGACCGAGAGCGGTCAACGCTTAGGCTGTACGAAAACTCTTGAGACGAAGGTCAGGCAAGGCTGTGTTCAACGCAGCGTTTTCAGCTCTGCCCCTCGCAGTTGACCATCCAGGCAATCCCGAAACGATCTTCGAACATGGCGAAACGCTCCGCCCAGAAGGTCTTCGCCAACGGCATCTGTACGTTGCCACCCGCGCTCAAGCCATGGAACAGGCGCTCGGCCTCGGCAACGCTGTCGACATTGAGGGATATCGATACACCCTGGGGTTTTTGAAAGGGCTGGCCCGGTGGGCAATCGGAAGCCATGATGCTGAAATCGCCCACCGTCAGGCAGGCATGCAGGATCATGTCCGGGTCCTTGGGCACGCCCGCCTCCTGCGGCGCGTCGGCGAAAGACATGGAAAACACCTCGCCGCCCAGCACCTCCTTGTACAAGGCAAAAGCTTCCTTACAGTGACCATTGAAACCCAGGTAGGGAATGATTTTCATGGCGTAACTCCTGTTGTCGGTTTTCACGATTGACGGGACACCCGGGCTCGCAAGCGTTCTTCCTGCTCGCGCAACTCAGGTGTAAAGGTCTCGCCAAAATCCTCGGCTTCGAAGATCTGGCGTATTTCGATTTCGCTGTCGCTGATCATTGGGTTCGGGCAACGCTTGACCCAATCGATCGCCTCTTGCAACGACTGGACCTGGAAAATCCAGAAGCCGGCAATCAGCTCCCCGGTGTGGGCAAAGGGTCCGTCGACCACCGTCCGGTCCTGCCCGGAAAACCGCACGCGCACCCCCTTGGCGCTGGGGTGCAGACCTTCGGCGGCGAGCAGGACGCCTGCCTTGACCAGTTCCTCATTGTAGGCCCCCATGGCCGTCAGCAAGGCTTCGCTGGGCAGTTGCCCGGCTTCCGATTCCGGGCTGGCTTTTACGATCACCATAAATCGCATGGTCTTATCTCCTGGTGGCAGATAAGCCGTCCTTGTGGCGGCTCCATGGATAATCGAACGGCAACGGATGGAATCGACAGCGATGAAGTTTATTTTTCTGGCAATCGCTGCGATGGGCGATCGTGGCAGCCCGGACCTCGAGGGATCCGGAGCATGTTCCATTGATGGCAGCCATGGGGCCAGAGCTGTCAGGCCTTGCGAATCCGCTCCACCAGCCGCGCCTGGAGCGCCCTGAGTTCTTCGGCCTCGGCCTTGCCCCTGCCGTGTTCGCCCGCCTGCAGGCCTTCCCAGCGAGGGATGATGTGCATGTGAATGTGATAGACCGTCTGCCCGGCCACCGCACCGTTGAATTGCGCGATCTGGACGCCATCGGGCTGCAGCTCGTCGACGATGATTCGCGTCAGGTACTGCACGGCCGACATCATCGCGCTCAGCACGGTGGGTTCGACCTCCAGGATGTTGCGGGCCCGGGACGCCTTGGGAATGACCAGGACGTGGCCGGTGGACTGGGGAAAGATGTCCAGGAAAGCCAGGACCTGGTCGTCTTCGTAGATTTTGTAGCACGGCGCGTCGCCGCGAAGGATCAGGGCAAAGATGTTCTGTGGATCGTATTGACCGTGGAGGCTCATGCTCGCTCCTTCAATGAGCTGGGGGGTGGCATCGGCATCGGCCGACCGGAAAATGGCTGGGCTGCCCGAGGCTTCGGCGCAGGGGCAACGTCCTACTGTAGTTCGATATCCCGGCGATAGTCGGATTACCGCAGAGGCCCGTTGACTATAACCGAGAAACAGCAGATCCAGCCCCCATGACCGCCTCGGCCGATCCATGCCCGCAGTGGCCTGTGTGGCCAATTCGAGTACTCGGATTAACCGTACAGGCCTCTAGCGAACCCGCACGAACTCGGCGCTCACCCGCCCGCCGTCCGGGCGTGTAAAGCTTTCGAACATCCGCTCGCCTTCCACCTTGAGTTGCAGCTCCTGTTTCGTGCGAACGCTGCCGACCCAATTCGGGAACGTGGAGCCCTCCACACGGTTGCCCGAAAAAAGCCCCTGGGCGTCCACGGTATAGGTGCCGAAGAAACCGATGCTCGAGGCCATGGCGCGCCGGTTCTCCTCATCCTTGCCATTGCCGCGTACGTCTGATTCAAAGCGTGGGGCCTGGCCATTGGTGAGCACCTCGACAAAGTGCATGTCGGCGGTGAAGACCAGCATGCCCTGGGGATGCTCGCCATAGGGCCGTTCGATGCGACCGTCGCGTTCCAGCGTGGCGGACACCATGCGCCACGTGCCGGCGATTTCGTTGGGGCCAGCCGGCCACAGGCGTTCACTGGCACCAACGGCCCCGGCCGCGACGAGCAGAAGCGCAGGCAGCCACTTCATGGCTTGTCCGCCGTCAGGGTCAGGGCTCTTTGCGCCATCAGGTCGTCCAGCCGAGCGGTCAGTGCCTGATGGATGTGCTCGAATGCCGTGCTGCCCAGCGCAATGCGGCGCCTGGGCCGGGCCGAATCCGCCACCTGGATGATCGCCTCGACCGTGCGCTCGACGTCTCCCTTCACTTCGAACGTTCCGCCGGACAAGGCCCGTCGCATCTCGCCAGCCGGCGTCGCATCGTAGACAGGGAGCGGCGTCGCGTGATCCAGGCCCTGGCCGAAGCCGGTCTCGGTCGGCCCCGGTTCGGCAATGACGACGTCGATGCCAAACGGGGCGACCTCTTGCGCGACCGCATCAAGAAAGCCTTCGATGCCCCACTTGGTGGCGTGGTACAGGCTGAAGTTGGGATAGGCCACCTGACCGCCCTCGGAGGACACCTGCACGATCCGCCCGCCGCCTTGGGCCCGCAGATGAGGCAGCGCCGCGCGCACCAGCTGGATCGAGGCGCTCAGGTTGGTGGCGATCTGGCGCTCGATCTGCGCATCACTGGCCTCCTCCGCGGCGCCGAACAACCCGTAGCCCGCGTTGCTGACCACCGTGTCGATGCGCCCGAAAGCCTGGAAGGCGTCGTCCAGCGCTCGACGCAAGGCGTGCGTGTCGGTGATATCGAAAAGCGCGACACGCAGCCGGTCTGCCGCCATCCGCTGGAGCGCTTCGAAGGCAGTGGCCCGTCGCCCGCAAGCCACCACCCGGTCGCCTCGCTCCAGCAGCTTGCGGGTCATGGCCCAGCCAATCCCGGACGACGCACCTGTGATCAACCATGTCTTCATCGGTAGCTCCTCTTGGGGTTTGTCCCGAGTATATGAAGCCGGATCGCCTACAATAAGCCTCACCAATACGAACGAGCTGGTTAGAAATATTCACCAATGGCCGATATCAGTCTTTCCGATCTCAAGGTTTTCGCTCACGTGGCGCACCATCGCGGTTTTCAGAAGGCCGCCGACGCGCTGGGCGTATCTCGGTCCTCCCTCAGCCATGCCATCAAGGGACTCGAGCGGCGTCTTGGCGTACGCCTTCTGCATCGCACCACCCGCAGCGTGGCTGTGACCGAGGCAGGCGAACAATTGCTGTTGCGCTTGAACCCGCTGTTGCGGGAACTGGACGACGTGCTGGATGCGGTCAGCCATGGTCAGGACGAACTGGTCGGCACCCTGCGTATCAACGCCAGCAAGGGCGGCGCGCGATGGTTGCTCAAGCACGTGGTCCCGTCGTTCCAGCAGCGTTACCCTCGTGTCGCGCTTGACCTGGTGGCCGAAGGGCAACTGGTGGATATCGTGGCCGAAGGTTTCGACGCCGGCGTGCGCCTGGCTGAATCCGTTCCCAAGGACATGATCGCGGTGCCCTTCGGCGGCGACGTCCGGTTCGTGGCGGTCGCTGCGCCGGGTTATATCCAGGCGTTTGGCCTGCCCGTGACGCCGAACGACTTGATGGCCCACCGTTGCATTCGCCAACGCCTGCCCAGCGGGAAGCGCTATCGCTGGGAGTTTGAACAGGGCAATCGGCAACTCGCACTGGACGTGCCCGGCACGCTGTGCCTGGACGACAACGACCTGATGGTCGAGGCGGCTTGCGCTGGCTTGGGGATCGCCTTCGTTCCGGAGCCCTTCGCCCGCCCGGCCTTGAATGACGGCGCGCTGGCCCTGCTCCTGGACGACTGGACGCCTGCCTCACCCGGCCTGTGTCTCTATTACGCCGATTTCCGCCATGTGCCCGCGCCACTGCGAGCATTCATCGAAGTGGTACGCGAGGCAACGCAGCATTAGCCATGCGCCGATACCCATGCACGCTATGAACCGGGAGCATGCCAGGCATGCTGCCATCTGGATTCATTCCAATTCGAAATAACCCCTATAACTAAAGAAACTGATCAATAACCGCCTGTCGCCTATCTTGAAACACACTTCAGTGCTGTCGCCTTGGTCAGGAACATTGGAACCAAGCCAGGTGATCGCGGACGAGCGCTATCCGCAGGATACGGATCGAGCCGTACGTCCACGCTGATTGGGGTGAATGACGAGGCGATATGGAGATCACGCAAAACAACCGGCTGGTGCAGGTCGACAGTCCCCTCGGCGGCGATGTCCTGCTGCTCAGGAGCATGGAAGGCAGTGAAGAGTTGGGGCGTTGTTTCCACTATGAGCTGGATCTGACGTCCGATGATCGGGCGATCACGTTCGATCAGTTACTGGGCAAGCCCATGGGCCTGACCCTGGAACTGTATGACGGGGCCAAGCGCTACTTCCATGGCATTGTCTGCAGCTGCCGCCAACTGGCCGGCCATGGCCAGTTCGCCGGTTACCGGGTCAGCCTGCGACCCTGGTTCTGGTTGCTCACGCGCACCTCGGACTGTCGGATCTTCCAGAACAAGACGGTGCCGGACATCATCAAGCAGGTGTTGCGCGACCTCGGTTTCTCCGACTTCGAAGACAGCCTCAGCGGCAGCTATCGTGAGTGGGAATACTGCGTTCAGTACCGCGAGACCAGCTTCGATTTCGTCAGTCGACTGATGGAACAGGAGGGTATCTATTACTACTTCCGCCATGAGAAGGCCCGTCACGTCCTGGTGATGGCCGATGCCTATGGCGCCCACTCCACGGTGCCGGATTACGCGTCGGTGCCCTTCTACCCGCCTGACCGGCAGATGCGCGAGCGCGACCATTTCTACGATTGGCAACTGGCGCGGCAAGTGCAACCCGGCTCCCTGGCGCTGAACGACTACGACTTCTCGCGGCCCCGCGCCAGCCTCGAGGTGCGTTCAAGCGTGCCGCGCAGCCATAGCAACAGCGACTACCCGCTCTACGACTATCCCGGTGAATACCTGCAGAGCAACGACGGCGAGCACTACGCTCGTACCCGTATCGAGGCCATTCACAGCCAGTTCGAGCGGGTGCAGCTGCGTGGCCGCGCCCGCGGGCTCGGCGCCGGTCACTTGTTCAAGCTGAGCGGCTATGAACGAACGGACCAGAATCGCGAGTACCTGGTGGTGGTCGCCCGTTATCAGATCCGCCAGGAACCTTATGAAAGCGGCCAGGCTGACCTGGGCGAACAGTTCACCAGCGAACTGGATTGCATGGACGCCAGCCAGGCCTTCCGCCCTCTTCCCCTGACACCGATGCCCATCGTCCGCGGACCGCAGACGGCCGTGGTGGTCGGTCCCGGTGGCGAGGAGATCTGGACCGACCAGTATGGTCGGGTCAAGGTGCATTTCCATTGGGATCGCCATGACCAGTCCAACGAAAACAGCTCCTGCTGGATCCGGGTGTCCCAGGCCTGGGCCGGCAAGAACTGGGGATCGGTGCAGATTCCGCGGATTGGCCAGGAGGTGATCGTCAGCTTCCTCGAAGGCGACCCGGATCGGCCGATCATCACCGGTCGGGTCTACAACGCCGAGCAGACCGTACCTTACAAGTTGCCGGCCAACGCGACCCAGAGCGGCGTGAAGAGTCGCTCAAGCAAGGAAGGCTCGCCGGCCAACTTCAATGAAATCCGCATGGAAGACAAGAAAGGCGCGGAGCAACTGTTCATCCATGCCGAGAAAGACCAGGACATCGAGGTAGAAAACGACGAAACCCACTGGGTCGGTCATGACCGCAGCAAGACCATCGACAACGACGAAACCGTTCACGTCAAGCACGACCGCACCGAAACGGTGGACAACCACGAAACCATCACCATCGGCGTGGACCGGACCGAGAAGGTCGGCAACAACGAAAAGATCAGCATCGGCGTCAATCGTACCGAGGATGTCGGCAGCAACGAGACCATCACCATTGGCGCGGACCGCACGGAAAGAGTCGGTGCCAACGAAAAGATCTCCATCGCCAGCAATCGCACCGAGGACGTGGGTGGCAACGAGACCATCGGCATCGGCGGCAACCGCAACGAGACAGTCCAGGGCAATGAAGGCATCGAGATCAACGGAAACCAGAGTACCCGGATCGGCCAGAACGAATCACGGGACGTCGACCAGAACCGCAACAGCAATGTCCGGCAGAACGACAGCCTGGACGTCGGCAAGCATTTTTCCCTCACTGCCGGCGATTCCATCACCCTGACCACCGGGGCAGCCAGCATCACCATGAAGAAGGACGGCACCATCCTGATCAAGGGCAAGAATATTACCCTGGATGGCTCCGGCGCCATCAATATCAAGGCCAACAAGAATGTGGTCGTCAAAGGCCAGAAGATTTTGCAGAACTAGCCACGGAGTGGGCGCCATGACCGTCGAATACCACCTCCCCGTTTCCTCGACATCCACCCCGACCCGGGTGGACGGCGTCGTGATTGGCGTGCTGCTGGATGTGCCCATGGCGGACGCTCCGGTGGTGGCCTTCGCCGGCTGCCCCGTTGACACAGGCCTTGCCGCACGCACCACCACCCCACTCACTCGCGATGACATCGGCGCCCAGGTCGCGCTGATGTTCGAAGCCGGGGACGTGGCCCGTCCGCTGGTGGTCGGGCGCATCCAGCGCTTGCAGGAAACCGTGACGCCGGCGATCGCCCATCTGGACGGAGAGCGCCTGGAGTTCAGCGCAGAACGGGAAATCGTCCTGCGCTGCGGCAAGGCCAGCATCACCCTGACCCGCGCGGGCAAAGTGATCATCCGCGGCACCTACCTTTCCAGCCGCTCCAGCGGGGCCAACCGCATCAAGGGCGGCTCGGTGCAGATCAACTAGAGGCCGCAGCCCATGGAATTGCTCAACGCCAGCAAACTGGCTGCTGCCTATACCCTGGGCATGGGGAGCGACGGTCGCGAATCCCTGGTCGTGGTGGCCAAGGGCACTTTCAACCTGCCACTGGATGGCCGCGTCGCGTCCCTGGCGGATGCCCAGCAGCCGCTGTTGATGGCCGATACCTTCCTGGGCGAGCCGGGGCTCAGCGCGCCGCTGCAGGAGATGGACTTCGCCCCGGTCAAGCCATGCTGCGATGTGCTGGTGCGCGGCAAGGCCTATGCACCCGCAGGCCGGCCCGTGACACAGTTGACCGCAGGCATTCGCATCGGCCGGGTCAGCAAGGCTTTTTCCGTGCTCGGTCCTCGGCAATGGCAGCAGGGAATAATGGGCGTTGCCCCAGGCGCGCCGCAGCCCTTTGTCGAGCAGGACATCTCCTACGCCCAGGCCTTCGGTGGTGCCCACCCCACGCAGAACGCCCCCGAAATGATGCGTTGCTATCCGCACAACCCGAGCGGTTGCGGTTGGTACCCCAGCGACATCGACAGTACTGGTATCGTCGCAAGACCGATGCCGAACACCGAGGAACTGGGCAAGCCGATCGACAGCCCCTCGGGGGACTTCCGGCCCATGGCCCTCGGCCCCATCGGGCGTAGCTGGCCGCAGCGGGGCCGTTTCGCCGGTACCTATGACGACGCCTGGTTGGCGGACTGCTTTCCGTTCCTGCCAGGGGATTTCGACAATCGCTACTTCCAGGCCGCCCCCGAGGACCAGCAGGCCGACTATCTGCGTGGCGGCGAAGATGTGCTGCTGCTCAATCTCACGCCTCAGGAACGCGCAGGCTTTCGCATTCCCGAGATGGATGTGCCGGTCACCTTCTTCCTGAAAAAAGGCGGCCACGAGACGGTGCGCGGGGTGATCGATACCCTGCTGATCGACACGGACGCTCGCCAGGTACAGTTGACCTGGCGTGTATCCCGGCCCCTGCGGCGCAATCTGTTCGAGATCGCCCAGGTGCTGGTCGGAACGATGCCTGCGGGCTGGTGGCGCGCCCGGGAGCTGGGCAAGGATTATTACCCATCGCTCCGCTCCCTGGTCAAAACCAGGCAGGCTTTCGAGGAGACAGACGGATGAGCGCGCTGTGCATCATCGGTTCGGGCATGGTCAGCGCGGTCGGCCTCAGCGCACCGGCGAGCTGCGCGGCGATCCGTTGCGCCATCGACAACTTCCAGGAGACCCGCTTTATCGACCGTGGTGGCGAGTGGCTGATCGCCGCCGGCGTGATGTTGGAGCAGCCCTGGCGGGGTCGCGCCAAGCTGATCAAGATGGCCGCCCGCGCCATCGCCGAGGCACTGCAGAGCGCTCCCGGCATCGATCCGCAGCAGACGCCCCTGCTACTGGGCCTGGCGGAAGCCGAGCGCCCGGGTCGCCTCGATGGCCTGGACAACAGCTTGCTGCAGGCCATCGAGACCGAGCTGGGCCTGCGCTTTCATCCTGACTCCTGCATCATCGCCCGTGGCCGGGTCAGCGGTGCCGTGGCCCTGCTCGATGCGCGCACGCTGATCTACCAGGGGGGGCATCGCCATGTACTCGTCGCCGGGGTGGATTCTTTTCTCGCCGCACCGACCCTGGACGCCTTCGAAGACCGCCAGCGCCTGCTCACCAGCCAGAACTCCAATGGTTTCATCCCTGGTGAAGGCGCCGCCGCTGTGGTGTTGACACGCCCTGTCGCCAGCACAGAGCCGCAATTGACCTGCATCGGCCTGGGGTTCGGGATGGAAAAGGCCACGGTGGAGGCCGAAGACATGCCCCTGCGCGCCGAAGGCCTGAGTCAAGCCATACGCGCGGCCCTGGGCGAAGCCGGCTGTGGGCTGGAACAGATGGATTATCGGCTCACCGACATTTCCGGAGAACAGTACTACTTCAAGGAGGCCTCTCTTGCCTTGGGCCGTACCCTGCGGGTGCGCAAGGAGCACTTCCATCTCTGGCATCCGGCCGACTGCATCGGCGAAGTCGGCGCCGCCATCGGCCCGGCCATGCTCGCCGTGGCCCTGGCCGCCAGCCGCAAGGGATACGGCGATGGCCCGAATATCTTCTGCCATCTGGGCAACGACGCCGGCGAACGTGCTGTCGCCCTGCTCAGTTACCAGACAACGAGGGCTGCCTGATGGCGAACGAGGTCTACGCCAACAATATGGAAATATCCTGCAAGGCGGCGGACGGCAAGTCGGTGGCCTGCTTCCCGGACGTCTGTTTCACCCCGCCGCAAACCGCCGCCACTCCACTGGGGGTGCCTATCCCCTACCCCAACACCGGCTTGGCCAAGGACACCACCCGGGGCTCGCGAACGGTGAAGATCAGTGGCAAGGAAGTCATGCTCAAGGACAAGAGCTACTTCAAGACCAGTTACGGGGACGAGGCTGGAAATGCGCCGAAGAAAGGCATCATCACCAATAAAATCAAGGGAAAGGTGTATTTCACTGCCTGGTCGATGAATGTGAAGTTCGAGGGCGAGAACGTCGTCCGGAACATGGACCTGACCACCCATAACCACGGCTCGACGGCCAACACCCTGGCGTGGCCGTACCTGGACGCGGTAGCCATGGCGGACCCCGAGAATCCGTGCGTCAAGTCCGGCACCGTGAAGAAAATCAAGGCGGCCTGCCCTCCGCCGGCCAAGTCATTGTCGCGCGGTGCCATCCCCGGCCCAGCCGACAACACAAGCCCGGAATGCTGTGAAGCACGCAAGTGCATGCTGGTGCCAAACTCGCCAAAGACCCGTTGTTCGAAATGTGGCGGGAAGACACCCCACCACCCGGTGCCGGTGGCTGACCTGTCGACTCCCCGCCCGATCAACCCCAAGACCGGCAAACTGAAAGTGCGCGGGGACGCCTTCGTTCCTACCTACGATCACAACAAGGCTCCCTGCGTCTGCGTGGAAGGCGCCGACCACAACTCCCGTGAGGGGCCGACCGAAAAGCTCATGCAACATGGTCGTATCGGTCGCGGCTACGTGGTCAAGCGCGATGCGATGTTGGGCGGGGCCGATGACTTCACCTACGCACAGATCAGCGACCTCGCAGCCCAGGCGGTCGCCGATGAGACTGGCTGCGACAAAGACTGCCTGAAGGCCCAGATCGACAAGGGGCACCAGGATCTGGGCGTAGGCCCGGAATCAGGCATGCGCAGGGGCGAAGTTCGCGCACCAGCCCTGGAGAAGAAGCCGAAGAATCCGGCCCCAATGATATAGAGAGCCCATCATGGATAATGAAGACTCGCTGTTTTTTACCTGCGGCCTGGTCATCAAGGCGGGCACGATCGTCGTGCCTGGGCAGTACAACTCCCTGCCGGACGAGCAAATGTCCAGGGTCGCCTTCTGCTTCGATGGAAACTGGGTCTACAACGACGTGGACGACGACGTCATAGGCGCCATCTGTTTCAGGCACAGTGACAGCAGCCTCTGGATGCTCGGACGCAAGGGCCACCTGCGTCATGTGAAAACCGGCTCGGCGGACTTCACACTCGCCAACGTCCGAGGGAAATTCGAAAACCAGCGGATCGAAACGGGCCGGCTTGGCGAACTGCTGTGCATCCGGGAAATCGCCAATGAGCTGTATATCTGCGGTCAGTCGTCCCAGGTCTACCGTCATTCGAACGGTGGCTGGGTCGGCATCAGCCCGCCGGGGGCGAAGATAGCCTCCCCCACCCTGGAAAGCCTGGATGGCCTGTCGTCCGATGATATTTATGCCGTCGGCGAAAAGGGCCTCATCATGCATTACGACGGGGCACGCTGGAGCACCCTGGACTCTGCGACCAATCGCCCGCTGTCACGGGTCCTGTGCAAGAGCGCAGAGGAGGTTTACGCCTGCGGGAACGATGGCGTGCTGCTGGTGGGCAATCGAAATCAGTGGCAGGTACTCGATACGGAACGAACCATGAATTTCTGGGACATGGCGCTGTACGACGGGCAGTTGTACATCGCCCACGTGCATGGCCTCGTTCGATATGACGGAAAAGACTTCTTCGATGTCGACACCGGCCTCCTCCCCGCGCCCGGCGCCCACAAGCTCGATGTCGGTGACGGGCTGCTTTACTCCTTTGGAGTCGACGACATTCTCAAGTTCGATGGCAGCCGGTGGGAGCGCGTGATATGCCCGCACAACACCTGAGTTCGCCTGCGGCCATCGCGGCGATGCAGTGTTCATGAGCGACTCGCTGTCTCTGGTGATCGAGCAACATGCTGAAGAAGCCAGCTTCCTTGCTGTCCTGCGCGACGATGCCTCGCGCGCGCCGCACTACGATCTGGATCACCTTGGCAAACTCGACAGCCGCCTTGACGCCCACCTCGATGGCTTGCGCATCGCAGGGCCACCAGGGCTGGAAACGCTGCTGATGCAACTCGGCCCAGACACCCTCGGCGAGATGTTCGCCAGTGTGGTGCTGGCCTTCGAGTCGGCCAATGGCAAAGTGTTGTCACGGCTCAGCGAACACCTGCGCAATGCCGCAGAAACGGAGCGCGGTTATCTGATGGCCCTGGGGTGGCTCGATTGGCAGCGGCTCTCACCCTGGATCGACCGCATGCTCGCTGCGCCTGAGCCGCTGTTTCGTCGACTCGGCCTGGCGGCCTGCGGCATGCATCGTCAGGACCCTGGCCCTGCGCTGCTGGGCGGCCTTCGCGACCCTGACCCAAGCGTGATGGCCCGGGCTGCCCGCTCCGCCGGCGAGCTGCGCCGGCGTGACCTGCTGGCCGAGATCCGCGCCCATTGCCGACACCCGGATGCGACCACGGGTTTCTGGGCCAGCTGGGCCGCCGCCCAGATGGGTGATCGGCAGGCCCTGGAGCCGCTGCGCCAGTTCGCCGAGCAACCGAGCTTTTTTCAGTACCGCGCCCTCTGCGTGTTGTTGGCGTGGCAAGAACGCGAGTCCAGCATCGCCGGGATACGCCAGTGGGTGCAGGATCCCCGGCTTCGACGTGTCGGCATCCAGGCCCTTGGGCTGCTGGGCGACCCGGTCTGCATCCCCTGGCTGATGGAACAGATGCGCGATTTGCCGTTCGCCCGTGTCGCCGGCGAAGCCTTCAGCCTGATCACTGGAGCCGACCTGGCATTGCTCGATCTGGAATTGAAGGACCTGCCGGATTTCGATGCCGGTCCGAACGATAATCCACAGGATCCGAACGTCGCCATGGACCCCGATGAAAATCTGCCCTGGCCCGATCCGCCGTCAATCGAACGCTGGTGGCAGACCCACGGCGGACAGTTCCAGTCGGGAACTCGCTACATGCTCGGACTGGTCCACAGCGAAGCCGCCTTCGGGCAGGTGCTGGTCAGGGGCCAACAGCGCCAGCGCATCGCCGCCGCCTGTGGTCTGGCACGCTTTCGGCCGGATGAAGCGCTTTTTCCCACCAGCGCCCCGGCCTGGCGGCAAAAGCGCTTGCTGGGCATGAAGCAGGCATCCGGCCCGCAGGTTTGGCCCGGTCACCTATAGTTTGCGCAACTCGCCGCCCTCCTTCTCCAAACGGGCCAGGTACGCGTCGGCATCCAGCAACTGATAGGGAAAGTAGAGCCCTGGCGGCGTTGGCGGTTGGCCGTCCAAGCCGAGCAGCCGCTCCAGGGTCATTGCGACGCTGAGGCCGGTCAGCGGTGCTGCGCCTGCCGGGTGCACGACGGCATGACGGGTGCGCAGTGGTTTACCCACCAGGTCCTCGCCAGACAGTTCGATGATGATCTCGGTGGACTTCGGCCGGCCCTGGCGTCGAGTCGAGCTCACCCCGGTGCCCATGTTGAACTGCACATTGGGGGCGCCCGTGGCCGCCCCCAGGCCGACGACATCGATGGACGAGAAACCGGAGGCCTGGATTGGCGTGCCATCCACCGCGTGAAAGCTGACCCTGGCGTCCTCGCCTTCGCGCCAGACATAGACGCCATCGCGCCGTGTCAGCGCGGCCGGCAGCATTTTATTCAGGTGCTCGAAGTCGGTGGCGACAGTCGGGCCTCCGGTGTCCTGCTCATCCACCAGCGCGTGGAGGCTGATGTCCTGGACCCGGCTGAAGGCCCGGGCAATGCGCAGCGTCGCCACCGTCGTCGCGCCTGCCATCCATTCGTAGCCGAGGACAATGGGCGAGGCCTGGGGTGTGTGCATGTACGTCGCGATCTCCGGCGCGATCTCGAAGACACCGGAAGAAATGCTGAGGTGCGGCACCCGGCATTTCTGCGCATAACGCAGTCCCGCCAAGGCGTGGTCCATATAGAAGATCACGACGGCGCTGACCTGGCGCTCACCGAGGCCCAGGTCCTGGGCGCGGGAATCGATCACCACTCCCTGCGCCCCGCCAATTTCCTCTGCGGTGCGCTGGGC
Source organism: Pseudomonas sp. NFACC32-1 (assembly GCF_900101215.1). NCBI lineage: Bacteria > Pseudomonadati > Pseudomonadota > Gammaproteobacteria > Pseudomonadales > Pseudomonadaceae > Pseudomonas > Pseudomonas sp. NFACC32-1. Next base: position 179,215 of record NZ_FMUL01000009.1, read on the forward strand.
CTTGGCAAGATCGCGGCCGCCAATCAGCAGCGGCACGTCCGGGTAAGCGGCGCGCAGCGCCCGGGCAGTCTGATGACCAATGGCGCCAGAGCCGCCCATGAACAAGATTGGATCAAGTGACATCGTGTGCTCTCCTTTTCGGGGTCAGTCACCCAATAGCAGAAGCGTCTTGGGGTCGGGTTCGCCGCAATAGAACTGATCGAGGCCTCGCTGGTACACAGGGGAATCGGGCTGGGCATGGACGAACAGTGTGAGGCAGGAGCGAAACTTCAGGTCGTCGGGCGAGCCGAACAGCTGCCCGGCGCTTATATCGCGGTGCTCCAGGACAGTGTTCACACACTGCTCCAGCCGGGGGCCTAGTACATCGTGCTGCAGATATGCGCGTGCTTCGGCAAGGCCGGAGATGGCGAACCGAGCTGCCATCGCGGAACGACCCAGGCCTTGCAGTTGCGGAAAGATGAACCACATCCAGTGACCCGTTTTGCGCCCGGCGCGCAGTTCATCCATGACACGACTGAACACAGGGCGCTGGGCTTCGACGAACCGGGACAGGTCAAAGGTGTCGTGCATGCTCGTTGTGCCTCCATCGGTGAACGCGCCTGATCGGCATCTTGACACCAGGCGCTGTCTGAACGATCTGCGCGGTTGGCCAGGCGGGCAGCGCCTAGCCGTCGGACCGACGCCGACTGCCGCCCGGTCCCGCGTTCTTTATTTGTTCGATATTTTCCAGAAAGGTTTTAAGGATGGGCGATGGATTATCGGTCCGGTACCCCACCGCCAGATCAATGGTCGGTCGGGTGCCCTTGAGCTGTCGGCTCACGATGGTCCAGGGAAGCAGCGGCTCGACGTACGCCGGCAGGATGGCGACGCCCCGGGTGGAGCTGATCAATGAAATGCCGGTGCCATAGTCATCCAGCCAGTAGGAAGAGCTGACCTGCACGTTGCAACTGGCGAAATATTGCGCGATGACGTCGCGCAGTACATGGGGGATCTCGGAACAGCCGATGAACGTCTCCCTGGCCAGCTCGGCAGGGTCGATATCGCCCACACTGGCCAGGCGATGGTCGTTCGGCATGATGACCAGCAGCGGCTCCTTGGCGACCACCTCGTAATGTACATCCGGGCGAGGCTCCACGCGCAGGAAACCCAGATCGACGTCGCCTCGCTGAATGGCGTCGGCCAACGAGGGCGACTGCAGGCTGATGACCTTGAATTCGATGTTGGGCAGTTCGTGGCGAAGCAAGCCGGTCACACTGGGCAACCAGTCCGCCTCCTGCCCCGTCAGGAAACCCACCGAAAACACTTTCTTCGCTGGCCGCGCCGCCCGTCGTGCAGCCGCCACCGCCTCTTGCGCATGGCTGAGGGCGAGCCTGGCCTGATCCAGGAACGCGGCGCCCGCCGGCGTCAGCTCGACCCCCCTGGCCTTGCGGACAAACAGCTCCGCGCCGACCTCCAGCTCCAGATCGCGCAATTGCCGGCTCAGGGACGGCTGCGCGGTGTGAAGGCGCTTGGTTGCCGCGGACGTCAGGTTGCCCTCCTCGGCAACGGCCACGAAATAACGAAGATGACGCAGTTCCATTCAGCGATGCCTCCGGGGCATGGGGGAGGACAGACAAAGTCTTTCTAAAAAACACTGTCGTTCTCTAAAGTCTGGGCAACGGAGCGAGATCCCTCGCCCGTCGAAAAAAACGCCAGTCACGCAAGGGGAAGAAGATCATGACACCCACTCATCCACCCCGGGTCCTGATGATTGCAGCCAAGGGCTTCGAAGATTCGGAGCTTTTCGATGTCCGTACCGCGCTCGCTGACGCCGGCGCGCAAGTCTACCTTGCCTCGATCGATAAAGAGCCGATCAAGGGTGTGGTCTGGGACGCCGCCACCGGTGTGTCCGCGCCCTCTGCTCAATCGATCACGCCTGACAAGACCTTGGAACAGGTCTCGGTGGACGACTATGAAGCGCTGGTGCTTCCAGGTGGCCTGGTCAACCCGGACATTTTGCGGACGATCCCGGCGGCCGTGGAAATCGTGCAGCAATTCATGGGGCGAAACAAGGTCGTTGCGGCCCTCTGCCATGCTCCCTGGCTATTGGTGGAGGCTGACGTCCTGCGGGGCCGGACGTTGACCGGCTGGCGATCCATCCGGCGCGACCTGCTCAACGCTGGCGCAACGGTGGTGGATCAGGAAGTGGTGGTGGACGGCAACCTGATTTCCAGTCGCATGCCGTCCGACATCCCGGCGTTCTCCAATGCCATCAAGCACGCGCTGGGCCTTGTCGCCGCATGACCTGACGGTGACTGGCTCAACGTTCTCTCTACGATTGATTCAACAGCCCAAGAGGATAACTCCATGAACAAGATCGCACTGGTGACCGGCGCCAGCCGTGGCCTGGGGCGCAATGCCGCGCTTGCCATCGCCCGAAAGGGACATGACGTGGTCGTCACCTACCGCACCGGCGAGGCCGAAGCTCGCCAGGTCGTCGCAGAAATCGAACGCCTCGGGCAGGCGGCCATTGCGCTGAAACTCGACGTCGGTGACGTGTCCAGCTTTGCTGCGTTCGCCACCGCGCTGTCCAGTGCACTGCATGAAGTCTGGGGTCGAGCCGATTTCGACTTTCTCATCAATAATGCGGGGCACGGCGCCATGGCGGCGTTTGCAGAAACCACCGAACAACAGTTCGACGATCTCTTCAACGTTCATGTCAAAGGCGTGTTCTTCCTGACCCAGGCGCTCTTGCCGCTGATCAGGGACGGCGGGCGTATCGTCAACTATTCATCGGGCCTGACGCGAGTGTCCTTTCCAGGCTTTTCAGCCTATGCCGCGGCCAAGGGGGCGGTCGAAATCCTCACTGTGTACCTGGCCAGGGAACTGGGCAGCCGAGGGATCACCGTGAATACCGTTGCTCCTGGCGCTATCGCCACCGACTTCCTCGGCGGCGCCGTGCGCGACATGCCCGATCTCAATGCGCAGTTCGCCGGGATGACGGCGCTCGGTCGGGTAGGTGTCCCGGACGACATCGGCCCGATGGTCGCCAGCCTGCTGGCCGAGGATAACCGCTGGGTCACGGGGCAGCGTATCGAGGTGTCCGGCGGGCAGGTCATCTGATTCCAGGCGTGGGCAGCGTGTCCTGCTGGCCATACTGCCCTCACCTACGATCGCTGCCGGCCGCGTGAGTCGCAACCGGCGGTGCCCGTTTTCGTCCGGCAGTCCTGGCTCAGGCCGTCTGTTCCTGCTTCAAGCGCTTGAGCAGCGCCTGGGCCGCGGCTTCGGAGGACGCGGGGTTCTGGCCGGTGATCAGGTGCCCATCCTCGACGATATGGCTGGCCCAATCCGCAGCCTTGATATAGTCCCCTCCCTTGGCCTTGAGCATGTCTTCCACCAGGAACGGCACCACCTGTGTCAGCCCCACCGCCTCCTCTTCGGAGTTGGTGAACCCGGTGACTTTCTTACCCTCCACTACAGGCCGTCCGTCCGGTGCGTTGACGTTCTTGAATACCCCAGGCGCGTGGCAGACCGCCGCGATGGGTTTGTTCGATGCATAGAACGCTTCGAGGAGGGTCTTGGAGTCGCTGTCCTCGGCCAGGTCCCACAGCGGTCCATGGCCTCCTGGATAGAACACCGCGTCGAAGTCGTAAGGGTCCACCTCCCCCAACGGCACCGTGTTGGCCAAGGCCGCCTGGGCCTTGGTATCCGCATCGAAGCGACGGGTGGCATCGGTTTGGGCATCCTCTTCATTGCTCTTGGGGTCCAGCGGCGGCTGCCCGCCCTTGGGAGAAGCAAGCGTGACCGCAGCGTTGGCATCGACGAACACGTAGTACGGAGCGGCGAACTCTTCCAGCCAGAAGCCGGTCTTCTTGCCGGTGTCGCCCAACTGATCGTGAGATGTGAGGACCATCAGAATGTTCATGTGAATCCAGCCTCCGGGTCTGAACGGGCGAACGGTGTCCACCCTGCATTACTCTCAGAGGCTGTGTCGCGGCAGACGTTCAAGCGGATGTAGCGAACGCCCCTTCGCTTGCGTCACCGTCCTACCAGAGCGCGACGTCATAGGTGAAGTAGATGCGGTTGCTGTCCCGCCCCCGTGAAAAATCCGAACGGTAGACATAATTGCGCAGCTTCACGCCCACCCCCTTGAAGGTGCCTTGCTGGACGACATAAGCGATTTCGGCATCCCGTTCCCATTCCCTTACGGCACTGCCGGACTTGCCGTCGCTGCCGCTGAGGTAGCGGCTGGAAAATGTCAGGCCAGGCACGCCAAGACGGGCAAAGTCATAGCCATAGCCGGCCATCCAGGTCTTCTCGTCTTCTTCGATGAACTTGCCAATGCCGACATTGCTGAAGGAATAGACGGTGGCGCCGCTGATATATGGCAAGCCGGCTTCGCCGCTGAGCTTCTGGTAGCCGGCGCTGAACGTATGACCGACCACGGCGTAGGACAGCTGGCCGCTGAACATATCGTTGTCGATCCTGCCGCTGTAGGCCGAACCTGAGTCGACGCTGTTGAAATAGCGCAGGTCGCTGGTCAGCACCCCGGCGCCCAGTGCCAGGTCATGCTGGATACCGGCGTAGTTCTGTCGATAGAAGTTCTCGAGCTCACCGAAGAAATAGCTCAAGCGGATAGCCTTGCCCAGCTTGTAATCGGCGCCGGCATAGCTGAAGTCGCCAGCCTCGTTGCCGCTGTAGCCGTCAGGCACGATCGGCATGCTGTTGGCGGAGTCCCGCAGCTTGAAACGCTCAAGATGGCCGGCAGTGAGCGCAAGATTGTCGATGTCGGTGCTGTTGATCTGCGTGCCCTGGTAAGTCTGGGGCAACAGTCGTGCATCGTTGTAGACCAGTACCGGGGTCTTGGGCAGCAAGGTGCCGTACTTGACCGTGGTCCTGGCAATCCGGGCCTTGGCGGTCATGCCCGCGCTGGCGAACTCATCGGCGGCACGACCATCGTCATGCACCGGCAGCAGGCCGCTGCCACTGCGCCCGCGTCCCGAGTCGAGCCTGACCCCGAGCAGCCCCAGGGCATCGACGCCAAAACCGACGAAACCCGGCGTGAACCCAGACTGGTAATCCAGCAGGAAGCCTTGGGCCCACTCGGTGCGCTCGCTCTTGGCCGTGCGCGCCGCTCGCGGACTCAGGCCCTGCTCGTCGCGAAAATTCTCGTTGAAATAGACGTTGCGCAGCTGCAGCTTGAGCTTGCTGTCGTCGATGAAACCTTCGGCGTTGGCCGCGGCCAGCGGCATCAGGCCGAGCATGGGAAGCAAAGCCCCACGGGTGGCAAAAATGGTCATATCAAGCTTCTCGTTGTTGTTATTGGACGCGCAGCCTGGCGCACACCTCGACGGCGAGGTGTGTCAGGCAGGAAGGCGCAAGGGTCGGGTCGATCAGGAAAACAGCGTCAACGCCCCGGTCAGCAGGGCCAGCGCGGTAATCACCAGGGAAGTCAGCAAGGCCCACTTGACGGTGGCTTTCTGGAAATCCCCCAGGTCGCGATCGACCATGCCCACCAACAACAGGGTCGAAGCCACCAGCGGACTCATCAGGTGCACCGGCTGACCGAGAATGGAGGCCCGTGCGATTTCCACCGGATCGATCCCGTAGGCCGCCGCGGCGTTGGCCAGGATCGGCACCACGCCAAAGTAATAGGCATCGTTGGACAGGACGAAGGTCAGCGGCATGCTGGTGATCGCAACCACCAGCGGGAACAGATGTCCCCAGGATGGCGGGATCCAGTCGACCAGGGTCTGCGCCAGCGCGTCGACCATTTTTGTCCCGGAAAAAATCCCGGCGAAGATGCCTGCGGCAAACACCAGCAGCACCACCGTCATGGCATTGCCCGAGTGGGCAAGAATGCGTTCTTTCTGAATATCCAGTTGCGGATAGTTGATCATCAGCGCCAGGACGAAACCGATCAGGAACAGGATCGCCGAATGCATGAGCCCCATCACCAGGGCGACCATCACCGCGATCACCAGCAGCAGGTTGACGTAGGCCAGTTTCGGACGCTTGTGCGGGGTGTCTTCGATGATCGCCTTGATATAGCAATCCCCACCACCGCTCTGCAACTGGATGTTACCGATGCGCTTGCGCTCGGCGCGGCCCAGCACAAAGGCCGTGAACACCACCCACATGGCCCCGCCGATCATGGTCGGCAACAGCGGTACGAAATAGTCGCCGGCATCCAGGCCCAGGGCCGCGATCGCGCGGGTCGCCGGCCCGCCCCAGGGCGTCATGCCGCTCATGATGCTCAACGAAAGCATCGCCACGGTCGCCAGGATCATGGGGTTCATGCCGATACGCTTGTACAGGGGCAGCATGGCGGCGCAGGTAATCATGTAGGTCGTCGTGCCGTCACCGTCCAGTGCCACCACCAGCGACAGCAGTGCCGTACCCACGGCGATTTTCATCGGATCGCCATTGACGCGCTTGAGGATCTTGCGGATCAACGGATCGAACAGGCCGGCGTCGATCATCAGGCCAAAGAACAGGATCGCGAAAAGCAACAGCGCAGCCGAAGGAGCGACCATCTTCAAGCCGTCCAGCATCATCTTGCCGGTGGTCCCGCCAAAGCCGCCGATGACCGCAAAGACGATTGGCACCACCGTCAAGGCCACGATGGGCGACAGCCGTTTGGTCATTATCAGGAAGGTGAAGACCACCACCATGGCCAAGCCAAGTAAAGCGAGCATATGTCAGATCTCTTGTTGTTATTCAGTAGCCTTACCAACATCCGGGCGCACGGCTCCAACCTGCCAGGCAATAGGCTGAGTGTGCCTGGCAGAGGTCGTTCATGTCGTCCCGCCCTGATATTGAATTTGCCGTGCCCGGCTAGGTGTGTTGCGTGACTTTCATGGCATCACCCATTCTTGCAATTGTGCTGATGCAACGACCCGGCAGCCGGCTAACCCGCCAGCCGGTGCGAAGCCTTGGCGTAGACGAAACCGGAAAAGAGCCGGCGTGCGGTACGCACCACCGAGGCGCGGATGGTCTCACCGTGTTCGCCGACGTAGGACAGAACGACATCGATCGCACCGCTCGGGTGCTCGATGCGAACCCGCTGCAAGCGAGGCTCGCCTGGGCCGCCGGTCAGTCGTGCGGCGACGCTGCCTTCGGTTACACACGCGGTGGCAAGGCCGATGGAGCCTGTGATCGCCAGCGCCCGATGACAGTTGTGTGGCATGAAATAACGCACCTGCAGTGTCCCGCCGGAGCTGGCTGGCGACACCAGGACCGGCTTGGGAATCACCTTGTCGCTGACGTCCCCCAGGCCCATGGCCAGGCCGGCCTTGAGCCGCAGGGATTCAAGGCGCTGCAGGAAGTCGTGGTCGGCATCCAGTTCGGCGGGGCTTTCGTCGCCGCGCTTGCCGAGCTGGCTGGCCTCGACGATCACCATGGGCATCGCCATATCGATGCAGGTCACCAGGATGCCGTCGATCAGGTCCAGCACCTGGCCGGTGGGAAACAGTTTGCCCGTCTTGCTGCCGGCCGCATCCAGGAATGTCAGTTGCACTGGCGCGGCGGTGCCCGGTACGCCATCGATGGCCGTGTCGCCTTCATAGCTGACCTTGCCCCCAGGGGTCTGCACCTCGGAAACGACGAAAGTCCCGGTATTGAGGTTGCGAATGCGCACCCGAGTCAGGTCGCCACCGGCCTTGACCAACCCTTGTTCGATGGCAAAGGGACCCACCGCACAGAGCATGTTGCCGCAGTTGGGCGCGGTGTCGACCCGACGCTGGGAAACCATCACCTGGACGAACAGGTAATCGACGTCCGCCTCGGGGTGCAGCGAGGGGCTGACGATCGCCACCTTGCTGGTTTGCGGGCTGCCCCCCCCGATGCCGTCGATCTCCAGTTCATGGCCGGAACCCATCAGGTCGAGCAGCAGCTCGTCACGCTCGGTGACGGAGGCCGGCAGATCCCAGGCGAGAAAGACCGGTCCTTTGGAGGTACCGCCGCGCATGAGCACACAAGGAATACGTTGCATGAACACTAACTCTTGTTGATCAATCTGGATAATTGATGTTCTGGAGGCAAGAGTGGCAGGGTTTAAAAAGTGTTTCCAATGCAAAGATCGGCTCGTTTATTGCGTTTTACAAATGAATAGCCGTAGGATGATTTGCACGACACGTCGCGAGCTTGAGTGGAACCTGCATGGAATATGAACTTCAGGACATACGATCTTTCGTCAAGATCGCCGAACTTGGCAGCTTTCACGAAGCAGCCGATGCACTGCACCTGTCACAGCCGGCGCTGAGCCGACGGATGAAAAAACTCGAGGAAGGGTTGGGGACGGCTTTGCTGGATCGCACCACCCGCAAGGTCAGCCTGACCAGTGTCGGCCGTGATTTCCTGCCCAAGGCGCGGCGCCTGCTGGACGATTTCGACGATTCGATCCTCAACATCCGCGAGTTGGCGCAGCGGCAGATCGGCCGGGTGACCCTGGCGTGCATCCCAACGGCCGCCTTCTACTTCCTGCCCTCGGTGATCCGCCTGTACAACGAGCGTTATCCGAAGATCCGCATACGCCTGCTGGACCTGAGTGCCAACGAAGGTTTGGAGGCGGTCCTGCGCGGCGAAGCCGACTTCGGCATCAACATGATGAGCGGCCAGCACCCGGACATCGAATTCGTGCCGCTGGTCAACGAACCCTTCGTCCTGGCGTGCCGCCGCGATCATGAACTGGCAGGACGCAGCGCCGTCACCTGGTCGGAACTGAGCGACTACCGACTGATCGGCGTGGGACGACTGAGCGGTAACCGGATGCTGCTCGATCATGCCTTGTCGGGCCTGAGCTGGCGCCCCCAGTGGTTTTACGAAGTACAACACCTGTCCACGTCGCTGGGGTTGGTCGAGGCTGGCCTTGGCGTGTCGGCGATGCCCAGCCTGGCGATGCCGGCCGGAGACCACCCGACACTGGTCAGCGTACCGCTGGTGGAGCCGGTGGTGAACCGCTCACTGGGGCTGGTCTATCGACGCGGCGCGTCACTGTCCCCTGCCGCCGAGAAATTCGTCTCGATTCTGCTCGAGCAGTGGCCACAGTGAGCCTCGTGCGGGGCGCTGATGCGCCCCGCCGGAACCGCATTCAGCTGGATACGGGCCACGCCCCCTCCCCCAGCAACGCCGCAACGGTCCGCTCGCCCAGGCCGAGCCCCACGCTCATGCCCAGGCCGGTGTGCATCAACACGGCGGTTACACCGTCGGCGGCAGGCAACACACTGAACGGGCCTGGGCCGCGAGCACCATAGACGCCCTGCCAGCGCTCCAATACTTGCAGGCGTCCACCCAGGGTGTGCTCCGCCAGGTCGATCAGCAGGTTATCCACGTCCTCTTGGTTGAATGGCGCGGCATCTGTGCCGTAGTCGTGAGAATCGCCGATGATCAACTCGCCATGGGGTGTAGGGCTGATCAACAGATGGATGCCATGCTTTTCCAGTTGCGGGTAATCACGCTGGATTTCCCGGCGGATCGCATCGGCCTCGAGCAGGTCGCTGAAGGCGCCGTAGTGCAGGCAACTCAGTCCCGTGAGCACCGCGTGGCGCAGATCCAGAGGCTGCGCCAGGCGCGCCCGCAACATCTGCAAACGACAGACTGACGGTCGCAACGCAGCCATCTGCTCGGCCAGTAGTGTCTGATAATCGTGACCGGAGCAGACGATGATCTGGCCTGCCGAAAAGCGGCCTGCCGTGGTCAAGGCGCTGCCAGGTCCGACGTCCCGTACCAGCGTCGAGAAGTGGAATTCGACGCCCTGCCCAGCCAGGTAGTCGATGATTTGTGGCAGCGCCTGCCGGGAGAACAACTGCTGATCGTCGAGCCCATGCAGAGCCGCGCGGTGATGGACGAAGCGGCCTTGATAGAGGTTGTCCAGGGCCGGGCCGCGCAGCAGCTCGGTGCGGTAGCCCAGTTCCTCGGCACGGCCAAGGCAGAACGCGTCCAGCATGGCCTCCTCGGCCTCGGTGCGAGCGAACACCAGTGAACCCTGTTGTCTGATCGCCAGCCCGGCCGCCCTGCCCAGCTCGGCCCAGAGCCCGTGGGACTGACGCGCGAGGTCGAGCATGGGCCCGGGAGCCTGGCCCGTGACCAGTGCCTGGCCAAAATTGCGGATGGATGCACCCAGCGGTGTATGGCTGCGTTCGAATACCCGGACCTTGAGGCCGCGACGCATGCCTGCCCAGGCATGGGCGAGGCCCAGGATGCCGGCGCCTACGATCAGCAGGTCACAGTCGTGCTGATGCATGGAAATCTCCTTGATGGGGGAAGTGGCCGCCGGGGCGGCCAGGTGAGTCACGATGGAAGGCGCGGATGAGTGCGCCGCTTACTGGCTGACCGGCTCGGACTTGCCGTCATAGCGCTTGCGCCATTCGGTCAGGATGCGATCGCGGTTCTGGGAGGCCCAGTTGAAGTCGTTCTTGATCAGGCGCTGTTCGTAGTCGGCCGGCAGTTCCTGGAACCGTTCGGCGATACCTGGCTGGGCCAGTACGGCAAAGTTGGCCTTGTACAGGTCCATGGCTTCGCGGCTGGCAGCAAAGTCCGCGAGTTTCCTCGCGGCGTCCAGATGCCGGGTGCCCTTGATGATCGCGCTTGCCTCGATCTCCCAACCCAGGCCTTCCTTGGGCAGTACGATGGCCAGCGGCGCCCCCTTGCGCTTGAGCTGCACCGCCGGATACTCGAAGGAAATACCGATGGGAAACTCCCCCGCCGCGGCCTGCTTGCAAGGCTTGGAACCGGAATGAGTGTATTGGCCGATGTTCTGGTGCAACCGGTCCATGTAGGCCCATCCACCGTCTTCGCCAAAGGTCTGCAGCCAGGCGCTGACGTCCAGGTAGCCGGTACCTGAGGACGCCGGGTTGGGCATGACGATCTTGCCCTTGTAGACCGGGTCGGTCAGGTCTTCCCATCTGGTCGGCTTCGGCAGCCCCTGTTTTTCGGCTTCGATGGTGTTGAAGCAGATGCTCGCGGCCCACACATCCATGCCCACCCAGGACGGTGGATTGTCGCTGTCACGATAATGGGCACCGATCTTGTCCAGGCTGGCCGGTGCGTAGGCTTCGAGCATGCCCTGCTGCTTGAGGATGGCCAGGCTGGAGCCCGCCAGTCCCCAGACGGCATCCGCCTGGGGACGGTCTTTTTCGGCCAGCAGCTTGGCGGTGACGACCCCGGTGGAGTCACGTACCCACTTGATGCGGATATCCGGGTGCTGTTTCTCGAATGCCTGCTGGTAGGGCTTGAGTTGTTCGACTTCCAGCGCGCTGTAGACCGTCAGCTCGGTGGCGGCCTGTGCATGCAGGGCGCCGGCGGCGAGCAGGCCGGCGGCAAGGGCGATGCGCTTGAACATGGTGTGGTTCCTGTGGGTGAAGGATGGGCGAGCGAACAGGGAAAACAGCTTCAGCAGCCTTGCGGACTTTCACCGCGAGCCAAGCGCGCGTTGATGGCGTCGACGACCGGTGGCAGGTCGGCCAGAGTGTCGATCAGGTAATGGGGGCGGCTGCTGGCGAACAAGTCATCGATCCGTTGACGCTCGGCCTCCAGCCGTTCATTGGGCAACGCCTGGTATTGCGCCCAGGTGAGGCCCAGGAAGTTACCCGAGAAACGCAGCGCCACCGTCCACATGCCGGCGCAGCGCCCTTCGAGAATGCCAGGTTCGGTGTCGTCGACCTTGACGCAGGCGGCCACGTCGTCGAGCCCCAGGGCAATCACATTGGCCAGCGCCTGGGCCGGACTAGGGCGGCCCTTGGGCACTTCGTCGGTGGCGACGACGTGGTCCGGTCGATAGCCGGCCGCAGCCGCCAGTTCGACCACCTGCTGCATGACCTCCTTGGGATAGCCAGAACAACTGCCTATCTTCAGGCCGCGTTCACGCAGGCTCGCTACGGTCGCCAGGGCGCCGGGAATCGGCGCGCTGTGCTCGGCGACCCTGGCGATCTGCAGGGGCATGAAGCGCTCGTAGATGGCCGTCACGTCGGCATCGCTCGGCCGGCGCCCGAAACGCTTCTCGAAGCGCTCGGCCACAGCAGGCTGGTCGCACAGGGTGCGGATGTGATCCCACTTGCCCATGCCCATGGGACCACGGGCTTCAGCCAGGCTGACGGCGATGTCGAATTCGGCGAATGCCTCGACGAAAATCCGCGTCGGAGCGAAGGAGCCGAAATCGACCACGGTTCCCGCCCAGTCGAGAATGACGGCCTGGAGACGATCAGGGTGTTGGTAGTGCATGGCAGTACTCCGCGAGATCAGAGGCCCGGCGCCGCGCGCCAGGCCTGGGAGCGGCGCGACAGACCACGCGAAGCCCAGGCCAGCAGGAGCGACACGCTGGCACAGGTGAGAAGAATGAGGGTCGACATGGCGGCGGCACCGCCGACGTTGCCAGCATCGTCCATGTTCAGCACGGCGACGGATGCCACCATGCTGTCCGGGCTATAGAGGAAGATCACCGCCGATACGGTGGTCATCGCCGAAACGAACAGATAGCGGACGATGTCCAGCAGCGCCGGCAGGCAGATGGGCACCGTCACGCGCAGGAAATGTCGCAGCAGCGGTACCTTGAGCGACAGCGCGGCGGACTCGAATTCAGCATCGAGCTGACGCAACGCGGTGGCGGCAGTCATCTGCGCCGTGGTCAGGAAATGCGCCACGGTGCATACCACCAGCAACCCCAGGCTGCCGTAGAGCCCATGCAAGGGATTGGCCGGCAGGTTGAAAAAGAATACATAACCCAGCCCGAGCACCAGGCCGGGTACAGCCATGGGAATGAAGCACAGCAGGCGCAGCACTTGCGTCAACGGGTTCTGCCGGGTCTTTTCCAGGAGGTAGCTGCCGGTGAAAATCGCCACGCTGCCGAACAACGCTGTCGCGGTGGCCAGCACCAGGCTGTTGCGATAGGCCAGCCAACCGCCGGGAAGATCGGAGAACACGTAATTGTCCAGCGATAGCGACAGGTCGTAAGGCCAGAATTTCACCAGCGACGAATACACCGCCATGCCGAACACGCCGAGCAGCAGCGTGCCGACCAGCGCGACCAGCAGCAGAAAGGCGCCATCGCGCCCACTGCGCGGTTGCGGATGATAAACCTGGGCGCGACCACTCATGGCGTCGCGCTGGCGGCGGCGCAGCCAGGAGTCGACGGCGAAGCTGAACAGCGCCGGCAGGAGCAGGAACAACCCAATCAGGGCGCCGCGGCCGAATTGCTGTTGACCCAGTACCGCCTTGTAGGCTTCCAGCGCCAGCACCTGGTAATCGCCACCGACCACCACGGGCACGCCGAAGTCGGTGATGCACAGGGTGAACACCAGGCATCCTGCGGCGAATGCCCCCTGGCGGCTGCCGGGCCAGGTGATGCTGCGAAAGGCCCGCCACGGCGACGCCCCCATGCTGGACGCTGCGTCGAACAGTCGTGCGTCCGCCAGCGCGAGGGCGCTGAGCAACACCATCAGGGCATGGGGGAACGTGTAGATGACCTGCCCCAGCACGATGCCCCAGAAACCGTAGAGACTGCCCGGCATCCAGTCACGGAGCATGCCCTGGTTGCCGAACAGGTAGATCAGCGCGATCCCTGGCAACATCGAAGGCGCCAGGAGTGGAAGCAACGATAGGCCGCGCCACAGTTTCTTGCCCGGCAGGCAGGTACGCAGCAAGCCATAGGCGAAACCATAGGCCAGCGGCAACACGATCATCACCACGGTCAGCGCGCTGGTCAGGCTGTTGCCCAGCAGCCAGCGAAAGTGGGCGCTGCGATACAGTTGCGCCGCAGCCGCAAGGCCACCGCCTTGCGTCGGGTCGCCCGCCAGGCCTCGCCAAAGAATGGCCAGCAGCGGCAGCAATACGGCCAGCACCAGCAGCGCCAGCATCACCCATCGGCCACCCAGCACGAATAGCCGGTCGGCCAGGTCCGTCGAACGCCGCGGGGATTTCACCCCCTGCTCCATCATCGCCACCTGTTCCATCAGGCGAACACCTGCAGGCTGCTCGGCGGCAAGGCCACGCGTATCTGCTGGCCGTGCAAATGCGGCAGCGCTTCAGGAGACATTTCCGCCAGCAAGGCGTGGCCCGGCAGGTCCTCCAGCTCGAAGCTCAGGCGACAGCGATTGCCCAGGAAGGTGAGTTCGCGCATGCGCGCCGGGAACAGGTTGTCCTGCTCGAATCGAGGGTTGACCCGTATCGCCTCGGGCCGGCAGAACAGGCGTCCGTCTCCACCGGGCCCGGTATCCGGCAAACGCATGCTCAGGCCACCGACACGGGCATGCTGGCCGTCACGCTGGAACGGCAACCAGTTGCCCTGGCCGACGAATTCGGCCACGAAAGGCGTCGCGGGCGTGTTGTAGACGGCCTGGGGAGTGGCGTACTGCTCGATCCGCCCCTGGTTCATCACCGCGATGCGGTCGGCCATCAGCATGGCCTCTTCCTGATTGTGGGTGACCATCAGGGTGGTGATGCCAAGCCGGCGTTGCAGGGCACGCAGCTCGCCGCACAGATGCTCGCGCACCTGGGCATCGAGGGCCGACATCGGCTCATCGAGCAGCAGCAGCGAGGGACCCGGCGCCAGTGCGCGGGCCAATGCCACGCGTTGCTGCTGTCCGCCTGAAAGTTGTGCGGGGTATTTGTGCCCACTGCCCCCCAGGCTGACCAACTCGAGCATTTCATCGACCCGGCGGCGCACCTCATCGCGCCCACGGCCAGACAGGCCATAAGCGATGTTCTGAATGACCGTCAGGTTGGGGAACAGCGCGTAGGACTGGAACAGAATGCCGTAGTCACGCGCCTGTGGCGGTAGCGTCGAGACGTCTCGCGCGGCGAAATGCAGGCTGCCCTGCCCCTGGCGCTCCAGGCCGGCGATACAGCGCAGCAGTGTGGTCTTGCCGCAGCCGGACGGCCCGAGCAGACAGACCAGTTCGCCGGCCTTGACCTCCAGCGATACGCCGTCCAGCGCCTTGAAAGTGCCGAAGCCCTTGTGAATGTCGCGCAGTTGCAAGTCGACGGTAGCCATGCCAGGAATCTCGTTTGGAATCGAACGAGGGTCATCTTGGGTCCGGCTTGCGAAGGCTTTATGGCAGTTGGGCAAAAGTTGCCGATAGTGATATCGGCGTTTTTTGTGACGACGCCCTAGTCAGGCCCCGGTCGACTCCCGGGCGATGGCCAGGAAAGCCGCCGGCAGGCGTGCTTGGCGGCGTTCTCGCAGGCAATAGAGATACTCAGGAATGAGAGGCGCGTCATCCAGGGCAATCACCCGCAGCTCCTGATTGTCCGGAACCTCATGGCGGGCGATGACACTGATGCCGATATTGCGCAGCACCGCCTCGCGTATCGACTCGCGGCTGCCGATTTCCAGCAGCGGCCCCTGCGCGACTGCGGCCTTGCGCAGCATCTGCTCGGTGAGCTGGCGGGTGGTCGAGCCCACTTCGCGCATCAACAGGCAGTGCCCGGCCAGGGCCGAGGGCGGCAATCGTGTGTGCTTGGCCAGCGGATGGCTGCGGTGCACGGCCAGCACCAGAGGGTCCTCGCCCAGCAACAGACGGGTGAAGCGCGGGTCTTCCTCCAACTGCGAGGATGCGGCCACGTCAACGCGATACTCTTCCAGCGCCTCGATCACCTGGAGCGAGTTGCCTATGTCCATGGTCACCTGGATCTGCGGCATGCGCTCGCGAAAGCGCCTGACCAGATCAAGCATGTAGTAAGGCGCGGTCGCGGCGATGCGCAAGGTACCCTGCAGCTGGCCGCAGTTATGCAGGTAGAACTCGATATCGGCTTCCTGCTGCAGCAGCGCCTGGACCATGGGCAACAGGCGCGCGCCATCCTCGCTCAGGGTGAACCGTCGGCCGCCGCGGTAGAACAGCTCGACCCCATACTGTGCTTCCAGGTTGCGAATCTGGGTGGTGACGGTGGGCTGGCTGAGGCCGAGCTTTTTCGCTGCATGGGTAATGCTGCCCAGGCGGGCGACCATATGGAAGGACTTGAGCTCGGCAGAAAGCATCCGTTGACAGCTCCTTGGGCCAGGCAGGCATTTGGGTGACTTGAGGCACGAAGGCGAATGGTAGGCTGCCGACGTAGCGAAGGCCACCTGAGTTTTGCCCGCGAGATTGAAGGGTCATCCCGTCGCCATCAACCGAACCGGGCCCGATCACATGGTCGCGCCAGGCCCGGGCTGATCCGATACGATGCTTTTGGCCTCGAGAAACGCCTCCAGGCCAAAGACCCCGAACTCCCGACCTACACCGGACTGCTTGACCCCGCCGAACGGGGCAAGCAATTCCGGTGCGATTCTGTTGATCAACACTGAGCCGGCCTGCAGTCCGGCCGCCACGTGGCGTGCGCGTTCCGGTCGCCGGGAAAACACGTAGGCCTGCAAGCCGTAGAGGCTGGCATTGGCGATTTCCACCGCCTGCTCTTGCGAGTCATAGGCGATGATCGATATCACGGGGCCAAAAATCTCCTGTTGGGCGATATCCATGTCGTTGCTGACCTCGGCAAACACCGTAGGCCTGACGAAATAGCCCCTGTCCAGGCCGACCGGCCTGCCCTCCCCGCCGATGACCAGCTTCGCCCCCTGGGCCAACCCACGGCGGATGAAACCTTGCACGCGGTCATATTGCGTCTGGCTGACCAGGGGGCCGATGAGGGTGGATGGATCCTGCGGATTGCCGACGACCATCGCTTCTACCAGGTTCTTCACCCGGTCGATGATGAGCTTGGCCTGCCTGCGCGGCACCAGTAGCCGCGTGCCGGCGACACACGCCTGGCCGTTGTTCATGAACGCGGCATTCAGTGCCAGGGGAATGGCGATGTCGAGATCGGCATCATCCAGGATGATGGACGCTGACTTCCCCGAGAGCGAGAGGCTGACGCGCTTCATCGTCTCGATGCCGGCGCGAGCGATCAGTTTGCCGGTGGCGGTGGAGCCCGTGAATGAAATTTTTGCGACCTCCGGGTTCGTGCTGATTTCTTCACCGACATCGCTGCCACGTCCCAGCAGAATGTTGAAGACGCCCTCAGGCAAACCCGCACCGTGCAACGCTTGGGCAAGCACATCGGTCTGCAGCGGGCTCAGCTCACTGGGCTTGATGACCGAAGCACAGCCAGCGGCGATGGCCGATGCCAGCTTGCTGCAAATCGTCCCTGCCGTGCTGTTCCAGGGAGCGATCAACGCCGATACGCCCACCGGCTCCATCACGACGGTGGCGTCGCCGACCGTGCGACGCAGCGCATGGTTCTCCAGCACCTGCGCCGCATTGGCGAAAGACTGGGACGCGTAACGGCTGACCCATTGGGCACGGGCAAACGGCGCGCCGTATTCCTCGATGGCCGTGTCGCGAATTTCTTCCGTCTTGGCCAGCACAGCGGCCTGTAGCTGTCTGAGCATGTCGATACGCTCGGCCTTGGAGCTGCCGCGCATCGCGACCTGCGCACGGGAGGCCGCGGCGATGGCCTGCCTGGCATCATCACGATTCGCCAAGGTGACCGTACCGATGACCGCCTCGGTCGCCGGGTTGATGCATTCCACCGTTTCGTTGCCCTGGACGGGAACGAATACTCCATCAATGTAACTGTGATCGATCTCCCACATCGTGGCTTACCTGGCTGATTGCAGTGTTTGCGGGTCCGGCATGGCCTCTCGGCTGAAGGCTTGCACCTCCTGCACCAGGCCTTGGGCGGCCATCATCACCAGTTGCCGACCTTTTTCCGGGGAGGCTTGCGCCGGGTCCGACCCCATGCGGCCATCCGGATGACGGGCACGGAAATCGGCAGCCTCCCGGATCGGGCCCCAGTTGGCGATCTGTGGCGAGTAGTCCGCCGTCTTGATGGCGTGGGGATAGGCCCATTGGGTCACGGCAATTTCCGACGGTGTCGCATGGATACCGTGGCCAGACGGGAACTGCTCCCGCGCCAGGTCATTGACCCCTTCCAGGTCCCACCAGTTGCACAATTTCAAGGCGAAGCCCGCCGGGCGACGGGCGAAACTCGCCTCGGCATAAAGCTCCGAAAACGCCGCTTCGATTGACGCGATATTGCCGCCATGTCCATTGAGGAAGAATATTTTTTCGAACCCGTGGGCAGCCAGGGAGCGTGTCCAGTCGCCGATGGCGGCGATGAACGTAGAAGGCCTGAGCGAGATCGTCCCCGGAAAACCGAGATGATGCTGGGCCATGCCGATGTTGAAGGTCGGAGCCACCAGGATATCGGCTGTCTGTTGTGCCTGATGGGCGATGATTTCCGGGCACATCCAGTCCGTGCCCAACAGCCCGGTGGGACCGTGCTGCTCGTTGGAGCCGATCGGAATGACGACGGTACGGCTGCGCTGGAGGAAATGCTCGATTTCGGCCCAGGTCGATAAATGCAGAAGCATGTGCGTTCTCTCTCTTGAATGGGTTCCTTGCGGAACACGTGGGTTGACGTTCAAAGCGCCTGTTCGATTCGCCCTGTACCCAGGGTCCGGTCGCGGTGCGCCAACGGTTTGCTCGCGATGATGACGAACGCTGTACACAGAAACACGCAACCGACCGCGACGATGCCGGGGGTCATACTGGCCGTCGATGTCTTTGCCCACCCGATCACCGCGGGGCCCCAGAAGCCGCCGCACAGACCGATGGTATTGATCAGTGCGATGCCGCCCGCTGCCGCCTCGCCCTTGATCAGTTCAGAGGGCATTGCCCACAGGACCGTATAGGCCATGAACATCATGGCAACCGCCAGCGTCAGCAGGACCAGGGAGAACAGCAGGCTCCCATCGGCATAGGGGTACAGGAGCAACGACATTGCCCCGATGCCTGCCGGCACCGCGCAGTGATAGCGGCGCTCTGCGAAGCGATCGGAGCGACGCCCGATCCAGTACATGCCCGCTGCTGCGGCTACATAGGGAATGGCGACATACCAACCCAATTGCATCATGCTCTGGATACCCTGGGCCTTGAGAATTGCCGGCAGCCAGAAACTCATGGCGTAGATCGAAAAAATGATGCAGAAATAGGCGCACGCCAGAATGTAGATCCTGCGATCGCGCAACACGGCCCCGAACGAGTGGCCCCCCTCCGGCCCTGCACCCAGCTCACGCTGCAATAGCTGTTTTTCGCCTGTGCTCAGCCAGCGAGCTTCGGCAGGATGGTTGCAAAGGCAGCAATAGGCGACCACACCCAGCAGAACGCAGGGCAAGCCTTCGATCAGGAACATCCATTGCCATCCGACGAGCCCACCCACGCCTTCGAACGTGGTGATCAGCCATGCCGACAGCGGACCGCCGGCAATGCCGCCCACCGGACCGGCAATGAATACGATCGCAATGGCCCGGGCCATCCGCTTGGGGCCGTACCAGCAAGACAGGTAATAGATCATTCCCGGGGCGAAACCGGCTTCGAAGACACCCAGCAGAAATCGCATGGCGTAGAACATCGGCACATTGCGTACGAACAGCATGCAGGCCGAGGTGATGCCCCATAGCACCAGGATGCGACTGAAGGTCTTTCTGGCCCCCACCTTGGGCAACATCAGGTTGCTGGGCACCTCGAACAGCACATAGCCCAGAAAGAACACACCTGCACCGACACCATATGCAGCGTCGGATAACCCAAGGTCGTTCTGCATCTGCAATTTGGCAAAGCCGACGTTGATCCGGTCCAGATACGCGAAGACGTAGCAGACGAACAGGAGCGGCAACAGGCGCCAGTTGAGTTTGCGGTACAGGGTTGCAAGGGCCGCGGCGGAAGCCGGCGTCACGACGGTCGACATGGGGAGTCTCCAGTTTCTTGTTGCTCTGACGTGCCGAGGATGTTGCGCCGACAACGCAGACAGCAGCAAGAGCAACTATGTTCGTGTATTGTTGCCCTATGAGCAACGCACAAACTGAGGGAGAACCCATGCGCGAGATCAACCAGCAACGCTTGCGGTACTTCCATGAAGTGCTGACCCACGGATCGATACGTGGCGCGGCGGACAGCATCAACACCTCGCCGTCGGTGATCACCCGTCAGATCAAACTGCTGGAAGAAGAACTGGGCACCCGACTGTTCGAACGCCAGGCCCGCGGCGTCCAGCCCACCGAGGCTGCCGCGCACCTGCTGGAGTTCTGGCGCGGCTATCGATCACACCAGGAGAAGCTCGAAGACCAGCTCCAGGCCATCAAGGGGCTGCAATTGGGACAGGTGCGGGTCGTCATCAGCGAGGGCTATGTCGATACCCTGGTGGACCATGTGCTCGCGCCGTTCTGCAAGCAGTACCCCAAGCTCGACATCCGGTTGGACATATTGCCGGTGGACGACGTGCTGAACGAGATTGCGGAGAATCGTGCGCATATCGGCCTGGCCTACAACCCTCCTGCGCACCCGCATATCGATTACCGAGCGACGTCCCGGCAGCCCGTCATGCTGCTAGTTCGCCCGGACCATGCGCTGGCGTTGCGCGGAGCAATGGCCACCGTCGCCGACCTGCTCGAATGCCGGTTGGTGCTGACACCGACGACCTTCGGGATCGGCCATGCGTTGAAGATGCTCGAGTATGCCGAGAAGATCCAGATCCGCCCGGCGCTGGTCAGCAATTCGTTGGCCGCCCTCAAGCGCCTTGTCGCCTCCGGTGAGTTTGCCTCGCTGTTGGGCGAAGTGGCGGCCTACCGAGAGATTGCCCAGGGCAACCTCGCGGCCGTGGCCATCGACCATCCCTTGTTCCTGGGCGTGGAGGCGAAACTGTTGGTGAAGGCCGGACGCCCGCTGGCGGCACCGGCCCAGGAACTGCTCGACTGGATGCTGCGGCGTTTGCCGATGTTCGCCAGCGGCGACCCTGGCCAGCCAGGTGCTTGAACTGCAGGCTAAGCCGTCTTGCCCTCGGTTTCGTCGATGAATTTCAGGATGCTGATACCGCCACGCAGGATATCGTCGGCGATGGCCTTGCGAGCCTTTGCCGGTTTCCTGTCTCTCAGAGCGTCGATCAACACCAGGTGTTCGTCGGCGCCGATGTAGGAGTTGTGGCCGAAGGTATAGAACAGATTCAGGATCGGGCCCATGGACACCCAGAGGCTCTCGATTTGCGCGGTAAGCATGTCCATGCCCGACAGCCGGTAGAGGGTGAAGTGGAACTCGCGATTGTGATGCATCGCAGCGAGGCCGTCGTTCTGTCGATCGGCTTGTTCGAAGGCATTGTGCAGTTCCAGCAGCTTCGCCAGGTCGGCATCGGTCACATGGTGCGTCGCCAGTTCCGCAGCCAGCCCTTCCAGGGCAATGCGGATGGTACGGACCTCCAGATAGCGCGCCCGGGTCAATGCAGGCACGGTCGCAAACCGGCCGGATCGAAGCTCCAGGCCGCGCTCGCTCACCAGCCGAAGGCATGCTTCACGCACCGGCGTCACACTGGTTCCCAGTCGCTCTGCCAGATCCTGCATGACCAACCGTTCCCCCGGCTTGAAATTGCCGGCGATCAGTCCTTCGCGAATCGAATAGTACGCCCGGGCCGAAAGGTTGCCTTGTTCCAAGGGTTGAATCTGCACAGTTCACTCCTAATGATGACCGTCCCGTGCCATGACAGGACTTTCCCATACCCATACGCGATAAGCCGCCACTTATAACATATAGGCAGCCGAGTTCCGACAAGCGCCCGCACCGAAGGCAGCGGTCAGGCTGCCTCCGGTGCCTGGCGCCAGGAACGATCAGACCAGGGTCTTCAACACGTCCTCCATCACCCCGAGGGACTCATCCAGGATCTCCCGAGTATGAGCGGTGCAGAGGTATAGCCGCTTGAGCTGCATCGGCTGGAAGATAAGCCGCTTCTCGATCAAACGCTGACGAAAGGCCACATCGAGTGCGTCATCGTTGCGCAGCAGGTCCGTGTACTGGCTGTACGGTCCCTCGAAGAAATACAGCAGCCAGGCCGAGCCATAACCGGCGCTCTGTGCGGGAATCCCGAGGCGCTGGACGATGAGGTCCAGCTGGGCACGCATATAGTCGCCCAACTCGAACAGCTTCTCGTAGGTCCCGGGGCGCGCCAACTCTTCAAGAGTCGCCTGCACGGCCGCCAACGTCGAAGGTGTGCCATTGCAGGTGCCGCCCATGAACACGCCCTTGGGCCCGGTCAAACCGATCAAGTGCATCAGTTCCCGTTTACCGGCGATGAACCCTACGGGATAGCCGGATGAGGCGGCCTTGCCGAAGGTGGCCAGGTCCGGGGTCACCCCGACGATGGACTGATAGCCTCCCAATGCATGCCGGAAGCCAGTGATCACCTCATCGAAGATCAGCACGACGCCATGGGCGCTGGTCAGGCTGCGCAGGTCTTTGAGGAATGCATCCGTAGCAGCCACCGCCCCCATGTTGTGAGCGATGGGTTCGACGATGATCGCAGCCACCTCGCCCGGGTGAGCCTTGAGGTACCGCTCCACCGAGTCGGCATCGTTATAGGGCAGGATGATCGTGTATTCGGCGGCGGCGCGCAGGATTCCGTCGGACATCGGATCGAATTGACCGATGCGCTCCCGGGTCGTCTGCCCGTTCATGGCGACATAATCGTGCCAGCCGTGGTAACCGCCCTGGAACTTGATGATCCGTTTGCGTCCCGTCGCCGCGCGGGCCAGTCGCAAGGCGTGATAGGTGGCCTCCGATCCGCTGTTGCAGAATGCGATCTGCTCGGCGCAGGGAATGTACTGGACCAGTGTCTCCGCCACTTCGACTTCCAGGTCGGTGATGCCGGCCCCCATCAGGTCCATGCGCTGGGCGACTTCGAAAACCCGGTCCCGTATCGCCGGATGCCCATGGCCCAGTACATGGGCACCGAATCCACAGTGGAAGTCAGTGTGGCGTTGCCCGTCCGCGTCGAAGAGATAGGCCCCTTGCGCACGTACGAATGCGTAGGGTTGCCCGAGCCTGCGACTGGGGCTCAGGTGTCCACCGGGCAGTACCTTTTGTGCGCGTGCATACCACGCCTGGTTAGCCGACATGACGCTGCTCCTTGCCGGAGAACCGGGCCAGCGCCTGGCGGGTGACGGCTTCGATACCCGCCGCGTCCAGCCGATAGTGACGGTACAGGTGGGTGGGCGGTGCGATCAGGCTGTACTCGTCATGGATACCATGACGGACCAGGCGCACGCCGATGCCCTCATCCGCCAGCACTTCGGCCACAGCGCCTCCCAGGCCGCCGAGTACGTTGTGCTCCTCCACGGTGATGAGCAGGTTCGTTGCGGCGGCAGCCTTCAGGATGGCTTCGCGGTCGATGGGCTTGAGGGTGTGCATGTCGATGACCCCCACCGCCAGGCCGCTATCGGCAAGGGCGTTGGCCGCCTCCAGGGTCGGGTGCAGCATGCTGCCGGTGGCGATCAGGGTCACGTCGGCACCGACGCGATGGACGATGGCCTTGCCGAACTCGAAAGTGACGTTTTGCGGATAGACGTTGGGCTCCTGGCCACGCCCGATGCGGAAATAGATCGGCTGCGGATGATGAATCGATGCGCGGATGGCAGCCGCCAGCTGTGGGCCATCCGCCGGGGCGACCACCGTGAGGTCGGCGATGCTGCGCATGATCGCGATGTCCTCGGTGGCATGGTGGGAAGTGCCGTAGAACCCCAGGCTGATGCCGGTGTGATGACCGATCAGCCGGACCGGCAGCGCCGAGTACGCCACGTCCATGCGGATCTGCTCGCAGCACAGCAACGCCAGGAACGAAGCGAACGTGGCGACGTAAGGTGTGGTCCCGGTGGTGGCGATGCCCGCGGCGGCACTCACCATGTTCTGCTCGGCGATACCGAACTGGATGAACAGCTCCGGGTGCTTGTCGGCGAAACGGTTGAGGCCGTTGGAGTACTGCAGGTCGGCCGTCCCGACGGCAATCGAGTGGCCGTCGGCAACCAGGTCCAGGAGGCCTTCCGAGAGATAGTCGAGCCCGGGATTGATCGCGTTCAGCTGGCGATACTGCCAGCTGGCCGGCTTGACTGGCGCACTCATTGAACACCTCCATTGACCTTGATTTCCTCGATCGCCAGCGCTTCGTCTTCTGGCGCGAGCCAGCCCAGGTGCCATCCCGGTTCGGTCTCCATGTACCCCACCCCCTTGCCCTTGGCCGTCAGTGCGATCACGCAGACCGGGCGCTCGCGCGCGGGCTGCGCTTTCAACTCACGAAACAGCGTCGCGAGCGCCGCCACGTCATGGCCGTCCACCTCCCTGACATCCCAGCCAAAGGCACGCCATTTATCGGCCAGGGGCTCGATACCCACCACATCGTCGACCTTGCCGTCGAGCTGGTAGCCGTTGCGATCGACGATGGCAATGAGGTTGCCGGTCTTGTGGTGCGCCGCCGCCAGCGCGGCTTCCCAGACCTGCCCCTCCTGCATCTCTCCGTCACCCAGCAATACGTAGACATCGAATGCCTGCCCCCGCAGGCGCGCACCCAGGGCCATGCCCAAACCGCCCGACAAGGCATGACCGATGGACCCCGAGCTGAAATCGATGCCCGGCACCTTGCGCATATCCGGGTGATCGCCCAAGGGGCTGCCCAGTCGGGTGTAATCATCGAGCCAGGCCTTGTCGAAGAAGTCCCAGTCGGCGAGCAACGGGTATAGCCCGACAGCGGCGTGCCCCTTGCCCATCAGGAAGCGGTCGCGCTGCGGCCACTTCGGTTCGCCGCGCTTGAGGCGCATGGCGTCGTAATACAGCGCCGAAAATATTTCGGCGCAGGAAAACACCGAGGTGTAGTGGCCGACCTTGGCGATGGAAATCAGTCGCACCGTTTCGAGACGCACGAACAGCGCGCGTTCTTTCAAACGTGCGACCTGCTCGGGCGTCAACGGCATTACGGGGTCACGAACCGCAGGGTTTGCAGCGGGCATGAGGGCACTCCTGAGTGGGTTGATCGAGGCCTGACGCGGCCTTCTTCTTACAACTTATAAGTTATATTTTGTAGAATCAACCACCGATCGACGGTTTATTTTTTTCTCGTCGAGGGCTTGCGTGACGTTGAATTCAGTGCCAATCATATAAGTTATAAGTGATCAGCAGCCCTCAACGAGGTTTTTCATGATGCAGGAAACGCCCCTTCCCTTAACCGAACTGGCCCGCACAGACGTGCGTTTTCATCTGCATTCGCAGACCAATCTGCGGGCGCATCAACAACATGGCCCGCTGGTCATCGAACGTGGATCGGGGATTCATGTGACGGATGAACATGGTCGCGACTACATCGAGGGGATGTCGGGCCTCTGGTGTGCGGGGCTTGGCTTTTCCAATGCGAGGCTGGTGCAGGCCGCACAGCGCCAGATGTCGGTCTTGCCCTACTACCACACCTTCAACCATCGTGTGCCGAGCGTGGTCGCGCAGTTGGCCGAACGCATTGCCTGCCTGGTGCCGTTCGATAGGCCAAAGGTGTTTTTCGCCTGTTCGGGCTCGGAAGCCAACGACTCGATGATCAAGCTCGCCTGGGCCTATCATCGTGCTCGTGGCCATGGCGACAAGCGCAGGATCATCGCCCACCAGAAAGGTTTCCATGGTTCGACGGTAATGGGCGCCAGCCTGTCGGGGCTGCCCAACATGCACGCGGCGTTCGGCCTGCCCCTGCAAGACAGCGTCCTGCATGTGCAATGTCCGCATTTCTATCGCTACGGTGCCGAAGGAGAAAATGAAGCGCAGTTCACCGAGCGCCTGCTACGGGACCTCGAGCAACGCATCGAGGCCGTGGGCGCGGACTCCATCGCTGCCTTCATCTCCGAACCGGTGATGGGAGCCGGTGGCGTGATCGTGCCGCCGCCAGGTTACTTCGCCGGTGTGCAGGCGATCCTGAAGAAGCACGACATCCTGTTCCTTGCCGACGAGATCATCTGCGGCTTCGGCCGCACCGGCCAATGGTTCGGCCATCAGACCCTGGGTTTTGCGCCTGACATGATGGCCTGTGCCAAGAGCTTGTCATCGGGTTATCAACCGATCTCCTGCGTGGTGGTCGCCGGAGATATCTACACGGCCATCGAAGAGCAAAGCCAGCAACTGGGCGGCTTTGGCCACGGCTTTACTTATTCCGGGCACCCGGTGGCGGCCGCCGTTGCCCTTGAAACCCTGACCATCTACGAAGAAATGCGTTTGCCGCAACTCACGCGAGAACTGGGGAGCTTCCTGCACCAGCAACTCGAACCGCTGCTCGACCATCCGCTGATCGGGGAGATTCGGGGGGTGGGCCTGGTGGCCGGACTGGAACTGGTTGCGGACAAACGAACCCGCGCCTCCTTCCCCGTCGACCGCACCATCGGTGTTCAGGTCGAACGGGCCTGTCGGGCGAACGGCCTGATCGTGCGCAACATGGGGGACTCCATTGCCCTGGCCCCGCCTTTCATCATCACCGCCGAAGAGATCGTCGAGCTGGTAGCCCGCCTGAAGCGCGCGCTCGATACCGTCGCCTTGGCCAACGGGTTGTCACTGTGATGAACGCCAAGGTCTCTATCTCCCAAAGCACCCAGCCCCTGATCGAGTTCAATGGGGTCCAGAAAAGCTATGACGGCAAGACCCTGGTCATCAAGGATCTGAACCTGGGCATCAGTCGTGGCGAATTCCTGACCCTGTTGGGCGCCTCGGGCTCCGGCAAGACCACCACGCTGATGATGCTGGCCGGTTTCGAGACGCCAACCCGGGGCGAAATCCGCATGGGCGGCACGCCGATCCAGAAAAAGCCGGCGCATCAGCGTGGCATGGGCATGGTGTTCCAGAACTACGCCTTGTTTCCCCACATGAGCGTCGAGGAAAACCTCGCCTACCCGTTGAAGATGCGTGGCCTCAAGCGCGCCGATCTGCAAGCCAAGGTCAAGCGCGCCATCGACATGGTGCAATTGCATGGCATGCAACAGCGGCGCATCACCGAGCTTTCCGGTGGGCAGCAGCAACGCGTGGCCCTTGCCAGGGCGATGGTCTTCGAGCCCGAGATCATTCTGATGGACGAGCCTCTGGGAGCCCTGGACAAGAATCTTCGCGAACACATGCAGTACGAGATCAAGCAACTGCACAAGTCCCTCGGCGTCACCGTGGTCTACGTGACTCACGACCAGAGCGAAGCCCTGACGATGTCGGACCGGATCGCGGTCTTCCACCAGGGCGATATCGCCCAGATCGGCTCGCCGGCGGCGCTGTACGAACATCCGGAAAACGCCTACGTCGCCAACTTCATTGGCGAGAACAACGTGCTGGTCGGTACCGCCCGACGGCGCGACGAACAGAGTTGCGAAGTGATCCTGGAAAACGGCCTGCAGCTCACCGGGTCCGCCAAGGCGCTGAAAAACCCTCGACCGGAGCGGGTGGAACTGGTCATCCGCCCGGAGAACATTCGCCTGGGCCCTAGCGAGACCATGCCCTGGCAGGCCACGGTGACCGACACCGTCTACCTCGGCGACCACTTGCGGGTGCACCTGCGCCTGGGCAACGAACAACCCCTGGTGGTGAAAGTGGCCAATAACGCGCTCTTCAAGCAACTGCGGCCCGGTCAGGTGACCGGCTTCGACTGGAGTACCGACGACGCCCATCTATTCGAACTGAACTGATCCACCGTCGCACCCTGAACCATAAGTCTCGACAACAATAATGATCCGAGAGGCAACCATGCACACCCTTTCCGACACCGTCTAGTTCGTTACTGCCCGTTTGTGAACCTTGTATTTCCCTTACATCCTCAAACAGCAGGAGGGACACCCATGTCCTCGATATTGCGCCGCACCGCACTGACTACCATCTGCGCCGTCACCTTGTTCTCCAGCCAGGCGCTCCTGGCGAGGGACCTCACCGTCGTCGGTTTCGGTGGCGCCACCCAGGAAGCCTTCGACAAGGCTTACTTCAAGCCATACGCCGCGCAAAGCGGCAAGCCAGTCGTGCAGGACACCTACGACGGCGGCATCGCCAAGCAAAAGGCCATGGTCCAGGCCGGCAACCCGACCTGGGACGTGGTCCAGATGGATGAGAACGAGATGGCGCTGGCCTGCGAGCAAGGCCTGCTGGAGCCCCTCGACCGCAGCAGGTTGAGCAGTGCCGCGGACATCGCCCCCGACAAGTTCGCGCCTTGCGGCGTAGGCGCCATTGTCTGGTCGGAAGTCATGACCTACGACCACAGGAAATTCCCCAGCGAGGGTCCGCAGACCTGGGCCGACTTCTGGAACGTCAAGAAATGGCCTGGCAAGCGTGGCCTGCGCAAGCAGGCTCGCATGACCCTGGAAATCGCCCTCATGGCCGATGGTGTAAAGCCTGCCGATGTCTACACGGTGCTGGCGACCAAGGCCGGACAGGACCGAGCCTTCGCCAAGCTCGATGAAATCAAGCCGCATATCCAATGGTGGGAAACCGGCGCCCAGCCCCTGGAATGGTTGTCTTCGGGCAGCATCGCCGTCACGGCGGCCTACAACGGACGCATCGCCATCGCCAACCAGCAGGGCGCGCATTTTCCGCTGATCTGGAACCAGCAGCTCTACAGCATGGATTACTGGACCATCATCAAAGGCACGCCGAACCTCAAGGAAAGCTATGCCCTGCTCGACTACATGCTCAGCCCGAAAGCCCAGGGTGCCTTCGTCCAGGCCATCCCTTACGGCATCGTCAACGGCAAGGCCCAGGCGGCACTGGACAAGCAAACCCTGAACAACCTGCCCACCGCGCCGGCGAACCTGGAAAACGCCTTGCTGCTCGATACACCGTTCTGGGTCAACTACGAGGAAGACCTCATGGCTCGCTTCACCAACTGGGCGGCGAAGTAGATCCATCCCTTTGAATGGCGGCTTCGTTATCGAAGCCGCTGACATCCCATTCCGAGGTCATCGATATGTTCGCCCCTGCATTGGATTCACTCGCCAGCGCCCACCAGAGATCCAGCCGGCACAAACGGCTCGTTTCTGTCTTGCTGCTTTTGCCGCTGCTGGCCTACACCGCCGTATTCTTCGTTCTGCCCATCGGCATGATGCTCTATCGTGCCGTCAGCAATCCGGAGCTGGTCCAGGCATTCCCCCGCACCGTCCAGGCATTGGAACAGGAAATACGCCGTGACGCCTCGAGCCTGCCCAGCGACGCGGTGTTCGAAGCGATCGAGCAGGATTTCATCCACGCCGAGAACATGGGCGTCATGGGTGAAGCCGCGCGGCGCATGAACTATGAAAACAGCGGCTACCGTTTCCTCATCACGGCCACTGCCCGCCGCTACCAGTGGCCAGCCAACCAGCAACCCGTCAACGGTGAGACACCCCGGGCGCGCCTGGTGGCCATTGATCCGCGCTGGGCAACCCCCGAGCTTTGGAATGCGTTCGAGCGTGCATCACCGGCGTATACATCCTATTACCTGCTCAGCGCCCTAGACCTGGAGCGTACGGCTGACGGCATCCAGCGCGTGCCCGCGGAGAAACGGGTCTACCTGGACCTCACTTTCAAGACCCTGAAGATCGCCTTCGTTGTCTCGGTGCTGTGCCTGCTGCTGGGCTTTCCCTTCGCCGTCCTGCTGGTCAAGGCGTCGCGGCCGTTCCAGATGCTGCTGATCCTGGCGGTGATGCTGCCCTTCTGGACCTCATTGCTGGCCCGCACCACGGCCTGGATCGTGGTGCTTCAAGAGAAGGGCATCGTCAATACCCTGCTGCTCAAGCTCGGCCTGATCGACCATCCGTTGCCCATGATCTTCGATGCCCTGGGGGTCTACATCGTCATGGTGCACATCCTGCTGCCGTTCACCGTCCTGCCGTTGTACAGCGTGATGAAAGGCATCGAGGCCCATTACATGCGCGCCTCGGGGTCCCTCGGCGCGCACCCGGTTCGCGGTTTCCTGCACGTCTACTTGCCCATGACCCTGACCGGCATCGGTTCCGGCACGCTGCTGACGTTCATCGTCGCGGCAGGCTACTACGTCACCCCAACCCTGGTGGGCAGCGCACGAGAGCAGATGCTTGGCTACTTCATCGCGTTCTACACCAACACCACGGTGAACTGGGGCATGGCTTCGGCACTGGGCCTGGTGCTGATCCTCTGTGTCATGGCGATCTACCTGGTCGCTGCCCGACTGGTGGGCATCCGCCAGATCGCCGGACTCAAGTAATCGGGAAAATCCTATGAATCATTTCACCCTGTGTTTCATCAACCGCAACCTTTTGCGCCTGTTCGGGCTCCTCATGATCGTCTTCATGATCGCGCCCTTGCTGGCGGTGGTGCCCATCTCCTTCAGCAGCGGCACCTTCCTGTCCTATCCGCTGCCGGGATTGTCATTGCGCTGGTACGAGAAAGTGTTCAGCGCCGGCCCCTGGCTGCAGTCGCTGCGCAACAGCCTGCTGGTGGGCTGCGCCTCGACGGCGCTGGCGACATTGCTGGGCACCCTGGCGGCCCTGGCCTTCGCCCGACGCAACCTGCCCGGCGCCACCCATGTGTTGGCCTTGCTGATTTCGCCCATGATCATTCCACCGGTGATTTCGGGGCTGGGCATGTATTTTCTGTTCGGCCAACTGGGGCTCACAGGCACCCTGACCGGAATGATCCTGGCTCATACCGTGCTGGCGACCCCCTTCGTCCTCATCAACGTTGCCGCCAGCCTGCAAGGCCTGGACATGAGCCTGCTGAGGGCCGCGGCAATGGCCGGGGCCTCACCGGTACGGGCGTTCATCGATGTCGCCTTGCCCATCATCGCGCCTGGGGTGATATCGGGGGCGCTGTTTGCCTTCATGACGTCGTTCGACGAGATTGTCGTCGTACTGTTCATCGGCGGCCCCGGCCAGCGCACGCTGCCGCGGCAGATGTTCGACGGTATTCGTGACACCATCGATCCGTCGATTGTCGCCATGTCATCGTTCCTGCTGGTGGTGGGCCTGTTGGGCCTGCTGGCCACGACCTGGCTTTCCCTGCGTTCGAACAGGTCCCTGAACCAACCGGCAGCGTGACCCGCGACTGCCCCCATTCCCTCACCGACGCCGTCCGGTCAAGAGGCGGCAAGACCTTCAGGAGCAACACCCATGTATATCGTGACAGGCGGCACCCAGGGCATCGGCGCCGCAACCGTGGAAAAACTCGCCAGCCTCGGCCATCCGGTGGTGTTCACCGGGCGCGATCCATCTGCAGGTAGCCAATTGGCCGAGCGCTTGCCCGACTGCACCTTTGTGCCGGGCGACGTACTGAACGAAGACGATTGCCGTCACGTCGTGGCGACGGCGCTGCAATTGGGCGACGGCAAGCTGGCGGGCCTGGTGAACAATGCCGGCATGTCAGGACGCAAGACCTTTACCGACACCACGCAGCAGGAATGGGACCTGCTGTTCGCCGTCAATACTCGCTCGGTCTTCTTCTACACCAAGCACGCGCTGCCAGGCCTGATCGCAGGTCGCGGCGCCGTGGTGAACGTTTCGTCCATCGCGGGCAAGACCGGCGAGCAGGGGCTTGCCACCTACTGCGCCAGCAAGGCCGCCCTCCTCGGCCTGACCCAGGCCCTGGCGCTGGAATACGGCGGCCAGGTGCGCTTCAACGCCGTCTGCCCGGGGCAAATCGCCACGCGAATGATGGATGCCATCGTCAACGACGAAAAACGGCTCGCCGCGCTGACAGCCAGGATTCCCGAAGGCCGCCTGGCCAGCGCAGCAGAAGTTGCCCAGGCCATCTGCTGGTTGCTTTCGCCAGAATCCAGCTATGTGAACGGCACCACCCTGACAGTCGATGGCGGTGAAACCGCCGGCCTGCTCACGCCAAGGTCCTAGCGATCGGCACGCCCGTCAGGTCGATCAGACACGGGCAGGCCCGGCAAAGTGCGGCGACTGCCCGAACGATTCGATCAAGAGCTCGGTGAGTATGCGTATCTTGCGCGCGGGATGCTGGCCTGGCGGGCGCACGACATAGGCACCCGCCGGTGGCGGCGGATACCGCGTCATGATCGGTACCAGCGCCCCCGAAACCCTGTCTTCGTGGGTGAGGCAATCAGGCAGGTACGCAACCCCGAGCCCTGCGACGGCGGCCGCCACCAGTGCGGTGCCATTGTCGGCCTTGAAGCGCCCGTGGGGACGTACCGTGACGATCTGGTCGCCATCCATGAATTGCCAGGTCTCGGTGCTTTGCATGAGGGCCTCATGGTGGATGAGCTCGTCCGGCGACTCGGGTGCGCCATGGGCCTGAATGTAGGCCGGGCTGGCCACCAGCTTCGTGTAGATCGGCCCGATGCACCTTGCGATCAGGTTCGAATCCGGAAGGTAGCCAACCCGAATCGCACAATCGAAACCCTCGGCAATGAGGTCGACGAAGCGGTCGCTGTAGCAGGTCTGGATATGGAGCTGGGGATGACGCCGCGCCAGTTCCGCAAGCATCGGCGCAAAGTGGGTCGGGCCAAAGGACAGCGGCGCGGCCACCCGCAGTCGGCCACGCAGGGCGCCGGCGGGCAGGATGGTTTCCTTGGCGATCTCTATTTCGGCGCAGACCCTGGCGGCGTAGTCCCGGAATGTCGCCCCGGCTTCCGTCAGCGCTGCCCCGCGGGTAGTGCGCGCAAGCAACTGGATACCCAGTTCCGCCTCAAGCCTGGCAAGCCTGCGGCTGACGATCGACTTGGACACCCCCAGCCGCACCGCCGCAGCGGACACCCCTGCGGCATCGGCGACTTCCACGAAGGTCTGCAGCTCTTCGATATCCAAATCAGCGTTCCTCGTTCTGCAACACAGCAAGCCTCGGGATGCTACTACTGCAGCGGTCGAGGGAACAGCACAATCCTGCTTCCTGGCGATGTCGCCGCTGGCGCGTTTCCGGGAGAACCAAACCACTCACAACATCAGTAGAGGCGTCGTCACGGCGGTGGTTATCCACCTGGCCGTGTCCCGCTCCTCCTACCTGCGTGTAGTACAACTGAGAAAAGGATCCGCAAAATGACAAGCGAGATTATCCGCAACCCCCATACCGACCAGCTCTTGTCGCCTGAAAACTCGATGTTGATCATCATCGACTACCAGCCGATCCAGGTATCCTCGATCCGCTCGATGCCCCGTGACGAACTGGTCTTCAACATCACGAGCGTCGCCAAGGCGGCCGTCAACTACCACCTTCCCATCGTCCATTCGACCGTCAACGTCGCGACCGGCCGCAACAAGCCACCGATCCAGGAACTGCAGGACGTGCTTGGCCATTTGCCGACCTACGACCGCACCTCGATCAACAGCTGGGAAGACACCGAGTTCAAGCAGGCGGTCAAGGCGATGGGCCGGCGCAAGCTCATCATGACCGCGCTCTGGACCGAAGCCTGTCTCACGTTCCCGGTGCTGGACGCCCTCCAGGAGGGTTACGAGGTCTATGTACCGGTGGATGCGGTCGGCGGTACATCGCCCGCCGCCCATGAGGCGGCTCTGCGCCGCATCGAACAGGCAGGTGCGAAACTCATCAGCCGGGTGCAGATGTACTGCGAGCTCCAGCGCGACTGGGCACGTGAATCAACCCTACCGGGCTTCATGGGGGTATTCGAAAACGCGGATGGCTTCAACGCTGAAAAAGCGCGCTAGGAAACGACGCGAGACGCTCCAGGCTGTTGAAACGTGAACAAGATGGGCCCGCGAATGCGGGCGCCATCCTTGTTGCTTCCTCGGCTGTTTTCGCCTTGCCTGACCTTCGTCTCAAGACTCTTCGTACAGAGCCTAGAGGGCCAGAGGCAATCTACAGGACCGCGATGTGGGAGTCCGCCCTGGGCTCCGTGCCGCCACACAGTACGCCGCTGACCGGATCGCGCAGGATGATCTGGCCGCGCCCGTAGTCGGTCAGGTCGCTGGCGAGCTGCACCTGATGGCCGCGCCGGGCCAGGGCATTGGCCAGGTCGCGGGAGGCGCCGTGTTCGATGCCGACCTTCATGTCCCCTAGCCATTGCCAGCGCGGCGCATCCAGGGCTGCCTGCGGATTGAGGCCGAAGTCCACCAGGTTCATGACCATCTGCACATGCCCCTGGGGCTGCATGTAGCCGCCCATCACCCCGAAGGGACCGAGGGCCTGACCATTATGGCTGAGGAACCCGGGAATGATGGTGTGGAAGGTTTTCTTGCCGGGTACCAGGCTGTTGGCATGGGTTGGATCGAGGCTGAACTCCTGCCCCCGGTTCTGCAGCGCGATGCCACTGTCAGGCAGCACCACCCCGGAACCGAAACCGTGGTAGTTGCTCTGGATGAACGAGACCATGTTGCCTTGCGCATCCGCGGTGGCCAGGTAGACCGTGCCACTGGCATGAGGGTCCCCCGGGGCCGGGGGCTGGGCCCGCTCGCCGATCTGGCTGCGCCGCCGGCTGCTGTAGTCGTCGCTGAGCAGGTCGGCTACGGCCACGCGCATGTGCGCCGGGTCGGTGATGTAGTGCAGGCCGTCGCTGTAGGCCAGCTTCATGGCTTCCAACTGGCGATGCCAGGTCTGCTGGCTGTCGCGATGATCGAAGCTGAACCCTTCGAGGATCTTCAGGGCCATCAACGCCACCAGCCCCTGCCCGCTCGGCGGGATCTCCCAGACATCGACGCCGCGATAATTGATGTGGATCGGCTCCACCCACCGGGCCCGGTAATCCTTCAGGTCCGAGGCCCGCAGATAGCCCCCGGTGGCGCGAGAGTGGGCATCCAGGCGTTGGGCCAGCGCGCCGCGATACAGGCTCTCGCATCGAGTGGCGGCCAGTTCCTCCAGGGTGCGGGCCTGGGCCGGGTTGCGGAATATCTCTCCCGCCCGTGGCGCACGCCCCTCGATCAGAAATGTGTCGAACCAGGCCTGCAGGACCCCGTCGCGATGGGGCGTGAATTCGTCCACCGCGATCTGCCATTGATGGGCGACTACCGGGGACAAGACGAAGCCATCCCGCGCCAGGCTGATCGCCGGTTGCAGCAAGTGGGCGAAGGGCAACTTGCCGAAGCGTTGCGACAGCTCGGCCCAGGCCGATGGGCAACCCGGGACGGTCACGGGCGTCCAGCCGTAGAGCGGCATCCGGTCATGGCCGGCCGATTTGACCGCATCGATGCTCAAGGCCGCCGGGGCATGGCCGTTGCCGTTGAGACCGTGCAACTGGCCGTTGCACCAGACCAGGGCGAAGGCATCACCGCCGAGGCCGCAGCCCGTCGGCTCCACCACCGTCAGCGCCGCTGCCGTGGCGATGGCCGCATCGATGGCATTGCCGCCCTTTTGAATCATCTCGATACCCGCCTGGGCCGCCAGGGGCTGGGACGCGGCGACCATGCCACGGCGGGCGAAAACGCTCTGGCGCTGGGACGGATAAGGGTACTCGTGAGCAGAAAATTTCAACATGGCAGAGGCTCTTCGACACAAGGTTTCAATGGCCGGGTCCGACGCCGATGGCGCCCCAGGACATCAGGCAGCAACAGGTCATAGCACCCGGCTCAGGAAAGCCCGGGTACGCGGATGGACGGGATGGCTGAAGATCTGCTCCGGCGGCCCCTGTTCGATGAGTTCGCCCTGGTCCAGGACCACCACGCGGTCGGCCACTTCTCGCGCGAACCCCATCTCGTGGGTGACCACCACCATGGTCATGCCCTCCTCGGCCAGCTCCTTCATCACCTGCAGCACCTCACCAACGGTTTCCGGATCGAGGGCACTGGTGGGTTCATCGAACAGCATGGCCTGGGGCTTCATGGCCAGGGCCCGGGCAATCGCTACCCGTTGCTGCTGGCCGCCGGAGAGCATCGAGGGGTAATGGTTGGCCTTGTCCGCCAGGCCCACCCGCTCCAGCAGGCCGCGCGCCTGCTCCAGCGCCTCCGCACGCGGCACGCCGAGCACCTGGGTCGGTGCCTCGATGATGTTTTCCAGGGCGGTCATGTGGGGGAACAGGTTGAAACGCTGGAACACCATGCCGATGTCGCGACGCTGGCGAGCGATGTTGCGTTCCGAATCCCGCACCAGGCTACCGTCGGCCCGCTCGCGATACCCCATGGCCCGGCCGTTGACCCGGATGCGTCCACCCTGGATGTCTTCCAGCAGATTGATGCAACGGATGAAGGTGGTCTTGCCGGAACCGGAGGCGCCGATCAGCACCACTACCTCCCCACGTCGAACCTGCAAGCAAATGCCCTTGAGGATCTGCAGGTCGCCGAAGGACTTATGGACATCCAGTGCCTCGATGATCAGCTCTTCGCTTTTGTGCGCCATGCTCAACGCTCCCTCAGCAGTTTGAGTGTGCTACGACCGAACATCCGGGTGGCGGCCGGTGGTGGCGAGGACGGCCGGTCCGATTGGCCGAAGCGCGCTTCCAGCCAGCGCTGGAAAAAGCCCCAGAGGGTGGTCAGCAGCAGGAAATAGATCGCCACCACCAGGTACAGCTCGAATACCCGGAACGTTGCCGACGTGACTATCTGGGTACTGAGCAACAATTCCTGTACGCCGATCACACTGACCAGCGTAGTGTTCTTGAGCATCACGTTGAACTCGTTGCCCAGCGGCGGCACGATGACCCGGAACGCCTGGGGCAGCACGATGCGGCGCATCAGCCTGGCGAACGTCATGCCCAGGGACCGCCCGGCTTCGTACTGGCCCTTGTCCACCGCACCGAT
Organism: Pseudomonas sp. NFACC32-1; assembly: GCF_900101215.1. NCBI lineage: Bacteria > Pseudomonadati > Pseudomonadota > Gammaproteobacteria > Pseudomonadales > Pseudomonadaceae > Pseudomonas > Pseudomonas sp. NFACC32-1. The sequence goes on from NZ_FMUL01000009.1 coordinate 215,621, forward strand.
ACCGGCACGGATGATCTCGGCCATATAGGCGCCTTCGTTGAGCCCCAGGGCGATGATCGCCGCCTGGATATTGCCCGGGATCACCAGGCCGAACAGATCGATGTCTTCGAAACGGAAAATCCCACCGGCCGCCAATGCCGTGTAGAGAAAGACGATCTGCACCAGCAACGGCGTGCCGCGCATCAACCACACATAAAAGCGCACTGGCAGATGCAGCAACGGATTGCTCGACAGCCGCAACAGCGCCGCGGCCAGCCCCAACGCGCAGCCCAGCAACATGGCCAGCACGCTGATCAGGCAGGTCAACCACAGACCGGTGAGATAGACCCCGCTGGGTTGCAGCAGGTACTGCCAGAACACATCCCAATTGAAATTCATCAAGGCTTACCTCAATCGAGCGTGTCACTGGCCACATGCCATTTGCTCAGCAACTGGCTGTAGCTGCCGTCGCTGCGCATGTCGCTGATCACCTGCTGCACCGCCGCCGTCAGCTGCGGATCGTCCTTGCGAATGCCCAGACCGGTGAGAATCCGGCTAAAGGCCGGCACGCCTTCCTCGAACAGATCGGGCGCCATCGCCGCGTAATAGCCGGCGGTTTCCACAGTGGTGCCGTAGGCATCCACCTGGCTGATGCGCAGGGCCTGGAAGGCATCGGTATCCGTGTTGTAGACCACCAGCTTCATCGCCGGCTTGCCGGCCTTGGCCAGGGTTTCGTTCTCGGCGTCGAGCAGGGTCTTGATGGTGGAGCCGTTGAGCACCGCGACCTTGTGACCGGACAGGTCCGCCAGGCTCTTGAGGCCTTTCGGGTTGCCCTTGGGCACGACGACGGCCTGGCTGGAGTACATGTAGTTGACGATGTCGATCACCTCGCGGCGCTCGGGCTTGTCGAACAGCTGGTCGACGATCATGTCGCATTGCTTGGCCAGCAAGGCGGGAAGCAGTCCGGAAAATGGAATGACTCGCCATTCGACCTGCTTGCCGCCCAGCCGCTTGGCCACTTCCAGGCCCAGGTCCACGGTCAGCCCCCTGGGCTTTTGCGTTTCATCGAAGGACACCAGTGGCGGCGAATCCATGCCCGAGCAATAGACGAGCCTGTCGACCTTTTGCAGGCGTTCCGGAACCACGGGCGCAGCCATCGCCCCCTGTGCAAGCAATCCCAATGACAGTACGGCAAACAACAGGCGAGGCGTATGCATGACCAGACACTCCAGTTCAGTGGGTAACGGGCAGTACTCAAAGTCAGAACACGGACAGGCTCGCGGCCTGTTCTCGTTATTTTTTCGCTTGCAGGAACGTGATGAGCTCCACAACGGTGCCCTCGATATGGGCACGCAACACCGCTTCGGCCTTATCGGCGTCGCCAGAGCGAATGGCCTCCAGAATCACCGCATGCTCCTGGCGTGCGCTCAAGGGCTTCTCAACGTGTTGCAGCCATAGGCGCATGGGCGCCTCGACCAGGGCGTAGAGGGCACTGATCTGCTTCAGCAACCGCGGACGGCCACTGAGGCTGCACAGGTATTCATGGAAAGCGCGGTGCCGGCTGACCCACTCGGCGCTTTCGTCGCGGTAGTCGTCCATCTCGTCCAACAGACGTTCCAGCGCAGCCAACTGACGGTCACCGATGCGCCCCACCGCCACTCGGATGGCCAGGCCTTCAAGGGCACTGCGCATCTCGAACACCTCCTGCAGTTCCTCGATGTCCAGGCCACTGACGATGGCGCCGCGATTGGGCCGCAGTGTCACCAGGCCTTGTGCGTCGAGACGGCGGAAAGCCTCGCGCACCGGCATCCGACTCATCCCGATTTCGCCGGCGATGTCTTCGGCGATCAACCGATCACCCTTGCGCAACCTGCCGCCACAGATGGCATCCAGCAGATAGCTGTAGGCCTCTTCCTCGGCAGTCATCGGCGGACGTTCAGCGAATGTAGGAACGAACTGCATGGCGACACCCTTTGAATTTTTGTATCCAATTATCCATGTATTCAAAAAAGCAGAATGCATGCCACTTTTGATGGGCATTGCACAAGCGATTGATTCCTAAGGACAGAGCCGACCCAAGAGGCTTCTTGAGCGGGATGGAACCGCAGGACGGCCGCAGGGAAGTGCTACCAAATGGCACAACCCCTGCTCATTTCCGTGCAGGGGGTAGCCAGGTAACGACCTCAACCCGGGCGTTTCGTGACGAGGGTCTCCAGGACGGGCGCGGCTTCACGCATGAAGATTTCCAATGTCTTGGGCCCGATACCCTCGAAGGTCAATAGCCAGAGTCCGATCCCCTGGAGTCCGTCCCGCCCTTCTTCGAGTGCTTCGAGCCGGGCCGGCATTTCATCATCCAGGCGAGCCCCCAGCAGCCGGAGGCGTCGCGCAGTGGATTCGTCATAGCGGCCATAACCTGCCTGGCCCAGCCACCGGACCAGTTCACGGTGAGGGCATTGCCGGAGCTTGGCGGGTGTATCGAGACCATGGTGGTGGACGAGGATCCGATAGGCCCGCAGGGCCACCGAGGCGCGTATGCGTTTGCCCAGGAGAAAGCTTGCGAGCAGCCAACGGTACAGGCCCGGGCCAGGCGGATGAATCATGTCGATCTCAAGATCCGCCGCACTGACGGGATTCAACTTCATGCACCTCCAGTCCTTGATGAGCGACTCACGCCGCCGGATCAGCATTGTCGGGCGCCAAGCCCCCGACAGTGTCCTGCCCTGGGGCTCTTTCCGGTCAAGGATGTCGCAGGGCCAAGGGAATCAACGGGTCGGCGCCGGTGCCGCATCGATTTTGACACGCAGCAGGCTGTAGGGTTTGACACGCTGGTCGACCCCGTTGCGAAAACCGGCCTGGCGATGGAGCTGGTTGGCCGTGAAATACAGATAGCCGTCCGGACCGATAGAGAGGGTGTCAGGCCACAATACCCGCGGGTCCTGGACAATGGTTTTCCAAGCACCGTCGGCCAGGCGCTTGCGAATCGCGTTGTGTTCATAATCGGTCGCATAGACTGCACCCTCGGCGTCCGCTTCCAGACCATCGGAAGCACCCTTTTCGCCCAGGTCTACCACCGCCGCTTCCAGGCGTTTGTCGCTGATGCCGGCATCACGCAGCAACGCCGTTGGCACCGAATACAGATGGCGACTCGATAACGGGCTGAAATACAACGTCTTGCCATCCGCCGAGAGAGCGATGCCGTCGCTAGCCACCCCCAAAGGCTTGGGTTTGCCATCGGCCCCTCGGGACATGACCGGCTGTCCTTCCACCATCGGAATGAACGACGGATCCACGGAAGTGGACCTTGCTCCACTCAAGCGCCGCATCGCCTTGCCGCTTTCGATGTCCATGACAATGATTGCCCCCGGGCCGCTGACCGACGAGTCAGTGACGTACACGGTCCCCTGATTGCCGTGGCGAAAATCGAAGCGCATGTCGTTCACATAGGTACTGGGCAATATGACGTGCGGCGGGAACACCAGCGTCTTCACCACCTGGTTGCTCGCCAGGTCCACCGCCACCAGTTTTGCGCCTCCGGCCCTGGGCGCAGCGAAACCGGGAGCCGCCGTATCCAGCAGCCAGACACGCCCCTGCCCGTCGGCCACCACGCTCTGCACGCTGATCAGGCCCTTGGCCGGGTCGACGCTGTCCTCATGGTTGATCCGGTCATTGGGGTAAGGCCGCAATTTTCCGTCGCTGATCTCAGCCACCGTGAACGGTACATCATCCCCCCAGCGCGGGAAATTGACGAAGATCCGCCCCGTCTCGCTCACCGTGACGCCGGTCGGCATGGCGTCCTGGAAAGCGAACACCTGCTGCAAGGGGCCGATGGACCGATCAGCCGGCGCATCACTGGGAAAGTCCGTGGCCGCCATGGTCGATGTCGCTTGGACAGCCGACGCAAGAGCGAGGGCAATGGCAGATGTTGCGAATCTGTTTGTCTTGATCATGTTCATGCTCCGGGAGGCCGACGGCTGTAGGCCTGGCTGTCTGCCAAGGGTTGGAAGGAAGTCCGCAAGGACAACCGGTGGGGGCCATACTCGCCTTCTCTCCCGGGAAGAAAAATACGTAGAATGCGCCAACACTTTCACAGCTGGAGTGAAAATGATCCGCATCGACGACCTTGCGCTGTTCGTACGGACCGCAGCCCTCGGCAGTTTTTCCAACGCCGCTCGGGAAGTCGACCTGCTGCCTGGGCAGGTGGCCGCCGCTATCAAGCGCCTGGAGCGTGAGCTGGATGTTCGTCTCTTCGCCCGCTCGACACGCAGCCTGCGCTTGACCGCCGAAGGCGAACAGTACCTGCCCAATGCGCAGACCGTGCTCGATACGCTTAGAGAAGGCCGGGAAAAGATCAGGCGCGAAAGCGCCGAACTGCGTGGCGTGCTTCAGGTAGCGGCACCCTCGGATCTGGGACGCAATGTCCTGCTGCCATGGCTATCGGAATTCCGGCACCGCCATCCGCAATTGTCGTTGCGCTATTTCCTGTCCGATCAAGTGGCGGACATGTTCCGCGATCCAGTCGACGTCGCCATCCGCTACGGCCAGCTGGACGATGCCAATTACATCGCCCTGCCCCTGGCCCCCTGGAACCGCCGTGTACTGGTGGCATCCCCGGACTATCTGCACAAACACGGGCGCCCGCGCACGCCGGATGACTTGCTGCACCACGATTGTCTGCTCTACACCCTCCACGGTCGGGTCTACGACAAATGGCGGCTGGGGGCCAAGGTCGTCTCGGTGTCCGGTCCGCTGTTTTCCGACGACGCCGATGTGGTGCGGCGCTGGGCCCTCGCTGGCGAGGGGATCACCTATAGATCCTGGCTGGACCTGAACGACGATATCGGTGCGGGTCGACTGGAGGTACTGCTGCCGGATCACCCAGGCGAACCCCTGCCATTGAGCTTCGTTTGCCCACACCGCAAGCAGTTTTCGGCGGCGGTGCAACAATTGCATTCGTTGTTGCGCAGCCGGTTTGCCGAACTGGAGGAGCGATCGCCCAAGCTGGTTTGAGCCTGCCGTGGCCATCAACTCCCACGAGCATCCCGTCGCACCGCCAAGGGGGTGACACCGAAGCCCCGCAGGAACACCTCGCGCAGATGGCGGCGATCACGAAAGCCGGTTTCCCGGGCGACGGTCTCCAGGCTGTGGCGGCTCTGTTCGATCATCAGCCGTGCCGCTTCCAGGCGCAGGTTTTCGATGGCCTTGGCCGGTGACTGGCCGGTCTCCGCAGTGAACACCCGGGTGAACTGGCGCGGGCTCAGGTGCACGTGCTCGGCCAATGCCTCGACGCTCAACGGGCCGGCCAGGTTGAGCCGCGCATAATCCAGCGCGCTCTGGATCCGGTCCGATTTCGGCGCCAGGGCCAGCAGCTCGGAATGCTGGGACTGACCTCCTGTACGTCGTTGGTGCATCACCAGCTTGCGCGCCACCGAGCGGGCGACTTCGGCTCCCAGGTCCTTTTCCAGCATGCCCATCGCCAGGTCGAGGCCGGCGGTCATGCCGGCCGAGGTCCAGATCGGGCCGTCGATGATATAGATACGATCGTCTTCCACCTGCACGTCCGGGAACCGCCGCTGCAACTCGCTGGCGTAGGCCCAGTGGGTGGTCGCTCGGCGATCGGCCAGCAAGCCGGCCTCGGCCAGGACGAAACCACCGGTGCAGATGCCTGCCGTACGCCGGGCCTGTCCCCCGGCCAGGCGGGCGAATGCCAGCAGTTCGGCCGAAGGTGCAACAGTGAGCGGGTCGTTCACGCCGGTGAAGATCCAGGTCTGTGCATGCCCGGGCGCGCCCAACGGCGCGGTTTCAATGAGCATGCCCAGGGAAGAACGGACAAGACCGCCGGTCACGGAGTAATTCTCTATGGCATAGAACGGCTCGCCGGCGACGACATTCGCGTACTCGAACACCGTCTGAGAGGCCAACGACATCACCTGGAAGCCGTCCGCGACAACATAGCCGATACGGTGCATGCCGAGTTTCCTTCTTGAATGTCCTGAAAAACGACCATAAACGTCATTTAAGACATCGTCAAATCCCCGCACTATTTCTCCAACGCAACCCACCGCTCTGGAGAATGAAAATGACTCACGCACATCCGGGTACTGCCTTGATCACCGGCGCCTCATCCGGCATCGGTGCCGTCTATGCCGACCGCCTCGCCCGCCGTGGCTACAACCTGATCCTGGTGGCACGCAACCGCGACCGCCTCAACGCACTGGCCAGGCGCATCGCCGATGAGACCGGGCGCATTGTCGAGGTGCTCGACGCAGACCTCAACGAGCGCACTTCCCTGGCCAGGGTCGAAGCCAAGCTCAGGGAAGACGCCAGCATCACCCTGTTGGTCAACAACGCCGGGATCGGCACCCACACCGCCTTGCTCGACAGCGACGTGGAACAGATGACGCGGATGATCGAACTGAACGTCACCGCCCCGACCCGGCTGACGTATGCCGCCGCGCCCGGCTTCGTCGCCAGGGGCACAGGCGCAATCATCAACATTTCCTCCATCGTCAGCGTCGCTCCGGAAATCCTCAACGGCGTCTATGGCGGCAGCAAAGCCTTCGTCACGGCACTGAGCCAATCGCTGCACCGTGAACTGGCCGACAAAGGCGTGCGCATCCAGGCCGTCCTGCCAGGCGCCACGGCCACCGACTTCTGGGCCATTGGCGGGCTGCCCGTGGAAAACCTGGACCCGGGCATCGTGATGTCCGCCAGCGCCCTGGTCGACTCGGCACTGTTGGATTTCGATCGAGGTGAGCTGATTTCCATCCCTTCGCTGCACGCCCTTGAAGCCTGGCAGGCCTACGAAGCGGCGCGCCAGCACCTCTCGACCCAGCTGTCGAGCAACGTCCCGGCGCCCCGTTACAAAGCCGCCCATTGATCACCGAATTCATCCAGGAGAATGTCCCATGAAGCTGACCCAGAACACCGTATTCATCACCGGCGGCACCTCCGGCATCGGTCGAGCCCTGGCCGAAGCCTTCCACCAACGTGGCAACCAGGTGATTATCGCTGGCCGGCGTAAAGCCCTGCTGGATGAGATCACCCAAGCCAACCCCGGCATGGACAGCGTCGAGCTCGATATTGGCAACCCGGCCCAGATCAAGGCCGTCGCCGAGCAGGTGATCGCCCGTTATCCAGCCCTCAACGTGGTCATCAACAACGCCGGGATCATGCCGTTCGACAACGCAGGATCGGGTGAACACGACGACGCCGCGGCGGTGCAGTTGATCGATACCAACCTGCTCGGACCTGTTCGGGTCAGTGCGGCGTTCGTCGAACATCTCAAGACACAGCCCGAGGCGTACATCATCAACAACAGCTCGGTGCTCGCCTTCATTCCGCTGGCCGTCACGGCGCTGTATTCGGCCACCAAGGCCGCCATCCACTCCTACACTCTGTCGCAGCGCTTCATGCTGCGCGAGACCTCGGTGAAGGTGCTGGAGATCTCGCCGCCCTGGGTCGATACCGACCTGATTCACCGCAGTGGCGACGAACGCGCCATGCCTCTCGACGAGTTCATCGCCGAAACCATGGACAAGCTCGAAGGCTCCCGCCATGAAATCATCGTCGACCGCATCGCGGCACTGCGCTCGAACCCCGGGCCGGACGAATACGCCCTGATCGAGCAGTTCAACCTGTCGATGGTGGAGAACCCCATCCCGGTCGCATGACCCAAACGGCCCGACGTCATCCGACGCCGGGCCGTTTCCCATCGGGCTTGGATAAAAAGGGTGGAGCCGGAGCGTTGAATGCCCGACCTGGCTTTCAGACGGAGCCTAGTTTTCGAATGACATCCGGATGTCATCCAGGGCACTCCACGGGCTCATGCCCGGGCGCATCGCCGTGCATTGCGGGTGGTGAACGAAGTCCCTGTCCTTGTCCTGCTCCGGTTGCTCTGCACCGCAGCCCTTGCATTTAACGGTCTGTTTGGAAAGAGCCCAGTTCGAATGCCATAAAAGAAGCTTTTCTTGAGGAGTCATGCCAGCAGTCCCATACGCAACGCCAAAACCTGTACAAATAATAGTTTCTGTATAGAAAACTGTCACCTAGCGAAACCAATCCCACCGCTTGCGTCGCACCTTCCCCTTTCGGACATACGTCACTTGCACCCCAGCCTGCTGGCAATTTCCCGCCGATAGGGTGTATCGATCTGTCGGGGCACCTGCCTGATGTAGTCCCGGGCATGGGCCAGCGTTTCCCCCGTCAGGCCAGACAGATAAGCCAGCACATCGTCCAGGGAAGGTACCCGGCCCTCGTTGTCCTCGAACCTGGGCTCAAGCGCCGTCCAGACCACCGCATCGAGCTGACGCTGCGCAGCCCATCGCGCCATCGTGCCCACCGGCGAACGGCCGGCCTTGAACAGGCCGATACCGCCTTGTCGATCCGCCGGAATCTGTTCGCGTTGGCGCAGCGCTTCACAGGCCTGCTCCAGCGATTCGACGGCCAACACCGACCACAGAACCTTGACGGGCGGCGCGTCCGGGCAGATCGCCGTGGCGAGTTCACCGCCGTCACCGACCCGTGAAAACTCTATCGGCAACAGCGGGCCGTCCAGGAACCACTCGCTGGCCAATGGCAAGGATTCAGGTTTCCAGATCAACGAACCCCATCCCAGGCAGGCAATCATCATCGTTCACATCCTTGACCGTTGGCCTTGGTTCCCTGCCGCCCTTCGGGCCGCCTTCGCGCAGCGCTTCGCGGCGGGCGGTGGGTTTGCGCTGCGCCACGCTTCAAGACGTAGACCATGGGCTGTCGAGGGCTGTTCAATCTTTACGCCGCCGGCGTTGCATCGCCAGCGGATTGAGCCGTGCACGGATTCCTTGCGCACACGGCGTACCCACCATCGGTTACTTGCGAGCCTCGAGGATCAGGTTGAAAGGCGTCTGGGCCGCGCGGCGCAGTTGTCTGAAGCCGGCCGCCTCGAATATCTCCCGCAACCGGGTCTCCCCGGCCTGGGCGCCCAGGCCCAGGCCCACTTCCTGGGAGAGTGAGTTGGGTGTGCAGATAAAGGTGGAAGCGGCGTAGAACAGCCGTCCGACAGGGGTGATGTTCTCGTCCAGCGTGTCGTTGGCAAACGGTTCGACCAGCAGGACCGTACCGTCATCCTTCAGCGACCGATAGGCATGTTGCGCCGCGCCGACCGGGTCGCCCATGTCATGCAGGCAATCGAAATAGCAGATCAGGTCGTAAGCCTCCCCGGGATAGTCCTTGGCAGTGCTTTGGGCGAAACTGACGCGGTCCTCGACGCCGGCCTCCCTGGCGCGCTGTGTCGCAGTGGCGATGGAGGGGGCGTGATAGTCGAACCCCATGAAGCGGGACGCCGCGAAGGCCTGTGCCATGACAATGGTGGAGGCGCCGTGGCCACAGCCGATATCGGCGACACGCGCGCCGGCGGTGAGTTTTTCCACCACACCTTCCAATGCCGGCAACCATTGCGACACCAGATACGTCTTGTACCCCGGTCGGAAAAAGCGCTCGGTACCGCTGAACATGCAGGGATGGTGATCGCCCCAGGCGAGCCCGCCATCACCGCGCATGGCGGCCACCAGTTTGTCCTTGTCGTGGAACATGGAAGCGACCACCATGACCCCGCCCGCCACATACACCGGCGAATCCTCGATGGCCAGGGCCAGGGCCTGCTCTTCGGGCAATACGAACTGCCCTTCGTGATGCTCCATGTACCCGGACGCCACGTGGGCGCTGAGCCATTCCCGGATCAACCGTGGGTTGCAGCCGGTCCTGGAGGCAAGCGCCTCGCAGGTCACCGGCCGGCTATCGGCCATTGCCTTGTACAGCCCGAGTTCGTCCCCCAGTATCACGTTGGCGAGCATGGCCGAGGCGCCCATATCGGACACCAGCTTACCCATGAACTCGTTCAGTTTTGCCTCGTCCATTACGTACCCTCCTGCAAGAAGGCCACCGTCGACACGGGCGCAAGAAACCTGAAGACTGTTTGCGGTGGTCGGATGGATAAACGCGCGGGCACGTGTCGCCGTTCGTCCGGCACGCAATCACCCGGCAAACCGGACGCCAGCCCGGCTACCCGCGGCCCTGATTCACCGCAGGGATACCCAGTCTATGCCTTGCAAGGCAACGGCGTGGCATGACGCGACGCCCGGCGAAGCGGCGATCGAAGGTGGCCCGAACGAGGCAGGATGGATCAGGACAGGGACGGCCCTGGGTCAGCTTTCAGTGGCGTCGCTCGATGCCTGGTCGGCTTCGGCCGCCAGTTTCAATCGGTCGGCTTTACTGATGTACTTGGGCTTGTTGCGCGGCGCCAGCTTGGCGCTGGCCTTCTTGGCATTGGCCTGAAGTAGCTGCTTGATCTTTTTGCGACGATTCATGTGGCTCTGCCCGGCGTGTACGTGCGGGCATGATGCCAGATAAAAATAATGAGCCAACCATAATCACTACCCTTGCGGAGTAAGACGATGATGACGGATTGGAAAGGACAGGTGGCGTTGATCAGCGGCGCCGGCAGCGGGCAAGGCATCGGGATCGCCATCGCCCGGCGCCTGGGGGCCGCCGGGGCCAGGCTGGTGATCACCGCCAGCAGCGCCCGCATCGACGAGCGCGTCGCCGAACTGCGTGCCGAAGGTTTCGACGTCGAAGGGCGCGCCGCAGACCTGACCGACGAAGCCCAGGTCCGACCGTTCACGGCCTGGGCCGAGTCGCTATGGGGTCGCATCGATATCTTGGTGAACAACGCCGGAATGGCTGTCCAGGGCGCGCCCGAAGCGGCCACCGAAGTGGCCGGCATGAGCCTGGAGACCTGGAACGGCTCGATCGCGCGCAACCTGACCAGCGCGTTCCTGCTCACCCGCGGCGTACTGCCAGGCATGCAGGCGCGCCGTTATGGCCGCATCGTCCAGATCAGCTCCACCACCGGCACCCGTGCCAGCTACCCCAGCGGCGCAGCCTACAGCGCCGCGAAAGCCGGGATGGTCGGCATGAACATGAGCCTGGCACTGGAAGTCGCCTCCTACGGCATCACGGTGAACTCGGTCGCGCCGGGCTGGATCGCCACCGGTTCAAGCTTGCCTGAGGAAGTGCACGCCGCCCGCCATACCCCGCTCGGACGTGCCGGCCGCCCGGAAGAAGTGGCGGCCGCCGTCGCATTTCTCGCCTCTCCCGAAGCCAGCTATATCACCGGGGAACTGCTGGTGGTGGACGGTGGGAACTGCCTGGTTGAAAACAAGGCGCCGGGCCTTTGAATCCATTGCCAGCGCCTCCGTGGCCTGGCTTGGCAAAGCGCGGCTGTAGCGACCGACACAACATGCCGATGTCGATGGAGTCGCGACCGATCTGGCCTTCTGCTGCATTCGGTCACCCTCGCGATGCCTGCTGGCTTGTGACGGCTTCTTCGCTGCCGATGCCGCGATGAACCAAGTCCACCCGCACCTCCAGGACGAATAATCGTTTCGTCAGAAACAAAATAAAAAAAACTTTCCATTTGCCAAACCACTGCTATGTTTATCCGCTTGGACGGATCTGGCAGGCGCCGCAGGGAGTTTTCCGTGGTCGCTGGCAAACGTTTGGCCCCTCGATAAACCCTGAATCAGGCCCCAGCCAGGCTTTGCCGATCCCGTCGCCCGTGTCTAAACAGGATATGCCCGTCCGGGCGTGCCGATCCCACCCCTTGGGGTCGCCGCCAGGTCGGCGCCAGCACATATGGACGTGTCATGATCGAACCGCGATGCTTTTCGTTGAGCTCCACGCAACAATCCGTCTGGTTCGACCAATTGCTCTCGCCCGATACACCCTCCTACAACATCGGCGTCACGGTGCAGATCGACGGCGCCGTGGACCCGGCGATCTTCGCGGCCGCGCTCAAGTGGGTCATCACCCAGTACGATGCGTTGCGACTGATCTTCAGCGAAAGCGAAGGACAGGCCCAACAACAGGTCGTCGCCGCGCTGGAGGCGCCGTTCACCTTCCATGATTTGCGCGCTGCGCCCGATGCGCCCGCCCAGGCACTGGCCACCCTCACGCAACTGAACCGCACTCCGTTTGTACTTTATGGCCGTCCGCTGTGGAGCATGGAATGGTTCCAGCTCTCCGATACCCAGGCACTGTGGAACGCCCGTTATCACCACCTGATTTGCGATGGCACGTCCGTGGGGCTGATCGGCCAGGCCGTCAGCGCGACGTACAACCAGATGCTGCGCGGTGAGCAGCCGGTGATCGACCCGGAACTGGCGCAGGGTTACCAGGCTTTCGTGGCAAAGGATCGGGCGTACCTGGGGTCGGCCCGCTACGCCAAGGCCCGCGATTATTGGCTGGAGCAGTTTTCGACGCTGCCGGCGCCGTTGTTCCAATCCCCGGTGTCGCCGGCCACCCAGGGCCAGGCGCAACCCAACCTCACCGCTCCGGTGCCCAGCGCCCAGGCGGTCTGGACCCTGGGGGCAAGCCGCCTGGAGCGCTTGAGCCAGTGGGCAAAGACCCAGGGGGCGACTCTCAGCCACTGCTTGAGCGCGTTACTGGCCGGCTATTTCAGCCGCATGACCGATGGCCGTGAACAGCTGGTGATCGGCTTGCCGGTGCACAACCGCGGCGATGCCCTGCAGAAACGGACCGTGGGGATGTTTTCGTCGGTGCTGCCACTGGCGGTCCGGGTCGACGGACAAGCCAGCTTCGCCGAGGCGGTGCAGCGAGTCGCCCATCAGACTCGGCGCAGCTATCGGCACCAGCGCTATCCATTGCAGGACCTGCACCGTGAGCTGCGGGCACGCGCCGGCCATCCCGGCCAGTTGTTCGAGTTGATGCTTTCGGTGGAACAGTACCCCGGCGATGTGAACCTGGGCCGAGCGCGCTGCACGTTGCGCACCTGGCACAATGGCTACGAACGCTACCCGCTGGCGATCTACCTGCGCGACTACGAAGTGCAGACCGAACCGTTCCTGGAATTCAACTACGACCCGCGCCTCTTCAGCACCGAGCAGATGAGCGCGCACCTGAAGCGCCTCGAACACCTCACCGAACAGGTGCTCGCCGACCCGAGCCGGGCGCTGATGGACTACACCTTGCTCGATGCAACCGAGCAGCACCGGGTCATCCAAGACTTCAACGCCACCGCCCGGGAATATCCCGCCGAAACGTCGCTGTGCGCGCTCTTCGAGGCGCAGCTCCGACTTCGTCCCCAAGCCACGGCGCTGCAGGACGACAGGCAGTCGCTGAGCTATCGCCAGCTCGACCAGCGCGCCGAGTGGCTGGCCGGACACCTGGCGGCACAGGGGGTCAAGGCCGGTGCCAAGGTCGCGTTATACCTGGGCCGAGGCGCGGGGCTGATCGTGTCGATACTGGCGATCCTGAAACGCGGCGCGGCCTATGTGCCGGTGGATCGCGACGCTCCCGCCGCGCATCTGGCAAGGGTACTGGCCGACAGCGGCAGCGCCTGGCTGCTGTGCGAACACGGGCCCGCATTGTCGGTGGCAGGCGTCCTGACCCTCGACCTCGACGAACTGCCCAGCGAAGCCCCCCCTGCTCCACCGCAGGCAAGCGGTGCGAACGATGTGGCCTACGTCATGTACACCTCCGGCTCGACCGGCGTGCCCAAGGGTGTGCAGGTGCCCCACCGCGCCATCACCCGCCTGGTGCGCAACAACGGTTTCGCCGATTTCAACGCCCAGGATCGCATCGCCCTGGCCGCCAACCCGGCCTTCGACGCCAGCACCCTGGAAATCTGGGGCGCATTGCTCAACGGCGGCTGCCTGGTGGTCTGTCCTCGCGACACCCTGCTGGATGCGGCCCGGCTCAATGAACATCTGCTGCGCCATGAAGTCAGCGTCCTCTGGCTCACCGCCGGGCTGTTCCATCAGTTCGCCGAACCTCTGGCCCCGGCCTTCGCGGCCCTGCGCTACCTGATGGTGGGCGGCGATGTGCTCGATCCCCGGCGCATCGCCCAGGTGTTGCGCCACTCGCCGCCCCGGCATCTGCTCAACGGCTACGGCCCCACCGAAAGCACCACCTTCGCCACCACCCATCGCATCACCCTGGAAGACGCCCTGGCCGGTGACATTCCCATCGGCAAGCCGATCGGCAATACCCAGGTCTACGTGCTCGACGACCAACGTCGCCCCGTGCCCATCGGCGTCGCCGGCGAGCTGTACATCGGCGGCGATGGCCTGGCCCTGGGTTACCTGAACCAGCCACAGTTGAGCGAACAGCGCTTCGTGCCCCATCCCTTCGACCCGACGCCGGGGGCGCGGTTGTACCGCACCGGCGACCTGGCGCGCTGGCGCGCCGACGGCGTGTTGCTGTTCCTGGGGCGCAACGACTTCCAGGTCAAGATCCGCGGTTTCCGGATCGAGCTGGGGGAGATCGAGGCGCAGCTCAAGGCCTTGCCACCCGTGACCGAAGCGGTGGTGCTGGCCGACGCCCAGCAACGCCTGCTGGCCTACTTCACCGCCACC
>NZ_FMUL01000028.1:0-16124 GCF_900101215.1 Pseudomonas sp. NFACC32-1
AAACCCCGGATCTTCACCTGGAAGTCGTTGCGGCCCAGGTATTCCAGCGTGCCGTCGGCCAGCCAGCGACCCAGGTCGCCGGTCTTGTACAGGCGCGCATCCGGCTGGTCGCTGAACGGGTCGGCGATGAAGCGCTCGGCGCTCAGTTCCGGCCGGTTCAGGTAACCCCGGGCCACGCCGATGCCGCCGATATGGATTTCCCCGGCCACCCCCAACGGCGTCGGTTCGCCCCGGGCATCGAGGACATGGACCTGCACATTGGCAAACGGCCGGCCGATGCTCGGACGGTCGCCCAGGTCGCGGATCAGGTCGAGGGTGGCGTCCACCGTGCACTCGGTGGGGCCGTACATGTTGTAGAAACGGATGTTCCGGCAGTTGCGCAGTTTCTCCCAGGTGGCGCTGTTGATCGCCTCGCCGCCGAGCAGCACGCTGACCGGCTGGTAACGCTGGCGCTCCAGCAGGCCGGCGGCCAGCAGGGTGTCGAGCTGGGACGGGGTGGAGTCGAAGGCGTGGACCTGGTGCTGTTCGAGGAAGTCCAGCAGCTCGTGGCCGCTGGCGCGGATCAGTTGCGGGATGATCACCAGGCGATGGCCGCAGAACAGCTGGGCGATGCCCTTGATCGACATGTCGAAGAAGAAGCCGGCATTCAAGGCCACGGTGGCCGGGGCCGGGCAATGCTGGTGGGTGGTGCGGCGCATCACCTGCCAGAAGTTGAACACCGAGCGGTGCTCGACCATCACGCCCTTGGACTGGCCGGTGGAGCCGGAGGTGTAGATCACGTAGGCCAGGTGTTGCGGAGTCAGGCCGGCGATCCGCGGGTTCACGTCGAACGCCACATCGTGGGCGGCCTGCAGCGAGGCGTCAGTGTCCAGCAGCAGGCACGGCAGGTCCCCGGTGGGCAGCGACAGCGCCGACTGGGTCAGCACCGCCAGTGGCTGGCTGTCCTGGAGCATGAAGGCCATGCGGTCGGCGGGGTGGGCCGGGTCGATGGGCACATAGGCCGCGCCGGCCTTGAGCACGCCCAGCAGGCCGACGATCATGTCCAGGCTGCGCTCGGCGCAGATGGCGACCCGTTGATCGGGCTGCACGCCGAGGGCGAGCAACTGGCGGGCCAGGTGGTTGGCGCGGCGGTTGAGCTGGCGGTAGGTCAGCTGGCGGTCTTCGCAGACCAGGGCCACGGCGTCGGGGGCGAGCCGGACCTGGGTTTCGAACAGGGCATGGATCGGCTGGGCCGGCCCGAAGTCGGTGGCGGTGCGGTTGAAGTCGCGCAGCAGCAACTGGCGCTCGTCGTCGGGCAGCACGTCCAGGCTGCTGGCGAGGCGCTCGGGGGCTTGCTCCAGGGCCTGCACCAGGGCGGCGACGGCCTGGCCCAGGTAGGCGGCGATGCGGTGCGGGTCGATCCCGGTGATGGACTGGGCGGTCAGGGAGAACCCATTGCCCACGTTGGCCACGGCGATTTCGATGGGGTAGTTGGTACGGGTTTCCGAAGCAATGAAGTGCATGCCTTCCTGCTCGCCCATGTCCTCGACGTTTTCCCCGGAGGCGTTCACCAGGTCGCCATGCCGGCAGTTGAGGATCACCGTGAACAGTGGCAGCGAGGCGTCCACCGCACTGCATCGCTGGGCCAGGGCCAGGGATGCCTGCTCGTGGGTCAGCAGTTCACTGAGCTGCTGGTAGGCGTCACGGACGATGTCGCTGACGGTGTGCTGCTGCAAGCGAATGCGCATGGGCAAGGTGTTGATGAACATGCCCAGGGCGTGGTCGGCCCCGGCGGTGCCTTGGGAGCGACCCGAGAGCACGGTGCCGAAGATCCCGTCGTCGCGGCCGCTGGTGGCAGCCACCACCAGGCCCCAGGCAGCGTGGAACAGCACCGAAGTCGGCACCCCTTGCTGGCGCGCGGTGCGATGCACCCGGGCACTGAGTTCATCGCCCAGAGGGCGGACCGCACGCTTGATCCCGGCGCCGTTGCCTCGTACATCCAGCACGCCGTAAGGCGCGGTGGTGGAGTCGACATCGGCCAGCAGGCGACGGAAGTAGGCCTCGTGTTCGGCCTGGGACACGCTGGCCGCCTGGGCGATGAAGTTACGGTACGGCTGGGACGGCGGCAGGCTGTCGGCCTGGCCGGCCAGCACCGCCTGGATCTCCAGCATGATCAGGCGCAAGGTCACGTTGTCGCTGACCAGGTGATGGTCGAGCAGCGCCAGCAGCCACTGGTCACCCGGTTCATCGTGGATGATGTAGGCCGCGATCAGCGGCGCCCGCTGCAGGTCGAGTCGCAGGTGATGGGTGTCCGTATGGTCGCGCAGGACCTGCAGGGCGTCTTCGCCGGGGGCGCACTCCAGGGCCACCACCGGCAGCCGGGCCTGGCGATGCACCACCTGCACCGGTTGCGGCAGGCCCTGCCAGCGCAAGGCGGTGCGCAGGATATCGTGGCGGTCGATCACCACCTGCACGGCGGCGAGGAAATCGTCGAGCAACTGGCGCCGAGCGAAGGTCACCACGGTGCGCATCAGGTAGGCATCGCCTTCGGACTGCAACAGATGGTGGAACAGGATGCCTTCCTGCAACGAGGACAAGGGGTAGATGTCCTGGACATTGCCGGCGCCGCCGGGAACGTCGGCGACGATCTGCTCGATTTCCCCCTGGCTGAGGGTGACCAGGGGCAGCATCTGCGGTTCGATGGCGGTGCAGCCGGTGGGGATCAGGTTCTCCGGCACGGCCCGTCGCGCATTGTCGCCACCGGCCAGGACGGCTGCCATGGCCTTGAGGGTCGGGGCGGAAAATACCGTGCGCACGTCCAGTTGCAGGCCGGCCTGGCGCAGGCGCTCGATCAGGCTGATGACCAGGAACGAATGCCCACCCAGTTCGAAGAAATGATCGTGGCGGCCCACCTGTTCGACCCCCAGCAGTTCCTGCCAGGCACTTGCCAGGGTGTTTTCGACCGGCCCCAGCGGGGCTTCGTAATGCTGGCTGGCGGTGGCGGATGCATCCGGCGCCGGCAGGGCATTGCGGTCCAGCTTGCCGTTGGTGGTCAGCGGCCAGGCCGTCAGGGTCACGAACGCGCTGGGCAGCATGTGTTCGGCCAGCACGCTCGCCAGTTGGCTGCGCAAGGCGGACGACTCCGGGACGACCCCGTCATGGGCGATCAGGTAGGCCACCAGGCGCTTGTCGCCGGGCTGGTCTTCGCGCACGGTGACCAGGGCTTCGCGGACTTCGGCACAGGCCAACAGCTGGGCCTGGATTTCTCCCAGTTCGATGCGGAAACCGCGGATCTTGATCTGTGAGTCGTTGCGGCCCACATAGACCACGCCGCCGTCGGCCCGGTAGCGGGCGATATCGCCGGTGCGATACAGCCGCGCGCCGGGCTCGCTGGCGAATGGGTCGGCGATGAACCGCTGGGCATTGAGCTCGTCGCGGTTGAGGTAATGCCGGGCCACGCCGGCGCCGCCGATGTAGATCTCGCCATCGACGCCCACCGGGGCCGGTTGTCCATAGTCGTCGAGAATGCGCAGGCACAGGTCGGGCAATGGCGGGCCGATCAGGCTGGGAGCGCCGGCGTCGATTTCATCCTGGCTGACGGGGTAGTAAGTGGCGTGCACGGTGATCTCGGTGATCCCGTACATGTTCACCAGGCGGGTCCGGGTCAGCGCCGTGCGAGCGGTCCACGGCCGCAGGCTGCGGAAGTCCAGAGCCTCGCCACCGAAAATCACTTCCCGCAGGCTGTGCTCCCGGTCGCTGCGTTCCCGGGCTTCGATGAACTGGCGGAAGGCGCTCGGCGTCTGGTTCAGGACGCTGACCTGGTGCTGGCACACCAGCGCGTAGAAATCATCGGGGGAGCGGGCGATCTCGCTCGGCACGACCACCAGCTTGCCGCCGTAGCTCAGGGCGCCCCAGATTTCCCAGACCGAGAAGTCGAAGGCAAAGGAATGGAACAGCGTCCACACGTCGTCGCTGCCGAAGCTGAACAGCTCGGCGGTGGCGTCGAACAGCCGGGCGACATTGCCATGCTCCACCAGCACCCCCTTGGGCAGCCCGGTGGAACCGGAGGTGTAGATCACATAGGCCAGGTGCCGGGACGTCAGGCCTAGGTCGTCGGCCAGCGGGTTCACATCCAGCGAATCGTCCGCCAGGTCGGCGGCCGGGACGTAGTCGTCCAGGCTCACCCATGGCACTCGGTGCGCGGGCAGGGCGTCCAGGCAATCCGGCTGCGCCAGCAAGGCCACCGGGGCACTGTCGTCCAGCAGATAGGCCAGGCGCTCGGCGGGATAGGCCGGGTCCAGCGGCACGTACGCCGCGCCGGCCTTGAGCACGGCCAGCACCGCGCAGACCATCTCCACGCCGCGCCGGGCCAGGATCGCTACCCGGTCGTCAGGGCGTACCCCTTGGGCGAGCAGTTGCCGGGCGATGCGGTTGGCCCGGCGATTGAGCGCCTGATAGCTGAGTTCCTGCTCGCCGAAGACCAGGGCGATGTCCCGGGGCTGGGCGCTGGCGAACGCTTCGAAGCGTTGGTGAACCAGCAGGCCGGGGGCAAAGACAGCCTTGGGCGGCAGTACCGCCGGCGAAGCCTGGCGCTGTGCCGGGCTGAGCAATGGCAAACCGAGCACGGGTTGCTCGACGTCTTCGACCATGGCCGCCAGCAGGATCTGGAAGTGCTGGGCGAACCGCTCCACGGTGCCGCGATCGAACAGGTCGCTGGCGTACTCGATCACACCGGCCAGCGTACCGCCGTCGTTGCCCAGGGTCAGCATCAGGTCGAACTGCGATGTTTCATGGGCCTGGGCCACTGGCATCAGGGTCAGGCCGGGCAGGCTCAGCTCGGTGCCGCCCGGGGTGTTGTCCAGGGACAGCGCGACCTGGCACAGCGGGTTGTGGCTCAGCGAGCGTGGCGGCTGCACGGCTTCGATGACCTGCTCGAACGGAATGTCCTGGTGCTCGTGGGCGGCCAGCGTCGTCTGTCTGATCTGCGCCAGCAGCTGGGTCACGCTGGGGTTCTGCGTCAGGTCCACCCGCAGGGCCAGGGTGTTGACGAAGAAGCCGATCAGTTGTTCGGTTTCGGTACGGCCGCGGTTGGCCGTCGGCACGCCGATGACCACGTCCCGCTCGTTGCCCAGCCTGGCCATGAGCACCGACCAGGCACTGAGCAGCGCCATGAACAGCGTGACGTCGTGGGCCTGGCAGAAATGCTCCAGCCGCTGGCGCAATGCCGCCGGGATCTGCACCGGCACATCGCCGCCCCGGTAGCTTTGCGTCGCCGGGCGTGGGCGGTCGGTGGGCAACGACAGCAGCGCCGGCGCCCCCGCCAGGTGGTCGCGCCAGAAGTCGGCCTGCCGGGCGAGGCGTTCGCCGCTGAGGGTCCGGTGTTGCCAGGCGGCGTAGTCGGCGTACTGGATCGGCAGCGCCGGCAGGGGATCGGGCTGTTGCTGGCTGAACGCCCGGTAGAGGGCGGCCAGTTCCCTGACCAGGATACCCACCGACCAGCCGTCGGAGATGATGTGGTGCTGGGTGATCAGCAGGATGTGTTCGTCATCGGCCAAACGCAGCAGGCGCCCACGGATCAGCGGTCCCTGGCTGAGGTCGAACGGCGCCAGGGCCTCGCTGTTGCCGATGCGCGACGCACTGAGGCTGGCCTGCTCGTACGGCAGCGCGCTCAGGTCCTGTTCGGCCAGCGCGAAGCCGCAGTCGGCCGGGGCGATGATCTGCACCGGCTGTTCGCCATGGCGTTCGAAGGTAGTGCGCAGGCTTTCGTGGCGGGCGACGATACGGTCCAGGGCGCGTTGCAGGGCGTGGCGATCCAGGTGGCCGCGCAGGTGCAGGGCGGCGGGCATGTGATAGGCGACGCTGGCGGCGTGGTCCAGCTGGTCGAGGAACCACAGGCGTTGCTGGGCGAACGACAGCGCCAGCGGTGCGTTGCGGTCGGCCGGTTCGAGGGGCTCGATGGCGCTGCTTTGCAGGTTGCCCACCACCCGCGCCAGTTCTGCCACGGTGGGATGGCTGAACAGTTCGCGCAACATCAGCTCGCCGCCCAGCTGTTGGCGCACCCGAGCCACCAGTTGCGCCGCCAGCAGGGAATGCCCGCCCAGTTCGAAGAAACTGTCGCTGCGGCCGACGCGCTCCAGGCCCAGCAGCTCCTGGAAAATCTGTGCCAGGGCCTTTTCAGTGGCCCCCTCGGGGGCGACGTAGCCGCGATCGGACATGGCGTCCAGGTCCGGTGCCGGCAAGGCATCCTGGTCCAGTTTGCCGTTGGCGGTGAGCGGGTAGGCGTGCAGGCTGACGAAGGCCGTCGGGATCATGTAGTCGGGCAGGGTGGCCCCCAGCTGCTTGCGCAGGGCGGTCACTTCCAGCACCGCCCCGGGACGGGGGATCAGATAGGCGATCAGGCGTTTGCCCTGGCTGGCGTCTTCACGCGCCAGCACCCGGGCTTCGCGCACGCCGTCGCAGGCCAGCAGCTTGGCTTCGATCTCGCCCAGTTCGATGCGGAAACCGCGGATTTTCACCTGGGCGTCCATCCGGCCCAGATGCACGATCTCACCGTTGTCCAGCAGTTTGCCCAGGTCCCCGGAGCGGTACAGCCGCTCGCCGGGACGGAACGGATCGGCAATGAAGCGTTCGGCGGTCAGTGCCGGACGGTTCAGGTAGCCCCGGCCCACGCCCAGCCCGCCGACACAGATTTCCCCGGCCACTCCCAGCGGCAGCAAGCGCTGACGGGCGTCGAGCACATAGGCCACGGTGGTGGGGATCGGCCGGCCGACGTTGGAAATGCCGGCGGCGATGTCCGCCGCGCCGATGGCCTTGTAGGTCACGTGGACGCAAGTCTCGGTGATGCCATACATGTTCACCAGGGCCACGTGGCCGAAGGCGCGGTGGAAGGCGTCGAGCTTGCCCAGCTCCAGGCTCTCGCCACCGAAGATCACATAGCGCAGCCGTTCCAGGCGCACGTGCGCGGCTGCCAGCGCCGCGGCGCTGAGCTGATGGAACGCCGAAGGCGTCTGGTTCAGGACGCTGACCTGTTCGCTTTCGAGGAAGCCCAGCAACGCTTGGGGATCACGGCGCAGGGCGTCGGGTACCAGGGTCAGGCGCGCACCGAAGAGCAGCGCGCCGAAGATTTCCCAGACCGAGAAGTCGAAGGCGTTGGAGTGGAACAGCGACCAGACGTCGTCGGCGCTGAACTGGAAGTCCGGGCGATTGGTGTGCAGCAGGCGCACCACATTGCGGTGTTCGAGCAGCGCGCCCTTGGGCTCGCCAGTGGAGCCCGAGGTGTAGATCACATAGCAGAGGTGGTCCGGGGCATTGACGCAAGGCGGGTTGGCGCTGCTGGCGCCGTTGTCCGGGTTGGCTTCGAAGGCCTCGATGCCCAATGCCTGCAACGTCGGCGCCATGTCCGGGCGAGCGATGGCCTTGCGCGTGCCGCTGTCGCGCAGCACATAGGCGATGCGATCCTGGGGCGAGGCCGGGTCGATGGGCACATAGGCACCGCCGGCCTTGAGCACTGCCAGGGTGGCGACGATCATCTGCACCGAGCGATCCAGCGCGATGGCCACCGGTTCCTGCGGTTGCACGCCCGCGGCGCGCAAGTGGTGGGCGAGGCGGTTGGCCTGCTCGTTGAGCTGGCGATAGCTCAGGCGTTCCTGGCCCAGGTTGACGGCGATGCGCTCCGGGTGCTGGCGCGCCTGGTCCTCGAAAATCTGCTGCAGGGTCAGGGTGTCGGGCCAGGCCGCTTCGCTGTCGTTGAAGTCGATGATCTGCCGCTGCCGCTCGGTGGCGTCCAGCAGGTTGACGTCATCGATGCACTGCCCGGCGTCCTCGACGAAGGCTTGCAGCAGGCGCACGTAGTGACGCATCAGTTGTTCGATGAAGCCGGCGTCGAAGAACTGCGCGTTGTACACCAGATGGCCGGACCACTGCTGCTCGCCGGCCGAAATCAGCAGGTGCAGGTCGTTCTTGCCATAGCCCAGGTTGGTTTCCAGGGTATTGACCGCCAGGCCGGCAACCAGGGCACCGGTATCGGTGCTGCGCTGGAAATTGAAGAGCACATCGAACAACGCGGTGCGGCTCATGTCCTTGGCCGGGTTGAGGGCCAGCACCAATTGGTCGAACTGCATGTGGCGATGGCGCAGGCCCTGGCTCAGGTTGTCGGCGGTCTGCTCCCAGAGTTCCTGCAAGGTGGTATCGCTGGCGCAGAGACCGCGCATCACCAGCAGGTTGTCCAGCGGCCCGACCACATCGCGCAAGGCCGGTTCTCGGCAAGCGGCCGTGGTGCCGACCACCAGTTCGTCGTGTCCGGCGTAGCGTCGCAGCAGGGCGGTGAAGGCGCTCAGGGCCAGGCTGTCGGCGCTGACGCCGGTTTCCCGGGCCAAAGCTTCGAGACGACGTGCCAAGGCCGCTTCGATGGTGAAGTCATGGGTCGCCTCGGCGAACACATGCACGGCCATCCGCGGACGATTCAACGGCAGTTCCAGGGCCTGCAGCTTGCCCCGCAGTTGATAGGCCCAGTAGGCCCGCAGGTTCTCCGTGAGCGCCGCCGGCAACTGCCGCTGCCAGGCGGCGAAGTCGCCGTAGGTCAGGGACAGGGGCGGTAGTTCGGCGCTGCGTCCGGCGCAGGCGGCTTCATAGAGAGCCAGCAGGTCGCGCTTGAGCAGTTGCATGGAGGTACGGTCGGCCAGCAGGTGGTGCACGGCGATCGCCAGGACGGCGTTGTGTTCGTCCCCTTGTACCAGGCAGGCACGTACCAGGCTGCCACCGTTCATGGTCAATGGCCGGCGGGTCTCGGCCAGGGCCAGGGTCGCCAGGTCGTCCGGCTGGCCCTGGATCACTTCCAGGGACAGGCTCGCCGGCCCGTCGAAGCATTGCCAGGCGCTGGCGCCATCGTCACTCGACACCCGGCAGCGCAGGATCGCATGGCGGGCGAGCAACCCGTCGAGGGCGGTTTGCAAGGCCGGCTGGTGCAACTCGCCGGCCAGTTCCAGCAGCAGGGGAATGTTGTGATAGACCGGGTTGGCCTCGTACAGGTAACCGTTCTCGAAGGTGTCGACGAACCAGAGCCGTTCCTGGTGATAGGACAAGGGCATTCGCTGTGGCATGGGCGCCTGGGCGACGACATCGGGCAGGGCCAGCGCCGGATCCAGCTGCAACGCACCGATACGGGTGTCCGGGGCTTCGGTGAAACAGCGCAGCAGGCGTTCGAAACGGTTGGCCAGGCGTTCGACGGTGCTGGCATCGAACAGCGCGGTGGAGTACGACAGGCTGCAGGACAGGCTCGGGCCGCCCTCGTCGATGTGCAAGGACAGGTCGTGCTGGGTGTTGTCCTTGCGTGACGGCAGGAACTCCAGGTCCAGCCCCGGCAGGTGCAACTGGCCGCCGGCGCCCCCTGCGTTGGTGTAGAGCATGGTCTGGAACACCGGGCTGTGGCTGGCACTGCGCGGCGGCTTGAGGGCTTCGACCACCAGCTCGAACGGTGTGTCCTGGCGGCTGGAGGCGTCCAGCATCGTCTGCTTGACCTGCTGCAGCACCTGGTCGAGGGTCGGGTTGGCTTCCAGGCGGATGCGCAAGGCCAGGGTATTGACGAAGAAGCCGATCAGCGATTGCACATCCTGGCGGTCGCGGTTGGCGGCAACGGTGCCGATCACCAGGTCCTGCTGGCCGCTGATGCGCGCCAACAGGACTGCCCAGGCCGCCATCAGGGTCATGAATGGCGTCGCGGCGCGCGACTGGGCGAACTGCACGATGGCGCTGGACAGCGAGACCGGCAGGTCGAAACCCAGGGTTTCGCCACGGTAGCTCTGCACCGCCGGGCGCGGCCGATCGGTGGGGAGCGAGAGCAGGGCCGGGGCGCCGGCCAGCTGGGCGCGCCAGAACTCCACCTGCTGGTCGAGACGCTCGCCCTCCAGGTGTTGGCGTTGCCAGGCGGCGTAGTCGGCGTATTGCAGGTCCAGGGGCGGTAGCGGATCGGCCTGTCCAGCGCTGAACGCGCCATAGAGCGCGGCGAATTCCTTGACCAGGATGCCGATGGACCAACCGTCGGAAATGATGTGGTGCTGGGTGATCAGCAACCGGTGCTCAGCGTCGCCCAGGCGCAGCAGGCTGCCACGGATCAGCGGTCCATGCAGCAGGTCGAACGGTTGCGCCGCTTCGTCTTCGGCCAGGCGTTGTGCCTCGCGTCCGGCTTCGTCCGCGGGCAGGTGGCTGAGGTCATGTTCGGCCAGGGCGAAGCCGCAATCGGCCGGGGCGATGACCTGCACCGGCTGTTCGCCGTCGCGACGAAAGGTGGTGCGCAGACTTTCATGCCGCGCCACGAGACGGTCGAGGGCGGCCATGAGGGCGGTCCGGTCGAGAGCGCCGCGCAGGACCAGCACGGCGGGTATGTGGTAGGCGGCGCTGGCCGTCGGGTCCAGTTGGTCGAGGAACCAGAGCCGCTGCTGGGCGAACGACAGCGCCAGGGGAGCGTCGCGATCCGCGCCGGGAATGGCTTCATGAGCCGTTTCGATGACCCGTGTGGCGCCGCGTTGCTTGAGCAGACGCAGGAGTGCGGCACGTTTCAACTGGTCGAGACTATCGTTATGTTCGTTCAATTTTTAAGCATCCTTGGAGACGATAGCGAGCAGTTCGCTTTCAGACAGCGAAGCCATTTCTTGTTGCAGGTCCATCAATTCATCCGACTCGAACTGCGCCAGTTGCAGGGTGGTGATCAGGTCGGCCAATGCCAGCAGCGACGGGTGCTCGAACACACTCCGCAGCGGCACCTCGACGGCGAAGGTCTCCCGTGCCCGCAGCGTGACTTGCACGGCCAGCAGCGAATGACCGCCGAGCTCGAAGAAGTCGTCGTGCCGGCCGATCCGCTCCAGGCCCAGCAGGTCGGCCCAGATCTGCGCCAGCAGCTCTTCGGTCTCGCCGTTGGGCGCTTCGTACTGGCGCAAGGCAAAGTCTTCGCTGCGCGGCGCGGGCAGGGCCCGGCGGTCCAGCTTGCCGTTGGGGCTCAACGGCAACCGCTCCACCACCACGAACGCCGCCGGGACCATGTAGTCCGGCAGTTGCGACGTCAGGTATGGCCGCAGGGTGCTGCTGGCGTTGCGACCGGCCAGGTGCGGCTCGACACTCAGGTACGCCACCAGGCGCATCGCCCCAGGCGTGTCCTCCCGGGCGATGACCGTGGCTTCGCGCACCCCCGGCAGGGTCAGCATCAGGGCTTCGATTTCACCCGGTTCGATACGGAAACCACGGATCTTCACCTGCTGGTCGTTGCGTCCGAGGAATTCGAGCACACCGTCGGCGCGCAGCCGCACCAGGTCGCCGGTGCGGTACATCCGCGTCTCGTCGCCAGGGCAAAACGGATCGGCGAGGAAGTGCTCGGCGTTCAGCTGGGCACGGTCCAGGTAGCCTCGCGCGACACCCGCGCCCCCGACGTACAGCTCACCCGGCACGCCGAGGGGCACCGGTTGGCGCTGCTCGTCGAGCACGTACAGGCGGCTGTTGGGGATGGCGCGGCCGATCGGCACGGTGCCCCGGTCCTCGGCAGTGCAGCGATGTACCGTGGCCCAGACGGTGGCTTCGGTTGGGCCGTATTCGTTGTACAGGGCGATGGCCGGCTCCAGCTCGGCGCACTCCTGCACCAGTTGCGCCGGGCAGGCCTCGCCGGCAACGATCATTTCCCGCAGGTGGCCGTGGCCGTTACCGCTGGCAAGGCTCGTCAGTACCAGGCGGCCCAGGGACGGCACGCACAGCAACGAGGTGACGGCCTGCTGGTCGATGAAGCGGGCGATGGCCTCGGGGTCGCGTGCGGTCTCGGCATCCGGGATGCACAAGGTGCCGCCGCCTACCAGGGTGCCGAAGATCCCGGCCACGGAGCTGTCGAAGGCAATCGAGGACAGCAACAGGAAGCGCTTGTCGATCGCCGGCCCGTACACCGCGCCCCGGGCCAGTGTCGAGGCCACCAGGTTGCGATGTTCGATCATCACCCCCTTGGGCTTGCCGGTGGAGCCCGAGGTGTAGATCACATAGGCCACGTGGGCCGGGGTCAGGCCCGAGCCGTCCAGTTGCGGATCGCGACTGTTGGCCTGGGCCGCCAGGGCCTGTTCGATGGCCAGGTAGCGGGTACCTTCCTGCAGCGTACCCACCGCCGTGCGTCCCACCGGATCGGCCAGTAGCAGGCGTGGCCGGGCGTCGTCGAGGATCGAGGCCAGGCGCTCGGCCGGGTAGGTCGGGTCCAGCGGCACGTAGGCGCCACCGGCCTTGAGGATCCCCAGCAGGCCCGTGATCATGGACACACCGCGTTCGACGCAGATGGCGACCAGGTCCCCTGGCTGGACGCCTGCTGCCAGCAGGTGATGGGCCAGGCGATTGGCCTGGGCATTGAGCTCGGTGTAGCTGAGCTGCGTGCGGCTGTCGAGCAGTGCGCAGGCGTCCGGCGTCCGGCGCACCTGTTCTTCGAACAGTTGCTGGATGCACAGGTGCGTCGGGTAATCCACCCGGGTCTGGTTGAAGGTCTCCAGCAGCAGCGTGCGCTCCTTTGGAGGCAACACGTCCAGTTGCATGAGAGGGATCTGCGGCGTGTACATCAGGGCCTGGGCCAGTTGTTCCAGGGCCCGTTGCATCAAGGCGCAGATACGCTGCGGGTCCACCGCCCGGACGCTTTGCACGGTCAGCCCCAGGGCATCGCCGTAGTCGTTGACCGACAGGGTCAGCGGATAGTTGGTCCGTTCGGCGCTGTCGAGGATACGCATGCCCGGCCATTGCAACTGGCTGTCGTCGCGCTGGTGCCGGTAGTTGAGCAGGGTGGTGAACAACGGCAACGCACTGGGCACGCCGCTGCATCGCTGCGCCAGCGCCAGGGAGGCTTGCTCGTGGTCCAGCAGTTCCACCAGGTCGCGGTGGGTCGCCAGGACCTTCTCGTTGGCACCGCAACCGGTCAGGCACACCCGTACCGGCAAGGTGTTGATGAACACGCCCAGGGCCCGTTCGGCCCCCGCGGAGCCTTGCAGGCGTCCGGCGACCACTGTGCCGAATACCACATCGTCGCGCCCGGTGCAGCGGGCCAGCACCTGCGCCCAGGCAACGTGGAACAGGGTCGCCGGGGTAATGCCTCGTTCCCTGGCCTGGGCCCGGAGGCGCAGGTTGAGTTCGACGCTCAGTTGCACGCTGGCTTCTTCGATGTGATTGCCGTCGCCCTGCACTTCGAGCAGGTCGAAGGGCGCGGTAGGGGCATCGACGTCGGCCAGTCGCCGGGTGAAGTAGGCTTCGTGGACCTCGGCCGGGGTGGCCTGGGTCTGGGCGATGAAGTCGCGGTACGGTTGTGCGGCGCCCAGGCTTTCACTTTGTCCATGGAGGATCGCGTGGATCTCTTCCAGGACGATTTCCAGGGTCACATGGTCACTGGCCATGTGGTGGTTGAGCAGCGCCAGCAGCCAGCGTTCGGAGTGCGGATCCCGGGCAATGCAGGCACGCATCAACGGCGCCTGGCGCAGGTCCAGGCGCAGTTGCCGTGGATCGCTCAAGGCTTCGAGCTGGCCGAGCGGGTCCTGATGTCCGTTCAAGGTGACGCTGTGCACCGGCAACCGCGCGTGGCGCTGTACCACTTGCACCGCTTGGGGCAGGCCATCCCAATGCACGCAGGTGCGCAGGATGTCGTGGCGATCGATCACTTGCTGCAGGGCGCCGATAAAGGCATCGAGGCGCTGGCGATCGTCGAACTCCAGCATCGAGCGCACCAGGTAGGCATCGCCTTCGTGTCCGAGCAGGTGATGGAACAGGATGCCTTGCTGCAGGGGCGCCAGGGGGTAGATGTCCTGGACGTTGGCGACGCCGCCCGGCACGGCGCCGACCAGGCGCTCGATCTGCTGCGCGGTGAGTTTCACCAACGGCAGCATGTCCGGGGTCAACAGCTGGCAGTCGGCCGGAATGCGGTTGGCCGGTGCCTGGAAGGCGGTGTGGGTGCTGTCGCCCAGTGCGATAGCCAGTTCTCGCAGGGTCGGCGCACTGAAGACACTGCGCACGTCGGCGTTCAAGCCTTGTTCGCGCAGGCGTTCGATGAGGCTGACCGCCATCAGCGAATGTCCGCCGAGTTCGAAGAACCCGTCATGCCGGCCAATGCGCTCGTGCCCCAGCAATTGCTGCCAGATCCCGGCGATAGCCACTTCCACCTCGCCTTGGGGCGCCTCGTAGGTCCGGCTGGCGTAGGCGTCCTGGCCCGGCTCGGGCAGGGCGCGACGGTCGAGCTTGCCGTTGGGGGTGAGGGGCAATGCGTCCAGCACCACGAAGGCACTGGGCACCATGTGTCCGGGCAGGCGACCCAGGAGCTCGGCGCGCAATTGTTCGGCCGATGCCGGCTCGCCGCACAGATACGCCACCAGGCGTTTGTCGCCGCCCTGGTGGTCGCGGGGGACGACCGCCGCTTCCCGGACCCCATCGAGGGCGGCGAGGGCCGCCTCGATTTCGCCCAGCTCGACACGCAGGCCGCGGATCTTCACCTGGTCGTCGTTGCGTCCCAGGTACTGGAGGGTGCCGTCGGGCAACCAGCGACCGATGTCACCGGTCTTGTACAGGCGCGCACCGGCCCGGTCGCTGAACGGATCGGCAATGAAGCGCTCGGTCGTCAACTCCAGGCGGTTGAGGTAGCCGCGCGCGACCCCGACGCCACCGATGTGGATCTCGCCCGACACGCCCACCGGCAACAATTGTCCATGGTCGTCCAGCACATGCAGTTGCATGTTGCGGATCGGCCGGCCGATGGGGATCGAGCGGTTCCGGTAATGGGCAAGGTCGCGGTCGGCGGTGTACCAGGCCACTACGTCACTGCACTCGGTGGGTCCGTAGCTGTTGATGATCGCCGGGCGCGGCAACGGCAGTTTTTCCAGCATGGCGACCTGGATCGGCTCGCCCCCCAGTACCACCCGCTTGAGGCACGCCAATGCCTGTTGCCGGTCGGCGTCCACCAGCGCGTGGAACGCGCTGGGCGACAGGTTGATATGGCTGATACCCGCCCTGGCGATCTGGGCGACGATGGCGTCAGGGTTGAACGGTTCTTCGGCCAGGTGCAGCGAGGCCCCCACCATGAGCGGGGCGAGAATGTTCTTCTGGGTCAGGTCGAAGTTATAGGACGAGGCCAGCAGCACCGCATCGCCGGCATGGAAGGCCAGGTCGTCCAGGTACCAGTCCAGCAGGTTGCGCAGGCCGCGATGTTCCACCATGACCCCTTTGGGCAACCCGGTGGAGCCGGAAGTGTAGATCACGTAGGCCAGGTGCCCGAAGTGCAGGTCCGTGATCCCAGGGTTATGGGTCGGGTTTTGCAGCAGCGCCGGGCTGTCCGCTTCGAGGGTGGCCAGGCCCGCCGGCAGCGGCAGGGTGTCCAGGTCTTGCTGGCGTACCAGCGCCCGGGGCGCGCTGTCGGCCAGCATATGGGTCAGGCGTTGCGCCGGGTATTGCGGATCGAGCGGCACATAGGCCGCCCCGGCCTTGAGGATGCCCAGCAGGCCAGCGACCATCTGCGGACTGCGTCGGGCGCACAGGCCGACAGTGTCGTCGGGCCGCACACCCAGGGCAATCAGGCCATGGGCGATGCGGTTGGCCCAGGCGTTGAGCTCGGCGTAGCTGAGGGTCTGTCCGTCGCCCGCCAGTGCCACGGCTTGCGGCGTGCGCCCGGCCTGGGCTTCGAAGACCGCATGGGGGAAGCGCGCCGGGTCTTCGTCGAGGACCGCGCTGGCGCTGTTGAAGGTTTCCAGCAATTGCCGGCGTTGTGACTCATCCAGCAGCGGCAAGGTCGCCACTGGTTGGGTGGCATCCTCCAGCATGGCATCGAGCAGTTGCAGCAGATGCTGGCCCCAACGGGCGATGGTGCTTTCATCGAACAGGTCGGTGGCATATTCGAACTGGCCGGCGATGATGTCGCCGTCATCGTTCAGGGACAGGCTCACGTCGAACTGGGTGGTGCCGGTGGCCGGGGCCAGCGGGGTCAGGCTCAGGCCGGGCAGGGCCAGGGCCTGGTCCTGCGGGGTGTTGCCGAGTACCAGCATGGCCTGGAACAGCGGGCTGTGGCCGAGGCTGCGTTCCGGTTGCAACGCCTCCACCACCTGTTCGAACGGCAAGTCCTGATGGCCGTAGGCGTCGAGGGTGATGCGCTTGATCCGGGCCAGCAACTG
>NZ_FMUL01000023.1:0-80593 GCF_900101215.1 Pseudomonas sp. NFACC32-1
GAACCTCTGGTGTTCCGGTTGTCACGCCAGTGGCATTGCCGGGTAGCTATGTTCGGAAAAGATAACCGCTGAAAGCATCTAAGCGGGAAACTTGCCTCAAGATGAGATCTCACTGGAGCCTTGAGCTCCCTGAAGGGCCGTCGAAGACTACGACGTTGATAGGCAGGGTGTGTAAGCGCTGTGAGGCGTTGAGCTAACCTGTACTAATTGCCCGTGAGGCTTGACCATATAACACCCAAGCAATCTGTCGACTCGACAGAGACCAGATTGCGGTGTTGTGAAGACGAAACGAACCGAAAGTTCGAACGTGCTGCAGGCAACACACAAACTATCGCATACCCATTCGCTGGAACGTGACCGCAAGGCACGCGCTGGCTACCGAATTTCTTGACGACCATAGAGCGTTGGAACCACCTGATCCCATCCCGAACTCAGAAGTGAAACGATGCATCGCCGATGGTAGTGTGGGGTTTCCCCATGTGAGAGTAGGTCATCGTCAAGATTAAATTCCGAAACCCCTATCTGCTGATGCAGGTAGGGGTTTTGTTTTGCCTCCAGGAAAGTTCTTACGACAGACGCGGACCGTTCCCGGCTGTCACAACTGCCCGACAGTGCTAAGGTTCGGCCCTAGCTTATGCTCTTTCCAAGGATGCCTTCTATGCCGGACGCAACGTCCCTCAGCCCTGCTTTCATGGTGGTTCACGGAAATCGCCTGGATGAGTTGCGCAGTCTGGTCATCAGCTTGATGCGGCGGTATCCGCTGGCCCCTCTTGAAAATGAAATCGCACTCGTACAAAGCAACGGCATTGCCCAGTGGCTCAAGCTCGCATTGGCTGAGGATCCGGAAGATGATGGTAGCGGTGGCTGCGGTATCGCAGCTGCCATCGATGTGCAGTTACCAGGCAGCTTCATGTGGCATCTCTATCGTACGGTTTTGGGACGTGACGAAATTCCCGCCAATTCCCTGCTCGACAAGGCCCCGTTGACCTGGCGACTAATGCGTCTCCTGCCGCAATTGATCGAGCAGCCTCATTTCGAGCCACTGCGCCGTTTTCTGACCCACGACACCGACCTGCGCAAGCGTTACCAGTTGTCCGAGCGCCTTGCCGACCTGTTCGATCAATACCAGGTGTACCGTGCCGATTGGCTTGAGGATTGGGCAGAGGGCCGACATCAAACGAGAAATGTGCGTGGTGAAGCCAAGGCGCTTGCACCGGCCAATTGCTGGCAGGCCGAACTGTGGCGAGCCTTGCTACTGGATGTGGGAGAGCAAGGCATGGCTCAAAGCCGTGCTGGCGTGCATCAACGATATATCGAACGGATCAACAGCTTGGAGAGCCCACCCAAAGGCCTTCCAAGCCGGGTCATCGTGTTCGGCATTTCTTCGCTACCCGCCCAGGCCCTCGAGGCGCTCGCCGGTCTGTCACGGTTCAGCCAGGTGCTGCTGTGTGTCCATAATCCCTGCCGCCATCATTGGGCGGATATCGTGGCTGACAAGGACCTGCTACGGCATCAATACAAGCGTCAGGCGCGAAGGGCCGGTATGCCTGCCGTTCTCGATCCGCAAACTCTGCATCAGCACGCTCATCCTTTATTGGCAGCCTGGGGCAAGCAAGGGCGCGACTATATCAACCTGCTCGACAGTTACGACGATCCCAACAGTTATCGTTCTGTTTTTCGAGATGGACGAATCGACCTGTTCAGCGAAGGCAATCCCACGACGCTCCTCAATCAGTTGCAGGATGACATTCTTGAGTTGCGCCCCTTGGATGAAACCCGCGCAACGTGGCCCGCCGTGGATACAGGGCGAGACGGGTCCATTCGGTTTCATGTGGCCCACAGTGCCCAGCGTGAGGTCGAGATTCTTCATGACCAGTTGCTGGCTCATTTCAGTGCGGATCCTACGTTGCGTCCCCGGGATATCATCGTCATGGTTCCGGATATCGACA
This sequence comes from Pseudomonas sp. NFACC32-1, assembly GCF_900101215.1. Taxonomy (NCBI): domain Bacteria; kingdom Pseudomonadati; phylum Pseudomonadota; class Gammaproteobacteria; order Pseudomonadales; family Pseudomonadaceae; genus Pseudomonas; species Pseudomonas sp. NFACC32-1. Next base: position 1,950 of record NZ_FMUL01000023.1, read on the forward strand.
GTTATGCACCGCATATCCGCGCCGTGTTCGGCCAGCTCGACAGGACGGATCCACGTTTCATTCCGTTCACCCTGACCGACCAGGGGCAGCGCGGAAGGGATCCCTTGCTGATTGCTGTCGAGCATCTGCTGAAGCTGCCCGATAGTCGCTTTCCTGTAAGTGAGATCCTGGATTTGCTGGATGTCCCGGCACTGCGCGGGCGTTTCGGTATCGATGAAGCCGATTTGCCGACCCTGCATCGGTGGATCGAGGGCGCGGGTATTCGCTGGGGCATGAGTGCCGATCATCGTGCCGCGTTGGGACTGCCCGCAGAGCTTGAGCAGAACAGCTGGCGTTTTGGTCTGCGTCGTATGTTGCTGGGGTATGCCGTTGGCAGCTCGGATGCCTATGAGGGAATTGAACCTTACGATGAAATCGGCGGCCTCGATGCGGCATTGATCGGCCCGTTGGTCGCCTTGCTGGATGCTCTGGAAGTCGCTCATCAGGCGCTTACTCAGCCAGCAGCGCCGCAGACATGGGGGGCGCGTTTGCACGACCTGATGCAGCTGTTTTTCCTGGCGGGTAACGAGCATGAGGATCATCTGCTGGCCCAGCTCGAAGACCTGCGCGAAAACTGGCTGGAAACCTGCGAGTCGGTTGGTCTGCAGGATGAGCTGCCGTTGACCGTGGTGCGTGAAGCCTGGCTGGCAGGCCTTGACCAGGGGCGACTGTCCCAGCGTTTTCTCGCCGGAGCGGTGAACTTCTGCACGCTGATGCCAATGCGGGCAATCCCTTTCAAGCTGGTTTGCCTGCTGGGGATGAACGATGGCGATTATCCACGGGCCCAGCCGCCGTTGGATTTCGATCTCATGGGCAGCGACTATCGTCCGGGCGATCGTTCCCGGCGTGAGGATGATCGTTACCTGTTGTTGGAAGCGCTGCTCTCGGCCCGGGAAAAACTCTACATCAGTTGGGTGGGGCGCAGTATTCGCGACAACAGCGAACGACCGGCATCAGTGCTGATAGGACAATTGCGCGATCACATCGCCAGTGGCTGGCGGCTGGGGGGTACTGGTGAGGATCTTCTCGAGGCGCTGACCCTGGAGCACCCTCTGCAACCCTTCAGTGCCCGTTATTTTCTCCAGGGCGATGAGTTGTTCAGTTATGCCAGCGAATGGCGGTTGCTGCACGGCGATCGCAACACGGCTCTCAGCCCGCCTTTACTGGAGCCATATGTGCAGGAAGAACCCCTGAGCCTCGGACAGTTGCAGGATTTCATGCGCAACCCCGTCCGCCATTTCTTCAGCCAACGACTCAAGGTGTTCTTCGAGACCATCGAGGCTCCGCTGGCCGATGACGAGCCTTTCGTTCTCGATGCCCTTGAACGCTACAGCCTGAGTGACAGTTTACTGGAGGCTGCCCTGGCACGTCTGGATCAGCCGGATCTCGCCCTTTCGGCCCACGCCAGGAGGCTTCAGAACAGCGGCCTGTTACCAATGGCCGGTTTTGGTGAATGCCTGCAGCGCGAGCTGATCGAGCCCTTGCCTGACTTGCTCCAGCGTTATCAGCAGATCCTCGCGTCATGGCCTGTACCACTGACCAGCGCCGTGCCGGTCAGCCTTCAGTTGCAGGGAGTGAGTGTCGAAGGATGGCTTAGTGGCCTGCACCAGCGTTCCGATGGCGCCGTCCTTGCCATTACTGCAATACCCAATAGCATCGGCTCTGCGAAGACTCGTAAATGGCATCGTCTCATCCGACCCTGGGTAAACCACCTAGTGGCATGCGCCAATGGCTTGTCGATGACTACCGCACTGGTGGCCAGCGATGACAGCCTGCTATTGCCGCCTTTTGAAGAAACTGTCGCTCAAAGATTGCTCAGCGATCTGCTACAGGCTTGGCAGGCCGGCATGCGCCAACCGTTGCCGGTCGCGGTGAAGACTGCCTTTGCCTGGCTTGGCCAGCCCGAGCCGGTCAAGGCCATGGCGGCTGCTCGGAAAACCTACGAAGGCGATGGGCAGAACTCTGAAGGCGAGCGACGGGAGAGTCCTGCCCTGGCCCGGCAATTTGCCGACTTCGAAGCCCTGATGGCTGAGGAAACGTTTCCCGACTGGTGCAATGCGCTTTATCGGCCGCTGTTCGAGGCTCCATGGCGTTCGGCGGCTGGCGAGGAGGCACGCTCATGAGCCGGCAGACACCGTTGGCCCTGGCGTTTCCCCTGCATGGAAGCCAGTTGATCGAGGCCAGCGCCGGTACTGGCAAGACCTTTACCATCTCGGCGTTATACCTGCGCCTGGTACTGGGTCATGGTGGACCGGCGACCGGGTTTGGTCGCGAGCTGCTTCCTCCACAGATCCTGGTGGTGACCTTTACAGACGCCGCTACCAAGGAGCTGCGTGAGCGTATCCGTACTCGCCTGGCCGAAGCGGCACGTTTCTTTCGTGACGAGATACCGGCCCCGGACTCACTGATCGTCCAGTTGCGCGGCGAATTTGCCGAGGAGCATTGGCCTGCCTGCGCCAATCGGCTGGACATCGCCGCGCAATGGATGGACGAAGCCGCGGTTTCGACCATTCACAGCTGGTGCCAGCGCATGCTGCGCGAGCATGCTTTCGACAGCGGCAGCCTGTTTACCCAGACCCTGGAAACCGACCACAGCGAGTTGCTCGGCGAGGTGTTGCGCGACTACTGGCGGATGTTCTGTTATTCAATGCAAGGCGAGGCGCTGAACTGGGTGCGGGCCCATTGGGGTGGACCGGCTTCCCTGTTGCCGCGAGTGAAGGGACTGTTCGCCAGCGAGCATGGCAATGGCGAGGGACCCGAGCCGGCCGAGCTCATCGCCGCATCGCTACGCGAGCGCAGTGCTGCCTTGCTCGATCTCAAGGCACCCTGGCGGCAATGGGCGGTGGAACTGCTGGAAATCTGCCAGCAAGGTGTTGCCAACAAGCTTGTCGATGCGCGCAAGATGCAGGCTCGCTACTTCGAGCCTTGGTTCCAGAAGATTTCTGCCTGGGTAGAGGACGAAAGCGTCGAGTTGTTGGACATCGGCACCGGCTTCACCCGGCTGACGCCCGAGGGCATGGCGCAGGCCTGGAAGGGAGAGGTGCCCAGTCATCCAGGACTGGACGCCATGGTCGGTCTCAAGGCCAGCCTGGAAGCCTTGCCTACTCCGGATGCCGCAGTGTTGCAACATGCGGCGCAATGGGTTGGGGCGCGTTTCGAGGCGGAGAAGCGCCGACGCGCAGAGATGGGGTTCGACGACATGCTGCTGCGTCTGGATGCGGCGCTGCAGGCCGAAGGCGGCGAGCGCCTGGCGAGCCTGATCCGTGAACAGTTTCCAGTTGCGCTGATCGATGAGTTCCAGGATACCGACCCGGTTCAATACCGGATCTTCGAAAGCATCTACCGTATCGAAGGCAACAACCCTGAAACCGGCCTGTTCCTGATCGGTGACCCGAAACAGGCCATCTATGCCTTTCGCGGCGCCGATATCCACACTTACCTGCGGGCCCGAGTAGCCACCGCCGGCAGGTTGCATACGCTGGGGACGAATTTCCGTTCCAGCCATGCCATGGTGGGTGCGGTAAACCATGTTTTCCAATACGCCGAATCTCGTCCGCAGGGGCGTGGAGCGTTCCTGTTTCGTGAGGCTTCCGGGAACAATCCGGTGCCGTTTTTGCCCGTCGAGTCACAAGGGCGCAACGAGTTCCTGCAGATTGCGGGCCAGGCCGTCACGGCAATGAACATCTGGCACCTGCCATCGGAACAACCGCTTTCCGGCGCGGTGTATCGACAGAACATGGCGGCGGCCTGTGCCAGTGCAATCACGGGGTTGCTCAATGGGGGCCAGGCCGGTCGCAATGGCTTCATGGACCCTGAAAGCGGACTCCGTCGGTTGTTGCCTGCAGACATTGCCATCCTGGTGCGCGACGGCAAGGAAGCGCAGGCCGTGCGAGATGAGCTGTCCGCACGGGGCGTGCGCAGTGTCTATCTATCGGACAAGGATTCGGTCTTTGCCTCGCAGGAGGCGCGCGACCTGCTGATCTGGCTCAAAGCCTGCGCCGAGCCCGATGTCGAACGGCCGCTGCGGGCTGCGCTGGCCAGCATTACCTTGAACCTGCCGTTGACGGAGCTGGAGCGGCTCAACCAGGACGAGTTGGTATGGGAAGCCCGGGTCATGCAATTCCGTGGCTATCGCACGGTTTGGCGGACCCAGGGGGTACTGCCCATGCTCCGGCGGCTGCTGCATGACTTCGAGCTGCCCCAGGCGTTGATGGCGCGCAGCGACGGTGAGCGGGTACTGACCAACCTGCTGCACCTGTGCGAACTGCTGCAGCAGGCCGCCGGAGAGCTGGATGGTGAACAGGCCCTCATTCGACACCTGTCGGAGCACCTGGCGTTGTCCGGACAGGCCGCAGAGGAGCAGATCCTGCGCCTGGAAAGCGATGAGCAACTGGTCAAGGTGGTTACGATCCACAAGTCCAAGGGGCTTGAATACCCGCTGGTGTTTCTTCCGTTCATCTGTTCGACCAAGCCGGTGGATGGTACCCGCTTGCCTCTGCACTACCACGATGAATCGGGAAGGGCGGAGGTCAGTCTCAGGCCCACCGTCGAGTTGATTGCCAGGGCCGACGAGGAGCGCCTGGCCGAGGACCTGCGTCTTCTCTACGTGGCACTTACCCGTGCCCAGCATGCCTGTTGGCTGGGTGTCGCCGATCTCAAGCGAGGGAGTAACAACACCTCGATCCTGCATTTGTCCGCGTTGGGCTATCTGCTGGGTGGCGGAACGCCGCTGGCCGACTCGGTGGAGCTGAAGCGCTGGCTGGAAGACCTGCAACAAGGCAGCGCGACCGTGAGTTGCCAGGAGATGCCCCTGGCGACCGACGAGCATTACCAGCCTCCACGCAGTGAGGCGGTATTGCGCGAACCGCTCAAGCCTGCCCGCAAAGCCAGCGAGAACTGGTGGATTGCCTCCTACAGTGCGCTACGTATCGGTGAAAGCCTGAGTGCGGGCAGTGACGCCGCGCCGGAGGACCCACAAGCCCAGAAACTGTTCGACGACGAGCGACTCGATCCGGAGGCTCCAAGGGCAGTTGCCGTTGCTGGCGGCGATATCCATCGTTTTCCCCGTGGCCCCAACCCGGGCACCTTCCTTCATGGTCTTCTGGAGTGGATCGCGGGCGAAGGATTCGCGGCTGCGCCCTCGGTCATCGAAGACGTCATTGCCCGGCGTTGCAATCGTCGAGGCTGGAAAGGCTGGATCACGACGCTGAATGACTGGCTGCAACACCTCGTGGCCCTGCCTTTGCAGATTGGCAGCAACCAGGCGCCCGTGGTGCTCGCGCATCTGGACCAGTTCCAGGTCGAAATGGAATTCTGGTTCGCCAGCCACAAGGTCGATGTTCTCAAGCTGGATCAACTGGTCTGCCAGTTCACCCACGGTGGCGTGGCCCGCGTCGCCGCGGAACCCGTGCTGCTCAACGGCATGTTCAAGGGGTTCATCGACCTGACGTTCGAGCACGACGGTCGTTATTACGTGGCGGACTACAAATCCAACTGGCTGGGGGCCGATGACGCGGCCTATACCTCGCAGGCGATGGAGCAATCGATCCTGGATAATCGCTACGATCTGCAATACGTGCTGTACCTGCTGGCGCTGCACCGCCAGCTCAAGGCGCGCCTGCCCGATTATGACTACGACCGCCATGTCGGCGGCGCGTTGTACCTGTTTCTTCGTGGCACCCGCGCCACCAGTCAGGGCGTGTATTTCACCAGGCCTGCTCGAGCCTTGATCGAACAACTGGATCGTCTGTTCCAGGGCGTACCCGAGCCCAAGGCCGAGCCGGCATGGGTACAGGGAGAATTGCTATGAGTCGTTCTTTCGCCGATCTGCTGCCCGGCACCTCCGACGACGACAGCCTGGTAGAGCTGTCGCCCCTGAGTCGTGCCGATGACCTGTTGCGGCTGCTGACCCGTTGGGTCGAGCGAGGATGGTTGCGTGCCTTGGACAAGGCGTTCGTCGCGTTCCTCCAGGAGCTGGCGCCCGACGATGATCCACTGGTGCTGCTCGCCGCCGCGCTCACCAGTCATCAGCTGGGGCATGGGCATGTCTGCCTGGACCTGTACGAAACACTCAAGGAACCGGATTTTGCCCTGTCGCTACCCCCCGAGGGCGACCTGCAGGCCGGGGCAATGCTGTTGCCTTCACAGTTACTGCAAACCCTGGACGGGGCTCAATGGTGCAGAACCCTGGCCTCCAGCCGTCTGGTGGCCCTGGCTGCGGACCAGAGCGAGGAGGCAAGGCAGCGCCCGCTGGTGTTGTCAGGTAAACGGCTTTACCTGCGTCGTTACTGGAGCTATGAGCGGCGGATCGACGAGGCGCTGCGGCAACGGCTTGCCGAGCGGGACGCGGCGCCCGATGATCTGCGCGAGCGTCTGGATGGCTTGTTCGGGACGGCTGCCGGCCCGGGGGCGATCGATTGGCAGAAACTTGCCTGTGCCTTGGCCACCCGCGGCGCCTTCAGCATCGTTACCGGAGGGCCGGGAACCGGCAAGACCACCACTGTCGTGCGCTTGCTGGCCTTACTCCAGGCACCCGCCGTCGAGGCCGGCAAGCCGCTGCGCATTCGCCTGGCCGCGCCCACCGGCAAGGCCGCGGCACGCCTGACGGAGTCCATCAGCCAGCAGGTCCTGAGCCTGGAGGTGAGCGCCGCCGTACGCGAGCGCATTCCCTGCGACGTGACCACCGTCCACCGTCTGTTGGGCAGTCGGCCCGGGACCCGTCATTTCCGCCACCATGCGGGTAACCGGTTGCCATTGGATGTGCTGGTGGTCGATGAGGCCTCCATGATCGACCTGGAGATGATGGCCAATCTGCTGGATGCATTGCCGGCCCAGGCCCGTCTGGTGCTGTTGGGAGACAAGGATCAACTGGCCTCGGTGGAGGCCGGTGCGGTCCTGGGGGACTTGTGTCGAGACGCCGAAGAGGGCTGGTACACGCCCCGGACTCGGGCCTGGCTTGAATCGGTCAGCGGCGAGAACCTGGCGACCAGTGATCTGCAGCAGGACCTCGACGGCACCCATCCGTTGGCCCAGCAAGTGGTCATGCTCAGGCATTCACGACGCTTCGGCGAGGGCAGTGGTATCGGCCAACTGGCTCGCTGGGTCAACCAGCAGCAAGCCGAAAAGGCTCGCCAGCTCCTGCAGGGCAAGCAGTATGCCGATCTGTTCTCCCTGGCGCTGAAGGGGGAGCACGATGATGGGCTGGAGCGCTTGCTGCTCGAGGGGCGCACGGAGGGCCCCCAGGGGTACCGACACTACTTGAATGTGTTGCGACAACGGCGCCCGGACACTTCCCGCCCCTTGGACGACCATTGCTGGGCCGACTGGGCTCGGGAAGTCCTGTCGGCATTCGATGCTTTCCAGTTGCTCTGTGCCGTGCGCAAGGGCCCGTGGGGTGTCGAAGGGTTGAACCAGCGGATCACTGCCGCGTTGCTCAAGGCCCGTCTTATCGACAGCGATCACCACTGGTACGAAGGGCGCCCGGTGTTGATGACCCGCAACGATTACGGGCTGGGGCTGATGAACGGTGATATCGGCATTGCCCTCAGGTTGCCCGAGCGTGAGGGGCCGGAGGCGGGCAAGCAGGTCCTGCGGGTCGCATTCCCTCGTAACGATGGGCGAGGTGGTGTGCGTTTTGTCCTGCCCAGCCGCTTGAATGACGTGGAAACCGTCTATGCCATGACGGTGCACAAGTCCCAGGGCTCGGAGTTCACCCATACGGCCTTGATCCTTCCGGATGCGCTGAACCCTGTGTTGACCAAGGAGTTGGTATACACGGCCATTACCCGTGCCAAGCAGTGGTTCAGCCTGATCGAACCCCGGGCGGGCGTGTTCGAGGAAGCGGTTCGGCGCAAGGTCAAGCGGCTGAGCGGGTTGATGCTGGATCTGGATCGGGACGACTGAATGATTCGGCTTTCTTAGGTCGGTCGCGATTCTGCCTGCTTCTGTCAGAAGAGACGTAGGACGCTGTCTCGCTGGGTTTTTGGCACTGTGCTATCGTTCCGGCATTTATCGGACCGACAAGAGATTCTTCATGGATGTGGCTGGTCGAGAGGCGGCGCGCAGCAAGGGTTGGAAGCATTACTTGCTTGCCAGTCTTCTGGGCCTGTTGCCGCCTGTGATCGCTGCTCAGGATCAGGCAACCACGACCAGGGCTGAACAGCGAGCCGAGTCGGTGACCCAGGTGGTATTGGGCATTCTCAGCTATGCCCGATGGCCGGTGGAGCCCACGCAGTTGCAACTGTGCATCGTCGGGCCGACCCAATATACCGATGACCTGGTCAAGGGGACCGCCCAGGCCACGGGCCGACCGGTCACCGTCCAGCGTCTGTTGGCAGATCATCCCGGCATCGCGACCGACTGTAACGCGGTCTATGTGGGACGGCTCACCAGCGAGGAGCGCACCCGTCTGTACGCCTCCTTGATCGGCAAGCCGGTCTTGAGCATCAGCGAAGGAGGCGACCCATGCACCGTGGGCAGTCTCTTCTGCCTGCGGGTGGGTGACGAGCAGGTGTCGTTCGAGGTCAATCTCGATTCCGTGGCACGCAGCGGCGTGCGTATCCATCCCAGTGTCTTGCAGCTTTCCCGACGCAGGCCGGCGGCACCATGAGCCTGTCCACCCCAAGGATTCTTCCTACCCTGGGCTCGGTCATCGGGCGCGGTCACTTGATCGTCGCGTTGGTGGCGATCGCCATGGCCAGCATTTCCCTGACCTTGCTCGGTGTCCTGGCGCTGCGGGTATACGCCGACCACAACCTGCACCTGATCGCGCGTTCGATCAACTACACCGTGGAAGCGGCCGTGGTGTTCGATGACTCGGCTGCCGCCACCGAAGCGCTGGCCTTGATCGCCAGCACCGAAGAGGTGGCCGACGCCCAGGTGTTCAATGAACACGGTCGCTTGCTGGCGCGCTGGCAACGACCGGAAACCGGCTTGTTGTCTGATCTGGAAATGCACATCGCCAAGGCCTTCCTTGGGAAGCCCATCAGCCTGCCTATTATTCACCAGGGCCAGGCCATCGGCAGCGTCCTGCTGGCGGGGCACGGCGGCAGCCTGTTGCGCTTCCTGCTCAGCGGCCTGGCGGGGATCATCCTCTGCACGGCGGTCAGTGCATGGATGGCGTTGTACCTGGCCCGGCGTCAGTTGCGGGCGATTACCGGCCCTTTGCGTTGCCTGGCGGAAGTGGCCCACGCCGCGCGCAGCGAGCGGGCCCTGGACCGGCGGGTACCACCGGCCGCCATCGCTGAGCTGGATAACCTGGGCAATGACTTCAATGCACTGCTCGCCGAACTCGAATCCTGGCAGACCCACCTGCAAAGCGAAAACGAAAGCCTGGCCCACCAGGCCAGTCACGACAGCCTGACCGGATTGCCCAACCGGGCGTATTTCGAAGGCCGGCTGATTCGCGCCCTGCGTAACGCCAGCAAGCTCGACGAGCAAGTGGCCGTGCTGTACCTGGACAGTGATCGGTTCAAGGGGATCAACGACAATTTTGGTCACGCTGCGGGAGATGCGGTGCTGACGGCTGTGGCAACCCGGGTCCGGGCGCAGTTGCGTGAGGATGACCTGGTGGCGCGGCTGGGCGGGGATGAATTTGCCGTGCTGCTCTCGCCGTTGCACAAGCTGGAGGATGCCGAAATGATCGCTGAGAAAATCATCGCCAGCATGGAAATGCCGATCCAGTTGCCCGGCAATGCCTCGGTGCTGACTTCCCTGAGCATCGGCATTGCGGTGTATCCCGAGCATGGCACCACTCCAGGCGCCTTGTTGCATGCCGCCGATGCAGCGATGTACCAGGCCAAGCGTCTCGCCCGGGGAGGGCGACATTCGTCGGGGGCGGAGCACCCCGTTGCTTAACCACAATCAGGAGCCAATCCGTGCGTTCATTTTTCCAATCCAGCCTGCGACGGTCCTTCGTATTTCTGTTCATGGCCATCCTGGCCATGGGTGGTTGCCAGACCACACCGCCGAAAGGGCTGACTCCGGCGCAAATCACCGTATTGAAGGAGCAAGGCTTCAAACTGACCGATGAGGGTTGGGCGTTCGGCCTGTCGGGCAAGGTGTTGTTCGGCAGCGACGTGGAAACCCTCAACCCGGCCAGTACCGAGATCGTCGAGCGGATTGGCAAGGCCCTGCTGGGGGCTGGCATCGAACGGGTACGCGTCGATGGCCACACCGACGCATCTGGCTCCCAGGCGTATAACGAACAATTGTCGATACGGCGCGCCAACAGCGTCGGCAAGGTCCTGACCAGTGTCGGCATGCGCGAAGAGAATATCCAGCTGCGCGGCCTGGGCAGCAGCAAGCCAGTGGCCTCCAATGACACGGCCAGCGGGCGTACCGAGAACCGTCGAGTCGCCATCGTGGTCATCGCCGACTAGTCGGCGAACACCATCTCCCGGCTGTCTCCCATCAGCAGCGACCGGTTCTGTTCGGTCACTTCGCGAATGTAATCCCACAACAAGGTGATCCGCTTCAACTTGCGCAGATCCTCCCGGCAGTACATCCAGAACTGCCGGGTGACGTTGATTTCCTCCGGTAGCACGGGCAGCAGGTCTGGATCCTGGGCGGCGAGGAAGCACGGCAGGATCGCCAGGGAGCGCCCTTGCTGCGCCGCCACGTACTGTGCGATCACGCTGGTGCTGCGCAGATGGGCATTGGCCCCAGGCAGGACATTCGCCAGGTAGAGCAGCTCGGAACTGAATGCCAGGTCGTCGACGTAACTGATGAACGAATGCTTGCCCAGATCCGCCGGGCGCTGGATGGGTGGGTGATTATCGAGATACGACTGGGTAGCGTAGAGCTGCAAGCGGTAATCACACAACTTGCAACACACGTACGGGCCGTGTTCGGGGCGCTCGAGCGCGATGACGATGTCGGCTTCTCGCTTGGAGAGGCTGATGAAGTGCGGCAGCGGGAGGATGTCCACCGAAATGGCCGGGTAGGCATCGACGAAGTGGCTCAGTTGCGGCGTGATGAAGAAACTGCCGAAGCCCTCGGTGCAGCCCATGCGCACGTGGCCGGACAATGCGACGCCAGACCCCGAAACCTGCTCGCAGGCCATGTGCAGGGTGCTCTCGATGGACTCGGCGTAGCTGAGCAGGCGCAGGCCTTCGGCGGTGAGCACGAAACCGTTGGTCCGGGATTTTTCAAACAGCAGCGTTCCCAGTGAGGTTTCCAGCGAGCTGATGCGACGCGACACCGTGGTGTAGTCGACAGCGAGGCGTTTGGCCGCCGTGCTGGCCTTGCGGGTGCGGGCCACTTCCAGGAAGAACTTGAGGTCGTCCCAATTCAGCGACCCCAGGGAGGTGATGTTTTTTTGCATGATGGACCGGTTTTTATGTGCGTTCTTATTAGAAGTTTGCACATCTATACTCCAAAAACCGTCTCATCACCAAGGTCTCTGCATACCTTGGCCTTTGCTCGAAACAGCGCTCCCTACAAGAACAATCCGGAGGCCAGCATGAACGTTTCCCTCACGCCCAGCGACACCACCCTGCAAACCGTCAAACTGTTGATCGATGGCGAGTGGGTCGAATCCCGCTCCAATGAATGGCACGACATCATCAACCCGGCCACCCAGCAGGTGCTGGCGAAAGTCCCGTTCGCCACCGCGACGGAGGTCGAGTCCGCCATTGCCGCGGCCCAGCGCGCGTTCCAGACCTGGAAGCTGACGCCCATCGGCGCGCGGATGCGCATCATGCTCAAGCTCCAGGCATTGATTCGCGAGCATTCGAAACGCATTGCCGCGGTGCTCAGCGCCGAGCAGGGCAAGACCCTGGCGGATGCCGAGGGCGATATTTTCCGCGGCCTGGAAGTGGTCGAGCATGCCTGTTCCATCGGCACCCTGCAGATGGGCGAGTTCGCCGAGAACGTCGCCGGCGGCGTCGATACCTACACCTTGCGCCAGCCCATCGGCGTGTGTGCCGGGATTACTCCATTCAACTTTCCGGCGATGATTCCGCTGTGGATGTTCCCGATGGCCATTGCCTGCGGCAACACCTTCGTCCTCAAGCCGTCGGAACAGGATCCACTGTCGACCATGTTGCTGGTGGAGCTGGCGATCAAAGCCGGCGTGCCGGCCGGCGTGCTCAATGTGGTGCATGGTGGCAAGGACGTGGTGGATGCGCTGTGCACCCACAAGGACATCAAGGCGGTTTCCTTCGTCGGTTCCACGGCGGTCGGTACTCATGTGTATGAGCTGGCGGGGCGCCATGGCAAGCGTGTGCAATCGATGATGGGCGCCAAGAACCACGCCGTGGTGCTGCCGGATGCCAATCGCGAACAAACCCTCAATGCCCTGGTCGGTGCCGGTTTCGGTGCGGCGGGCCAACGCTGCATGGCCACTTCCGTGGTGGTGATGGTGGGCGCGGCCAGGCAATGGCTGCCAGAACTCAAGGCCCTGGCACAGAAGCTCAAGGTCAATGCGGGCAGCGAGCCGGGCACCGACATCGGTCCGGTGATTTCCAAGCGGGCCAAGGCGCGGATTCTCGAGTTGATCGAGAGCGGCGTGAACGAAGGCGCGAAGCTGGAACTCGACGGTCGCGACATCAGCGTGCCGGGCTTCGAGCAGGGCAACTTTGTCGGCCCGACCCTGTTTTCCGGCGTGACCACCGACATGCGTATCTACACCGAGGAAATCTTCGGTCCGGTGCTGGTGGTGCTGGAAGTTGACACCCTGGATCAGGCGATTGCCCTGGTCAACGCCAACCCATTCGGCAACGGCACGGGGCTGTTCACCCAGAGCGGTGCGGCGGCGCGTAAATTCCAGAGCGAAATCGACGTGGGCCAGGTGGGGATCAATATCCCGATTCCGGTTCCGGTGCCGTTCTTCAGCTTCACCGGCTCCCGCGGTTCGAAGCTTGGCGACCTCGGTCCGTACGGCAAACAGGTGGTGCAGTTCTACACTCAGACCAAGACCGTCACCGCCCGCTGGTTCGACGACGACAGCATCAATGACGGTGTGAACACCACCATCAACCTGCGTTAAGGAGCCGGACATGAACATCGCATTTATCGGTCTGGGCAACATGGGCGCCCCGATGGCGCGCAACCTGCTCAAGGCTGGCCATTCGCTGAACCTGTTCGACCTGAACCAGACGGTGCTGGCTGAACTGGCGGCGCTGGGTGGCACCATCAGCACCTCGCCTCGCGATGCGGCCCAGGGCGCTGCGCTGGTGATTACCATGCTGCCGGCCGCCGCCCATGTGCGCAGTGTCTGGCTGGGTGAGGACGGCGTGCTGGCGGGGATTGCCACCGGCACTCCGGCAGTGGATTGCAGCACCATCGACCCGCAGACCGCACGTGATGTCGCTGCCGCAGCCGCCAGGCAAGGCGTGCCCATGGCCGATGCGCCCGTCTCGGGTGGTACCGGAGGCGCGGCAGCTGGCACGCTGACGTTCATGGTCGGCGCCACCGCCGAACTATTCGCCACCTTGCAGCCGGTGCTGGCTCAGATGGGCCGTAACATCGTGCATTGTGGCGAGGTCGGGACCGGGCAGATCGCCAAGATCTGCAACAACCTGCTGCTGGGCATCTCGATGGTGGGGGTCAGCGAGGCCATGGCCCTGGGCGATGCCCTGGGCATCGACACCCAGGTGCTGGCGGGCATCATCAACAGTTCCACCGGACGTTGCTGGAGTTCGGATACCTACAACCCTTGGCCGGGGGTGATCGAAACGGCGCCGGCCTCGCGTGGCTACACTGGCGGTTTCGGGGCCGACCTCATGCTCAAGGACCTGGGCCTGGCCACCGAGGCTGCGCGGCAGGCTCATCAACCGGTGGTGTTGGGGGCGGTGGCACAACAGCTGTATCAGGCGATGAGCCAGCGCGGCGAGGGTGGCAAGGATTTCTCGGCCATCGTGAACAGCTACCGCAAGCCTCAATAACCATTGCCTGATGCTTGTCCCCGCCTGAACCGCGGCGGGGACAATATGAGCGTCCGATGTTTCGTGAAGCTGTAATAAATAATATTTAATGTTGGGTTCGCTCCGTTATTCCCGAGTTTCATATATATATGAAACTTTGGAGAATTGGAGCGGGCCATTATTATTCGAGGGTTGACAGACAAAAATCGTTGCACAATACTCGGCGCTCAGGACGAGCACTACATATCAAGGAGCGATACCCATGCCTTCGCAGGATACATGCGTACTTACGGCTGCCGGCCTAAAAAAATTGGCACTCAATCAGGAATGTCGAGATGCCTTCAATAGGGACTCGTTATTCTTCAGGTTATTTGAGCGCGCCGCGCAGCGCTACATCGTTTCGTCCAGCCTGGACGGGCTTCCTGAAAAGTTGAAACTGCTCTGGGACAAGGGTTACAGGCTGGGTGTCGAATATGTCGGCGAAGAAAACCATGATCCGCGAGTGGTCCAGGCCTTTGTCGATGAATACTTGAAATCCATTCAGGTTTTCTCCAAGGCCAAATTAACTCCCCAGTTAGGTTTCGATTTAAGCGCCGTGGGTATGCTCATATCCGCGGAAACTGCTTATCGCAACGCAGCCACTATCTTGTCCGCCGCTGCGGAACATAATATTCCAGTGATGATCAGCATGGAACATTCCTCCGCGGTCGATAAGATCCTGGAGATATATTCCAAACTGGCCCCCGACCATTCAAATGTCGGCCTTACTGTTCAAGCCCATTTGCATAGGACGGTAAATGATCTGCCGGCCATCATTGGTCATGGTCGCAAGATCAGGTTGGTCAAGGGTGTCTATAACGAAGCGCCTGAAGTTGCTCTTCCTCGCGGTGCGGAACTTGATGAGCGCTATCTGAAACTGCTCGCCGATATCCTGGATGCCGGGGTCCCGGTCAGTTGTGCGACCCAGGATCCAGGCCTGATCCAGCGCATCTTCGACCAGGGCCTGCACACCCGGATTCACGAGTTGGAGATGCTCCACGGTGTGCAGCCCGAGGCGTTGCGCAAAGCCAGGGAGGCGGGGGTGGCCTGCCGGATAGCGGCGGTTTATGGCGACAGCTGGTACCTGCACTTCCTGCACCGATTGGCGGAGTCGCCTGAAAACGTCCTCGAGGCCTTGGCCGATTTCTACGATCCCTCCCGCATTGTCTTTGGCGCAGGTTACTAAGGAAGCCCTCATGTTTATCGATCTCAGAAGCGATACGGTCACCAAGCCAACGGAAGGCATGCGCAAGGCGATCTATCAGGCGGAAGTGGGGGACGATTGCTTCGGCGAAGACCCGACCGTACGAGCCCTGGAAGAATACTGCGCCCAGTACTTCCAGAAGGAGGCGGCGCTTTTCACCTCTGGCGGTACGTTGAGCAACCAGTTGGCGGTCAAGGCCATGACGAGTCCGGGCGATGAGATCTTCCTGGATGCGTCCTACCACATCAATTTCTATGAATCTGCCTCGACATCGGCTTTTTCCGGGGTCAACTTCTCGCTATCGACCCACGACAGCGGGCTGTTCGATGTCAGCGACCTGGAAAGGCTCTACGCTTCCAAATGCCGCTGGAGCCAGAACTATGCCTTGCCCCGGGTGGTGGTCATCGAGAACACGCTGGGGTGCAAAGGCGGCGCGATCTTTCCCCTGCAACAGATGAACGACGTCTTCGCCTACGCCCAGGGCATCGGGGCCTATCGTTACCTCGATGGAGCGCGGATTCTCCATGCCTCCATCGCCTCCGGCATCGACGTGACGTCCTATACCGATAACGCCGACCTCCTGTCCATGTGCCTGTCCAAGGGCCTGGGAGCGCCGATCGGTTCGATCATGGTGGGCTCGCTGGAACTGATACAGCGGGCCAGGAAGTACCGCAAATGGTTCGGGGGCGACCTGCACCAGGCCGGCATGATGGCCGCCGCCGGACTCTACGCGATGCACAACCACGTCGAACGCCTGGCCGAAGACCACGAGCACGCGGCGTTGCTGTATCGACTGCTCGACGACATCGATCAAGCGCCGGCCCGCTACAAGGGCACCAACATGGTGACCCTGGACATTTCCGCCCTGGGGATCGCCCCGGTGCAGTTCGCCGGCTATCTGCGCCAGCAGGGCGTTGGCGGGCTGCCCTACAACGCCAGGGAGATGCGCTTCATGCCGCATATCAACATCACCCGTGACGATATCCAAAAGGCGGCCGGCATTATCAAGGATGTCGTGCGAGCCCTGAGCCAGGCCCGGGAGACGGTCAAGTGATCTACAAGAAGAATGTCGTGCTGATCGTCGATGCCTATTCGATCGGCAGCCTGATCGCGCCTGCTTTCATTTCCCGGGGGCTGGAGTGCGTACACCTGCGTTCCACCGCCAACGTCAACGAGTTCTACAAGCCCTGGTTCCGTCCCGCCGATTTCATCAAGGACATTCTCTACCGTTCGGATGCCGAGCTGCGCCAGGCCCTGTCCGGATATTCGGTGCAGTTCGTGCTGGCCGGTTGTGAGTTCGGTGTCGAACTGGCCGCTCACCTGGCTGCGCTGTTCGAAGTCGAGCGTCGGAACGACCCGAGCCATGCCATTCGCTGGCGCGACAAGTTCGAAATGCATGAGGCCCTGCAACGGGCCGGGGTGCGTTCGATCAAGCATTTCAAATCGGGGTCGCTGGCGGCGATCCAGGACTGGATCAAGGAGCAGAAAATCCTGCCCGTGGTCTTGAAGCCGATCAAGAGCGCCGGCTCGGACAACATCCATATCTGCACGCGGGAAAGCGAAGTCGAGCGGGCGTTCGAGATCATCAAGTCGAGCCGCAACCTCTTTCTCGAAGACAACGATGAAATCCTGGTCCAGCAATACCTGGACAATTGCGACTTCAAGTCCGAGCTGTCGGCGAGCAAGTCCAGCGATGTGGATATCGAGTATTGCGTCAATACCGTGAGCGTCGACGGCCAGCACTATGTCAGCGAAATCATCCGCGTCTTTCGCACCCGGATCGGCGACTCGCCGGTGCATGACTACAACCAGCTGATGTGTCCGGTGGACAACGCCGATGTCTACAGTCGGCTGTCGCGGTACATCTTTTCCGTGCTCGATGCGCTGGGCATCCGCCAGGGCGTCGGTCACAGCGAGCTGATGATCGTCGACGACGAACCGGTGTTGCTGGAGACGGCCGCACGCATGCCGGGCGGTATCGACCTGTCGGCCTACACCCGGGCCCTGGGGCATAACCAGTTGAGCCTGTGGATCGATTCGTTGGTCAATCCCGAGGCCTTCTTCGATTACCGTCAGCGGCCGCGCAAAAGGCTCTATTTCCACTCCAGTTGCGTGTTCCTGATCGCCCGACAGTCCGGGCTCATCAAGCGGGCGCCGGAGCTGGCGCGGTGGAAGGCGATTGCCGGGGTGCACAGCATCAAGATCCAGGACGAAGGTGAGCTCAAGGAAACCGTCTCCCTGGAAAACTGCCCTGGCCATGTCTTCATTCTCGGCAAGGATCGCGCCGCCATTCAGCACAGCATCGAACTGCTGCGCGAAGACGAGCCCGGCGTGTACAGGGACATGCTGGCATGAAGGACCTGTCGGGAGAGCTGACCGTGTCGGGGGAAGCCAGGGTCTACACCAGGCCGGTGGTGTTGTTGCTGTCGGCAACATTTGTCCTGACCATTGCCCGGGCCATGGCCTTGCCGTACCTGGTGGTCTATTTCTCCCAGGCGTTCGGCCTGGGCGTGACCGACATCGGCCTGGTGGTGGGCGGCGCGTTGATCGTCAGTTCCGTTCTGGGAGTGTATGGCGGCTTCCTGGTGGACAGGTTTTCCAACGACCGGATCCTGCTGGCCGCCGCGAGCCTGTTTGCCCTGGCCTTTGCCGTGGCATTCCAGGTCGGCAGCCTGGTGCCGTTCATCATTGCCATTGTGGTGGTGAACCTGTCCTATGCGGTGGTGGATATCGCGGTGAAATCGGGGATTGGTTTCCTGGTGACGCCGGACAAGCGCGGCGGCGTGTTTTCCATGAAATACACCCTGACCAACGTCGGCTACGCCATCGGTCCGTTCCTGGGCGTGCTGTTCGCCAAGATCAGTCCCGGCATGCCCTTCGCGGTCTCGGCGATCATCGGCGCGGGGTTCGTGGCGTTCTACAGCAGCCTGGGTGCGCGGCTGCCGCGGGCAGGACAGACGGAGCGCACGAACCAGCCGTTCGCCCGCGTGCTGGTCCATCTGGTGCGCAATTACCGGCTGGTCTGCTTCACCATCGGAGGTGTCCTCAGTGCCATCGTGTTCGGACAGTTCACGGCTTATCTGTCGCAATACCTGATCGTCACCAGCACCCCCGAGAACACCTACCGGATCATCAATTACCTGGTGACCACCAACGCTTGCGTGGTGATTGGCTTGCAATACCTGATCGGCTCCAGGATCCACCAGAAGAACCTGTTCCGCATGCTGATGCTGGGCATGGCGTTCTTCATCGCGGGGCTCATGGGGTTCGCTCATGCACAGGCCTGGATGGCCTGGGTGGTCGCGATGATCGTTTTCACCGTGGGTGAAATCATCATCATCCCGGCCGAGTACCTGTTCATCGATTACATCGCGCCGGAGGACATGCGAGGCGTTTACTACGGCGCGCAGAACCTCTCCAACCTGGGCGCGGCCCTGGGGCCTGTGCTGTGCGGATTCGTGCTGTCGCTGTATGCGCCCCAGGCGATGTTCCATGTGTTGTCGCTGTGCGTGGTCGCGGCCAGTGTTTTCTATTTCCTGGGTTCAAGGCGAAAGGGGTAATGGATGATCCATTTCAACACTGCGGGGTCGGGCATCATGTCCCCAGAGACATTGAGTCTGATGCAGGCCTACTTGCAGGAGGAAGTCGAGGCGGGCGCCTATGAGACCGAGCTGAATCATTCGCCTGTCCTGGACGTCGAGGTCTACGAAAACATCGCCCGCCTGCTGGGGGCTTCTGCACGCAACGTCGCGCTGTTCGACGGCGCGACGAAGGCCTGGGTGACCGCGCTGGAGGCGCTGACCTGGTCCGAAGGCGATCGCGTTCTGGTCACGCCCTATGAATACGCGGGCAATCTGATCGCACTGTCTACGCTGCAGCGCCTGCATGGCGTGGTGGTCGACGTGATGCCGTTGCTGTCCGATGGCAACCTGGACCTGCACTGGCTGGCCCGGCACATGAGTGCGCAGGTCAAGCTGGTCTCGGTGGTCCATGTGCCTTCCTGCTGCGGCATCGTGAACGACATCGCGGCGGTGGGAAACCTGCTGCGGGATTTTCCTTGCCTGTACTTCGTCGACGCCTGCCAGTCGGCGGGAATGCTGGCGCTGGATGTGCAGGCCATCGGTTGTGACGTGCTGACCGCCGCTGGCCGGAAATTCCTCTGCGGACCACGGGGCACGGGCTTTGCCTTTCTTTCCGAGCGTTTCCTGGCTACCGCGCGGCCTCGTTTCACCGATCTGGGACGGGCCAGCGTGGATGTGCATGGCACGGTCCATCGGACGCTCGAGGATGCGCGCGGCTTTGAATACGCCGAACGCAACAATGCCGCCGTGGTGGGGCTGAACCAAGCGATCAAGGAGCGTCTGTCGAAGGCCTACGGCACGGAATCCGAACGCTATCGCAACCTGTTCGAGCGGCTGGCGACGATGCCCGGCATCAACCTGATTGCCCCAGGCACGCAGCACCAGGGCATCATCGCCTTCACCCATGCCCGCTGCCCGGCCACGGAGCTGGTCGCCTACCTGCGCTCGCGCGGCGTCAACGGCTGGCCTGGGTATGCGTCGCATACGCCGTACTTCATGTTGAAGCAGGGGCATGAGCGTTTCGTACGCTTGTCCGTCAACGCCAGTAACAGCGTCCGGGATATCGATGAAGTCATCGCATTACTGTCGCAACTTTGAATGACCGGAGGGCATGAAACGCAAGAAACCATGGCAGTGGACTGCCTGGTAAGTACCGCACTGATTGTTTGGAAAAATGATTGAGGGCCGTGCAGGCGGGCGTCGCCTGTATTGATCACGTTGAGTACGAAAGGGAATTCCGATGAACGAGGTAAACAGGTTCAATCCTGCTGCTGAACTGAGGCAGCGCTTGCGTCCGCTGTACAGGAAAGACAACTGGCACTGGCTGGTTGCCCTGGGTGCGGACCTCATGGTCATTGTTTCGGCTGTATTGCTGGGCCATCGCTACAACGTCCTGTATCCCCTGGCGCTGCTGTTCATCGGCTCGCGGCAGCGGGCCCTGGCTTCGCTTCTGCACGAGGCGGCGCACATGACCATGGCCCGGAACAAAGTGATCAACAAGTGGGTCGGCGAGTACCTGCTGGCTTATCCGATCTTCCAGAACTACGAAGCGTACCGTCGCTCCCATGTGCAGATGCACCATCATCACCTGGGTGACCAGGACAAGGATCCCGATCACCGGTTCTATATCGAATCCGGCTTGTACGAGGCTCGGGATCGCCTGGACTTCCTGTCCCGTCACCTGTTCAGGAGCGTAACGCTGGTCAACACCTACAAGTATTTCCTCTACCTGGTGAAGAATCGCGCCGGGGACATCCTGGCGAGCCCCTGGCAGGGCGTGAAGCTGCTGGCGGTTCATGGCGCCATCCTGCTGCTGTTCAGCCATTTCATCGGCCCGTGGGGCTATGTCCTGTTCTGGCTGGTTCCGTACTTCACGGTGTTCCAGGTCATCGGCTGGTTCTCAGAGATTTCCGAGCACTTCGGCATGTTCGGCGTGTACAAGGATGAGGTGCAGTTGACCCGCAATCGTTTCCCCACCCGGATCGAGCGGTTGTTCATCGGCATGCATGGCGACAACTATCACCTGACCCATCATCTGTTTGCCGGCGTTCCTTTCTGGAACCTGCCGCACGCGCATCGGATATTGATGGAAGACGAAAGCTACGCCGCAGCCAATCGCGGCTGTGGTGGCATCTTTACGGCCAGGGGAGAGGCCCGGTCCAGTATCCATCAGATACTCGAGGCCTATCGCAGCGGGAAGATCGCGACCATCCAGGTCACGGGATAGGGGGCGTCCTGTTGCGCTGTGCTCAGGGGCGAGCACAGCGCAACGCGCGGATCTGTCGGAGCGGTATCAGGCGAAGACGAAGTACTTGCGCACCGTTTCGACCACTTCCCAGGTGCCTTTCATGCCCGGTTCCACCACGAAGATATCGCCGGCCTTCAAATGGATGGGGGCGTGTCCGTCCGGGGTGATGATGCAGTAGCCTTCCTGGAAGTGGCAGTATTCCCACTTCACATAGTCCACACGCCATTTGCCCGGCGTGCAGATCCAGGTCCCCATGATCTTGCTGCCGTCTTCGCTGGTGTAGGCGTTGAGGTTGACGGTGTGCGGGTCGCCTTCGAGCTTTTCCCACTTGCAAGCGTCGAGGACGGGCAGCGGGTGGGTATCGCGCAGGACGGTGATAGGTGCGGTCATAGGGACTCCGGGCAGTGGACGGTAAGCTCAAGAGCACCCTATAGGCCCGGGCGTGGGGTCAGTTGTCTGTACTCGACATCCGGCTACCCAGAAACGCAATCAATCGCCGGCCAGGTGCAGGGCCAGCGCCCTGGCGTAGGCCGGCAATGCCTGGAAGTCGCGCGCGGCCAGCAGCAAGGCCCGTTGCGCCCAGGCTTCCTGCAGTGGCAGGCATCGGTAAGAGGGCGCGGGCGTGCGGCGCTCGATGGCGGCCCTCGGCACGATGGCAATGCCTGCGCCGTGGGCCACCATGCGAATCACCCCGTCGAAGCTGTCGGCACGGATACGGATCTGCATGCGCAGCCCGCTGTGCAGGGCCTGCTCCTCGAGGTAAACCGCCAGGGCGCTGGAAGCGTTCAGGCCGACGTAATCATGGGCCAGGGTCTCGCTGAAACTCACCACGCGACCGTCCGCCAAGGGATGCCCGGAAGGCAGGATCAAGGTCAGTGGATCGTGTCGAAAGGGACGGGTCTGCAAGCCATCGGTGTCGACTGCGTCGGAGACGATGCCCAGGTCCGCCGCGCCCTGGCGCAACGCGTGGGTGATCCGCGTACTGGGCAGTTCCTGCAGGTCGATGTCCAGATTGGGGTGGCCCTTGAGGAACGTCGCCAGCAATTCGGGCAGGTATTCGCTCATGGCGCTGGTGTTGCACAACAGCCGCACGCGGCCTTTGACCCCCTTGGCGTATTCAGCCAGGTCTTGCTGCAAGTGCTCCGCATGCTGCAACAACACCCTGGCATGTTGCGCCAAGGCCTTGCCTGCCGGGGTCGGTGTGACGCCCCGCCGCCCGCGTTCGAACAGGGCGATCCCCAGGGAGGCCTCCAGGGCGCGGACCCGGGCACTGGCCGCCGCCAGGGACAGATGGCTGCGGCTGGCACCGGCGGTGATGTTGCCGGTGTCGAGAATGTTGAGGTAGAGGCGCAGGTCGGTGAAGTCGAAATGCATGGGCGTTGATTCTCTGCCGGGTTCGGCGGTGGCCGATGGGACACCTTCGCGGGCAGGATGCGCGCGCCTCATGTGAGGGGCATCCACTTTTTCTCTGTGGAAGCGAGCCTGCTCGCGAAAATGCCAGATGCGTGAACTTCTCTGCCTCTTGTCCTGCAAGAGGCTGCCTCAGTATATGGCAGATTTCCAAATCGGCGTGCGCAGGCCAGGATAGCGCCATGGACACTCTCATCGTTTTCTATCAGAACCTGGGCCTGGCGCTGTCGTTGCTGGTCATCGCCACCTTCCTGCTGGCCGGCACCGTCAAGGGCGTGATCGGCCTCGGCCTGCCGACCCTTTCCATGGGCCTGCTCGGGTTGGCTATGGCACCGGTGCAGGCTGCGACGTTGCTGATCATTCCGGCCACGCTGACCAATATCTGGCAACTGGCGTCCGGCGGCCATCTGCTCGCCTTGATCGGGCGTTTATGGCCGCTACTGCTGGCGATTTCTCTCGGCACCGGCCTCGGGTCCTTATGGATCGGAATGTCGGGCGGGCCCTGGGTGGTCCGGGCCTTGGGCGGGGCGTTGCTGCTGTATGCATTGAGCGGGCTGATGCTGCCGACACTGCGGGTGGCGCCGCGGATCGAGCCGTGGCTTGGCCCGCTCTGTGGATTGCTGACCGGTGTCATCACCTGCGCCACCGGAGTGTTCGTGATTCCGGCGGTGCCTTACCTGCAAGCCCTGGGCTTGAGCAAGGATGAGCTGGTGCAGGCGCTGGGGCTGTCCTTTACCGTTTCGACGCTCGCACTGGCCGCCGGCCTGCTATGGCGCGGCGCCCTGGGCGGCGGTGAGTTGAGCGCTTCGGTGCTGGCGCTGGCCCCGGCGCTGTTGGGCATGTGGCTGGGCCAGGCCTTGCGTCGGCGGATCAGCGCCGTGCTGTTCCGGCGGGTGTTTTTCGTCGGCCTGGGCGCGCTGGGCGTCCACTTGCTGGTCAGCGGCTAGCCGAGGACGGGCTGAGCATGTCGACCCGGCGGATCTCGAAGTCGCGCTCAAGGTAATCCATACGGTGCTCGAAAAACGCCTTCATGTGCGGCAGGTTCGAGTGCACGTCGAGGTGGGCCTGGGATTCCCAGATCTCATAGAAGATAAACAGCGTCGGATCTTCCCGATCCCGCAGCATGTGGTATTCGATGCAGCCGGGCTCGGCGCGGCTTGGTTCGACATAGGCCCGGAACAGCGCTTCGAAGGCTTCGGCTTTTTCCGGGCGAGTCTTGGCGTGAAGAATGAAACCGTGCAATTGGCTCATGGAAGGCTCCTGGAGGGTCAGTGCCCAGGATTTTAAGGCAACAATCGCTCGCGGATTCGTGCTTGTAAGTCAAATGAGTTTTGCCGCTGCGGTGCTTATTCCGCGCGAGGCTCATCGGTACTCTGCCGCCATCGTTTTTCAACTCTCCATCCGGCGACTTCCAATCAGTACGCCGTGGAACCCGATGAGGTGACTCCATGAAAAAAGTTCTGCTGCTCAATGGCGGTAAACAGTTCGCGCATTCCGACGGTCGCTACAACGCGACGCTCCACGAGACAGCGCTCAGCGTGCTGGACCGTGGCGGCCTGGATGTAAAGACCACGTTCATCGATGGCGGCTACGACATCAAGGAGGAAGTTGCCAAATTCCTCTGGGCCGACGTGATCATCTACCAGATGCCGGGCTGGTGGATGGGGGCACCGTGGACCGTCAAGAAGTACGTCGACGAAGTCTTCACCCAAGGCCATGGCAGCCTCTACGCCAATGACGGCCGTACTCGCTCCGATGCTTCCCAGAAATACGGCAGCGGTGGCCTGCTGCACGGCAAGCAGTACATGTTGTCGCTGACCTGGAACGCGCCGCAGCAGGCCTTCGACGACCCGACCGACTTCTTCGAAGCCAAGGGTGTGGACGCGGTGTACTTCCCTTTCCACAAGGCCAACCAGTTCCTGGGCATGACCGGCCTGCCGACCTTCCTGTGCGTGGACGTGATGAAACGCCCGAACATCGAAGCCGATATGGCGCGTTATGAGCAGCACCTGAGCGAAGTGTTCGGCCTGAAGGCCTGACCTTGCCCTGGTCCGGTGTCCCGTTGCTATCCTGTGGCGAGGGATCGATGTCCTCGCCATGAACCGACCAGCCGACAGGGGCCTATGTGAAAGCCAGATCCGATGAGTTGCAGGTGTTCATCTGCGTGATCGAATGCGGGTCGATTTCCGCCGCCGCCGAGCAGGTCGGACAGACGCCCTCGGCGGTCAGCCGCACCTTGTCGCGCCTGGAGGCCAAGCTCGACACCACCCTGATCAATCGCACCACGCGCCGCATGGACCTGACGGAGGAGGGCAAGTATTTCTTCGAGCAGGCCAAGGGCATCCTCGACCAGATGGAGGCGCTGGAGGAGCGATTGTCGTCCCGCCAGAAAAAACCGGCCGGACGGCTGCGGATCAACGCCGCTTCAC
The DNA here is from genome assembly GCF_900101215.1 of Pseudomonas sp. NFACC32-1. Lineage (NCBI taxonomy): Bacteria > Pseudomonadati > Pseudomonadota > Gammaproteobacteria > Pseudomonadales > Pseudomonadaceae > Pseudomonas > Pseudomonas sp. NFACC32-1. Next base: position 26,765 of record NZ_FMUL01000023.1, read on the forward strand.
CGTTCATGCTCCACGCCATCGTCCCGCACATCGAGGAGTTTCGCGGCCTCTACCCGGACATCCAACTGGAGCTCAACAGCAACGACCTGATCATCGATCTGCTGGAGCAGAGCACGGACATCGCCATCCGCATCGGCACCCTCTCCGATTCGACCCTGCATGCCCGGCCCCTGGGTTGCAGCCCGCTGCACATTCTCGCCAGTCCTGGTTATCTGGAGCGGCATGGCACGCCGGCCAGCGTTGCCGAACTGGCGGAACACGCGCTGTTGGGCTTCGCCCAGAACGATGGCCTCAATCAATGGCCCCTGCGCCATCTCCATGGTGATCGCTGGCCGATCCAGGCGAGCATCAGCGCCTCCAGCGGCGAGACGGTGCGCCACCTGGCGCTGCAAGGGCAGGGCATCGCGTGCCTGTCAGACTTCATGACCCGGGAAGATATCCAGGCCGGTCGATTGAAAGTCCTGCTGGCGCAGGCCAACAGCGGATACCGTCAGCCCATCAACGCGGTGTACTACCGCAACTCCCAGCTGGCGCTGCGGATCCAGTGTTTCCTGGATTTCATCCAGGGCAAGCTCGCCGACTACGCCTCGCGGCCTTAGCCTGGCACCGTTGCTGCCCGTGATCGCGGCGTATCAGTCCACACGGCGTTGAATGCAAGGGTCGCGCCCTTGGCGGGTTTGCCAGCGCCTCAGTCGTGGTGCACGCCCGCGCGCTTGAGCATCTGTTTGCAACGCTCGGACAAATGGAACACCCGCAAATGCTTGCCGGCCTTGGCGTAGCGCTCGCGCAGGGTTTTCAGCGCGGCGATGGCCGAGTAGTCGACGAAGCTCAAGTGGCGGCAGTCCAGCGTCACCTGGGCCGGATCGTTGGCCGGGTCGAACTGATTGAGGAACGGTGTCGTCGAAGCGAAGAACAACGTGCCATGCAGGCGATAGAGCTTGCTGCCGTCCGCCTCCAGATACGTGTCGGCGTACAGCTCGCGGGCCTGTTGCCAGGCGAAATTGAGCGCCGCGATGATGATGCCGCACAACACCGCGACGGCCAGGTCGGTGAAGACCGTAATGACCGTCACCGCGACGATCACCAGCACATCGTTCTTCGGCACCTTGTTGATCACCCGCAGCGAGGCCCAGGCGAAGGTCTGTTGCGCCACCACGAACATCACCCCCACCAGTGCGGCCAGGGGAATGCGCTCGATCAACGGCGACAGGAACAACACGAACAGCAGCACCATCACCCCGGCCACCACCCCGGACAAGCGGCCGCGACCGCCAGAGCTGAGGTTGATCACCGTCTGGCCGATCATGGCGCAACCGCCCATGCCGCCAAACAGGCCGGACGCGATATTCGCCGCGCCCAGCGCCACGCATTCGCGGTCCGGATAGCCGCGGCTTTCGGTGATTTCATCGGTCAGGTTCAGGGTCAGCAGGGTTTCCAGCAGGCCGACCATCGCCATGATCACCGCATAGGGCAGCACGATCTGCAGGGTTTCCAGGTTCCAGGCAATGTCCGGCCACGCAAGGACCGGCAGCCCGCCGGCGATGTGCGCCATGTCACCCAGCGTCCGGGTGGGCAGGCCCAGCAGGTAGACCGCCAGCCCCACACCCAGGATCGCCACCAGGGCCGGCGGCACGCTGCGGGTCAGGCGTGGCAGCAGGTAGACGATCGCCATGGTCAGCGTCACCAGGCCGATCATCCAGTACAGCGGGGCGCCGCTGAGCCAGGTTTCGCCGCGCTTGAAATGCTCCAACTGGGCCAGGGCGATGACGATTGCCAGGCCGTTGACGAAACCGAGCATCACCGGATGAGGCACCATGCGCACCAGCTTGCCCAGCCGCAACAGCCCGAACGCCATCATGATCAAGCCGCCCAGCAGCACCGTGGCCAGCAGGTACTGAACGCCGTGCTGGACCACCAGTGCGACGATCACCACCGCCATCGACCCCGCCGCCCCCGACACCATGCCCGGCCGCCCCCCGAACAGCGCGGTCAGCGTGCAGAGAATGAACGCGCCATACAGCCCCATCAGCGGGTTGAGATGAGCCACCAGGGCGAAGGCGATGCATTCGGGAAGCAGAGCGAAAGAAGTGGTGAGGCCGGCGAGGATGTCGGCGCGAAGACGTGCTGGTTTCATGGATTACCTGAGTGGGCGCCGGTGGAGCGTCGGCTACCGGGCATGATGCAAAACAGTAGAAGCGGAACGCGCAGCGTCCCTGGCGGCATCCCACGCGCGAGCGTGGGAGCGATCGACCGATGCGGATGGTACGGAATTGAGTGCGGGGCGGCCAGCCGTGTGTGGCGAGGGGATGAATCACCTCGCCACACACGAATGGTTCTGCATGAAAGTCCGGCGCGGGATTTTCATGAGGACTGCGTTGCGATGTCCATCAGCGACGTTTCTTGTCTGTGCACGAAAATTACTTTCAGTGAGTTTGAAAACTCCTCGTTGAAATGATTTATGAGTTTCACAACACATCGACGTGACCCCATTCGAGGAGTAGCGCATGGCACCTGCTTTCGGTTATTGGCTGTTGGTCTACGCCGCCATCGCCATCATTGCATTGATCGTTCTGATCGCCCGTTATCGTCTGAACCCGTTCATCGTGATTACCCTGGTGTCCATCGGCTTGGCGCTATTGGCCGGCATGCCCCCGACAGCGGTAGTGGGGGCCTACGAGGCGGGTGTCGGCAAGACACTGGGACATATCGCGCTGGTGGTGGCCCTGGGCACCATGCTCGGCAAGATGATGGCCGAGTCCGGTGGCGCTGAGCGTATGGCGCAGACGCTGATCGAGCGGTTCGGAGAGCGCAACGCCCACTGGGCGATGGTCTGCATCGCCTTCCTGGTGGGATTGCCGCTGTTTTTCGAAGTGGGGTTCGTGTTGCTGGTGCCCATTGCCTTCACCGTGGCCCGTCGTGCCGGCGTGTCGATCCTGATGGTGGGCCTGCCGATGGTGGCCGGGCTCTCGGTGGTGCATGCCCTGGTCCCGCCCCATCCGGCGGCGATGCTGGCGGTGCAGGCGTTCCAGGCTTCGGTAGGGCAGACGTTGCTGTATGCGATCCTGATCGGCATTCCCACGGCCATCATCGCCGGGCCGGTCTATGCCCGCTTTATCGTGCCACGCATTTCGTTGCCCGCCGACAACCCGCTGCAACGGCAGTTTCTCGAACGTGAGCCGCGCGCCAACCTGCCGGGGTTCGGCATCACCCTGGGGACCATCCTGCTGCCGGTCATCCTGATGCTGATCGGTGGTTGGGCCAACCTGATCTCCACCCCTGGCAGTGGCTTCAACCAGTTCCTGCAGTTCATCGGCAACTCGGTGATCGCCCTGTTGCTGGCCACGGTACTGAGTTTCTGGACACTCGGCCTGGCCCAGGGCTTCAACCGTGAGTCGATCCTGAAGTTCACCAATGAGTGCCTGGCACCGACCGCCAGCATCACCTTGCTGGTGGGCGCCGGTGGCGGTTTGAACCGGATCCTGGTGGATGCCGGGGTCACTCAACAGATTGTCGGGCTGGCCCAGGCGTTCCAGTTGTCGCCGCTGGTGATGGGCTGGCTGTTCGCCGCGTTGATGCGCGTCGCCACCGGTTCGGCCACGGTGGCGATGACCACCGCCTCGGGCATCGTCGCACCCGTGGCGATCGGGCTGGGTTATCCCCATCCCGAGCTGCTGGTGCTGGCCACCGGGGCCGGGTCGGTGATCTTTTCCCACGTCAACGACGGTGGCTTCTGGCTGATCAAGGAATACTTCAATATGACCGTCACCCAGACCTTCAAGACCTGGACGGTGCTCGAAACGCTCATCTCCCTGGTCGCGTTCGTCCTGACACTGGGTCTTGCGCGCCTGCTCTGATCGCCGCGCATTGCGAGGCCGTTTTCAACGCAGCATGAACGAGTATCAGGGCTTTTCGTACAGAGCCTACACAGGAGTCGTCATGGACATCCTCTACCAGATCCGCTCCCGGCAGGATTTCTTCAGCGCCGGCGAAGGAAGAATCGCCCGTCTGATGCTCGATGACGTAGGCTTCGCCGCGTCCGCCAGCCTGGAAGAACTGGCCCAGCGCGCCGAGGTCAGCAGCGCCACGCTGTCGCGCTTCGCCCGCACTGTCGGTTGCCGCGACCTGCGGGACCTGCGCCTGCAGCTGGCCCAGGCCAGCGGGGTCGGCAGCCGGTTTCTCGACCCGGCCGGCGCCCCCGAACAGTCGGCATTCTATGGGCAGATCGTCGGCGACATCGAGTCGACCCTGCGTCGGCACCTGTCGGCCTTCGAAGAGTCGCGCTTTGCCGATGCCGTGCGATTGCTGGGCAAGGCGCGGATGGTCCATGCGTTCGGGCTCGGTGGCTGGTCGGCACTGTGCAGCGAAGAACTGCAGGTGCGGCTGGTGCGGTTCGGCTACCCGATTGCCGCGTGTCGCGACCCGGTGATGATGCGCATCACGGCCACCTCGCTTGGGGACGAACACCTGGTCATCGCCTGTTCGCTCACCGGCATCACCCCGGAATTGCTGGCGGCCGTCGAGCTGGCGCGCAGCTACGGTGCCGCGATCCTGGCCATCACTCGCGCCGACTCGCCCCTGGCGCAACTGGCAGACGTGGTGCTGCCCCTGCAAAGCGCCGAGACCTCGTTCATCTACAAACCCACGGCCGCACGCTACGGCATGCTGCTGGCCATCGACGTGCTTGCCACCGAGTTGGCCCTGGCTCATCCCGAAGACAATCAAGAGCGTTTGCGGCGGGTCAAGCTCGCCCTCGACGATTACCGTGGCGGCGACGACGATCTGCCCCTGGGAGACTGACATGCTGTACGACACACTCATCCGCGATGCGCTGGTCATCGACGGCAGCGACACCCCCGGCTACCACGCCGATGTGGCGATTCGCGCCGGTCGCATCGAACGCATCGGTGCGTTGTCCGACGCACAGGCCATCGAGGAGCTGGACGCCGCCGGCCGCGTGCTGGCGCCGGGGTTCATCGATGTCCACACCCACGACGACACCGTGGTCATCCGCCAGCCGCACATGCTGCCCAAGCTCAGCCAGGGCGTGACCACGGTCATCGTCGGCAATTGCGGCATCAGCGCCGCGCCGGTCAGCTTGCGCGGCGATCCGCCGGACCCGATGAACCTGCTGGGCACCGCCGCGGCGTTTTGCTATCCGAGCTTCGGTGATTACCGCGCAGCGGTGGAATCGGCCATGCCAGCGGTCAACGTGGCGGCACTGGTGGGGCACACGGCACTGCGCAGCAACCATCTGGACGACCTGTTGCGCACCGCCAGCGCGCAAGAGATCACCGCCATGCGCCAGCAATTGCGCGAAAGCCTGCAGGGCGGCGCGCTTGGCTTGTCCACCGGCCTGGCCTACGCCAACGCGTTCGCCGCCTCCACCGATGAAGTCATGCAACTGGCCGAAGAGCTGAACGCGTTCGGTGCGGTCTACACCACGCACTTGCGCAGCGAATTCGAGCCGGTGCTCCAAGCCATGGACGAAGCTTTCCGGATCGGCCGGCATGCGAAGAGTCCGGTGATCATTTCCCATCTCAAATGTGCCGGCGCCGGTAACTGGGGGCGTAGTGCGCAGGTGCTCACCGCGCTGGAAAACGCCGCCGCTGCCCATCCGGTCGGGTGTGACTGTTATCCCTACGCCGCCAGCTCCTCGACCCTGGACCTCAAGCAAGTGACCGATGCCCACCCCATCACCATCACCTGGTCGACGCCCCATCCGCACATGGGCGGGCGCGACCTGGCGGGCATCGCCGCCGAGTGGAGCGTTTCGCTGCTGGAGGCGGCCCGTCGCCTGCAACCGGCCGGCGCGGTGTACTACGGCATGGATGAAGACGATGTGCGCCGCATCCTTGCCCATCCGCTGTCCATGATCGGCTCCGACGGGCTACCCGAGGACCCGTTTCCTCATCCGCGCCTGTGGGGCGCTTTCCCACGGGTATTGGGGCATTTCAGCCGCGACGTCGGGCTGTTTCCCCTGCACACCGCCGTGCACAAGATGACCGGCCTTTCAGCGGCGCGCTTCGGCCTGAAGGAGCGTGGCGTCGTTGGCGAGGGATATTGGGCGGACCTGGTGTTGTTCGATCCAAGAACCGTTCGTGACGTCGCCGATTTCAACGAACCGCAACGGGCCGCGCAAGGAATCGATGGCGTGTGGGTCAACGGTGTCCTGAGTTATCGCCAAGGGCAGGCAAACGGGCGTCGCCAGGGGCGCTTCCTGGCGCGCGAGGGCGATCTGCGCCAGGGTTTCGGCCCATGGAATGGCGTGTAGACGGCCGATAATGTTTGATTGGCGTCACAATAATGGCACTACGACACTAAAGAAGCCGGGGCCGAGGCCGAAGCACTAGGGTCAACCCATCTACACTGGGTCTTTTCAGCCAGGGAGCGCCCCATGAGCTTTGGTAAAACCACCCCGATCCTGCGGATCTTCGATGAAACCAAGGCGTTGGCATTCTATGTCGACTTCCTGGGCTTTACCGTCGACTGGCAGCACCGCTTCGGGGATGACTTCCCGCTGTACCTGCAAGTGTCGCGCGGCGAATGCGTGCTGCATCTGTCCGAACACCACGGCGATTGCACGCCGGGCTCGGCGCTGCGCATCGAGACCGACGAACTGGAAGCCTTCCAGGCACAACTGCTGGCCAAGCAATACCCTTTCGCCCGTCCACACATCCAGGCCATGCCGTGGGGCACCCAGGACATGGCGGTGGTCGATCCGTTCGGCAACCGGCTGGTCTTCACCAACGGGATCAGTGTGTAGAGGTCTGGACTAGCCGGCTGGCGATAGCCTGGCCCGCAATCAATGATTTCATTGATTGCCGAGGCGAAATGGCCAGCATCACGATTCGTAACCTCGATGACAAGGTCAAGGAACAGTTGCGCCTGGCTGCGGCCCACAACGGCCGCTCCATGGAGCAAGAGGCCGGTTTGATCCTGGGGCGCACTGGCGCCGGTGAGCGCTGCGGGTGGGCTGGGCAGCCGTATCCGTAGTGGATTCGGTGCGCTGAGGGCGTTGAGTTGCCGTTGCCTGCGCGCAGCCACTCGTCATACCAGGAACTTCAACTTCCCAGGTCTTGAGGTCATCGATCCCTGGAACGCCTGAACCACTCCTTCAGAGAAGCGCCCGTTCCCTTGGGTAAACGGGCGCTTGCCGGGATCAGACCCGGAAGTGGCTCACCATCATCTGCAACTGATTACCCAACCGCGCCAGCTCGACACTGGAAGCGGCGGTTTCCTCGCTGGCGGCGGCGGTCTGTTCGGACACGTCGCGCACGTTGATGATGCTGCGGCTGATTTCCTCGGCCACGGCACTTTGCTGTTCGGCCGCCGCGGCAATCTGCTGGTTCATGGACTGGATGTTCGACACCGTGCGGGTGATGTTTTCCAGGGACGCGCCCGCCTTGCGGGTCAGGGCCACGCTGCTGTCGGTGAGGCTGCGGCTGTTGTTCATCACGGCCGCCACTTGCTGGGTGCCGTTCTGCAGGCCGGCCACCAGGCCTTCGATTTCCTCGGTGGATTTCTGCGTGCGCTGGGCCAGGCCTCGCACTTCATCGGCCACCACCGCGAAGCCGCGACCGGCTTCACCGGCCCGTGCGGCTTCGATCGCGGCGTTGAGGGCCAGCAGGTTGGTCTGCTCGGCCACCGACTTGATCACGTCCATGACGCTGCCGATCTTGTCGCTTTCCTGTTGCAGCATGGTCATGGCGTCGGTGGAACGTACCACCTCGCTGGCCAGGCGCTCGATCTGGGCGATGGCTTCGTTGACCACCTGGTCGCCGGCACGGGCTTCGCCGTCGGCGGCAGCGGCGGCCTGGGAAGCTTCCTCGGCGTTGCGCGCCACTTCCTGGACCGTGGCGGTCATTTCGTGCATGGCGGTCGCCACCTGGTCGGTCTCCACCTTCTGGTTGTTGACCCCGGCGCTGGTCTGCTCGGTGACGGCGGACAACTGCTCGGCGGCGCTGGCGATCTGGGTCACGCCATCGCGGATGCCGCTGATCAGGTCGCGCAATGTCACGCCCATGCGAGCGATGCCTTGTTGCAGCACGCCCAGCTCATCGCGACGGGTGACGACGATGGTGTGGGACAGGTCGCCGTTGGCGATGCGCTCGACCACCGTCAGGGTTTCGCTCAGTGGGCGGGTGATCTGCCGGGTGATGACCACGGCGGCGATGATGCCCACCAGCAAGGCCAGCAGGGTGCTGACCAGTTGCAGGGTGCGGGCCTGGGCGCTTTCGGCGTCGCGGCGGTCGAGCTGGATCTGGTACAGCTGCTCGCTCAGGCTGACGATGGTGGCGCCTTGCTCGGTCATTTCCTTGCGCGCCTGCACCACATCGGCGTTGGCCAGTTTGAAGGCCTGTACCGCGCCGCGGTATTGGGCCAGGGCGCTTTCCAGCTGGCGCAGCTCATCTTGGCGGGTGCTGGCGAAATGCAGGTTCAGCGGCTTGAGGGCGGCAATGGCCGTGTCCAGTTGGTTGAGGGCTTTTTGCTCGGTGTCGGCGTTGCTGTTGGCGGTATAGCCGCGCACTTCGTAGCGGGCCAGCATGAATGCCTGCTTGGCCTGGGTGATGGCCTGGAACTGCTCGAAGCGCTCGTCGCTCAGGGCCATGTGCTGGACGTCGGTGTTGATCGCCTCGATCAGTTTGTAGGCGGTCTCGGCGTTGGCCGACATGACTTCACGGGCCGTGTTACCGGTGCGGTAGGCACTGCGCATCTTGTTCAGGGAGCCTTGATAGGCGTTGATGGTTGCGTTCTGCTCCTTGAGCAGCCTGACGTTCTCGGGGCTCTTGAAGCTGGCGAGCAGGGCGTTCTGCTGCGCCAGGAACCCATCGAGGGCAGTCTGTACGCTCTGGGCGGCGGTCTCGTCGCCGTTGGTCAGCATGTACTGCAGGCGTGTGACGCGAAGCTTGGTCAGCCCGGCATTGAGCTGGGTGATGTCGCTCATCCAGTTGCTGCGCTGGATGAGCCCGCCCAGGCTGGTCCAGCTGGTCAAGGCCAGGATACCGGTCAGGACCAATACCAGGCCGAACCCCAGGCCCAGTTTCATGTTGACGCTAATGTTGCCAAACCAGCTATTCATCAAATTCCTCCAGGAACGTTGTGCTGCTTGATCGTCGGTTGGCTGGAAGATTGTTGTTGTTAAGCCAGCAAAAAAAGTGAACAGGGCTGTATCGGCGGCAGCGTCGAGATCTGAAAACTTTTTTTGGCGTCGGCATTTCGCCGCTCGTCCCGGCGCGGCGACAGAGGCGGTCGAGGAATGGAATTTCAGGCAAAAAAAAGCCCGCGGGGAGCGGGCTAAAACCTTAGTTTCTTGAATGAGCGAAGGGACTTTACCTCGTAAACCTGGGGGCTGGGGTGAAGAATAGTTTATGTGGTGCCGGCGTCGCGTCAGGTGGTTTCGTCTGCCTCGATACACCGCGCACATGGTTGAAGCACACAGGACGAAACACTTTGTACCGGTACCTTTCCCATTGACTTGCAGGACATTTCCTAGAAAATCCCAACCTCTTGCGCCTGCTGATTTCGGTGTCTAGCCTGTGTTTGCCGCTGTCCATTCAGCGGTCGGGTTTAGCAGCTCGGAAGTCACGTTAGGCGCATGGCAATCCCATGAGTGCAGGCATCGTTATTGCCTGAATGCTTATGGCGGCTGTGCGCAGGGCATCCTCGGGTGCGCCGGTTTCCTAACGTACCGGTCTGCTAACCTGCGCGCGGCTGCCACCCCCTCGTTTAGCAGCGAACGTGGCGGCTCCCACCTACGTTAGGAGTACCCATGGACAAACTCATCCCAGACCCACCCGTCCCACCGCTGCACCTGGACATCGCCGCCGATGCCAACGCCGAACGCGTTATCGATTCCTACCTGAACCCCAAACCCAATCCGCCCGACAAGCAACCTGCCCCAGGCCAACTGTTCACTATTGTCCAAGGCGTGGATGCAGAGAGCCTGTTGGCCAACCTCAGCGAAACCCTGGCCTGCGCCAATGTCATGGCCGGTGACCTGCGTTCGAGCTGGACGGTTCCCGGCGGCATTTTGCGTTGGGCCTGCAACAATTGATTGAACTGGGCCAGCTCCTGGCGAACCGGGCGCTGGACGTGGTCGATCCCAGGTAAAACGAAGGTGTTCGGGTTTGATCGACGGGTGTCGATCAAACCCCTTTTTTGCGGCAGCATACGCCGCATGTTCCCTTCGGATTCCTGGACCGTGCCGACTTCCAACCGCAACGCCCTGATGGCCCGACTCGCTGGCGCACCGGATGACATCGCCACGCGGGTTTCGCTTTACCGCGACCTGCTCGACACCGGCGAGGCTTCGCTGGACGGTGTGCGCGTCGCCGCTGGCCTGTACGATCCGGCCGCCATGGCCGTGGTAGCCGAGTTGGACGTCAAGGTACACAGGAATCGGTCGGCACCGTTGTTGCCGCAGCTTCGCGGGTTGCCGGTCGATCATCTGGCGCTGGAAAACGCCGAGCCGCAGTGGCTCGACGCCTTGGCCGGGTTGCCGCTGCGTTCGTTGGTGCTTGGCAGCCCGAGGTTCAGCTGCGATCAGGCACTTTGGCGACGTCTGCCGGATGTCGCCCTCGAGGCTTTGGAGATCAGCGGTTTTTCCCGCGACGATGACCTCACCAGTCTCCCTTCCCTTGAGCGCTTGCGCCGACTGGAACTGGAAACTTACGGCGAAGATTTCGACGACCGTTTCCTCAGGCAACTGGGCAGCAAAAGCAGGCTGCAAGCGTTGTCGTTGAACCGTTGTGATGAATTGACCGACGACGGTCTGCTGGGGCTTTCGCCACTCCAGTTGCGCTCGCTTTCGTTGGAGCGTGTCGGGCAACTGACCGCCCGTGGGGCGGCGTATCTGTGCAGCCATCCCCTCGAACAGCTGTCGCTGGGCTGGAACAGCAAGATCCTGGAGGATCCTGCCTGGCTCTCGGGTTTAACCGCGTTGCGTTCTCTGAGTCTCGATGATTGTCATGCATCCGATGCCACGCTCAACGCCATTCGGGATCTTCCGATCGAGCGGCTATCGCTGCAGTCTTCGTATCTGTGCGAGGACGACCTTGAGCTACTAGAAGGCATGCCCTTGGCGGACCTGGACCTCAAGGCCTCTCGACAAATCATTGAGCGGCTCGACGTGCTGCACGCGTTCCCCTTGAAGCGGTTGGGGCTCAGCGACGTGCAAGGTATCGACAAGCAGACGTTGCGGGACCTGGAGGGGCTGGAACTGGAAGCGCTGGACCTCTCGTTGAACGATGTTTCCTGGAAGGAACTGAAACAACTGGCGGGTCTGCCGCTGAAGCGGCTGGATCTCAGTTTCTGCCAAGGGGTTGATGGCAAGACGTTGCGCAAGCTGTGCGAAATGGGCCTGCCGTTGGAGCAACTGGAAATCAGCGGCCTGGACCTGCGCGATGGCGATCTGGCGTGTCTGCGTGATTTGCCACTGCAACGCCTGGGCTTGTATGAAAGCCCCTGGCTGACCGATGCCGGCGTCGCCCACCTTGCCGGGCTGCCATTGCGGGACCTGACGCTCGAAGCGGGTCCGGGGGAATCGCGGCTCACGTCAGCCATGGTGCCGGTGCTGGAGCGCTTGCCACTGGAGAGATTGTCGTTGCGCAATGGCTCGCAGATCTGCGCGGGTGGATGGGACCGTTTGGCGAGATTGTCTGCTTACGTGACTGGGCCTGGGGTCTAGCATCTACATGGAAGTTGTAATTATGTTCTCAACTGGTTGCGGTTTATTTTTTAAAATTTAAAGTTATAACGCTTGCCTTGGGTGGCGTTTTGGTTGATTTGAGTAAATAATTTATTTCCTTAGCCTCTCTGAAAGCTCACGTAGGCGAATTCGGGTTCGATATAAACTTGGGGAGTGCTCTGCGGCCCTTTCAGGTTGCCATGTTTCAGTTACCCAGTTTCCTAAAAGTGCGTTGTAGCCGACTCCCTGACTTGCTACAGCTCCTCTCTGAGCTACGAGTTCTTCCCGGACTTTTTTTGGGGCGTTTTTGGCTAGCGAAAGAAGTGTTCTTTTTGGATCAAAAAGCTCGTCAGGGCGACTGGTGATAGAATTTTTGAGTCCAAACAGTTTCTGAATTGCTATCTGGTCTGCCAGTAACCAAGATTCTACTTCCCGGACTGCCACTCTGAACAAGAAGTTGTCATGAGGTGGGGAGTTTCCAAGCCATTCACTGATCAAGTCGGTCGGGCATTTCTTTTTATCCAAATCAGTAATCAACAAAACAGGTGCTTGTTTTGCCATTCGGCAGAAGTTTTCCACTCTGCTTTTCAGATATCCAAATCCATTTCGACGTAAACATTGCCCAACCTCTAGGCCAGCTTCGGCGGCTAAACGAATGCCAACTTTTTCGCTTAGTTCATCCTCGGTTGCGAGGAATATCCAGTTCATTTCCATAGGCTCATTTGCTCGCCTAGGGTAGGGTGCGTTTTGGGCAATACAACCTCGGCAACAGATAGTCCATTTTCCAATGCAAAAGCTTCTTTATCATCAATTCCTCGAACCCTCGTACCTTCTAACTCTGGTTCTAGCAAAAGCACGCCTCTGCCATCAATGCCGGGATTGCTAAGAAGCGCTTCGCTATGGGTGCTTATAAGAACTTGACGTTGTTTCTTGCCCCGTAGTGCACGCTGCAATAGTCTCGGTATTTCTCTTACTATCGAATCGTTCAGTGAAAGCTCAGGCTCCTCGAGAAGCAATAGTGAATCTCCTTCAAGTAAAACCCAAAGAAGGCCAAGTAGCCGCAAGGTTCCATCGGAAAATTGCTCTTCCCGCTGCCAGCCAGCATTAGGACGATAGTGGCTATAACGAGCTTCTAAATGTGGATGTCCTTTGATCTTGTCGGGTGCAAATCGTAGCTCTTTGAATTGGGGGACTGCTAGGGTTAAAGCCGACTCGATTTTTTTAAGCCTAGCATCTCTTGTTTTGGCTGGAGTTAGTGCTATGCGTTCAAGAAATCCTTGCCCGAATGGATCATCTTCCAATCGCTGACCTCCAAGCTGCTCCGCATATTTCAATAGCTGTGGAACTAGGTGAAGGTAGGTCGTCTCGCCAAAAAAAGTCGCCAGGTCGCGAAAGCTCGCATTGGCTTGAATTTGCTCTAAGGCAGTTTGAGTTAATCGCATAGTATCTTTGTTGTCGTCTTTGCTCGGTCGATCTAAGACTAGTTTTTCCTTCTGCCATACTTGCTCTATAGAAATAAGTGTGCGCTGTGCCCCCTTGCCCTCAGGTTTGAACCCCAAAATGTATCGCCAGAGTGGTTCGGTATCGTCGGCACTGTCAGATAAATGGATCTCGATTCGAACTTCAGGATCACGTCGAGCATGTAAGCATCTTAGTTTTTGTACTCCGCCTCTATCGTGGATAGCCTTTTGCAATCCCCCGCCCTGAGGTTTGCAAATATCCCTCAAAAATCTAAATACATCGAGGAGGTTTGATTTGCCAGCAGCATTTGCACCTAACAGATAGGTGCGCTCACGCAGGGGGATGTCCACACTTCTAAAGTTACGCCAATTTTTCAAGATAAGATGAGTAACAATCATCGAGTCAGTCTCAGGTTGAACAGCGCGGCTACGGCGTTAAGTTGATGGCTTTAAGTAGTTGGTGAGGCGCATTCGACGCTCCTTGAGACTGAATTCCAGTGCCGAGGAGCTGTGACGAATGGATCTTAAGGGGAAAAGCATGAAAAACTCAAAGGGTATACACGGATTTAGAGTGTGTAATTTCAGCTCAATAGCGCAATGAGCATAGCTGGTACGCCCCAATTTTTGATGGGTTCCTTGCAGAAATAACGATTTACTTTTCTCAGTAACCCGGCTCGTATCGTGCGGCTGCACTGTGGGATCCGACCTTTGAAGCGGGTCCGGGGGAATCGCGGCTCACGTCAGCCATGGTGCCGGTGCTGGAGCGCTTGCCACTGGAGAGGTTGTCGTTGCGCAATGGCTCGCAGATCTGCGCGGGTGGATGGGACCGCCTGGCCAGGCTGCCGGCTCATGTCATCGGCCCGGGCATTTGATGCTCGCCGCGCTAGTTTCGTCCTGATGGAAATCGCCCCCGGGCTGTGGAGCAGGCTTGCTTGCACAGCCCGGGGCGCTCATGAACGGCCAGTTTTTTTACCAGTTGTAGCTCAGCTTTGCGGTGATTTCGCGGCCCGGGTTGTAGTAGTTCGCGGTACCTGAGCCAACCACATGTTGCTCATCCAGCAGGTTGCTGACGTTGATCGCCAGGTCTGTGCCTTTGAAGAGGTTGTAGTTGAAGGCCGCATCGAAGAGCGTCGTGCCATCGCTGGTTCCGGTGTTGGCCGCATCGAAGTAGTAGGAACCGACATACCGTGCACCCAGGCCGACGCTGACATCGGTGTTGGGTACGTTGTAGTAGGTCCACAGCGAGGCGGAGTGTTTCGGCGCCGTGGCGAACTCATTCCCTTTGAGCGAACTTCCGTCGTACAAGGTCCCGCGAATGACTTCGGACTCCATGTAGGAATAGCCACCCACCAGGCTCAGGTTGGAGGTCAACTCGGCCTTGGCTTCCAGGTCCAGGCCGCGCACGCGCGATTCGCCGACGGTCTGTTGTTCGATCACACCGCTGGGCAGTACGACGGCGATGCTGACGTTTTCCTGGGTCAGGTCGTAGACGGCCGCCGAGAACAGCGCGTCCATGCCCATGGGCGCATATTTCACACCCACTTCATATTGCCTGCCCGTCTTCGGAACGACGCCAACGGTGGGCGGCGAGACCGATTCCACCATGCTGATGTAGGTGGACACTTCGTCGTTGACGATATAGGTCAGTGCGCCGCGATAGGACGTTTCCGAGAAGTTATCCGACTCTTTTACGTTGTTGATGTCGGTATTGGAGAGATCCAGCGAGTCGTTGCGCACACCGGCAGTGACGATAAAGCGCTCATAGAAGGACAGGTTCTGCTGCAGGAACACGGCCTTGGTTTCAGTATCGAGCTTGTTATTGCTGTAGGGCGCCACACCGCCTGGCACGCCGGTGAATACCGGGTTGGCCAGGTCGATGGATCCTGTCGGGGCATACACCGAGCGTTCCTCGGTCGAGGAGTCGCCATACTCCACACCCACCAGCGTGCTGCTGTCGATATTCTCGAAGCGGGCATCGTATTGCAGCATCAGGTTGCCGTTCAGTTGCTCGGCATCGCTGTCGGTGCCGAAGATATAGCGCGGGACGGTGGTGCCGGTGCGGGTAGGGGAGTCGCTGAGGAACACATAGCCGAAATCATCGGTCAGTTCGCTGTAGCGCAGGTTGCTGCGCAGCACGAACCCATTGTCGAAATCATGGCTGAACGTGCCGCTGATATTGGTGCGTTCCACATCGTGGAAGTTGTAGCTGGGCTCGCCGTAGAACTTGTCGCGATCGTATTCCTTGTCCAGCGGATAACCGCCGCTGTTGGGCGAGCTTTGAGTCTTGAGGTAGTCCACGATCACGGACGCCGAGGTGAACTCCGTGGGGGCCCAGGTCAGGCCGCCCATCAGGAACTTGTTGTCGTCCTGCGAATGGTCGTACTCGCGGTCACTGTCTTGCATCTTTGCCGTGAAGCGACCGGCCAGGGTTTGCTCTTCGTTCAGCGAGTCCCCGACATCGATGCCGGATTCGAGATGGTCGAAAGAACCGTAGGTGACGTAGCCCTGGCCGAACTTGTCGAAGCGGGGCTTCTTGCTCACAAAGTTCACCGAGCCGCCCGGGTCGGCCGGGCCGAACAGTGTGGAGTTGGCCCCGCGTATCACCTCGACGCGCTCATAGGCGAATGGCTCCTCGCGCACACCGCGCATCGAACCCAGGGTCAGGCCGTCCCGATAGGTCGTGGCTTGAAAGCCGCGGATCTGGAAGTAATCGTTGCGGTCGTCGGTGCCGTAATAGTCGGTAATGACCCCCGGCGTGTATTGCAGGAGTTCTTCCGTGGTGCTGACGCTGCGTTGCTTCATTTCCTTGTCGGTCACCACGGACACCGAGGCGGGCGTGTTGAGGATGCTGGTGGCCACCTTGCCGCCAACCCAGAGTTCCTGGGCGACCACGGAATTGGCGTCTTCGGTGCCATCGACCCTGGCCTTGGCGTTGACGAGGATGGGCGCCAGGCGGAAGGCCTCGAGGTCGCCGTCCGCCTTGGCTTGTGGCGTCAGCAAGTAGGCGTTCGGACCTTGCTGCTGTATCTCGATGTCGCTCCCCTGCAACAACGACGATAGGGCCGTGGATGTATCGAGCGTGCCGCTCACGCCTTGGGTATTGCGGTTCGCCACGCTTGACGCATCGAAGGAAAGGCTGATGCCAGCCTCGCGCGCGAAGCGGTCGAGCGCCGGTGCCAACGGGCCGGCCGGGATGTTCCACTGATGAACCTGTTGGGCCTGGTCGACGGCCGAAGTCTGCGCCATGGACGGTAGCGCGTAGCTGCTCACGATGACGCCGAGGACCGCACCCTGTAAGGCACGATTCAGTAGATGACGCTGTGGAACCGGGGACGAACTCATTTACTCGCTCCGTTAAAGGGAATCGGCAGATAGGCCTGTATTTCGGCCTTTCTTACATGCCGAACGAGAATGAGAAATCACCTCATTTTTATTTGATATTTTTGTGCGACAAAAAACACTCAGGCTTTTCAGACAGGGCCTAGCTGGCGGCGCTCAACGTCACCCAGTATTGGGTTCGATATTCGATTTGTAAGTGCAGTGACTGCGCCACCAATGCCAGTACCTGATCGGTGTCGGCAAGCTGAAAGGTCCCGGAAACGCGCAAGCCCGAAACCTCTTCGGCGCAGCGCAACAGGCCGGGGCGATAGCGCGACAGGGCCCCGATGAAATCACCGAGGCGCATATTGCGTGCGCTGATCACCCCGTCGCTCCAGCTCCATAGATCCAGGCCGTTATCCTTGAACTCACGAACGCCATCCGAGGTGAACAGCCGCTGGCTTCCGGCCTGGACGGTGTCGTTGACCGCAACGGGTTGGCTGGCCCCGGGAAACACGGTGACTGTGCCGCTCTGCACCGCGATGAGCGTCCCGTCGTCACGCTCGTACGTCAGGAACCGGGCATTCAGGGTGCGTATCATCCCGTCCCGTGTCTGCACCCAGAACGGACGCGGTGAATCCGCGCCTGAGTCCGCGCCAGTGTTCACGATGATTTCGCCGCGCCGCAGCACGAGCAGGCGCCGCTGTGGGTTGAAATAGCTGTCGACCGCGCTGTCGCTGTTGAGCTGGACAAGGCTGCCATCATCGAGCTGGAAGCGCTTGCGCTCCCCGGTCTTGCTGTGTTGCTGGGCAAGCATGGCCGGCAGCGGCGTGTAGTCGCGGCCCAGCCAGGCCGCGCCACCCACGGTGGCCAAGGTACCCAGCAGCTTCAGGGCCTTGCGCCGATGCATGCCCGAGCGGCTGCCCTTGAGGGTATGCCGGGCCAGGTCGGAGGGAATGCCCGCGAAATCGTCGCCCAGGACTTGCACACGCTGCCACGCGAGCAAATGCTCCGGACACCGTTGCAACCAGTGCTCGAAAGTGCGCTGGGTCTGCTCATCGGCGGGATTGAAGCGCAGGCGCACCAGCCAGTGGATCGCCTGGTCGACCACGGCCGGATCCGGCACTCGGGCTTCACTGTTCGGCATAGCGCAAGCGATAGCAGTGTTGCAGGGCCTTGGCCAGGTCGCGTTCGACTGTAGAGCGGGAAACGCACAACTTGTCAGCTATTTGCTGGCAGGTCAGGCCGTCGAGCTGGGCCAGCAGGAATGCCTCGCGGACCCTCGGCTTGAGCAGGTCGAGCAGGCGGTCTATCCGTTCCAGGCTGTCGAGAATCAGCAACCGTTCTTCTTCAGACGGGATTTGCTGGGAAGGGAGCAGCGCAAGGCTTTCGAGGTAGGCCCGTTCGAGTTCGCGACGGCGATACCGATCGATCATCAGTCCACGTGCGATGCTGCTCAGATAAGCCCGGGGTTCGCGCAAAGGACTCAATTGACGCGATTTGAGCAGCCGTACGAAGGTGTCCTGCGCCAGGTCCGCAGCGCTTTCGCGGCAACCGATGCGCCGGCTCAGCCAGCTGTGCAACCAGGAGTGGTGGCTGCTATAGAGCAGCGCGAGATCGGCATTGCCCAGTGTGTCGTTGCTGCGCATCAGCATCCCGGAAACAGACATAATTGATAATGAATCGCATTATATTCAGACAGATCACGCCAGGGCAAATGTGCGCGAGCGGCCCAGGTCAACGGCCCGGGCATTGACGTCCGTCACGCCAGTCCGGCCCTGATAGGAATAGGCAAGGCTGCAAGGCAAACCGGCATAGGTGCCGCGGTTTCCCATCGATACCATGGCCTCGTCCCCACCTTATCGGAGGCTCGCCATGAGCAGCAGCAAAACCCTATTCATCACCGGCGTCAGCAGTGGCCTGGGCAATGCCCTGGCGCGGGAGGCACTTGCGGCGGGCCACCGGGTGATCGGCACCGTGCGCAGTGACGCGGCGTTGCAGGCCTTCGAGGCACTGGCGCCGGATCGTGCCCACGGGGTCATCCTGGATGTCACTGAGTTCGACCGGATCGACAGCGTGGTCGCCGCCACACAAGCCAGTCATGGCCCGGTGGACGTACTGGTGAACAATGCCGGTTATGGCCACGAGGGGATCTTCGAAGAGTCACCGTTGCAAGAGATGCGCCGCCAGTTCGACGTCAATGTGTTCGGCGCGGTGGCGGTGACCAAGGCGTTCGTGCCGTATTTTCGCGAGCGCCGCGCCGGTCATATCCTCAATATCACCTCCATGGGGGGCACCATCACCATGCCGGGCATTTCTTACTACTGCGCGAGCAAGTTTGCGCTGGAAGGGATCTCCGATACGCTGAGCAAGGAGTTGCTGCCGTTTGGGATCTTCGTCACGGCGGTGGCTCCCGGCTCGTTTCGCACCGACTGGGCGGGTCGCTCCATGCAACGTACCCCGCGCAGCATTGCCGACTACGACGCCAGTTTCGACCCGGTTCGTAAAGCGCGGGAAGAGAAAAGCGGCAAGCAGCTCGGCGACCCCCGCAAGGCCGCCCAGGCGATGCTGCAGGTGATCGCCAGCGCGACGCCACCGGCCCACCTGCTGCTGGGCAGTGACGCACTGAGCCTGGTACGCGAAAAACTGAGCCGCACCGCCCGCGAGATCGATCAATGGGAAACACTGAGCCGTTCCTCCGACGGTTGAGCGCCAAGCAAGAGGACACCCATGACTCAGGCCGACCCCCGCACCGCATGCATGGTGCAGTTGCTGGAACAACTTGCCCCGGTGGAGGGCTACAACCTCAGCGCGCTGGAGGACATCCGCTTCCTGCGTTCGAACCGCCCCCTGACCCGCACGCCGGTGCTGTACGACCCCGGCATCGTGATCCTGTGCCAGGGCCGCAAGCGCGGCTACCTGGGCGAAGACGTCTATGTCTACGATGCCCAGCATTATCTGGTGGTGTCCGTGCCGGTGCCTTTCACCATGGAGACCGACGCCAGCGAGACAGAGCCCATGCTGGCCATCTACATGCGCCTGGATTTTCAGGTGGCCAGCGAGTTGCTGCTGCAGGTGGACGAGGTCCTCGGCCCCAGCGATGCCCCGCCCAAAGGCATGTACGCCTCGCCCATGGACGACTCACTGCGCGCCTCGACCCTGCGCTTTCTCCAAGCCATGAGCGACCCCGGCGAAGCGCAGATACTCGGCCCTGCCCTGAGGCGCGAAATCTACTACCGCATCCTCACCGGCGAGCAGGGCGGCTCAATGCGCGCCGCCCTGCGCCGCCAGGGACATTTCGGCCAGATCACCCGTGCGATCCGCAAGATCCACAGCGGTTACCAAAAGCGACTGGACGTCGAATCCCTCGCCCAGGAAGCGGGCATGAGCATACCCAACTTCCACCTGCACTTTCGCAGCGTGACCGACACCTCGCCCATGCAATACGTGAAATCGACGCGCCTGCACCAGGCTCGCCTGCTGATGCTGCGCAACACCATGAACATCTCTGCCGCGGCATTCAGCGTCGGCTACGAAAGCGCCTCGCAGTTCAGCCGCGAGTTCAAACGCTTCTTCGGCCGCACCCCCCAGGCCGAGATCGAGTGGATGAAGGCGACTTATGCGTTACCCGCGCCTGCCACGCCGTCTGTCTATGTGTCATCGCATTAGCCACGTGATGACGTGGGGAAATCCTGCCCCTGTCATTGCATAAGGACGTTGCGCCACTTTTTGGGCGATAGTCCAGGCATGCCCTGAAAATGTGGAATGAAGCGAGGGCATGCGCGAAGCCACCCCCAAGGGAAATCTGGCCAATCTGGCGATCGGGGCCAACGAGCCTCAAAGGGGAATGTGAGTGGTCGACAAGACCTGGCGCAACCCCATGAACGAGCGAATCTGGCGAACTCCGGGCAGGTAGAGCAGTTGCTCCGCGTGGAGCCGGTTGAAGCTGTTGCTGTCCTTGGTTCGTATCAACATGAAGTAGTCGAACTCCCCCGTCACCACATGGCATTCCATGCAGCCGGACACTTTCTGCGCGGCCGCCTCGAATGCGGCGAAGGACTCCGGCGTGGAGCGATCCAGCACCACCCCGATCAAGACCACCATCCCCGCCTCCAGCGCTTCATTGTCCAGCAGTGCGACGATGTGCTTGATCAGGCCGGCCTGCTTGAGCCGTTCGACACGTCGCAGGCAGGCCGGCGCGCTCAGTTTGACCTTCTCGGCCAGCGCCACGTTGGAGATGGAGGCATCTCGCTGCAGGGCCTTGAGAATGGCGCGGTCGGTTCGATCCAGCGGCTGTGGCGTTGACGCTGTTTCGCTCGGCTTCTTGCGAGTATTTGTTGCGCTCATATGGGTTTATACGCAGTAAAAGTGTGTTTGATGGTTTTAGCTAAAAATTATGTTTCTTTAATTGCTAATAATTTGCAATACATATTTTTTGATTTCTTCTTAGTATTGAACTCATCGAAGCCCCCGTGAAAGAGCCTGGAATGCAGCCCTTTGCTTCTCGGCCTGGCGCTTGGATATTCAATCATCGAGGAGCAGAGTCATGAACCTGAATCGTTTTAAACGTTATCCGTTGACCTTCGGTCCATCTCCCATCACGCCCTTGAAGCGCCTGAGTGAACATCTGGGGGGCAAGGTCCAGCTGTATGCCAAGCGTGAAGATTGCAACAGTGGCCTTGCCTTCGGCGGGAACAAGACCCGCAAGCTCGAATACCTGATTCCCGAAGCGATCGAGCAAGGCTGCGATACCCTGGTCTCCATCGGTGGCATCCAGTCGAACCAGACCCGCCAGGTGGCGGCGGTGGCCGCGCACCTGGGCATGAAGTGCGTGCTGGTGCAGGAAAACTGGGTCAACTACTCCGATGCCGTGTATGACCGGGTGGGCAACATCGAGATGTCTCGCATCATGGGGGCGGAGGTACGACTGGACGCCGCGGGGTTCGACATCGGTATCCGGCCAAGCTGGGAGAAGGCCATGGACGACGTGGTGTCGCGCGGCGGCAAGCCGTTCCCGATCCCGGCGGGTTGTTCCGAGCATCCCTATGGCGGCCTCGGGTTCGTCGGCTTTGCCGAAGAAGTGCGAGAGCAGGAAAAACAGCTGGGCTTCACGTTCGACTACATCGTGGTCTGTTCCGTGACCGGCAGTACCCAGGCCGGCATGGTGGTCGGTTTCGCCGCGGACGGCCGTTCGAAGCAAGTGATCGGCATCGATGCCTCGGCCAAGCCAGAGAAAACCAAGGCACAGATCCTGCGTATCGCCCGGCATACCGCGGAACTGGTGGAGCTGGGCCGCGAAATCACCGAAGAGGACGTGGTGCTCGACACTCGGTTCGCCTATCCGGAATACGGCTTGCCCAACGACGGCACGCTGGAAGCCATTCGCCTGTGCGGCAGCCTGGAAGGTGTGCTGACCGATCCGGTGTACGAAGGTAAATCCATGCACGGGATGATTGAAATGGTCCGCCGTGGCGAGTTCCCCGAAGGCTCGAAAGTGCTCTACGCGCACCTGGGCGGAGCGCCTGCCCTGAACGCCTACAGCTTCCTGTTCCGCAACGGCTGATTCACACCAGACCTGTAGGCGAGCGCTTGCTCACGAGGCGGTGGGGCAGTCGGCATGCATGTTGAATGTCACGGCCTCATCGCCGGATCGCCGCTCGGAGCGAGCCGCTGCAATCCAACCGCCGGGAGTACCGCCATGCATGCGATATCGCAATCCGCAGTCTGGATCAAGGAACCTTCGGCGGATGCCGGAGTGGTCATCGTGACCAGCGCCGCGTTGCCTAAGTACATGATCGACAAGCTGCACGTGACGATAGATGACTGGGACCAGGTGGCCTACCTGGCCGTCCAGCAGTCGGAGGCGCTGAGGGTCGACTGGTTGCGGGTCGGGTCCAGTGCGCAGCCGTCTGCCGGAGGCGACGCGTGTTATGCCAGCCAACTGTTGCGCGGCGTTCCCCACGACAGCTTTCTGCTGGAAGTCGGCACGGTGCCAGGCCTGACCTGGCTGGGATCGGTCTGCGGCCATCCGCTGCGTGTCGTCGAACTTGGAACAATCGCTTCATCCACTGCGGCGATGGATCGGCAGGTGGAAGAGGTGTTATCGGCGACCCGGCGTCTGGCCAAAAGCGTGCTGCAGGCGCGCGGCGTCATTTAACCCAGCCCTCGTCAATTCGCCTGTGCAAACCAGTAAGGCAACGCTTATGAGCCGAACCGCCCATGCGCGCATCCACGCAATGAAGTGGATGCGCGAGCCTTCCAGTCATACGCGTATCGTGGTCATCGTGAGCGGACTCGATAGCGATCACATTGACTTGATCCATCAGGGGTTCAGCTGTTTCGACAATGTCGCGCTGATCCATGTCGATACGGTGAACACCGCGCCTGGCAAGCTCGTCGAAGGGCACGTGGCCAAGCGTGACTACCGTTTCGTGGTGCTCGGTGAACTCGATGAGCACGTCTTGCACGACCTTTCCATCGCTCAGCCATGCCTCTACCCGGTCGCCCCAGACGAGACGAGCGAGCGCTCCATCATGGCGGCGGTAGAGCAAGTCAAAAACCTCGCCCGAGGCAGTCATTCGCGCCACCTCGAAGCGATACCCGACATCAGCAGGAGTTGCCCATGAACCTGTCCAATCCCCATGCCCAATGGCCGTCCCGGGCTGTCGAGGATGAAGAAATGGCCGAGTGGCGCGAGGCCTTGCTGTCGGTCGCCGCCCACGGCGGCACGGACCGGGCCAAACAGATCCTCGACATGCTGCTGGCCGTGGCAAGCACTGCGGACATCGGCTGGCGGCCCAGCCATGGCACTCCCTACATCAATACCATCGGCGTCGAGCGGCAACCGGTGTTTCCCGGAGACCTGGCGATCGAGGAACGCCTGGCATCCATCATGCGCTGGAATGCCCTGGCGATGGTTGCCCGGGCCAATCACGCCTATGGCGAATTGGGTGGACACATCGCCAGTTATGCCAGTGCGGCGGATCTGTTCGAAGTGGGCTTCAACCATTTCTTCAAGGCGCGCACCCCGACCGACGGCGGTGACCTGGTCTTCTACCAACCGCACTCGGCGCCAGGCGTCTATGCCCGGGCGTTCCTCGAGGGACGCCTGGAAGAAAAGGATCTGCAGCACTATCGACAAGAGATCGGCGCACGCGCCAATGGCGCCCGGGGGTTGTCGAGTTATCCGCATCCCTGGTTGATGCCGGACTTCTGGCAGTTCCCGACGGGCTCCATGGGGATCGGTCCGATCAGCTCGATCTACCAGGCGCGTTTCATGCGGTACCTGGAGCACCGCGGCCTGCAAAAGACCTCGGGGCGTACCGTCTGGGGCGTGTTTGGCGACGGTGAAATGGATGAGCCGGAAAGTATGTCGGCGCTGACCCTGGCGGCGCGCGAAGGGCTGGATAACCTGGTCTGGGTGGTCAACTGCAACCTCCAGCGCCTGGACGGCCCGGTGCGTGGCAACGGTCGCATCATCGACGAGCTCGAGGCGTTGTTCGGCGGTGCGGGCTGGAACGTGATCAAACTGGTCTGGGGCTCCGACTGGGACAGGTTGTTTGCCCGGGACAAGGACGGCGCGTTGGTCCGGGCCTTGTCGGCCACGGTCGATGGCCAGTTCCAGACGTTCGCGGCCAAGGATGGGCGCTTCAACCGTGAGCATTTCTTCGGTCAGGACGAAGCCCTGGCGGACTTGGCCCAAGGCCTGACCGACGAGCAGATCGACCGCCTCAAGCGCGGTGGTCATGACCTGGTGAAGATCTTTGCCGCGTATCAAAGCGCGATGCTCGAGGGCAAGAAACCGACGGTCATCCTGGCCCAGACCAAGAAGGGCTTCGGCATGGGCGACGCCGGACAGGGCAAGATGACCGTACACCAGCAGAAGAAACTCGACAGTGAGGCGTTGATCGCGTTCCGCAACCGTTTCAACCTGCCATTGACCGATGAGCAGGCCACCTCCCTGAGCTTCTTCAAACCGAGCGACGACAGCGCGGAAATGCGCTACCTGCATGCACGCCGCCAGGCGTTGGGCGGCTACATGCCGGCACGACCTTCGGCCTGCGAGTCATTGGCCGTGCCCGCTGTAGAGCATTACGCCGGGTTCGCCATCGCCGCCCAGGGCAAGGAAATGTCCACCACCATGGCCTTCGTGCGGATGCTCAGCGGCTTGCTCCGGGACAAGCAACTGGGGCCGCGCATCGTACCGATCGTGGCGGATGAAGCGCGTACCTTCGGCATGGCCAGCCTGTTCAAGCAGATCGGCATCTACTCCAGCGTGGGGCAACGTTACGAGCCGGAGGACATCGGTTCGATCCTCAGTTATCGAGAAGCCCTGGACGGGCAGATTCTCGAAGAGGGCATCAGCGAGGCTGGCGCCATCAGCTCCTGGGTCGCCGCCGCGACCAGCTACTCGGTGCATGGCCTGCCAATGCTGCCGTTCTACATCTACTACTCGATGTTCGGCTTCCAGCGCATCGGCGACCTGATCTGGGCGGCGGCGGATCAACGGGCCCGCGGGTTCCTGCTCGGTGCCACCGCGGGCCGCACGACATTGGGTGGCGAAGGCCTGCAGCACCAGGACGGCAACAGTCACCTGATGGCGGCGATGGTTCCCAATTGTCGGGCTTACGATCCGGCATTCGCCGGCGAGTTCGCGGTGATCCTGGATCACGGCATGCGCCAGATGCTGGAGCGCCAGGTGGACGAGTTCTACTACGTTACCCTGATGAACGAGAACTACCCGCAGCCCAGCCTTCCCGAAGGTGTCGAACAGGCCATTATCCAGGGCATGTATCGGTTTGCCCGACATGAAGTCGAGGGGGCGCGTGGACGTGTCCAGTTGCTGGGGTCCGGCGCCATCCTGGGCGAAGTGATCGCCGCCGCCGAGTTGCTGGCCAGCGATTGGGGGATCGACAGTCAGGTCTGGAGCGTAACCAGCTTTACCGAATTGGCACGTGATGCACGGGAAGTGGAGCGCTGGAATCGATTGCATCCCGGACAGCCTGCCAGGCGCAGTCATGTCCAGGAATGCCTTAACGACTCGGCGCCCATCATTGCCTGTACCGATTACGTACGGGCCTTGCCCCAGTTGATCGCCAGTTATCTTGATGGCCATTACACGGTGCTCGGTACCGACGGGTTTGGCCGCAGCGATACCCGCAGCCAACTGCGCAGGTTCTTCGAAGTGGACCGGCACCAGATCGTCCTGAGTGCGCTGACCTCGCTGGTGCAAGAGGGGAGGCTGCAGGCCGGCGTCTGTGCCGAGGCCATTGAGCGCTACGCCATTGACGTTGACGCCATGGCCCCTTGGGACGCTTGAGGCTGGCTTGCCCCTTGTGGGAGCGAGGTTGCTCGCGAAGTCGGTGGTTCAGCTATATGGAGGTTGGAGGTGTCCTGCTCTTGTTGCTTTGGACCTTGATCTCGACGCCCCGTTATTTCAACTGCTCTGGCCAACAGCCAGGATGGTCGCCACCAAGGCCTGGGCGCGAGGCACCAGCGTATCCAGCTCCAGGTATTCACGATCGGTGTGGACCTTGCCTCCCACCGGGCCGAGGCCGCACAGGGTTGGGATGCCCAGGCTGGCGGTGAATCCGGAGTCGGCGCAACCGCCGGTGAATTCGCCTTCGACGCTGAAACCCAGCGCCAGGGCTTTTTGTTGGTAGATTTGCAACAGCCGTTCGCTGTGACGGGCCTCCATCGGCAGAAAGGTTGTCGCCTCCTTGAGGATGGCGTGGGTACCGATCAGTTCTTCTTCGGCGACGATGGCCAGGATCGCGGTAAGGATCCGGTCCCAGTGCTTGAGTTCGATGAAGCGCACATCCAGCCGCGCCGAGGCGCTCGGAGCAACGGTGTTGCTGGACGTTCCCCCGGATATCAAGCCGACGTTCGTGGTGATGCCTGCCGAGTAATCGGTCAGGGCATGGAGCTTGACGATCTTGCGTGCCAGGGCCTCGATGGCGCTGGCGCCGTCGGCATGGTTGACCCCGGCATGCGCCGCGCGACCGCTGACTTCGATGATCAGCGTGGCACCGCCTTTGCGTGCGCTGACCACGTTGCCGCTGGCCCGACCGGGTTCGGTATTGAGCACGGCGCGGGCGGCACGGGCTGCGTGTTCGATATGGGGCCTGGCGCTGCCGGAGCCGATTTCTTCGTCACCGGTGTACAGGACCTGCACCGGATAGGGCAAGGGGCCGGCACGCTTGAGTGCCTTGAGGGCGAAGCAATTGAGCACCAGGCCGCCTTTCATGTCGGCGACGCCGGGGCCAAAGGCGAGATTGCCATCGCAGCTGTAGCCGCGCGCCGTGGTGGTGCCTTTGGGGAACACCGTGTCGCGATGGCCCAGCAGCAACACCGGCTTTCCAGGTTCGCCTCGCACTTCGGCGAGCATTACGTCGCCAAAGCCTTCCACCGGCATGCGCTTGAGCAGGATGCCGTCGGCCTCCAGCTCTGCCGCGAGCAGCGCGCCCACGGCGTCGACCCCCGCCTTGTCATAGCTGTTGGAGTCGGTGTCGACGATACGCTGCAGCAGCGTTTCCATGGCTTGGCGCTGGTCGGCAAGCCAGTCCAGCGCCTGTTGTGGCGTGGCGCTCATTGCATTTGCTCCCGCAACTGATGCGCCTGGGTCAGGCGTGCCGCATCGTTGCCCAGGTCCCAGAACAACCCCGCCATGATCTGCAGGCTTTCCTTGACCACCGGTGCCAGCAAGTGCTCGTTCGGCGCATGCTGCGAGCAGGCCGGGTACGAATGCGGCACCCACAAGGTGGGCAGGCCGAGCACGTCGGCGAACACATCGTTGGGCAGCGAACCGCCGAGGTTGGGCAGCAGCGCAGGTTTTTTGCCGGTGGTCTGGGCCAAGGAGCTCAGCGCCCAATCGACCCATGGGCTTTGCGGGTCCAGCCGAGTGGCGTGCATCACCTCGACGTGGCTTTGCTTGACCTCGACATTGCTGAAACCATGGGCATCCAGGTGGGCACGCACCGCCGGGATGAAGGTCGTGTAGTCGCTGTTCACCACGAAGCGGATGTGGCAGTGGGCGTTGGCCTTGCCGGGGATCGCGTGTACGGGGGCGTCCGGGTTGCCGGTCTTGAAGGCGATGACGTCGAGGGTGTTCCAGCCGAACACCTTTTCGCTCAGGGAGAGCTCGGGGTTACCCCAGTTGGCGTCGATGTCCGGATCGCCCGGTCCGCCACCGACGTCAATATCGGCCAGCGCCTGACGAACCGGCTCGGGCAGTGATTCAGGCATCAGGCCCGCCACTTTCACCCGGCCGTGTTCATCCACCATGCTCGCGATGGCATTGGCCAGGATGATCCCGGGGTTGGCCAGCAACCCGCCCCAGTTGCCAGAGTGATGAGCGCCTTCGCGCAAATTGACCACCAGCTCGAAGTTGAACACCCCCCGTGAGCCGAGAAAAATCGTCGGTCGTGACGCCGCCAGGCGCGGGCCGTCCGAGGCGATGAAAATATCCGCGGCGAGCTCTTCACTGTGCGCGGCACAGAATGCATTCAAGCCCGGCGAGCCTTCTTCTTCGCCCATTTCCAGCAGCAGCTTGACGTTGAACCCCAGCTTGCCGTCGCGAGCCTTGAGGGTTTGCTCCAGCGCGGTCAGGTTGATCAGGTGCTGGCCTTTGTTATCCGCCGTGCCGCGGCCGTACCAGCGATCGCCTTCGGCAATGACCTGCCACGGCGACAGGCCTTCACGCCATTGCGCTTCATAGCCGCGTACCACATCACCGTGGCCGTAGCTGAGCACGGTCGGCAGTTGCGGCTGCTCGATGCGCGTGGCGATCATGAACGGGCCGCGCCCTGCCACCGGGTTGTCATAGACAGCGACGCTGAAGCCCATCGCCTCGACATGCGGGGTGATGAACTCATGGAGATAGCGATACAACTCGGGTTGGCTGTCCGCTGCCTGGCTTTCAGTGTGCAAGGCGACGCTGCGTTCGAGCAGGTTGAAAAATGCGCCGTTATCGAATTGCGCTGTGGTGTTGCTGATGGCCAGTGAACGACTCATGAGTGGACAAGCTCCAGGGTTTGGGCGGGACTGTCGTGAAGGTGGCAACGCACGTTGCCGCCGATAATCGGATCATTGGCCGGGTAGGCCGTCTTGCAGGGGGCGAAGCAGCTCGGACAGCGCGGATGGAAGGGGCAGCCGGAGGGCGGTGACATCGGATTGGGAAAGGAACCACCCAGGCCGATCTCGGGAATGCCCAAGCGCGGATCGGGCGTGAGCACCGAATCCAGCAAGGCGCGGGTATACGGGTGGCCGGGTTTGGCGAATAACGCTTCGCGGGTGCGTTCCTCGACGATACGCCCCAGGTACATCACCGCTACCCGGTCGGCGAGGTGTTCGATGACCGCCAGGTTATGGCTGATCAAAAGATAGGTCAGGCCGAATTCGCGCTTGAGGTCTTGCAGCAGGTTGAGAATCTGCGCCTGCACCGAAACGTCCAGTGCCGAGGTGGGTTCGTCGCAGATCAA
The DNA here is from genome assembly GCF_900101215.1 of Pseudomonas sp. NFACC32-1. Lineage (NCBI taxonomy): Bacteria > Pseudomonadati > Pseudomonadota > Gammaproteobacteria > Pseudomonadales > Pseudomonadaceae > Pseudomonas > Pseudomonas sp. NFACC32-1. The sequence continues at coordinate 55,708 of NZ_FMUL01000023.1, forward strand.
CACGTCAGGGCGCATGATCAATGCCCGGGCAATGGCCACCCGTTGCCGTTGGCCGCCGGACAGTTGGCTCGGATAGCTGTCGATGACCCGCTTGGGCAGGCCGACCACATCGAGCATCGCTTCGGTTTTCTTGCGTCGCTCGGCGGGGCTGCCGATGTCGTGCACGATCAGCGGCAGGGTCACGATTTCGCGCAGCGTCTTGCGAGGGTTCAGCGAGGAGTACGGGTCTTGGAATATCGGCTGGATGTGCCGGGACATTTCCTTGCGATCCGTCGCCGCCAGGTGCTTGCCCCCCACCAGCACATCGCCGCTGGTGGGTGGCAACAGACCCAGCAGCATCTTGGCCAGGGTACTTTTTCCGCAACCGGACTCGCCTACCAGGCCGAGGGTCTCGCCTCGCATCAGCCGCAGGGAAACGCCATCGACGGCCTTCAGGGTGGCGGCGGGTTTGAACAAGCCGTTGTTGATCCGGAACTCGCGACGGATGTCGCACAGCTCCAATGCGATGTCTTTTTTCATGACCGAGCCCTCTCTTGAAGGCGAATCGGCGCCGGGGCCGGTGCGGCGAACAGGCAGCGCGCCATGTGGCCGTCCTGCTCGACTTCGGGAATGTCTTGCGCGCAGGCCGCTATCGCCTGGGCGCAACGATTGCGGAACGCGCACCCTTGCTGTTCGCCCACCAGGCTTGGCACCAGGCCTGGAATCGAACCCAGGGCCTCGCCCGGTCGGGTCCGCCCGGGGATTGGAATGCTGGTCAGCAGACCACGGGTGTACGGATGCTGTGGGTTTTCGAACAGTTGCCGGGCGGGGGCGGTTTCGACGATTTCCCCGGCATACATCACTGCGACCCGATCGGCGATCCGGGCCACCAGCCCCAGATCATGGGTGATGAAAATCACCGCCAGGCCGAACTCCTTCTGGAGATCGCGGATCAAGCGCAGGATCTGCGCCTGGATGGTCACGTCCAGTGCCGTGGTGGGTTCATCGGCGATGATCAGGTCCGGCTCGCACATCAACGCCATGGCGATGATCACCCGCTGGCGCAAACCGCCAGACAGTTGATGCGGATACTGGCGCAAGCGTTCGGTGGCATTGCTGATACCGACTTTCTCCAGCATCTGCGCGGCGCGCGCCAGGGCATCCTTGCGTGACACCTTGCGATGCTGGGTCAGCACTTCGCTGAGCTGGTCGCCAATGCTGTAGGCCGGGTTCAGCGAGGTCATCGGTTCCTGGAAGATCATCGCCAGACGGTTGCCGCGCAGATCGCACATGCGCCGCTCGCTCTGGCCCAGCATGTCGATGCCGTCCAGCGTCAGCCGGGACGCGGTGCGTCTGGCCTTGCGTGGCAGCAGGTCCATCAGCGCCAGCGAGGTCAGGGATTTACCGCAGCCGGATTCGCCGACGATACACAGCATTTCACCGCGCTCGACTTCGAAATCCAGACCGCGCACGGCATGCAGCATGTCATCCGGTGTCGGGCTGTTGCCCATGGGGATGTCCACGCGCAGGTTTTCAACATGCAGTAGTGCCATGTCCTGACTCCTCTAATCAGTTGCGGCCGTCGGGCAGGATCAGATCGCGCAGGCCGTCGCCGACCAGGTTGATGCCCAGCACCAGAATCATCAGGGCGACGCCGGGAATGGCGATGACCCACGGGGAAAAGAACATGTAGGGTTTGCCTTCGGCGATCATCAGGCCCCAGGACGGCGTCGGCGGCTGCACGCCAACCCCGAGGAACGACAGGGCTGACTCCAGCAGGATCGCGTGGGCCATCTCCAGGGTCGCGACGACGATCAGCGCACCGACCAGATTGGGCAGGATCTCGCTGACCAGGATGCGTAGGGTCGAGCAGCCAAGGGCCTGGGCAGAGGCCACATATTCAGCATCGCGAATCTGTTGCACCGAAGCCCTGACCACCACCGCGAAGCGATCCCATAACAGGCAGCCCAGCAGCACAATGACCACTTTCAGCGAGCCGCCCATCAGCGAGGCCGAGGCCAGCGCGACCATCACCACCGGCATCGCCAGCCGCGTGGTGATCAGGTAGCTGATGAACGCATCGAGCTTGCCGCCGTAGTAACCGGCCAACAGCCCCATCACGGTGCCGATAAAGCCGGAAATCAACGCCGCCGCGATGCCGATGAACAGCGAAATCCGCGCGCCATAGAGCAATCGCGACAGGTAGTCACGGCCCAGCTTGTCGGTGCCGAGGACGTACTCCCAGGTGCCGTTGGCCATCCATACCGGCGGTTTCATGCGCAGCATCACGTCTTGCGCATAAGGGTCGTGGGGGGCCAGCCACGGGGCGAACAGTGCACCGGCGAAGATGATCAGCAACAATACCGCGCCGATGGCGAAACCACGATGGCGAAAACTCTTGCCAAGGACTCGGCTCAGGCTGCTGGGGGGTGGCAGGTAGTCATTGATCGCGAGGGTCGTGGGGGTGCTCATGTAAGCCTCCTAGCGCACGCGGATGCGCGGGTCGAGCAGTGCGTTGAGCACATCGGCCAGCAAGGTGAGGATGATGTAGATCACCGCAATCAGCAGGACTACGGCCTGTACCACCGGAAAATCGTCACGGGCGATGGCGTCCCAGGCGAGTTGCCCGATGCCTTGCAGGGAGAACACGGTTTCGATCACCACCGAACCGCCGAGCATGAAGCCGAACTCCACCGCCGCCAGCGCGACGACCGGAATCAAGGCGTTGCGCAATGCGTGCTTGAACAGCACGCGGGCAGGGCGCAGGCCCTTGGCGCGGGCGGTGCGGATGTAATCGGAACCGAGCACATCGAGCATGCCGGCGCGGGTCAGGCGCATGATGGCCGGCGTCGCGTAGTAGCCCAGGGCAATGGCCGGCATGACGAAATGCAGCAGGGTCGAGTTGCCGGACACCGGCAACCACTTGAGCGTCACCGCGAACACCACGATCAGCATCAGCGCAAACCAGAAACTGGGCATCGCCTGGCCCAGCACCGCGATGCTCAAGGCCAGTCGGTCAATCCAGGTGTCGCGTTTGACCGCTGCCAGCACCCCCAGTGGAATCGCCACCAGCAAGGCGATGCCCAGGGCCATGGCACCCAACCCGAGGGTAATCGGCAAACGGCTGACGACGAGGTTGTAGACCGATTCCTGAAAGAAAAACGAGTTGCCCAGGTCCAGCCGCAGCAAATCGCCCAGCCAGTTGAAGTACTGGGTCGGCAGCGGTTTGTTCAAGCCGTATTGCACGCGGATCTGTTCGATCTGTTCGCTGGTGGCTTCCGGTCCACCAATGGCCGTGGCCAGGTCGCCGGACAGGTGCAACAGGGAAAAACTGATCACCGACACGGTAATGGCCACGCAAATCGCGATGCCCAGCCGACGCAGAAGGAATCCAAGCATGGCAAGTTTCCTCGTATCCAATGGATGGCATGTGTGAGGAGATGTCCGTGGTGCGGGTCAGTCGCAGCCACGGCACCTCTCGATCAATCCGCCCGGTTGCGGATTACTTCCAGCTGGACTGAACAAAACGCGGCAACTCATCCGGGTATGACGTGAACGCCAGTTCGGAGGTGTAGGCGTAGTTCATCGAGTAGTTGAACAGCGGCGCCCAGTACGCCTGTTCGCTGATGCGCTGCAACGCCTTGCGGTAGTTGTCCTTGCGCAGTTGCGGGTCGAGGGCGTTGTCGGCGGTCTGCAGCCAGCCCTGGACTTGTGGATCCTTGATGTTGTCGTCCGGATTGCCCTTGAACCAGGTGCCGGCCGACGCCGAGGTGTCGAGGATCGAGAACGAGCCCCAGGCCTGAAACGACATGGGCACCTTGCCGCCACGTTGCTGATCGCGCAGGGCGGCGTACTTCAAGAAGCGCAGCTTGGCGTTGATACCCACGGCGCGCAGGTTGCCGATGATGGCTTCGACGTAATCACGGTCGCGATAGGCGAAGATTTCGGTCTCGAAGCCATTGGGATAACCGGCTTCGGCAAGCAGCGCCCTGGCCTTGGCCGGGTCGTAGTCGTAGACCGTGGCCGCGGAGGTATCGCAACCGAACTGGCCTGGGTAACAGGCCACCTGCAAGGGCTTGGCTTCGCCCCCCACCAATTGCGTGGCCAGCGCACTGCGGTTGATCGCATGGTTGATGGCCTGGCGCACCTTGAGGTTCTTCATGGGGGAGTTTTCCGTGGAGGTGCCCCGGGCATCGAGAATCAGGAAACCGATGCGCATGGTTTCGCCGCTGGTCACGGTCAGGTTCTGCATGCCCTTGAGGTCGACCGCCTGATCCGGGGTCACGCGCCAGGTCCAGTCGACACCGTCGGTCATCAACTCGGCCAGGCGGGTTTCGGCATCCGGGATCACCCGGAACTTGAGGTGGCCGATATGCGGTTTGCCTTGTGGGCTGTCCGGAAAGTAGTCCTTGTTGATCTCCATGGTCACGCCTTCGCCAGCCACCACCGATACGGCTTTATACGGCCCGGTACCGATTGGCTTGCGACTGAATTCGGCCAGGCCGACCTTCTCGAAATACTGCTTGGGAAACATCGGAACGGCGTTGGACAGGTATTCCAGAGCCGGAGGAAAAGGCTTCTTCAAATACAGGCGGACGCTGTAGTCACCGGTTTTCTCGGCGCTCTTGATCCAGTCGACGTTTTGCACGGTCACGACTTTCGCTTCGGGCGACACCACGTAGTTGAGGGTGAACACCACATCGTCGGCGGTGAAGTCGTCACCGTTGTGAAATTTGACGCCCTTGCGCAGTTCGAAGTCGATGGTGGTGTCGTCGACCTGTTTCCAGCGCGTGGCCAACATGGGTTGGTACTCGCCGCTTTTGGGATCGCGGTAGACCAGGTTGTCCCAGATCAGCCGACCGAGAATCACGCCTTCGCGTAGATCGTTGTGATAGGGGCTGATGTTTTCAGGCTCGCTGTCGGAAGCGTAAACCAGGGTGTCGTTGGCTTTACCGGCATGAGCCGGAAAACTGCTGATGAAGCCCATCAGCGCAATAGTGCAGGCGAAACCTTTGATGCCCATGCCGTCGTCTCCGTTGGCGAGAGTGGTTGAATCAAAGGGCAGCGAATCGCAAAAGCGCAAAGGAGGGTAAAAGGATCAGACTGTATTTTTTTTGATCTGGACTCGAATGTAGGGAAAGGTTATCAATGCCACAAGAATAATATTTCGATTCTTCCTTTGCCGAAAAGGCAAACCCTGGAGGCGCCGATGCAGCTGTATGGTGTGCAGTCCACGGCACTGCGCTATTTTCTGGAAGTGGCGCGATGCGGATCGATCAGCGAAGCCTCGGTACGGCTGAACGTCGCGGCGTCAGCGGTGAGCCGGCAGATCTCCAAGCTTGAATTGGCCCTGGATGCCAGCCTGTTCGAGCGTCGTGCTCGGGGCATGGTGCTCAGCGAGGCGGGCGCGCGACTGGCGGCTTATGCGCGCAAGTCACAACTGGAGGCCGAGCAGGTGGTGCTGGAAATTACCGAGCTGCACGGCTTGCAACGAGGTCACGTGCACGTGGCCTGCTCGGAAGGATTCGCACTGGAATACATGCCCAGGAGCATCAGTGCATTCAGGCGTGAGTATCAGGGCATCCATTTCACCCTGGAGGTCTGTGCGCCTGCGCAGGCGACCGAAAAAGTACGCTCCGGCGAAGCCGACCTGGCGATGACCTTCAGCCTGACGCCACAAAAGGAAATCAAGGTCGAACATGTCCTGAGCGGCGCGATCTTCGCCGTGGTCTCCAATTCTCATCCCTTGGCCGGGCGTGAAGCGGTCAACCTCGCCGAGTTGCAACCCTGGCCCATTGCACTCCCCAAGGCCGACACCACCATACGGCAACTGTTCGACATCTGTTGCGGCGTGCAGGGCTTGTTGTTCGACCCGGTATTGACCACTAACTACGTGGCCTCGCTCTATAGCTTCGTGCGCGAAGAGGGAGGCATCAGCCTCGCCAGTGAGATGACCTTGCACAAGCAAGTGGCCGACAAGGCACTTCAATGCTTGCCGATTCTTGATGAAGGTATGAAGGCACGGCGCATCGAACTGCAGAGCATGGCGGGACGTAATTTACCGGCGGCGGTTTCTGCGTTCAGGGATTTTTTGATTGCGGAGTTGGAGAAGGGGAAGGGTGGTTGAGGAGGTGAGGTTAGTTGATGCTTGGGTGTTGTGGTTGCTCTGGCGTCTAAAGTCAGATTCTGCGTATAGCGCTTAGCGGCACTACGTTCGCCGTGCCGGTTCGGCGAGTCGGCTGCTCTGTAGACTCGGGGCTACAAAGGTCCGACTCGGCCTCACGTTATAGGCTGGGTGCTAGCGCGGATCGACGTTATCCAACGCCCGATTTGCCAACAGCTCGCTCAGCTCAATCACTTGCTGAATGCCCAGCGCAACATATCGGCGCGACCCGTCAAGGTCGAACGCCAGGTCGTTGATCATGGCGTTGGCCGAGGCCAGGTTTTCGCTGAGGTTGGCGAGCAGACTTTCAGTGTCGATGCCGTCGATGACGGTGAAGAGCTGACCGGGTGGGGGGGCGGTTTTGGCGTCGGTTTCTTTCGGTTTCAGATAGAAATCCAGCGCCCGATCGGTCGCCTCTTGGACTTTCTTTGGATCGAGGCCGGCGGAGCTGGGGGCCGTTTGCGGAGGATTGGGTGTGACCTTGAACATGATGGAACTCCTGTACCAGGTTGGGCCACCATGACTTGTCGCTAAGCAAGTTAGGGTGGCGGCTGTACGCAGGTTAGCGAACCGGGGGTACAGGAGCCCGGCAGACCCGAAGATCTCCCGCGCACAGCCACCATTGCAATCATTGCAGACATGAATACCTGCAACGAGATCAGGAGTGCTGATGCGTCCATACCCTTCGGGTCGCTAAACCCGATCACTGATGAGCAGTGATAGGAGCCAAGCTACCGGTGCGGGCCAAGGCGCACAAGCGGGCGGATTCTGTCTTAGTTGTAGGGAAAGGCGCAAGGCGACGTAGCTTCGGGCCTAGGGTTCGGTGTTACGGAGTGTGTATGGCTGTAGGGGGCTGCGCCTAGAGCGCTTTTGAAAATTGCCAGTTCGGTTCTGAGGCAATAACTGACGGATAACTTCTTCATAAGCAGCTTGACCAAGACCAAATGGAAATGCTCCGGGGCGGAGGCCTTGGGCAATATGCTGGATAGCCGTACCCGTCACGCTTAGCTTTAACGCCCTCTCAACGGAGCTGTGTCTGAAACACGCCGTAGGCGTCCGGGCATCCCGTCTTGCGTAGCTAAGCCGTTTGCCATCGTCACCGTCGAGGAGGACGTAATCGTTGGTCGCGGGTTGACTCCCTTTGAGCTGCCACTCGGAGAGGTATAGGGTTTGAGCAGGTGTAAGATTTTTCCTCAGGCACTGATTCGGTATTCCAAGGGTCAGTGTCAAAGGGGCTGGAGGACCGTTTGGATATCCGAATGACTGGAACTCAAAAAATCTCAAAAGATCAGGAGCCGGGGGGGGGAGCCCGTAATGGCTTCCAACTAAAGAGCGACCCGTACTTTGACCAGTTCGACGCCGATCTGATCACTACTGCGAAGCAGGTGTTGAGAAGCTAGCCGAACACATTCCGCGCATGCACCAAACTCCATTGCAGACTCTAGACCTCCACGAGCTGTATGACGTTATCCGTGCGGGCCTAGCTTCCTCATGTGAGAACTCCGGCCATAAGAGCCTCGACATCACCCCGCTGGGCTACGAGGAATCTGAACTGACGGTTGGGTTTGCGCGAGCTGCGTTTCCCGATATGAATCGGAGTACGAGCATTGCCGCTACTGCGGGGATGACTAGGTCTACAGAGCATCGGACATCAACGAGCATGGCGAATGTTCAGCACATGACGGCGAGTCGGCGCTTGTTGATGAAGAGAGCGAGGACTATGAATCTCTCGTCGAGTATTACCAAAACCACGACTGAGGCGCTCCCAACGTAGAGCCCTGCCTTTTCGTCAGCAGGTTCTACGTTGCAGGAATTAGAGCCCCTTTTTTGAAGACGCCATCCTATGGATGGCGTTTTTTTGCGCCTAGCCGGGCAATAAGGCACGCGACCAAACTAGACTGCTCTCCAGAGCCTGTTCAGGCGGGCCCTGTGACCGGCATCTGATTAGAGAAGGTGCTTAATCCTGGTCAGCAATGCCTCAGCGATTATTGGAGAGACGCTGTTGCCGATCATCCTGAAGCTGTGCCAAGTCGTTGGATGAAAGATAAAGTCGTCATGAAAACCTTGTAATCGCGCTGCCTCTCTCGGCGTGATCACTCTATCCTCGTCCGGGTGCAGTGGCCGAACCGCCTGATAGGAGCCACGATCACTTCCGGTTCCCGCGCGCAGGGTAGGACAAAGGCCACACCACTCAAGCCGCTTGTGCTTACCAACGGTATCCACGCCCCCTTGGGGAACCGTAGAAAACCGCATTTTAGTCTCTGCCTTGTGCACCGTACGCTGGTGGCCAGTGAACGAACCAGATTTGGCGCGCATGCGCTTTGCGTATTCCGACAGCTTTCGACTTTTCCCGTACACCCACTGACTGCCCCCTCCACCAGCTCCCAAAGGTACGGAGTTTTTCAAGTCGTTGATGGCATCAAGGACCGTAGTAGAGAACGAAGCCGACTCGGTAAGGTAGCCAAGATCGGGAGGGCTGAGCTTTAGTGAGTTGAACCCGAATACGAACACCCTCTTCCGCTTCGTCGGGGCCCCAAAATTAGAGGCATCCAGAATGACCGGGCCAAGGACTTTCCAGTGGCTACCGAGTCGACTCAGCCCTTCATCTAGAACAGGCCTATTCTCAGGGAATGCCAAGCCAGGCACGTTCTCCATGACAAAGAATTTGGGCTGGACCTCCTCGACTATGCGGAAAAAATGGCCCACAAGTGATCGCCTAGGGTCGTCAGGAAGCCGCTTCCCAATGCTACTGAAGGCTTGACAGGGTGGGCCACCTACGATGCCGTCAACACCCTCGGGCATGTAGGGGCGGATATTCTCCCATGTCAACGTCGATACGTCGGCGTGAAGAAAAGGGGTTGTAGGAAAATTGACAGGGAATGAGCTTGAGAGGATCGGGTCGATGTCCACAGCCAAGCAGGTCTTGAAGCCGGCATTTTGGGAGCCGAGCGCTAGCCCGCCGCATCCACTAAAAAGGTCGAGTAGGGTAGGCATAATCAGAAGTCCATTAGCATTGGCACAGCATACGTGATCAGAAGTTTTTTGTCGATCGTGAAGGCTAGCGAAAAGCCAGCAAAGCGGTCATTATCGCCGAAGAGACCGGAGGTACATGATGGCTGAAACGGACGCCCCACAACGCAAGGAAATCAACGCAGAGCCTACGAAAGCGTTCTTCGTAGACATGCTGACCCGCGATATTCCACTTGAACAGGCTGTGCTCGATCTAGTCGACAACTGCGTCGATGGAGCCAAAAGAATAGCCGCAGGCCGGGAAAGCGACGCTACTCGCCCTTACGATGGATGTAAGGTCGAAATCGTGCTTAACAGTCACCAGTTCAGCATTTACGACAATTGTGGCGGATTCGATGTCGAAACTGCTCAGGAGTATGCGTTTCGCTTCGGTAGGCCCGCGGCTGCCACTAGAACTGCACACTCTATCGGCCAATTTGGCGTGGGCATGAAGCGGGCGCTGTTCAAATTCGGACGCCATTTCAGAGTTGAGTCATCGACCTCAGCAGAAACATGGGCTGTAGATGTTGACGTTGAACAGTGGGAGGCTGAGACCGGTGGCTGGAGTTTCCCTTGGGCCGAAGTCCAATCCGACAAAATTGGACAAGACAAGCCTGGGACTGACATCTTAGTAACCAAACTGCGGCGAGAAGTTGCAGCAAAATTTGGTACAACTTACTTCGTCAACTCAATTATAGGTCTAATCAAGTCAAAACACCGGCAATTTATTTCAGACGGCCTAGATATCAAGGTTAACGATACCCGAATCGACGCAACGAATATTTATCTACTTGTTAGCGATGGGTTTACGCCTGGAACCGACATTTTAGAGTTCAGCGAAGATGGCGCCGCTACCGTTACAGCGAAGATCATCGTAGGCTTAGGAAAGTCGTCTCCGAAGGAGGCTGGTTGGAACGTTATATGTAATGGTCGGGTCGTCTTGGAAGCAGACCGCAGGCCGCAAACCGGCTGGGGTTTATTGGAAGAAAATGCAGAGAGGATGATAATCCCCAGCTTCCACAACCAGTTCGCCAGGTTCCGAGGCATAGTTTCATTCGACTCAGATGACTCATCTCGAATTCCTTGGAACACGACCAAAACCGATGTGGACGTAGACAGTAATGTTTGGCGATCAACATTCCAGCGTATGCTGGAAATGATGAGACCGGTAATCGATTTCCTCAACGAGCTGGACGCTGATATTGACGAGAACACCAAAGAGAAGAGCCCTCTTTTGGAACTCATCACCAAAGCAGCCCCCCAAGGCCCGGAGACGTTCCAGAAAAAAGCGGACTTCACCGCACCCAACAGAAGCTCAGTTGCTAGGGGGCCGAAGTTGATCAAAATACAATTCTCTCGAACAGTTGATGACGTTGAGTTCCTACAAGATGCGTTAGGGGTAACATCAGCAAAGGCTGTAGGTGAGACTTGCTTCGACATGGTTCTGACGAGGCAGCGCGACTGATGAGCGGAAGCTTCCGAAAAATCGACTATTCTTTACGGCCAGCTAAACACGCCGAGAGAAAAATGTTAGTTGACGTTCTTCGTCGGCTTACTCCATTCCAAGCAGTGGAGGACTATTGCTATATTGGATTCGGGTCGGTCTGGTTTTCGGATTTCATTTTATTTCACCGCATGCTTGGTATAAATAAAATGATATCTATTGAGCAGGCTGAGGGGGCTCGGGCCCGATTCGAAGAAAATAGGCCGTTCAACATCAATATCGAATTCGGAAATTCATCCACCGTTCTACCTCGGCTAGATTGGTCGGAGCGAGTTATTGCGTGGCTCGATTACGACGATCCTCTAGAGCCAGGAATGCTGCAAGATGTTCGGTCAGTCGCAAACCGGGTCCGTTCTGGCTCGGTTTTAGCCGTATCGGTCCAATGTGTTAAGGCTCCGTCTCTAATCGATTATCAGCGGGATACGGACGAAGGCAAAATGATCGCGATCGAGCGTTTTAGGCAAACATTTGGTCGAGAACGAGTTCCAGATGACGCACGAGACGATGATCTTGCGGGGTGGCCCTATGGGACTCTTAGCCGGAAAATGCTGATAACTGAGATCGAATTGGCTCTAGCCGAACGCAACCTGAGTGCTGGCACGACCCTCCGATTCGAATCAATTTGCGAGATCGAATATCAAGACGATGCTCGAATGTGCACCCTCGTTGGAGCGTTTGTCGACGAGGACGAAATCCATCGACTTGAGGCATGTGCTTTTGAGCGGCTCGACTTCATGCCGGCAACGCAAAAACCTATTCGAATTGAAATGCCGAAGTTGACAATTCGAGAGCTTCGAAAAATTGAGCAACAGCTTCCTAAACCTGTAGACCGAGAGCTGGACCTGGGCTCAATACCCGCATCCGACGCGGAGAAATTTTGCCGGATGTACAGATATCTTCCGAACTTTGCAGTAATGGAAATCTGAATAGATTGTAGCAGGCAAGGATAGTCCTCGCCTCATTCAACCTCATTCAAAGCTACAAACCCGCCTCGCTCAGCAGCGACGACGGATTGCATCCCAAGGCCGTCGAAATTTTCACGATGTTCAAGAACGTCACGTTGTAGTGGTCAACTAATCCCGGACACGACGTTAAGTTTTTCCTCGGCCCGCGCTGGTGCCAACCCATCGTTGAATTGATGAGGCCGAATCCAGTTGTACCGATGCATTAAAAAATGGTTTCGCGCAGCTTTTCAAGGCCCGAGCGGCTCTTATCAAAGCAGTGCTGCAGAGAGATGTGGCTGATCAGGTACTTCTTGGGGGCATGTGTCGGCATTTGTGGGTCTCTGTGTGTAAGCCGACACAGATTTAATACCCCTGACAGACCGCTGTGGCGCGATTTCAAACCGGAAAAGCGTCGGAAAGCGCTTTGCCTGATGTGAGGTAAAGATGGCAGTCGCGGATGGGCTTCGCGGGAAGGGAGGCTGTCATAAAGCTGGCATTACCCAACCAAAACGGCCCTAAGAGACACAAAAAAGGCACTGTAGCTATTCGCTAAGTGCCTGATTTATAAAGCTAAATTGGTGGAGCCGGGGGGATTTGAACCCCCGTCCGCCAGTACTCCGCTGTCGGTACTACATGCGTAGCCGTGTCTATTGAGTTAACCCTCAGCGACCCGACGGGCAGGGTGCTTTGGGCGAGTTGTGTAAGTTTTAGCCGCTTCGTCCACAACGTACTGCACGGCGATTCTGTTCTATATGACAATCATTTTGGGTTTACAGACATCCCCTGATGATTGCTGGACCCGAAGGTACCAGAAGGGAAGAGCTAAGGCTGCTTACGCAGCGAGAGCGTAATCCCCGTAGGTTTCGTCATTGGCAACTATAGGAAGTTGCAACAGTGGATTTACGAGTTCTGTTACCAACTCGGCATGCACCTAAAGTTTCGCAACCGGCGTCGAATCCTGAACGGCCCCGGACCTGTCACTCCGGTAGAGCATTGGAGCGGCAGGCATGTGCAGAGTGTACGCCAATCCGGGCCGGAGGCCAACCCGAAGGTTGGCCGTCAACGGTCAGGAGCTTTTACCGTCCTTGCTCACCTTCTGGATTTCCTGAAGGGTCTGGGTGGTTTCGCTGATGCATTTCTTGGTGCCTTCCTCACTGTGCTGGGCCTGGTGGGCCTTGGCTTGCTGGAGGCTGGCCTCGACGCGCGCTTCGAGGTCGGAGCCCTGGACCTGGGTCTTGGCGTTCTCGATGGTTTTGATATTGGTCTCGCACAAGTCGTCCGAGCCGCCGGCGGCGAACGAGGGGGAGGCGAGGATGGAGGCAGTGACGAACAGACCTAGCAGTGCAGAGCGTTTCATGTGTCTCTCCTTGAACCGAAGGCTCACGCCATCAGTACTACCAATTGAGGGAGGTCCCGCGTTTGCGGGACTTGATCAATGGACTGCGGGCGTTCGCCAGGGTTCTATTTTTCTTTACCTTGCCCTGGCCTGGGTGACTCGGTCCACCAGGTAGACCAGCCCGTGGTAGTCGATGGCGCCGTGTTGCGTAAGGCCGATTTCACAGGTGCGGCTGGTGGAAATTCCTTCGCTGCAGTGCTGCACGGCGTCCTTGAGGGTACGCAGTGAATGGGCGTTCAGTTCCGGGGTGGTGAAGCCTTTGTCGCCGGCAAAGCCACAGCAGTGGATACCTTCGGGGATCACCACGTTCTTGCTGCATTTGCGCGCCAGGTCGATCAGGGCCTGGCTTTCGCCCAGGTGTTGCGTGCTGCAGGTGACATGCACGGCGATCGGGGCTTCCTGTGGCGTGAACTCCAGGCGGTCCATCAGGTGGGTGCGGATGAAACGCACCGGGTCGTACAGGTCCAGGCGTACGTCGCCGAGGTCCTGGACCAGGCGCAGCGTGCAGGGGCTGGTGTCGCAATAGATCGGGTCGAGCCCACCACGGCTGGCATGCAGCAGGGCGCCGATCATTTCCTGGCGTTTGTCTTCGGCTTGCTCGGCATACCCTTTGGACGCGAATGGCTGGCCGCAGCACAGGTTGTCCACATTGTCCGGAAAGACGACTTGATAACCGGCCTTTTCCAGCAGCCGTTGAGTCTTTTCGTACAGGGACGTCTGTTCCTTGTCCCCTGCGGCCGGTCCCATGGCCCGAGATACGCACGCAGCCAGATACACCACTCTCGGGCGTTCGTCCGCCACAGCGGGGCTGAAGCGGATGGGGCGTTCCGGCTGCGGCATGGCGTTGGTCCATTGCGGAACCCGGCCCTTGGACAATCGGTTCAGCCCACCGGACAGACGGGTCAGGCGCGGCGCTCCCAGCAGCATGCGCGCGCCATTGGCGACGTGCAGCGTAAAGCGGGCACCTTGCAAGGCAGTGGCGAAATTACTCGCAAGCCAATCGGCGGTTTTCTTACGGGTTGCGGTACGTCCTCGCAGTTTTTTCACCAGTTCGCCGGTGTTGATGCCCACCGGACAACGTTGGGCGCACAGCCCGGTGGCGGCGCAGGTGTCGATGCCCTGGTATTGATAGGCCGTTTCCAGCGCCGAAGTGTCGATGCCGGAGCGTTTTTTCGCCTGGATGTCGCGCCATATCACGATGCGCTGGCGCGGGCTCAAGGTCAGGTCCTTGGACGGGCACACCGGCTCGCAGAAGCCGCATTCGATGCACTTGTCGACGATCTCGTCGGCGGCCGGCAGCGGCTTGAGGTGCTTGAGGTGGATCTGCGGGTCTTCGCTCAGGACCACGTCGGGGTTGAGGATGCCGTTGGGGTCGAGCAAACGCTTGAGGCGCCACATCAGCTGGTAGGCATCGCTGCCCCATTCCAGTTCGACGAACGGCGCCATGTTGCGTCCGGTACCGTGTTCGGCCTTCAGCGAGCCGCCGAACTCCACCGCCACCAGATGGGCCACGTCATCCATGAACGCCTGGTAGCGTGCGACTTCTTCCGGGTTGTTGAAGCCTTGGGTGAAGACAAAGTGCAGATTGCCTTCCAGTGCGTGTCCGAACAGGATCGCTTCGTCGTAGTGATGTTTGTCGAACAGTTCGATCAGGCGATTCACGCCCACGGCCAGTTGTTCCACCGGGAACGTGACGTCCTCGATGATCACTGTGGTGCCGGTTTTGCGCACCGCGCCCACGGCGGGGAAGGTGTCCTTGCGGATGGCCCAGAGCCGGGCGTTTTCCTTCGGGTCTTCGGTAAAGTCGATGCGTTTTTCCACCGGGAAACTGGCCAGGGAGGCCATGATCCGGGCGAGCTGTTCCTGTAGGAGGGATGACGAAGCCGCGCGGGATTCGATCAGCAGGGCACAGGCCTGGGGCGAAAGGTGTTGTACGAAATCGGGCATGCCGGGTTTGTCCTGCACTGAACGCAGGCTGCGACGATCCAGCAGTTCCACCGCCGATACGGGTTGGCTTTTCAGGACGGTGACCGCGTTGCAGCAGGTCTCCACATCCGGGAACACGATCAGCGCCGATGCCTTGTGCGGGTGGTCGACAACGGTGTTGTAGGTCACTGCGCTGATAAAGCCCAGGGTGCCTTCGGAGCCCACCAGCAGATGGCTCAGGATGTCCAGAGGATCGTCGAAATCCACCAGGGCGTTGAGTGACAGGCCGGTGGTATTTTTCAGACGATATTTATGGCGAATTCGGGCGGCCAGTTCTGTGTTGGTGCGGGTTTCGCGACCGAGGGTCGCCAACTGCTCCAGCAGGTCGCCATGGCTTGTGCGAAAGGCCGCCACGCTGCTGTCGTCTTCGGTATCGAGGCGAGTGCCATCGGCCAGTACCAGGCGGATGCCGGCCAGTGTGTGATAGGTGTTCTGGGCCGTGCCGCAGCACATGCCGCTGGCGTTGTTGGCGACGATGCCGCCGATCTTACAGGCGTTGATGGACGCCGGATCCGGGCCGATCTTGCGCCCGAACGGGGCCAGCCAGGCGTTGGCCTGGGCGCCGATCACGCCGGGCTGCAAGCGGATCTGGGAGCCTTGTTCGCGAATCTCGCGACCGTTCCAGTTGTCCCCCAGCACGATCAGCACCGAGTCGCTGATGGCTTGTCCGGACAGGCTGGTGCCGGCGGCACGGAAGGTGACGGGCACCTGGTCGCGCTGGGCCAGTTGCAACAGCGCCACCACTTCGTCTTCGCTCTCGACCCGCACCACGAGTTTGGGAATCAGCCGGTAGAAGCTGGCGTCGGTACCGAAGGCCAGCGTCGACAGCGGGTCGTCGAAACGTCGCTTGGGTGGGATCAGTTGGTGTACGTCACGCAGAAAGGGGGCCGGAAGGGTCATTGGTCCTCCAGAATCAGTACCACCAGATCCTTCGGGCCGTGGGCGCCGTAGGCCAGGACTTGTTCGATGTCGGCGGTTTTCGAGGGGCCCGACACCAGCAGGGCGTTGGTGGGCATGCCTTGGGCCCAGGCGAATTCCTGCTGCACTTCGTAGAAGTTGTCACGGATCTCGCTGGCCTTGAGCAGGGCGAAATGCACCGGTGGCACCAGGCTCATCAACCGGGGCTCTTCCCGCGTTGGCCAGAGAATCAGGCTGCCGGTGGCGGCGATGGCACCGAGGGTGCCGGTGAGGCTGGCAGGGGTGTCGTTGAACAGCTCGGCTTTCCATTCCTCCACCGGCCGGTCGTAGGCCTTGAGAGGTGGCAGGTCCGGATTGTTCGCCCAGAATTGCGTGATTCTTTGCCCGTGTGGTGTGCTCGGCGCAATGAGCAGGCTGGGCAACTGACGGTCGCGCAGTAGCTGCGCCAGCAACGCTGGCCAACCTTCGCCGCTGGTGAGGTGGATCTCGGTGTGCACAGCCTCCATCAGCTTACGCAGTTGAGGGATGCGTTCCTCAGGCGCATAGCGATAGGTCTGGGTCACCAGCTCGACATCGAAGTTGTCGGCAACCGGCGTGGTGCCGGTCAGGCTTTTGCGCAGCTTGGCGAGGATATTCTGCTTGGCGCTCATCGACGGTCTCCCTGCGGGTTCAGGTGTTCGCGGGCCAGGTCATGCAATGAGCGGGCGGCGGGTTTGGGGGCGCTGTGGTTCTGAGTCCATGGGCCGACGTTGCGGGGCGTCAGGGCGCGCAGGCGCGTGGCGAGGTAGGCGAACAGCCGGTACAGCCGCGGCGAGCTGTTGAGCCGGGCCCAGGCATTCCAGATGAACCGTTCCCTGGGCGAATATTTGCTGCCCTGGCCGCGCATCACCTGGTGGGGGCTGTCCGGTGCCTTGACGTTCTCTTCCCGCAGCCGGCGCAGCAAGGCCGGAATCGGGATCTTCACCGGGCACACTTCGCCACAGGCGCCGCACAGCGAGGAGGCGCTCGGGTGGTCCGGCACCTTGGCGAGGCCGACCATGTGGGGCGTGATGATTTTTCCGATAGGCCCTGGGTAAACCTCGCCATAGGCGTGGCCGCCGATTCGGGTATAGACCGGGCAATGGTTCATACAGGCGCCGCAGCGGATGCAGTTCAGGGTCTGGCGCAGTTCGCTGTCGGCAAAGGCCTGGCTGCGTCCGTTGTCCAGCAGCACCAGGTGGACTTCCTGGGGGCCGTCCAGCTCCTGGGCCTTGCGCGGGCCGGAGATCATGTTGACGTAGGTGGTGATGGGCTGGCCGAGGGCGGAGCGGGTCAGCAGCGACAGCAGCGGCACCACGTCCCGCAGGTTTTCCACCACTTTCTCGATGCCGGTCACGGCAATGTGCACCGGTGGCACGGTGGTGGACATCCGTCCATTCCCCTCGTTTTCCACCAGCAGCAGCGTACCGGTCTCGGCGACGGCGAAGTTGACGCCCGAGACGCCGATGTCGGCCTCGAAGAATTTCTGCCGCAAGACCCTGCGGCCGATCTGGATGAGCTGGTCGACGTCCTTGGTGTACTCCACGCCGAGTTTGTCGTGGAACAAGGACGCGACCTGACCGGCATTCTTGTGGATCGCCGGCATAATGATGTGTGAAGGCTTCTCGTGATCGAGTTGGACGATGAACTCGCCCATGTCCGATTCCAGGCATTCAATGCCTTGAGCCGCGAGGACATGGTTCATCTCCATCTCTTCGCTGACCATCGATTTGCCCTTGATCACTTGCCGCGCCTCGTGAGCGCGGATGATCGAAAGGACGATGCCATTGGCTTCGTCCACCGTTTCCGCCCAGTGTACTTTCACACCGTTGCGGGTCAGGTTGCTTTCAAGCTGCTCGAGCAGGTCGGGCAGCTTCGATAACGCACGGGCGCGGACCGCATTGCCCAGCACCCGCAGGTGTTCCCTTTCGTGGGCGTCGCTGAAGGACGTCGCCCGCTTGGTCATCAGTGAATCCATCGCACTGCGAAAGTTGTTTCGCAGTTGCGTGTCGTCCAGGGCCTTGTGGGCCCGGGCGCGAAAATCTTCCGACACCTCAACGGTGGGAATCAGCGTCGGCGTGCTCATGCCACACCTCCGGTACGCTGCCAGAGGAAGCTTGCCAAGTGTTGGCCGCGCAGCGCCTCCTGCTGTTTTTCCAACGCGCCGTTGATGTTCATCAGGCAACCGCAGTCGGCACTGACGACCTGATGCGCGCCGGATTCCTTCAGCGCCCGGGTCTTGTCGGCCACCATCGCTCCGGAAATATCCGGCATGCGAACGCTGAAGGTCCCACCAAAACCACAGCATTCACTTTCGTGGCTGTGTTCGACTCGTTCCACGTTGCACAACTGCGCCAACAATGCCCGGCCGTGCAGGTGGGTGTTCATTTCCCGTCGTGCCGAGCAGGACGTGTGCAACGCGACCTTCGTCGGCTGCCCGCTGTCCTTGAGCTGCACCTTGCAGACGAACAGCAGGAACTCCGCCAGCTCATAAGTCCGTGCGGCCAGGGCCTGGATCTGCCGGAGCGTGTCGGGCTCGTCCTTGAACAGATCGGCGTAGTGCTCGCGGATCATGCCGGCGCAGGATCCCGATGGCACCACTACCGGACAGTCTTCGGCAAACAGGGCCAGCTGCGCTCGCGCCACCGTCCGGGCCTGCTCGGTGTATCCCGAGGTGTAGGCCGGTTGCCCGCAACAGGTCTGCCCTTGCGGGTACTCCACCCGGATGCCTTCACGCTCCAGCAGGTGAATCGCGTCCATCCCGGCTTCGGGATAGAACAGGTCCACCACGCAGGTCCCGAAGAGGTAGACCCGTTGCGGTTTCTCGCTGGGGTACTGCCGGGGTTCGGGCAATGGCGGGGCGACACGGGTCGCGTTCGGCACGGCGTTGTAAAAAAGCTCGCTCATCAGGCGTGTCTCCGGGTGGTCCCGGTTATCCGTCCGCTGAGGCTGCTGAATATAGAGGGGATATCTTTCAGCAGCCTTGCAGACCCGGTTATCGATAGCAAACGCCGAATCGTGGTTCGGCGTCGGTTCTTTCAGTGTTGCCTGTCTTGATCAGTGCACCAGCATGCCGGTGAACCAGTAGGCCTGGGCCAAGGTGATCAAGCCGACGATCGTTGCAAAGAATAGGCTGTGTTTGAGGGTGAAACGGAACAGGTCCGACTCCTTGCCTACCAGCCCGGTTGCTGCGCAGGCCACTGCGATCGATTGCGGCGAGATCATCTTGCCGGTCACGCCGCCGCTGGTGTTGGCCGCCACCAACAGGGTGTCGTTGACGCCGATCTGGTGAGCGGTGGTGGCTTGCAACGAACTGAACAGCGCGTTGGAGGAAGTATCGGAACCGGTCAGGAACACGCCCAGCCAGCCCAGGAACGGCGAAAAGAACGGGAACGCCGCGCCGGTACCGGCCAGCACAAGGGCCATGGTGGAGGACATGCCCGAGTAGTTGGTGACGAAGGCGAACGCCAGCACCATGCCGATGGACAGGATCGGCCAGCGCAGCTCGAAGAACGTCTCTTTAAAAGTGGTCAGACCAGTTTTGAAATTGATTTTCAGCACCAGCATGGAGATGAGCGCCGAGAAGAAAATCGCGGTGCCGGTGGCGGAAATCGGATCGAGCTTGAACACGGCGGGAATGGCGGTGGGGGTGACCACGATGGGCGCGACCTTGACCACCATCTTGTCCAGGTGCGGGATGGCGAAGTTGAACACCCAGCCATACATCGAACCGCCTGCGGCGAACATCGCCTTGAACGGTTTCAGGGTCCAGATCGTGACCAGAACGGTGAGGATCAGGAAGGGCGACCAGGCCTTGATGATTTCGCCCAGACTGTAGGGGGAAGCGACTGTGCTGCGAGGCTGGCCGAAGCCGCCGACGCTGGCAACGGCCGCACCGACGCTGGTGCCGGCGATCTGGGCGCCTGCGGTGCGCTTGGGTTGCCAGACTTTCAGGAACAGCGTCAGGGAAATCAGGCTGGCCAGGGCCGAGGTGATGTCTGGCAGTTCCGGGCCGATGAAGTTGGAGGTGAAGTACTGGGTGATGGCGAAGCTCAAGCCCGCCACCAGCGCCGCCGGCCAGGTTTCCCGGACGCCGCGCAGGCCATCCATCATGAACACCAGCCAGAACGGCACGAACAGCGACAGCAATGGCAGTTGGCGACCGGTCATGGCGCCGATCTTGAAAGCATCGATCCCGGTGACCTGGCCGGCCACGATGATCGGGATGCCCAGCGCGCCGAACGCGACGGGCGCAGTGTTGGCGATCAGGCACAGGCCGGCGGCATACAGCGGGTTGAAGCCCAGGCCCACCAGCAAGGCGGCGGTGATGGCGACCGGTGCGCCGAAGCCGGCGGCACCTTCCAGGAATGCGCCGAAGCAGAAGCCGATCAGCAGCACTTGAAGGCGTTGGTCATCGGTGATCGACAGCACCGAGCTGCGGATGACCTCGAACTGGCCGCTCTTGACCGTCAGTTTGTAGAGGAACACGGCGGCGACGATGATCCAGGCGATCGGCCACAAGCCGTACGCGAAACCATAGCCGGCGGCCGCGAGCGCCATGTCCACTGGCATCTGGAAGGCAAGGATCGCTACGGCAATCGCCAGGGCCAGGGTGATGCTGCCGGCCACATGTCCCTTGAGGCGAAACACCGCCAGGGCCAGGAAGAAGAAAACGATGGGGATGACGGCCGCGAGAGCGGACAAGCCGAGACTGCCGAGCGGACTGTAGAGCTGTTGCCAGGTTTGCATGGTGGGTGGGCCCCTAATTGTTGTTGGTCAGGCACTGGTCAGCGGTTTTGGATAATTGGTAAGACCAATTTACAAGCGCTGTTGGCTAGGGTAAAAGCCTTGGTTGTCGTGTGTCAATTTGCCGCCCACAAAACTTTCGTCGAATAAGCGGTGCAGATCGCATCTGCTCCGCTCGGGCCGATGGCGTCTGGTGGGTGTGGTCGAGGCCCGGATAGGCCAGAATAGAGAGCCCGGCGAGCCGTCGGGACCGTGGAGAATCAGTTATGGGGTTTGATCAGATTCGTCAGCGCCGTTTGTCTGACGATATTGTCGAGCGGCTTGAAGGAATGATCCTTGAAGGCACGCTGAAAGCGGGCGAACGGCTGCCGGCCGAGCGGACCCTGGCCGATCAGTTCGGCGTATCACGCCCTTCGTTGCGCGAGGCGATCCAGAAACTGGTCGCCAAGGGACTGCTGGTCAGTCGCCAGGGCGGTGGCAATTATGTGGTGGAGTCGCTGGGTTCGACCTTCAGCGACCCTTTGTTGCTGCTGTTGGAAAGCAACCCCGAGGCGCAACGGGACCTGCTGGAGTTTCGTCACACCTTGGAGGCCTCCTGTGCCTATTACGCCGCGTTGCGGGCCACGGAGGTGGACCGCGAGCGGCTGACGGCGGCGTTCGGTGAGTTGCAGGATTGCTATGCTCGCCACGACGAAGTGAGTCGAGCGGAGGAGGGCGCGGCGGATGCGCGTTTCCACCTGGCAATCGCCGAGGCCAGTCATAACGCGGTGTTGCTGCACACCATCCGTGGACTGTTCGATCTGCTCAAGCGCAACGTGGTGACCAACATCGGCGGCATGTACAAGCAGCGCAGCGAAACCCGCGACATGCTGATCAGCCAGCATCGTGAGTTGTATCAGGCGATCATGGACGGGCACGCCGAGCAGGCGCGAGAAGTGTCCAGCCGACATATCCTGTATGTGCAGGAAGTGCTGGACGAAGTGCGTCAGGAAGCGCAGCGGGTGGCGCGGGCGGAACGGCGCAAGGGAATATAGCGATGAAACCTGTGGGAGCGAGCCTGCTCGCGAATGCGGTGTGTCAGTCAAGGCAATGTTTACTGATCCACTGCAGTTGCGAGCAGGCTCCACACATGCAATCTCGCGAAGGCTAGTCTTCCTTGCCCTTGTTGCGCACGGCGCGCTGCAGCTCGCGCCCGGCATCGCGCTCGCGCTCGGTGTCGCGCTTGTCGTATTCCTTCTTGCCCTTGCCCAGTGCGATCTCGCACTTGACCAGGTGCTTGCTCCAGTAGAACGACGTGCAGACACAGGCGTAACCCTTCTGCTGTACGGCAGCGAAGAGTTTTTCCAGCTCGCGCTTGTTGAGCAGCAATTTGCGGGTGCGCACCGGGTCGGCGATCACGTGGGTGCTGGCGGTGGTCAGCGGGGTGATATGACTGCCCAGCAGCCAGGCCTCGCCGTCCTTGAGCAGCACGTAGCTGTCGACCAGTTGCGCCTTGCCCGCGCGCAGGCTCTTTACTTCCCAACCGGCCAGGACCATGCCGGCCTCGAAACGTTGTTCGATGAAGTAGTCGTGTCGCGCCTTTTTATTTTGCGCGATGGTCCCTGTGGGGTGTTTCTTCTGTTTAGCCATAGGGGCGGCATTATAGGCAGTTGCGTGCGTGTCGGCTACGGTGAAGCAGCACGCTTGAGCACGTTGAGTGAATCCCGGACAATGCGGCCTCTTTTTTGAACGCTTGGGCGTGATAACGATGTCGACAGACAAGGTCTCTGTCCACGGCAGTTGGGCTAGCCGCTGGGTCTTCATACTCGCCGCCACCGGTTCGGCCGTGGGGTTGGGTAGTATCTGGAAATTCCCCTACATGGTCGGCGTCTACGGTGGCGGAGCCTTCGTACTGATGTTCCTGGCCTGCATCGCGCTCATCGGCGCGCCGGTGATGCTGGCCGAGACCCTCATCGGTCGTCGCGCCCGGCAGAGCCCGGCCAACGCCTTGAAGGTGTTGGCCGTGACGGCGGGGCACTCGGCCAAGTGGTCCTGGGGTGCCTTCGCCGGGATGATCACGGCGCTGCTGATCCTGTCGTTCTACAGTGTGGTGGGCGGCTGGTCGCTGGACTACATCATTAACATGGGGCGGGGTGACTTCCAGGGCTTGCCGCCCGATCAGGTGGGCGCCTACTTCGGCAATGTGATTGCCGACCCCTGGAGACTGACCCTCTGGCACACGATTTTCATGGTCCTCTCGGCGGTGGTGATCGCCCGGGGCGTGGTTGCGGGGCTGGAACGCAGCCTGCGGATCATGATGCCCTTGCTGTTCGTGATGATCCTGGTGCTGCTGGGGTACAGCATGACCACCGGGCACTTCATGGAAGGCCTGCACTTCATGTTCGATTTCTCTCCGGAGAAGGTCATGGACGGCTTGCTGCCAGCCATGGGGCATGCGTTTTTCTCTCTGAGCGTGGGGGTTGGCTCCATCATGATCTATGGCGCCTACATGCCCAAGAACGCCTCCCTTACCAGGACGGTGGTCGGGGTCGCGCTGCTGGACACCTTTGTCTCGTTGCTGGCCGGTGTGGCGTTGTTTCCGATCGTGTTCGCGGCGGGCCTGAACCCCAGCGAAGGGCCGGGACTGATGTTTGTCAGCCTGCCCTTTGCCTTCGGCAGCATGGCGTTCGGCCAGTTGATGGGGGTGGTGTTCTTTGTCCTGGTGGCCATCGCTGCCTGGAGCTCGGCTATTTCCCTGCTGGAACCGATGGTGGCTTACCTGGTTGAGCGGACCCGTCTCAGTCGTGCCTGGGTGACTTTCTGGCTGGCCTTCACCTGCTGGTTCGTTGGCCTGGGCACGGTGTTTTCCTTCAATATATGGAAGCAGGCCAAGTTTTTCGTGAACGAAGACGGGCTGTTCCGCCTCTATCAATGGGGAGCGACCGGAGGGCTGGATTTCTTCGGTGTGATTGATTTCTTCACCTCGCGGATCATGCTGCCACTGGGAGGCTTGTGTTTCGTAGTGTTTGCAGGGTGGATCATGGGGCGTGAAGCCGTACGCGATGAGTTGTCGCTGCGCAGCCCGGTGCTGTTCGCCGCGAGCCTGTTCCTGATGCGCTACGTGGCGCCCATCGGCATCCTCGTAGTGTTTGCCGCCCAGCTGTGGAAGTGACGCTTACATGACGACACATATTCAACGCTCGGCCTTGCTGCCCTACCCGGCGCAGGCGCTGTACGACCTGGTCAACGATGTGGCGAGCTATCCGCAGTTCTTGCCCTGGTGCTCATCGGCCGAGGTGCTTGAAAGCTCCGAAACCCACATGCGCGCCAGCCTCAATGTCGCCAAGGGCGGGCTGAGCCAGCATTTCGTCACGCGCAATACCCTGGTGCCGGGACAATCCATTGAAATGAACCTGGAAGAGGGGCCTTTCAATCAGCTCCATGGCATCTGGGTGTTCAAGCCGTTGGGTGACAAGGCCTGCAAGATCAGCCTGGATCTCTCGTTCGACTATGCGGGGCCGCTGGTGCGGGCCACGCTGGGGCCGTTGTTCAATCAGGCGGCCAACACCCTGGTCGATGCGTTCTGCCAGCGCGCCAAGCAGAACGCAGAGCTCAAGCGTTGATCGAGATAGAAGTGGTGTATGCCACCGCCGAGCGTCAGGTCCTGCGGGGCTTTGCCGTGCCGGAGGGGACCACGGTGCGCACCGCGCTGGAAACATCGGGCATGGCCCAGGCGTTTGCCGGACTGGACCTGGCGACCTGTCCGGTCGGTATCTTCGGCAAGGTGGTTGCCGATCCGGAACGCCAGGTGGTGCAGGCAGGCGATCGGCTCGAAATCTATCGACCATTGCTGGCAGATCCGAAAGAGATCCGCCGCTTGCGTGCGGCCAAGGCCGCCCAGGCGCGTCAGTCCAGTAAGTAGCCAGGGCTGTTCTACAGGCGATAAAATGTATGGTCAGCCCTTCTCCTGCAACCTCATGGGCTGTTTTCGGTAAAGCTGGCTTGCGCTAATGTATCCGGGCTCGTTGTGAGCGTTGCTGCAACAACGCTCGGCCCTCGATGAGTAGCCGCTCCCGACTGTCCTGAAAAAACCCTCAGCTTCTAAAGCTGATTTTATTGCCAGGTTCTCAGTCGGGCCGTTTGCCGTTTACTGTCATCAGTCAGTGACGTCGCAAAAGCCGGTGGTAACGCTGTGCATTCAAGCGTTCGGATGTGGGTCGTACTGGCCGCCTTTGGCCAGTACC